>DASTJM010000097.1:0-145203 GCA_035716545.1 Streptosporangiaceae bacterium
CCCAACCCGGCAACCCTCCCCCCGGAACCCGGCCACCCTCTCCGTTACGCCGGCAACCTCCCACGCCGGCAACCGTCCCCAGCATGCAGCCATCTGCGGGACATTGACGGCGCAGGGCGGCAAGGCCAGGAAGCTGAGTCGGGCTCGCCGTGGCCTGTCCGGGTCGCCCCTGCTAGCTGGGTGCCAGGCTAGCCCGGTGAGCGCGCGCAGCGGCGGTACTGGTACGCTCTTGGGATCATGCGGTGCTTCGTACTCATTCTTAGTAGCCGTAGCGGGACCTGATCAGGCAGGCCAGCAACCCGCTACGGAGGTGAGGTGCTGGCCGCATGCCGCTGGTCCCGGGCGCTCGCTCCCCAGTCGACTTTCACAGTGACTTACGCGCCATTCCTGGCGCTGATCACGTCGCGGCATCGGCTCAGCCTCATGCTGGAACGCCTGGCAAGCCAATTTCCACCTATCCGAACGCGGGGAGAATCTCATGCGGCAACGCAATTACCCAGGCGCGGGTGGCCACGATGTCCAGCCAGCCGACTCGGCGACCACGAGCACCTCGGCCCTGCAGGCCGTGCAGGTCGCGCTAGACCGGCGGGACAACGGCGGCAATTCCCGTACTGGCGATGACGAGCAGGGCAGGTAGTCAGGCATGCGAGAGGGACCGGCGAGCGGCCGGCTATTCGACAAGGTATGGGACAGGCATCTGGTCGCCACCCCGGCCGCGGAGCCACCGCTCCTCTACATCGACCTGCACCTCGTGCATGAAGTGACCTCGCCCCAGGCATTCGAAGGGCTCGACCTGGCCGGCCGGGCGGTCCGCCGGCCGGACCTGACGGTGGCCACCATGGATCACGACGTGCCGACCCTGAATCCAGACGGCCCGATCGCCGACCCGCTCGCCGCTGAGCAGATGGCCCGGCTGCGCAAGAACTGCGAGGCCCACGGAATCACCCTGTACCCGCTTGGCAGCGCCGAGCAGGGCGTCGTGCACGTCATCGGGCCGCAACTCGGCCTCACCCAGCCCGGCATGACGGTTGTCTGCGGCGACAGCCACACCTCGACCCACGGCGCCTTCGGTGCGCTCGCTTTCGGCATCGGCACGACCGAGGTCGAGCACGTGCTGGCGACTCAGACCCTGCGCCAGGCCAAGCCCAAGGCGATGGCTGTCACTGTGGACGGCGAGCTGCCGGCCGGGGTCACGGCGAAGGACCTCGTGCTTGGCATTATCGCCGAACTCGGGACGCACGGCGGTACCGGCCACGTGATCGAGTACCGGGGACAGGCGATCCGCTCGCTCGACATGGCCGGCCGGATGACGGTGTGCAACATGTCGATCGAGGCCGGGGCCCGGGCGGGCATGATCGCTCCTGATGACACTGCCTTCGCGTTCCTCGAAGGCCGGGCGCACAGCCCCAAGGGCACGGACTGGGAGCGCGCGCTCGACGACTGGCGATCGCTTGTCACCGACGAAGGCGCTGCCTTCGACCGTGAGGTGCGCATCGACGCGGCGGCACTGCGCCCGGTCGTGACGTGGGGCACCAACCCCGGCCAGTCGGTGACCATCGACGGCGCGGTGCCCGATCCGGCGAGCTTCGCGACCACCGCCGAGCAGCAGGCCGCGCGGCGAGCGCTCAGCTACATGGGCCTGACGGCCGGCACGGCAATGCGGGACATCCCCGTGGACGTCGTCTTCATCGGCTCGTGCACAAACGGAAGGCTCGCCGACCTCCGGGCCGCCGCCGGGGTGCTGCGCGGCCGCAAGGTGCGAGATGGCGTGCGCGCGATCGTCGTACCGGGCTCGGCCAGGGTCAAGGCCGAAGCCGAGGCCGAGGGACTGGACGCGGTCTTCACCGCCGCCGGGTTCGAATGGCGGTCGGCCGGCTGCTCCATGTGCCTGGGCATGAATGGCGACATACTGGCCCCCGGCGAGCGATCGGCGTCGACGAGCAACCGCAACTTCGAGGGCCGCCAGGGCCCGGGCGGCCGCACGCACCTGGTCTCCCCGGCGATGGCAGCCGCCACGGCAGTGGCCGGCCGCTTCGCCAGCCCCGGCGACCTGGAAGGAGCACAGTGATGCGCGCGGTAAGCAGAGTCGATGGTCGCGCGGTGGTGCTCGACCGGCCGAACATTGACACCGATCAGATCATCCCCGCCTCGTGGCTCAAACGGGTCGAGCGAACGGGTTTCGCGCCCGGCCTGTTCGAAGCCTGGCGCGCTGACCCCGGCTTCGTGCTCAACCAGCCGGGCGCCGATCGGGCGAAGATCCTGATCGCGGGCGCCAACTTCGGGTGCGGCTCGTCTCGCGAGCACGCCGTCTGGGCCTTGCAGGATTTCGGGTTCCAGGCCGTGATCGCGCCCAGCTTCGCCGACATTTTCCGGGGCAACAGCATCGGCGCGGGGCTGCTCACCGCCCAGGCGGACGAGGACGCGATCGGCGACCTCACCAAAGAGCTGGCCAGCGATCCCGGTGCCATTGTCGTGCTCGACGTGAGCGAGCGCACCGTCGCTGTCCCGTCAGCGGGGCTGTGCGCCCGGTTCGCGCTGCCCGACTACGCACGCTGGCGGCTGCTCGAAGGACTGGACGACATTGGCATCACCCTGCGGCACGCAGGCGAGATCGCCGCTTACGAGGCTGGGCGGCCACAGTGGCTGCCCCGGGCAGACATGAGTACGTGACATGCCCTAGTGTGGGGGGCGGCGGGCAGCGTCGCCTCCCACGGCACATCTGAGCTGAGCCCCTTCGCCATCGAAGCTGGAGATCATCGATGACCCTGCACCAGCTATTCCGAGTAATTCTTATCACGTAGCGCGAGCCCCGAAAACGGGCTCGCGCTACTCCTCCTCGGCCGACGGCCAGGAGGTTTTTTGTTTGGCGCTCGGCTCACAGAACCATGCAGGAATGACGAATCGATCAAGGAGCAACCGTGGAAGTGACCGGAGCCCAGGCGCTCGTGCGCAGCCTGGAGTGCCAGGGCACAGATATCGTGTTCGGCCTGCCCGGCGGAGCCATCCTGCCTGCCTATGACCCGCTGCGATCATCGTCGTTGCGGCACGTGCTCGTGCGGCATGAACAGGGCGCGGGTCATGCGGCCGAAGGCTACGCGTGGGCGACCGGGCGCGTCGGGGTCGCGATGGCGACCAGCGGCCCAGGCGCGACGAACCTGGTCACCGCGCTGGCCGATGCCTACATGGACTCGGTGCCTATCGTGGCGATTACCGGCCAGGTCCCGTCGGCCATGATCGGCACCGATGCCTTTCAGGAATCGGATATCACCGGCATCACCGGGCCGGTCACCAAGCACAACGAGCTCGTCACCAAGGTAGAACGCATCCCGGCCGCCATCGCCGAGGCGTTCCACATCGCCGCGTCAGGCCGTCCTGGGCCTGTGCTCGTCGACCTGCCCAAGGACATCTTGCAGGCGCAGTGCACCTGGTCCTGGCCGCCGGAGCTCGACCTGCCGGGTTACAAGGTGCCCGGCGCGCCAGACCAGGCGCTGATCACCGAAGCCGCCAGGATGCTGCGCGAGGCCAGACGGCCGGTGCTCTACGTCGGCGGCGGCGTGGTGAAGTCAGGCTCGCACGCAGCGCTGCGCGAACTGGCCGAGCTCGCGCAGGCGCCGGTGACCACGACGCTGATGGCGCGGGGCGCGTTCCCCGATAGCCACCCGCTAGCCCTCGGCATGCCGGGCATGCATGGCATGTACGCGGCGGTGACGGCGCTGCAGGAATGCGACCTCATCGTCGCGCTCGGGGCGAGGTTCGATGACCGGGTGACCGGGAAGCTGGCCGCGTTCGCGCCGAAGGCCAGGGTCGTGCACGCTGACATTGACCCGGCCGAGATCGGCAAGAACCGCCACCCGGACGTCGCGATCATCGGTGACCTCCGCACTGTGCTAACCGACCTCGCCGAAGCCATGCGGGCGGAGATCGCCGAGCACGGCACGGGCGAAACGGCCGAATGGATCGCGCTCACGGCAGGCTGGAAGCGCAGCTATCCGCTGCGGTACCGCCAGGAGCCAGGCGGCCCGCTCAAGCCGCAGCATGTGGTCGAGCGGCTGTCAGCGATGACCGGAGGCGACGCGATCATGGTGGCCGGCGTCGGCCAGCACCAGATGCACGCCGCCCAGCACTATGGCTTTACCAAGCCGCGCGGCTGGATCAACTCGGGCGGCCTCGGCACCATGGGCTTCGCCGTACCCGCCGCGATGGGCGCCCAGATCGGCCGGCCTGGCGAGCTGGTCGTCGCGATCGACGGTGACGGCTGCTTCCAGATGACCGCGCAAGAGCTTGCCACCTGCGCGATCGAGGGCCTGCCGGTCAAGGTGCTGATCTTCAACAACGGCTTCCTCGGCATGGTCAGGCAATGGCAGGAACTTTTCTACGACGAGCGCTACTCTGAGGTGCACCTGGGCACCGCGATCCCGGACTACGTCAAGCTCGCCGAGGCCTACGGCTGCGTCGGCCTGCGCTGCGACCAGGCCGGCGACGTCGACAGCGTGCTCGAAAAGGCGCTCTCCGTCTCCGACCTGCCAGCGGTTGTTGATTTCCGCACCCACGACGCCGAAGGCGTCTTCCCCATGATTCCGGCCGGTCACTCCAACGACGACATCGTGCTCGGCCCCGAATTCACCGCCGCCGAGCAGCAGGCGGCCACGCGCAAGGAAGTGCTCGCCCGATGACTACTCACACGCTTTCAGTCCTGGTTGAAAATAAGCCGGGAGTGCTCGCCCATGTCGCCGCGCTCTTTTCGAGGCGAGCGTTCAATATCACGTCGCTCTCGGTCGGTCCCACCACCGACCCGCAGGTCAGCCGCATGACCATCGTCGTCGACGGCGCGTCGACGCCCGTTGACCAGGTACGCAAGCAGCTCGAAAAGCTCGTGCGCGTGCTCAAGGTCGTCGAGCTGGCCGGTGACGAAGCCATCGAGCGCGAGCTAGCGCTCGTCAAGGTGCGAGTCAATCCCGGCCTGCGCGCTGAGCTGCTTGACGTCGCGGCGTCATTCCGGGCGACTGTCGTAGACCTGGACTCGGCCACGATCGTGCTCGAAGCCGTCTGTAGTCCCGGGAACTTGGACACGCTTCTCAAGCGACTCGACCAGCACGGGACGTGTGAGCTCGTGCGAACGGGCTTGATCGCCATTTCCAGAGGTAACCCGACCATCACGGACGGCGAGCGGGAGCTGGTGGCCTTGGCCTAGGTGACCAGGGCACTGCCTGAATGGCTGTGCCCTGGTCACCTAAAAGCCCGGGCTGGCATGAACCGATGACTACTCAAAGAAAGGACAATTCCGATGGCAACTGTTTACTACGACGACGAAGCTGACCTCGGGCTGATTCAGGGCCGGAAGATCGCTGTGCTCGGGTACGGGTCGCAGGGGCATGCGCATGCGCTCTCGCTGCGCGACTCGGGCTGCGATGTGCGGGTCGGACTGCCGAGAGGATCGAGGTCGCGGGCCAAGGCGACTGACGCAGGGCTTACTGTGGGGACGCCCGCTGAGGTGTGCGCCTGGGCTGACCTGGTGATGGTGCTCACGCCGGATACGGGGCAGCGGAGGCTCTATGCGGAGGCCATTGCGCCCTCGCTCAAGGCGGGAGACGCGCTGTTCTTCGCGCATGGGTTCAACATTCACTTCGGGTACATCACGGCTCCGGATGATGTTGATGTCGCGATGGTGGCACCTAAGGCGCCCGGCCACACGGTGCGTTGGCAGTACGAGGCCGGGCAAGGCACGCCCGTGCTCGTCGCCGTGGCCCAGGATGCGACCGGCAAGGCGTGGGACCTCGTGAAGTCCTATGCGAAGGCGATCGGCGGAACGAAGGCAGGGGCTCTTGTCACGACGTTCCAGGAGGAGACCGAGAGCGACCTTTTCGGGGAGCAGGCCGTGCTTTGCGGCGGGGTCACCGCGCTGGTCAACGCGGGGTTCGAGACGCTCGTCGCGGCTGGTTACCAGCCCGAGGTTGCCTACTTCGAGTGCTTGCACGAGCTGAAGCTGATTGTCGATCTCCTGCAAGAGGGCGGGATGAGCTGGATGCGGTACTCCGTCAGTGATACGGCTGAGTATGGCGATCTCACCCGCGGGCCGAAGGTCATCTCCGAGCCGGCTCGGGAGGCGATGGCCAAGATTCTCGCGGATATCCGCTCGGGCGAGTTCGCCCGGGAGTGGATCGCCGAGGACGATGCCGGGCGGCCGAACTTCGAGCGGCTGCGCGAGGCCGCGTCGCACAGCCAGATCGAGCGGGTTGGCCGGCCGCTGCGGCGGATGATGAGCTGGCTCGACGCCCCCACCGATCATGAGGAGGCAGGCTGATGCCTGATCTTCGTCCGCAGCTGCGCTGTCGCAGCTACACCGTCGCCCACCTGCCTGGCGACGGCATCGGTCCCGAGGTCACCGCGGTCGCAAGGGACCTCGTCGATCAGGCTGGCAAGCAGCACGGCTTCGCCGTGGACTGGCAGCACTGCCCGCTAGGCTCCGGGCACTACCTGCGGACGGGCGAGGTACTGCCTGAGACTGTGCTCGCCGACCTGCGCAAGACCGACGCGATCTTGCTCGGCGCTATCGGCAGCCCGTCAGTACCCCCGGGCGTACTCGAACGCGGCCTGCTGCTCAAGCTCCGCTTCGGCCTGGACCTCTACATCAACCTCAGGCCCGCTCGCCTGCGCCCCGGCGTGACCAGCCCGCACGGCGATCAAGGCCTGGACGCCCTGGTTGTCAGGGAAAACACCGAAGGCCTCTACGTGGGCGCAGGCGGCGTCGCCCACAAGGACACTCCGTTCGAGATCGCGAGCGAAGAGTCACTGAATACGCGGGCAGGCGTCGAGCGCTGCGTCCGCTACGCGGCGGCGCTGGCGGCCGGGCGCAGCGGTCGGCTCACGCTAGTCCACAAGACCAACGTGCTCGTCAACGCCGGCGGCCTGTGGATGCGAGTAGCCAAGGAGGTCGCCGCCGAGACCGGCGTGGAACTCGACTACTGTCACGTCGACGCGGCCTGCCTGTACCTGGTCGACGACCCGGGCCGGTTCGACGTGATCGTCACTGACAACCTCTTCGGCGACATCATCACGGACCTGGCCGCCGCACTGACCGGCGGACTCGGCCTGTCCGCGAGCGGCAACCTGAATCCTGGCAAGACCGGCCCGTCGATGTTTGAGCCGGTCCACGGCTCCGCCCCTGACATCGTCGGCACCGGCAAGGCGAATCCAGCGGGCGCCACCCTCTCAGCTGCCCTGATGCTCGATCACCTCGGGGAACCGGCAGCGGCCGCCGCGCTTGACGCGGCCGTAGATGCCGTGCTCGCAGAAGGCGGTGCCGCCGCTACCGATGCCTGGGCCGCCGCGCTGTCCGAGAAGCTGGGCAATGCGGGGGCGGGCCGATGACAAGCGCTCGTGAGGGTCGGGCCGGCGACACGCCGCCGGTGCAGGCTGATTTCGGAACGCCTGGCACCGACGGCACGCTCGCCCGCCCTGAGGCAGTCGAGATCTACGACACGACGCTCCGTGATGGATCGCAGCAAGTCGGGCTCGATCTGACTGTCGAGGACAAGTTGCGCGTCGCCGCCGCGCTTGACGCGCTCGGGGTTGATGTTGTCGAGGGCGGCTGGCCTGGCTCGAACCCCAAGGACAAGGAGTTCTTTGCCCGGGCTGGCGAGCTGCCCTGGGTCAACGCTCAGCTCGCTGCTTTCGGCGCGACTCGGCGGCCTAACAGATCCGCGGACGGCGATGCTGACCTTGAAACGCTGCTCGCGGCTAAGACGCCGATCGTGACGCTGGTGGGCAAGTCATGGACGCTGCATGTCGATGAGGCCCTGCGGACGACGCGCCAGGAGAACCTCGCGATGGTGGCGGACTCGGCGCGGTTCTTCGTTCGCGAGGGCCGCCGGGTCGTGTTCGATGCCGAGCACTTCTTCGACGGGTTCGCGGCGGACTCCGGCTACGCGCTCGACGTGCTGGCCGCCGCTGCCGAAGCGGGGGCCGGCACGCTCGCGCTGTGCGACACCAACGGCGGGACGTTGCCCGATGACATCGGGCGGATTGTGCGCGAGGTGCTCGGGCGGTTCCCCGGGTTCCGGGTTGGCGTGCACTGTCACAACGACTCGGCCTGTGCCGTTGCCAATTCGCTGGTCGCCGTCGGGGCTGGTGCCGCGCATGTGCAGGGGGCCGCCAACGGCTACGGCGAGCGGTGCGGGAACGCTGACCTGTTCGCGATCATCGCCGGGCTCGAGCTGAAGCGGGAGCATGAGCTGCTGCCGCCCGGGCGGCTCGGAACGCTCGCCTCGACAGCTCGGGAGATCGCTGAGCTGGCCAATCTGCCGTTCGACGCCAGGCAGCCGTACGTGGGGTCGTCCGCGTTCGCGACCAAGGCCGGGCTCCACGCGTCGGCTATCGCTCGCAGGCCTGATGCCTACTCGCACGTCGATCCGGCGCTCGTCGGGAACCAGGCGCATGTGCTCGTCAGTGAGCTTGCCGGGCGGAGCAATGTGCTCGTCAAGGCGGCTGAGCTCGGGATTGACCTGTCTTCGGATCCTGAGCTTGCTACCGCCGTGCTCGACGAGGTCAAGGCGGCCGAGCATCGCGGTTACGCGTACGAGGCAGCCGATGCGTCGTTCGAGTTGCTGGTGCGGCGGGTCGCCGGGCGATCGCCCGCCTGGTTCGATCTCGAGGGATACCGGGTCGTCATCGAGCGGGCCGATGGCACCGACCGGAGCGAGGCCATTGTCCGGCTGCTGCTCGGCGACCAGCGGGTCGTGGCCGTCGGTGAGGGGGTCGGGCCCGTGCATGCGCTCGACCAGGCCGTGCGCAAGGCGCTCACCGAGCTTTATCCGCAGCTCAGCGACATTCACCTGGTGGACTACAAGGTCAGGATTCTCGACGGCAGGGCCGCCACCAGTGCCATCACCAGGGTCATGCTGACCTCGGCCGACCATCGGGGCGAGTGGACGACGGTCGGCGTGTCCGACGACATCGTCACGGCATCCTGGGAGGCCCTGGCCGACGGGATCAGCTATGGCCTGCTCAGGGCGGGCGCGAAGACGCTGGTCCCGGCCGGTGGGTGAGCTCTCCGTGCAACGCGCGCCTAGTCCAGGCGAGTTCCCCGAAGTCATTCGTTCAAAGTCATGAAAGGTCTTGATTGCCAGATGCCGAACCTGCCCAGGCCGCGCAGCGGCCCACTTACCACCGGACCGGCCCGCGCTCCGCAGCGGGCGATGCTCCGCGCGGCCGGCCTTAGCGAAGACGACCTGCAACTGCCCCAGGTCGCCGTTGCCTCGTCCTGGAACGAGGTCACGCCCTGCAACCTCCACCTCAACGGTCTCGCCGCCGCTGCGAAGGCCGGCGTCAGGCAGGCGGGCGCGGTGCCAATCGAGTTCGGCACGATCGCGGTGTCCGATGGCATCGCGATGGGCCACGAGGGCATGAAGGCGTCCCTGGTCAGCCGGGAAGTGATCGCTGACTCGGTGGAGCTGATGGTGCACGCCGAGCGATTCGATGCGCTGGTCGCGATCGCTGGCTGCGACAAGTCACTGCCCGGAATGCTCATGGCCTGCGCGCGGCTCAACGTGCCGGCGGCGTTCCTTTATGGCGGGACCATCCTGCCTGGTCATGCGCTCGGCCGGTCGCTGACGATCCAGGACGTGTTCGAGGCGGTAGGCGCGCAAGCCGCCGGTGACATGTCCGATGCCGACCTGCTCGCGGTCGAGCGGGCGGCGTGCCCTGGCGCGGGGTCGTGCGCCGGGATGTACACGGCGAACACGATGTCGGCCTGCTCGGAGGCGCTCGGCATGGCACTGCCCGGAGCAGCGTCCCCGCCCGCGGTCAGCGCCGAGCGGACGGCGCTGGCCAGGGCAACCGGTGAGGCGGCGGTGCAGGCGCTGGCGGCTGGGCTGCGGCCGAGGGACATCTTGACCAGGACGGCGTTCCTGAACGCGGCGGCAGTGGTCATGGCCACGGCCGGGTCCACGAACGCGATCTTGCATCTGCTGGCCATCGCGAGCGAGGCGCGGGTCGAGCTGTCGCTTGACGACTTCGACGTGATCAGCCGCAGGACCCCCCTGATCGCCTCGATGCGGCCAGCGGGGCGGTTCGTGATGAGCGAGCTTGACCAGGTCGGCGGCCTGCCCGTGGTGCTGCGCGAACTGCTGTCAGCCGGCCTGATCAACGGCGACGCGATCACCGTCAATGGTCATACCCTGGCCGAGAATGTGCAGTCGGCTCCCCGGCCTGACGGCCAGGTGGTGCGGCCGGTCAGTGATCCCTTGCTGGCTGAGGGCGGCCTCGCCGTACTGCGCGGCAGCCTGGCGCCGAACGGCGCTGTGGTGAAGGTGCCTGGCCTTGAGACGCTGCGGTTCGAGGGCAGCGCACGGGTGTTCGAACGCGAGGAGGACTGCTTCGCGGCGATCACCGGCGGCGGCGTCTCCAAGGGAGACGTGGTCGTGATCCGTTACGAGGGCCCGAAGGGCGGGCCTGGCATGCGGGAGATGCTGGCGGTCACGGCCGCCATCAAGGGTGCCGGGCTTGGCAAGGACGTCGTGCTGGTCACCGACGGACGGTTTTCCGGCGCGACGTTCGGCGCCTGCATCGCGCACACCGCGCCCGAGGCGTTCGACGGCGGGCCGATCGCGCTCGTCGCCGACGGCGACGAGATCGTGCTCGACGTGCCGCAACGGCGCCTTGACCTGCTGGTCGACGAGAGGGAGCTTGAACGGCGACGTGCTGGCTGGAAGCGTCCGGCACCGAACTACACCAGCGGTGCGCTCGCCAAGTACGCCTCGCTGGTATCCGGCGCCGATCGCGGCGCGGTGTGCACCCCGGCACCCGCCTGAGTCGGCTCCCTGCGGCAAGTGGAGCACCAGCCCCACGATCTTCGCGGGCTGAGCTTGTACGGGTTCGTGTTCTCCGCGTTCCTGCTCGGCACGATGGTTGGTATCGTCGCGGCGGCCAGTCGGTCATTCTCACCGGCATCGGCGGCCTCGCGCTGATGCTGCTGAGCCAGGTAAGCATCAGCGAGGGAATCGCGGCCTGGACTCTCGCTGGCTTTGGCATGGGCCTGAGCTACGCGCCGACCACCCTGCTCATGCTCGATGCGGCTCCGGCTGGTCGAGAGGGCTGGGCATCCGCGTGCTTGAACCTGGCCGATGTGCTCGGCGGCGCGATGAGTATCGGCATCGGCGGCGCGGCGATCAGCGCCGCGGTGACGCTGCACTGGCCGCTAGCCGACGGGATAGCGACGGCTTTCGCGATCACGGCGCTCGCAAGCGTACTCGGGCTGACCGTCATCCGGCGCCTGCCCTCCAGTCGCCGCATCGCAGCCGAGGAGCCGCAGGCGGTCAGCCGGTAAGCTTGGGGTGTCCAGCGCCCGCGTGGACAATCCGCGCGACTCGGCGGTCATCGTCGATGAGATACCAGATCCGGCCGCCTCCGGTTACCTCGTATTGCGACGTGGGCTCACAGACCCGGCACCGGCGCGGGAACGGGACCGAAATCACCTTCGGGTTCGCCTGTCATCAGTTCAAGCAAAGCTGGATCGGCATGGATCTCCGCAGAATGCTGCCACTGGGCCAGTAGGACCGCGACCGGAGCAAGGTTGTCCAGATCGGTCGCGCCTCGGATGACAGCGGCTAGTTCGGCCAGGAATTCGCTGGCATCGTCATCGGGCAAGAATGTCATCCACGGCAGGGCGTCAGGCAGCACGTCCCTGATCGCCTGCGCATTTCCCGATCGGATCAGGCCCGCTATCAACCTGGACGCGAAGTCGACTACAACCTCGTCGCGCTCAAGCTGCTCAACTCGCATGAGAACCAGGTCTGCGGCGTCGCGGCGACGTAGCCGAAGTGCCCGCACCTGGCTCAGCCTCTCTGCGGTGGCAGCCGGATGATGCAGCAGTTCGCTGAAGGGAACATCCTCGTACGCAGCAACCATGACATCCACACTACTGTAGAAGTTCTCTCGGCTGACGCCGAGCGTCGGCTAGGCCTGGTGATCAGTCCCTGGCCTGGCGATGGGGGCAACGATGGCGCCGGTCGCGAGTATGAGGTCGCCGGGGGCAAGTTCCAGCTCCAGGCCACGCTGGCCGGCGCTGCAGAAGACCGTCGCCCGGTCGAGCGCGGATGAGTCGATGACCACCGGCAGCGCCTTGCGCTGGGCAATGGGCGAGATCCCGCCGATCACGTACCCTGTCGCCCGCTGGGCGACGGAGGTCTGCGCCATCTCCGCCTTTTTGCCGCCGAGCGCTTCGGCGAGCGCTTTGAGATTGAGCTGTCCGGCCACTGGCACGACCGCCGAAGTCAGCTGCCCGTCCACGCTGGCAATCAGCGTCTTGAAGACCTGCTCCTGGGCTACGCCAAGCGCTGCCGCCGCCTGCGCCCCGTAAGAGCCAGTGCGTTGATCGCGGCTGTAGAGATGCAAGCTGAAGGGAATGCCGAGAAGAGTAAGCCGCTGCGTCGCACGGGTACCCTGACCCCCCACGGAGTGTCAGTTTATACCGATCGGCCGGGCATCTGACGTGCCCGGCCGATCACGGTGCCTGTGCTCGCCTGACTGCTGCTCAGCTGACGGGCGCCTGGTCGGCGACGGTCATCCACGGTGCCGGTGCCAGCGCCACGGCCTGCCGGTAGACAGCCTCGTAACCTTCGGCCATTACCTCGACGGTGAAGCCTGCCTCGACGTGCTTGCGGCAGGCGGCCGGGTCGAGTTCGCGAGCGCGGGCAATGGCAGCCGGCAGTTCGGACGGCTCGTCGACGATGATGCCGGTCTGGCCGTGGACGACGAGCTCAGTCGCGGCACCGCGGCGGAGCGCCACGACGGGCGTGCCGCACGCCATCGCCTCGATGACGACGAGCCCGAATGGTTCCTCCCAGGTGATCGGGAAGAGCATGCATGCCGCCCGCGACAGCAGCCGCCGCTTCGCCGTCGCATCGGCGATGCCGAAGATAGTGACATCTGTGTCGATCCGCGGCTCGATTTCCCTGGAGAAGTACGCCCGCTCCACCGGCTCGCTGCACTTTCCGGCCAGCACGACCGGCAGGCCCGCGCCCCTGGCCGCGTCGATGGCCAGGTGCGGTGCCTTGTCCGGGTGGAACCGGCCGAGGAACAGCGCGTAGTCGTCCTTCTCGACCCGGAACGGGAAGGTCTGTGCCCTGATCGCGTTGTGTACGCGAGCCGACCAGGGCAGGTCTGGCGCGGTCAGCCGCTGGGCGTCTGAGATGGCGACCAGCTGGACGGTATCGCCGAGCGCGCGGTAGTAGTCGCCGGAGTCCCCGTGCACAGGACCGTGGGCCGTGACCACTGTCGGCGTCAGCCGGCCCCTGGCCATGAGCGGACCAGCCATCGTGTGATCGTGTATGACGTCTACGTCGAGCGAATCGAGTATGCCCGCCACCTTGGCGGCGTGCACCATCTCGGGCATGGGTTCGCCGAGCCGGTCGGCGGGCCCGACGTCGTAGGTGGTGATGAACCGCTGAGCCCTTGTGGCATGCCGACCAGTGCCGATCAGGGTCACCTCATGGCCACGTGCGACAAGCGCGTCGACCAGGTCAGCGACGACCGTCTCGATGCCGCCGTATGCCGCGGGCGGTACATCGAAATAGGGCGGCGCGACCATTGCGATGTGCATCTGACGCGCCCCGACGGGAGCCTGCAGAGTTCGGGTAAGGGTCGAGCCCGTGGTGCTCACAGCGAATGCCTCCTTGCCTCACGGAATCACCTGCCTGGGCCGTGATGCCAATTGCGGCGCCCCGGTCTGGCCGGAAATGATCATGCCCGGCCTTTGGTGCGCCAATGCTGAGGCGAAATTAATAAAGCTCCAACAGCTCGGTAAAGGCTTTACCTTCCCCGGCGGGCAATCGTTGCCGAGATATCACGCTGGCGGGCGTTTAGCCGCTAGCGGCGCATGCGCCGCCAGAGCGGGCGCGGCACGCACCTGAGCACCACGGCGAGCACGCTGAGGCTCCTCGGCACCCACAACAGCGATGAGCCGCCTTCGAGCGCCGCTGCCACAGCCGTGCCGACCTGGGCGGGCGTCGACGACAAGGGCGCCGCTGGCATGCCGCGGGTCATGCGCCCGATCACGAATCCGGGCCGCACCAGCAGCACGCGCACGCCGCTGCCGCCGAGCGCGTCGGTCAGGCCGCGCGCGAACGCGTCAAGACCGGACTTGGCCGAGCCATACACATAGTTGGCCTTGCGCGGCCGCACCGCGGCGATTGAGGAAAGCACCACGATCGTGCCGTGCCCCTGCGCGCGCAGCTGCCCAGCCGCGGCGAGGAGCGTCGTCACGTGACTGGTGAAGTTGATGTTGATCATGCGCGCGCCGAGTACGGGGTCCTCGTCGACTTGCTCCTGCGGTGTCAGCACGCCGGTCGCGGCGATCACCAGGTCGACCGGCCCGGCCGCGAAGACCTCGTCGATCACGGCCTTGTGCGTGTCGAGTTCCAGTGCGTCGAAGGTGACGGTGCCGCAGGTGAAGGGCAGTTCCTTGGCGGCCGCGGCCAGCCTTGCCTCATCGCGTCCCGCCAGCAGGACCTGGCTATCGGCGGGGATGTCGAGTGCCGACACGATCGCGAGCGCGATCTCGCTGGTGCCGCCGAGCACCAGGACGCGAGCGGGCCTGCTTAGGTTCTGCAACATCGGAGCTCCTTCGGCGGGGCTGCTACAGCCCGAGCGCGAACAGTACCAGCCAGGCGCCCTCGCAGCCCACCATCACCGGATCGCGGGAAATCAGGTCTTCGACCGGCTTGCTCGAAGCCCGCGCGGTCAGCCGGTCGAACCTCGCCAGCGCGGCCAGCAGCGCGATCGAGCTGATCAGGTGCAGGACGCGAGTCCGCGGCACGACCTCGTTGCCGGCCCAGAAGACATAGGACACGACCATGGCCGCCGATACCAGCCGCTGCGCGAGCCGCAGCGCGGCCGCCGAATAGCCGCGCATCGCCGGCCGGTGCTTCACGGCGTCGGCGCCAAGCACGGTCAGCTCTGTATATCGCTTGGCGATCGCGACCATCAGCGCACCCAGGCTGCACACCAGCAGGAACCACCCGCTCGGCGGCACGTGCGTCACGACCGCTCCGCCCATCACCCTGAGCACGAAACCGGAAGCCACGCAGGCTAGCTCGACGACCGGGGTGTGCTTCAGCCCGGCGGAGTACGAGAACGAAATAGCCAGGTACGCCGCGATCGTCAGCGTCAGCAGCGGCTCGCCGATCACGAACCCGGCAGCGAGGGCCGCGAGCAGGAAGCAGACCGCTACGACCATCGCGTGCATGACGGGCAGCCGCCCCGAGGCGACAGGCCGGGTCTTCTTATACGGGTGGCTGCCGTCGCGCTCGGCGTCGACCACGTCGTTGACCAGGTACACAGCCGAAGATGCCAGCACGAACGCGACGGCCGCCGACACCGCGTACCAGAGCCCGCCGGGACGGCCTAGAGTGTGACCGGCTAGCGGTGCCGCGAAGACCAGCAGGTTCTTCGGCCACTGCCTGGGCCGCGTCGTCTGCACGACGGCTTTAGTCCAGCGCGCGGGACGGCGCAGGCGGGTCGGAGTACTGTTTCGCGGTTCACTGACGCGAGCCGCTGGCGGGGGCAGTGTCATCGGGCGAAAACCGCCGTGAAGTCTCTGTTCGCTGGGTAGTAATACCTGTCGGGCGGCTGCACCTGGCTCGGCAGCAGGTTGACGGGCTTGGGGTCCCGTGGATGATTTTTCGCCAGATAGTACATGAACGACATCCAGTCGGGGTTGATGTCGAGCTCCATGGCCGACACCGCGCCAGCTCGCTTGAGCACTTCGGCGAGTTCCCGCACGTTGAGCGAGGGCCCGTAGGCGAAGATGACCCGGCCGTCCCCGGTGACCCCGATTCCTGAGCGCCAGACGTAGTACTTGCCGCCGAGCGTCGCGCCCCAGGTAGAGTTCACGCCTTGATCGACGGCCTTCGGCACCTTGCCGCCGGTCACGATCAGGTGCAGGTTCTGGCGCACGGCAGCGATATCCGGCCCCATGTGCAGGCGCCCGCTGCCCCAGCTCCCTATCGCCAGCCTGCCGTCGCGGAAGTACACCTCAGAGGCGACGCCTTTTACCAGCTTGCCGTCATAGTGCCCGTGCAGGTAAAAACCACCACCCGAGGCGTTAATTCTAAAACCGCTATTGAAAGTAGCGATCAGGCCGACTCGGTGACCAGGCGGAATGTAATCGGGCGCACCCCAGTGACCTGGCGCCGGGTCCTGCGTGCCCGGCCGCAGGCTGAACTTGACCAGCCGCTCGTCCAGCGATACCACGCCCGCGTAGTAGGACGAGTAGACCTTGCTGAACCTGATGTAGGTCTTGAACACGGCGGGGATCCCGTGCACTGCCTCGACCTCACGCCATTGGCCCTCGCCGGCAAGCGGGCGGCCAGCCATAGAGCCGAGGTTCGCCGGAATGACCGGGACCCGCCCGTGGTGTTTCTTGATCGTCGTGTGTACGGTCTTGCCGCCAAGCTTGGTAAACGAGATGTTCGGGCTGCCGCCCTTTACCGGCGGGCGATAGGTCAGCCACTCGCCGAACGTCACGACCGGGCCCAGATAGTGGCTGCGCGCCCATTCCGCTACCCGCTCGGGCACAGTGCCGCCGCCTGGCACTGTGAGCGCCCGGCCAAGTGACCACCCCGCGACGAACACGATCGTCGTAATGATCGCCAGAATTACACGGAACGCAAGGTGCCGGGATCGGTGCGGCCGGCCTGCCACGACCGCGGATCCGATAGTGACAGCTTGGTGCGTGATAGAGGGCTGTTGCCTGGCCACAGTTGATTGCGAGCGGCGGACTGGCGTTTGCGGTCGAGTCACGCACCCTCCTGTGTCCACACCCCGGTGTTCTAGCCCCTGTGCTGTGCCGCAAACTGCTGCGGTGCAAACGCCAGTGTCGCAACCCGGTTCCCCAGGCACAAGCAAAGGGTACCCGGTCCAGCACTGTCAGTTCCCGGACAGAACCGGGACGCATTCCAGCTGGCGCGAGTACCCCGCGGCGGCTTGGTCAGTTGCTCAGGCCGGAAACCACAGGCGGATCTCGTGGTCCGCTTCCTCGGCATTGCCCGAGGCGTGGACGAGGTTTTGGATCGGCCGCTTCTCCGCGTTGGCCGCGGCGGCCGAGTCCGAGCTGAACCTGCCCCTGATCGTTGACGGGTCGGCCATTGCCGGGATGGTGTTGCCGCACAGCACCCGGACGCGGCTGATCGCCTCGTTGCCGCGCAACACCATCGCCACAACGGGACCGCTGGTGAGGTAATCGACCAGCCAGCCCTTGATCACCCGTCCGATCGCCACCGGATCGGCGGATCCCAAGAATTCACCCGGAGCAAGCCCGAGGCGCCCGTAATCCGCGAGGGTCTTGCCGCCGACAGCGCCAAGCCACCCGTCGTCATCTGGATAATGCCGCTCAATCAGATCTGCGCTCGCGTGCCGGAGCTCGAGCCGCACGAGCTCGAGCCCGGCGTCGAGAAACTGGTCGATGATCCGGCCGGTCAGGCCGCGGGCAACGCCATCAGGCTTGATGACTACCAATGTCTCCTCAATCATGGCTTGGAGTGTGCCACAGAAAGCGGCCTGCGGCGTCATCGGAGACAGAGAGCGAGACGCCCCGCCAGTGCCCACATTCCGGGCATTTCCCCCGGCCAGACCGGGCGAGGGAGTCCTGGCGGCGAAGATGTGATACCTGAAGTGATATGGAGCCAACGGGCAACGAATCAGACGACGTCACGCGGGCGGCCCTGGAAACTGTCTCCGAGGCCGTCGAGCTGGCCGATGAGGAAGTACGCAGGGAGGCAGCCCTGCGCCGGCGCGGTCCGAGGCGCTGGCTCGCCAGGCGGGCGGCCCGGCGAGCGGACCGGGCCGGCAGCGTGCGCAGGCTCGGCGCCGCGATCGGGAAGGCGGCGCGACACGGCGCGCACGTCACCGGCAGGGGCGTCACCTCCGGTGGCCGGTGGCTCAGCGCCCAGGTGCTCGCGATGGCGCCAAGGCTGCCGGTCCGCGATCTGGCCACTCTGCGCGGGCAATACCCGGACCGTTCCCCTGATCAGATCGCCGAGACGCTCATCGAGGGCGCGTCCAGGGCGTCGGCCACGGTCGGCGTGGCGGTGGGCGCCTGGTCGGTGCTGCCGTGGCTGCCAGCCGCGGGCGTCGAGATCGCGACCGAGACGCTCTCCGTGGTCGGCATCGAGATCAAGCTCGTCGCCGAACTCCACGAGGTCTACGGGATCAGGGCTCCCGGCAGCGTGATCGACCGCATGACGGCCTATGTCGGAGCGTGGGCGCAGCGCCGGGGAGTCGGGCTGGCTCCTGGTGGTCTCGTGCTCGCCGCCGGCTCTCCGCTGGCCAGGCAGCTGCAGCGACGGCTAGCCGCCCGGGCAAGCAGAAGCGTCTTCTCGCTCGGCCCGCTGCTCACCGGTGCGGTGGCCGGCGGCCTGATCAACCGGAGGGAGACCCGCAAGCTCGGCCGGATGCTGCGCGACGACCTCAGGGCGCGATCCCCGTTCCGGGCAGGCTACCCTTACTGACCCTTGCGGGGGTTTCGGGTGCGGGTGGCCGGGCTCGGTCCCAGCACCGTCAGCTCCCTGCGCAGGCCAGGGCGCGGCAAGTCCAGGTTCCGGCGAGGGCGTCAAGGCAGCCGATCGGCTCCGCCCGCGACCCTCGCCCGCCCGGTTGGCCACGGCTACAGCGGCAGCCAGGGCCACGCTGCTGTTATCTCGGCCCCCGATCCTGGGCCCCTGGGGGTGCCGTGGTGTAAGCGCCGGCTGTGGTCGCGCGCGACGCCAGCACGATGTTCGGTGATCATGCCCTCGACCGCATCAAGGGACGGGCTAGCCGGGGTGCTGAAACGCCGCATGACCTGTCGTGCGAGCGGGCGCGCTCACGAAGGTTCCTTGCCATTGCCGAGCCAGCGCTCGAGCCAGCCGAACTGCTCAGCGAGGACATGCAGCACCGACTCCCTGGCGATGTAACTGTGGTTCTCGTGCGGCAAGATGACGAGCCTGGCGGTGCCGCCATTGCCTTGAATCGCCTGGAAAAGCCGTTCGGACTGGACAGGGAACGTGCCGGAGTTGCCGTCTGCCTCCCCGTGCACGAGCAGGATAGGCGCGGCGATCCGGTCCGCGTACCTGAACGGTGACACCTGGTCGTAGACCGCTGGCGCTTCCCAGAAGCTGCGCCGCTCGCTCTGGAACCCGAACGGGGTCAGCGTCCTGTTGTAAGCGCCGCTCCTGGCGATGCCGGCAGCGAACAGATCCGTGTGCGCGAGCAGGTTAGCTGTCATGAACGCGCCGTAGCTGTGCCCACCGACCGCGATCCGCGCCGGATCAGCGATTCCGCTGCTGGTGAGCGCCTTGATGTGGGCGGTGGCGGCGGCAGTGATCTGCTCCAGGTACGTATCGTTCTTCGTCTCGGGATCGCCGATCACGGGCATCGTGGCGTTAGCCAGCACGGCGTATCCGCGCATCACGAACCAGACGGGATCACCTGAGGTCAGCCGCGTAAATCTGGTGCCGGTAACCCGGATCTGCCCGGCTGTGCTCGCGCTGCCGTAGTCGTAGGGATACGCCCACATCACTAGCGGCAGGCTGCCGTCGCGGGCCTGGTCGTATCCAGGCGGCAGGTAGAGCATGCCAGACAGCTGAACGCCGTCCTCCCGCTCAGTGAGGATGACCCGTTTCTCCAGGCCGGTAAGTTGCGGGTGCGGGTCCGGCCAGTCGGTCAGGCGGCGTGCCTGACCAGCGGGCTGATCGTCATCATCGGCGTCGCCTGCCACTGCGGTCACCCAGAGATTGGGCGGCTCGGTCTTGCTCTGGTGCCAGATCACCGCCATATCGGTCCGGCCCGCAGCGAAGCAGACCACGGACTCGTGGACGTCGGCCGGGCTGTGGAACAGGCGGGTCGCCTCTCCGGTCGACACGTTGTACCGGTCGACGAACGGGCGGTCGCCATCAGGCGTCGCGCCGTCACCACGCAGGAAAACCTCGGGGCCGTCCTGGCGGATCGTCCTGCTGCCGTCCGGGTGCAGCACGAGCATCGGGTCGCCAGGGTCGGCATAGGCGTCGTCCTCAGCGAGCTCGAAGAGGAGACGACCGCTCTCCGGCCTGGCCAGATCGCAGATCCAGGTCCTGAGCCAGCGCTGCTCCCGGTCATACTCGGTCATCCAGATTTCACCGGACGCCTCGAGATGGCTCCAGCCCAGGCAGCGGTGCTCGGTAAGCCAGACGCGAGCTGGATCGGCATCGAACGGCGCTTCCAGCGACATGATCTCGTCACGATGCGGCACCTGTGCCAGCGGATCGCCGCCGTCGAGCGCCTGCATCCACAGCAACCTGGCAGGTGCTCGCTCGTCCCAGCTCGCGATCCTCGGCCCGGTGGGCACGCCCATCATGGGCACCTCGTCACTGACCGGCAGGTCGGCGATCACCGCGACCCGTTCTCCGGCCGCCGTCCAGACTTCGACGCTCCTGGTGAAATAGCCATAAGGGACACGGTAGGAGAACGGCCGCTTGAGCCGGTACACGAGCACGTACCGCCCGTCCGGTGAGTCATCGATGTACTGGTAGAGGCCCGGCGGGCCGAATTGCTCGGCAGCGCCAGTCGACGGGTCGACGCGCAGCGGCACCGTGGTCGCGAGCTCCTCGAAAAGGTCCCCGTCGGCAGGGGTCGTGAGCAGGTCCTGGAATGTCGCCATCTTGGACTTCTTGCCGATCGCCTCGTCGAGCCTCGGCACGACTCGCGGCTGTGACTCTGGCTGCCTGAGGGGCTTGCCCGCTGCCCGTGGCGGTGCACCGAGCGCGATCAGCGAGCCGCCGTCTCTCGACCAGGCGATCGTCGCACCGGTGCCAGGCGGCTCTCCGCCTAGGGTGTCCACCACTCGCAGGCCAGGGACAGGCACCGGATCAGCGTCGCTCTCCGTTTCGGCCACCCAGACGCCGATGCCGTCCGGCTCGTCAGCCATGAAGGCGAAACGCCGGCCATCGGGAGTGAATACCGGCAGGCTCACCTGCGTGTCTGGCGGCAGCGCGATGGTGCGCTCGGCTCCGTCGCTGATCCGCAGCACGGAAAGCCCGTGAAAACGCCTGGTACGCTGCCGGCCGCCGATCGCCGGGTCAAGCCGAACCCCCGCCAGCCTGGCGACAGGGCGCGCGAGCAGCGAGATGGGAGGGTGCGACTGGTAATGGACGAGCACGATGTACTTTTCGCCCGGTGCGGGCACGGCTAGCGGAGTTGGCGGTGCGTCGATAATCGAGACGACGTCGTTGTCGGGAAGCAGGAACGGCAACTTGGTCCCTTCGCCAGGGCAGTTTCAGTGGCACCGGTAGCGTAACCCGCATGATTGAGGATCGAACACGACGGCTGCTCGACGTGCGGCTGGCGCATGCGCAAGCCGATCAGCGACTGCCCTCCGTGGTCGCCGGGCTCGCCCGCGACGGCGAGCTAATCTGGACCGGGAGCTGCGGTCTGGTCGACGGTCGTGCCCCGGACGCAGGCACCCAGTACCGGGCCGGCTCCATCACCAAGACTTTCACCGCTGTCGTGGTGCTGCGGATGCGTGACGCGGGTGAGCTGGCCCTGTCAGATCAGATCGGGGAGCACCTGGACCTTGCGGCGGCCGGGGCGTCGGGCGAAGTCGCGGCGATGACGGTGGGCCAGTTGCTGTCACATTCAGCCGGCCTGCGAGCCGAGACGGCAGGGCCGTGGTGGGAGCGCACTCCTGGCTCCGGCCTCGGTGACCTGGCCACCTCGTCGCTGGGCAGCGAGGCCGCGCGGTTCCGTCCTGGCCAGCGGCACCATTATTCCAATGTCGGCTACGGCCTGCTCGGCGCCATGATCGCGAGCAAGGCAGGCCGCCCGTGGTACGAGGTGATCTCGGCCGAACTGCTGACGCCCCTGCACATGACGAGAACTACGCTACGGCCGCAGGGCCCGGCCGCGGTCGGCTACGCCGTCCACCCCTACGCCGACGTGCTGCTTGCCGAGCCTGAGCATGACGCGAAGGCCATGGCACCGGCCGGACAGCTCTGGACAACCATTACCGACCTGGCCAGATTCGCAAGGTTCCTGACGGGTGACGGCAAGGAGATCATCTCGTCACGGACCCTGGCGGAAATGCGCGAGCCGGCCGTGCTGTGGCCAAGCACCGGGCAGCCGTGGAGCGCCGCGTACGGGTTCGGCCTGCAACTGTGGAACGACGCGGGCACCAGCTACTACGGGCATACCGGGTCGATGCCCGGCTTCCAGGCCGTACTCCGCGTCACGGACGCTCCCGGCGCGGACACCGTGCTCGCGGCTTGCAACTCGACTGCCGGCTTCGGTCACTCGCTAGCCACCGACCTGCTTGAGATCCTGGCTACGCAAGAGCCGTACCTGCCAGCCGAATGGCGGCCAGCGGAGGTGGAGCCCGGGCTGCTCGAAGTTCTCGGCGCCTGGTACTGGGGACCGGCCCCCTACACGCTGAGCTTGAGCGGAGACGAACTCGAACTGAGCATGACAGGCGCGGACGGGCCCGGCATGCGCTTCGGCAGAGACGGCAGCGGGTCATGGCGCGGCCTCGACGGGTACATGGCCGGCGAGCCGCTCAGCATCATCGCCGGATCCGACGGACGACCCCTGGCCCTGAACATCGGCTCGTTCATCTACTCAAGAACGCCCTACGATCCCGCAGCCCCGATCCCAGGAGGCGTACCCAAGGAATCCTGGCACGCTGCGCCGAGGGCTTAGCAAGTATGGCGAGACTCGCGCAGCCTCGCCAGGCAGAACCCCTGCACCCGGACAACCTCAGCACACCCCTGCACCCGGACAACCTCAACAGGCGGATTGACACCCAGCTTCCGCCATCAACCTGCCGTGTCACACTCGACGCTGCCCTGTGGTGTCAATGCGCGGGGTGCGGGCCGTTCGGGGCGGGGGGTGCCCACCAGGGGGTGCCCGCCCCGGGGTGCCCAATCATCCCGGCGAGCACGGGCGAAGCAGGTGGCCGGGGGTGCCCGGCCGGAGGTGCCCGGCCGGGCAGCGTGGTGGTCCTCGTTGCTGCTGTCGGCGGCTGGTTCGGGTGAGCAACGGGGTACTCGTTCCTGCTGTTGGGACGACATCAGGCAGGGCCACGTTGCTGACAAGCCCTGGCCGACTTCAGCACCGGGGGCCTTCCTGCTGCTGTTCCCGCCTGCGCCGGCCGGCCAGCCCGATGGCCTGAGGTTTACTTACGGGCCAATTCCCGCATTGAGAGAATCCGCCCAGCGTCCGCCCAGCGAACCGCGTGGCGCCATTGGACCAGGTACCGGAAAACCCTTCCCGACCGAACGGTCGGGAAGGGTTTTCCGGAACTCATGACGGAGGTTTAGCTCCGGGCCGGATCAGTACCAGCCGTCGTCGACCTCGTGGTGCCACGCTCGCTTTGGTGTGCCGTACACGCCCTTGATGTATCGCATTCCCCACCGGATCTGCGTCTTGGGATTAGTACGCCAGTCCTTTGCGACGGACGCCATCTTGCTCCCTGGCATGGCCTGAGGAATGCCGTAGGCGCCCGAGTAGGGATTCATGGCGCGCGGGTTCCAGCTGCTTTCCCGCATCCACAACTTGTTCAGGTACCTGAACTGCCACTTAGCCTTCCAGCCGAACCAGTGCATAATATGCCATGCGATCCGCCTGGGTGTAAGCCTGTGGTGCCTGCGTCTGCGATGCTTTTTCTTGTGCGTTGAAACCGAGTTAGCCGCGCTTGACCGGGCGGCTGACGAGCGCGCGACGAAAGTGACGGCACTATCCGTCTTGGCTAGGCCGGCCATGGCCACACTGCGGGCCGGCTGTGCCTGCGCTACGGCGGAAAGCCCGCCGCCGGCGGCCAGCGCGGCGACAGCGAACGCAGGAGCGGTCAGCGCGATGGCGAGTCTGGTAGTGACAGGACGATTCAGCAAGCGCTGCGAGGACAACCGTGAACTTTCGGCCGGGTGCGCTTAAAGGCGCACTCAACTTTCACCCCAACCGCCCGGCCGATGCCATGAAGGCATGAGCTGGACGACGGCGCTCCGGAGTTCCGCGGGTTCAAGGCGAATGGAGTTACTCACAGCAACAAACCGGATACGCAAGGTGCTCTCGTCCTTCTACGATGCCCGAACTTCTCGGCCTTGGTGCGTGGAATACCGAAATGCTGACTATGAAATGGGTCACACCGGAACATCAAATGCCGAGAGTTATTGCCAGGCAACGACAACACCATGGGACTCAGCGGCCACAACAGGCGCGTGCGCGCGCCCGCGAGTTGTCGCTGGCGGAGCCGGAGCGCGGTTCGCGGCGCCGATTCAGAATCGCAGGCCCGCAGGGTCGCGTCTGCCCTGGCAGGACGCAATCGCCCCGCACAGCGAGGTCGCCGGCAATTCCGAACTGATGCTGCTCTGCGACGGCAACCACGGCTGCGCCAACGTCACCTGCAAGCACCATCACTACGCCACCGACTGGCTCCGCCTTGGCCTGAGTGAGACCCCCGCGCCGGCTCACCGGACAGCATGGTGGTACCCCTTGCCGCTGTTTGCGGCCGGCATCTGGTGAGCAACGTGGCCCTAGCTGATGCTGTAAGGAGAGACTGCTGAAAGGTCAATCCGGGCGCGCGGCGCTCAGGTCACGGCAATCTCTGCGCCAGCGCTCGCCCGCGCTGACCTCGACGGGTGCTTTGGGCTACGGTGGCTGCTGCTCGCCATGATCGCGGGCGGTTCCGAGCGCTCACTGCCAGTACCGGGGAGGGTTGTCCGCTCCTGCGGGGACAGTTTTCGTGTTCGGGAGCATTTTTCGTCCTGTGAGCGGTGAACTTTCCCCGCTGTGAGAACGCTCCCCGTAAAGCGCGGTGAAGTCTCCGCGATCATGAAAACCGGGCCCCGGGCACGGCAACCGCGGCAGGCCGACGCCCGGCCTCCCCAATTCAGCACCCTCTAGGGACGACAGCAAGCAGGGCAACGTTGCTGACGGGCCCGCGCCGTTTCACGCAACATGGTCATACTTGCTGCTGTTCAGGCGCCCTGGGCAGCCCGTCGCGCCCCGCACCCCCGCACAGCCCCGCGCCCCCGCACAGCCCCGCGCCCCCGCACCGCCCCGCGCCCCGCACCGCCCCGCGCCCCGCACCGCCCCGCACCCTGCACCGCCGCACAGCCCGCACCGCCGCACAGCCCGCACCGCCGCACCCCGCATGGCTCCGCGTCCCGGGGGCTCGCCGCTGGGACGCACGCTACCGTTTACGCGCCGCCCGCTGGCGGAGCCGTGGAACGCCTGATCTTGAGTTCTGGTGCCAGGAAGCGGACGGCCGCGCTGCCGCCTTCGTGGCCGATCCATTCGAGGATCAGCCGGCCGGCTTCCCGGCCGACCTCGTAGTGCGGGAAGCTCACCGACGTAAGCGGCGGGGTGAGCCTGTCCATGAACGGCATGTCATTGAACCCGACGACCGAGATGTCGGCCGGGCAGCCGAGTCCTGCCTCTTCGAGCGCGGCGTAGCAGCCGACGGCGAGCATGTCGTTCGCGGCCACGATCGCGGTGCAGCCCTTGGCCATGAGCAATCGGCAGCATCGTTCGCCCTCGTCGATCGTGTACCCGGTGGCATGCACGATGAGAGCCTGGTCGACAGGCAGGTCGTGGGCGCCCATGGCGGCCACGAAGCCGCGATACCTGGACAGGCCGGTAGAGATGCCCTGCGGGCCGGCGACGTGCGCGATCCTGCGGTGGCCGAGCGCGGCAAGGTGGGCCACCGACAGCGCGATGCCGCGTTCGTTGTCGACCGACACCGACGGGAAGCCGTAGCCCTCGGCATGCCGGTTTACCAGCACGACCGGAATCCTGGCCGCTGCCGCCTCGGCGAGCAAGGGGCTGCGAAGACGCGCGGTCGCGAAAACGAAGCCGTCGACGTGCCTGTCCCGCATCAACTCGAAGACGAGCCGCTCCCGCTCGTCGTCAGCATCTGTATTACCGATCAGTGCGACATAGCCGGCATTGGCCAGATAGTCCTCGATGCCCCGCACGATCGGAGGAAACAGCGGGTTGTTGAGATCAGGAATGAGCACGCCGACGGTATGGGAACGCCTGGTCCGCAGGCTCCGGGCAACCGTATTCGGACGGTAGCCGAGCGAGTCGGCCACGGCCAGGATCCGGCCAGCGGTCTCGTCGCTGACCAGCAGCCTCGTTTCCGGATTCAGCGCACGGGACACGGTAGCCGGATGGACGCCCGCCATCGCGGCTACGTCCTTGAGCGTCACCGGCTGGCCGTCCATCGGCACGCACGCTCCGATCTGCCTACGGTCGTTGTAGCACTGCGCCGGCCTTGTCGTTCCCCTGCCGCTCCGTCTGCAGAATGCTAACGTCAACTGCACGATTTGTCGGCATCCGGGTTTGAC
Organism: Streptosporangiaceae bacterium; assembly: GCA_035716545.1. Lineage (GTDB taxonomy): Bacteria > Actinomycetota > Actinomycetes > Streptosporangiales > Streptosporangiaceae > Chersky-822. The sequence continues at coordinate 26,346 of DASTJM010000097.1, forward strand.
CGCGACATGCGTGGCAACCTACCTGCCGACAAACCGGCGTCACTCCTATACCATGCGATCACCGTATTTCCGGTTCGTGACTTGGTGTTCTAACCTGCGCTGGTACTCATCTAGATCCGCCAGGATCTAGGCTCGGTCACAGCACTTCGTCGGCCGGGCGCCGACCACCGGCCAGATCGTCCAGGAGCTGCGCAGATGACATTTGCCCTCCGCTACGCGGTCCGCTCCGACGTCGGCCTGCTCAGAGAAGGCAACGAGGACTCGGCGTACGCTGGCCCGCACCTGCTTGCGGTGGCGGATGGCATGGGCGGCTATGAGGCTGGCGAGGTAGCCAGCGCCTCGGTCATCAAGAGCGTCGCGCCGCTCGACCGGATGACTATGCCCGAGTCCGAGCTCATAGACGCCATCGCCGAAGCCGTGACGACAGCGAAGCAAAACCTGCGTGGCATCGTCGAGGCCGACCCGGCCGTGGGCAGCATGGGCACCACGCTGACCGCCATGCTCTGGTCAGGACCGACGGCCGCTATCTGCCACATCGGAGACTCCCGCGCTTACCTGCTCAGGGCGGGCGATCTCTACCAGATAACGCGGGATCACACCTTCGTCCAGGCGCTGATCGACCAGGGCAGGATCCGGCCTGACGAGGCCGCCACTCACCCGCAGCGCTCGTTGCTGCTTCGCGCGCTGGACGGCAGGACCGACGCCGATCCCGACTTGTCACTGCTGACCGCTGAGACAGGCGACAGGTTCCTGCTGTGCTCGGACGGGCTGCCAGTCGCGGTCAACGATGAGCAGATTCTGGAGACGCTGGCCGAAATCGCCGATCCCGCTCAGGTGGTGCGGCAGCTCATCGACCTCGCGATCAGGGGAGGGGGCCCCGACAACATCACGTGCATCGTCGCTGACGTGATCGACACCGACCGCGGCCAGTACTTGCCGACGACCGCGCCAGCAGTCGCCGGAGCCGTGGCGAGCGTCGGCAACCAGGAGACGAAGTCCTTCAGCCGGCCGTCGCTGGGCGCCGATGACGACGTCTCCCGGATGATGTCGTCGCCAGGACGGGCAAGCGCCCCGCCGACCGGGACAACACGGGCGGACGGTTCCTCGTGGCCAGCGGCGCCGGGCGTTGACACCGCTGCGCGGCCTGATACGAGGGCGCCGGCCAGGTCTGCCGCGCCGGTCGCCGAAGCCGGCGATTACCGGAGGCGGCGCCGTCGTCGCGGATGGCCGGTCATGACCACGCTGGTGGTGCTGTTCGTGCTGCTGATCGGCGGCGGGCTGGTCGTCGGCTACCAGATCGTGCGCAGCCAGTATTACGTGGGCTCCGACAACGGCAAGGTCGCCATCTTCCGCGGCATGAACGACAAGATCCTCGGCATCTCGCTGAACTCCGTGTACCAGACGACGAACATTCCGGTATCGGGCATTACGGCCGCGTCCGCGGAAGAACTGCGCCAGGCTGACACGGGCAGCCTGGCGATGGCGCAGCAGTTCCTCGCCAACATCCGCAAGCAGTACCAGACCTGCCAGGCCGCCCACGCGGCGGTACGCAAGTGGATCGCGGGCAAGCCCAAGCCGGTCAAGATCACCAAGCGGATCGACGGACACAAGGTGACCAGGACGATCACGCCTAAGTACCGGCCGGAGCCGACCATCCCGTCGTTCTGCCCGCAGTCAAAGTGACCGGCGATGCCACGGGCCGCCGCGTCCTGATCACGGGCGCCTCACGCGGCATCGGCCGCGCAGTTGCCTGGCAGTTCGCGCAGGCCGGAGACCGGGTGGCGATCCACCACAGGAAGTCGCCTGGCCTGGCCGCCGATCTGGCCGCGACGCTGCCCGGTTCCGGTCATCACGTCGTGCAGGCGGACCTCACCGATCCCGAGGCCATCCGCGTCATGGTCGACGAGGCCGCCCGGCGACTGGGCGGCCTCGACATCCTGGTCAACAACGCCGGGGTTTTCACCGCGCACCCGATCACCGAGGTGAGTTATGCGCACTGGCAGGCGCAATGGGCGTCGACGCTTGGCACCAACCTGATCGGCGCGGCCAACGTCACCTGGTGCGCGGTCCAGCACCTCACGCGACCAGGCGGCAGGATCATCAACGTGTCGTCGCGCGGGGCGTTCCGCGGCGAGCCGGATTCGCCCGCCTACGGCGCGAGCAAGGCCGGCCTCAACGCGTTCGGTCAGTCGCTGGCGATCGCGCTGGCGCCGCTCGGCATCGCGGTCGCTACCGTCGCGCCGGGTTTCGTCGCCACCGACATGACCAACGAGCATCTCAAGCCGCCGCGCGGGGACGAAGTCAGGGCGCAGAGCCCGTTCGGCCGCGTCGCCGATCCCGACGAGATCGCGGCCGCCGTGCTCTACCTGGCCTCCGCGCGGGCCGAGTGGGCCAGCGGCGCCATTCTTGACCTCAACGGCGCCTCCTACCTGCGCACCTGACCAGCCCGGCGGGCTACCGCTCGACCGGTCCGAGCGCCAGGTCAAGGAACGCCAGCACGTCGGCGGCCTCGGTCACGACCTTGGTGACCGGCTTGCCCGCGCCATGACCAGCCGAACTCTCGATCCTGATCAGCACCGGAGCGTCCCCTGACTGTGCAGCCTGCAGCGTGGCGGCGAACTTGAACGAATGTCCTGGCACGACCCGGTCGTCGTGATCGCCGGTGAGCACCAGCGTCGCCGGATACCGCGCACCCGGCCGCAGGTTGTGCAGCGGCGAGTAGGCGCGCAGCCACCTGAACTGGTCGGGATCGTCCGGGCTCCCGAAGTCGGAAATCCACGCCCTGCCCACGGTGAACTTGTGGAATCGCAACATGTCCATGACCCCGACGGCGGGCACGCACGCACCGAAGAGTTCCGGATGCTGGGTCATGCAGGCACCTACGAGCAGGCCGCCATTCGAGCCGCCATGGATCGCGATCCGGCTTGCCCGGGACCAGCCTGAGGATTCAAGCCAGCGGGCGCAGGCGCAGAAGTCGTCGAACACGTTCTGCTTGACCGCGAGCCGGCCGCCATCGTGCCAGGCCCTTCCGTACTCGCCACCGCCGCGCAAGTTGGCGACGGCCAGCACGCCGCCCCGGTCGAGCCAGCCAGCGTGGAGCACGGAGAACGACGGCGTCATGGCGATGTCGAAGCCACCGTACCCGTAGAGCAGCACGGCCCGGTCGCCATTCGGCTCCAGGTCAGCCCGCCTGGTCAGGAACATGGTCAGCCCGGTGCCATCGGCCGAAGTGACCACCATCTGCTCCACGGTGAAGTCACCCGGGTCAAGCGCCGCGTCCGACGCTCGCAGTTGCGTCGTCTCACCCGAGGCCAGTTGGTGCGACCATACCGAGCCGGATTCGGCGAAGGATATCAGGCCGAAATGCACCAGGTCGCTGTCAGGACGCCCGGCGATGCCCACGCCCGTCTTGCACGCATCGGCGATCGACGAATAGCCGGGCAGCGGGATCTCCCTGACCAGGCTGCCATCAACGGCATGCACCCGCAGCACGGAGTGCGCGTTGCGCAGGTAATGGCAGACGAACCTGCCGCCGAAGAAGTACGCGGCGAGCAGCGTGTCGTCCGTCTGGCCGATGATCTCGGTCCAGTGCTCCCTGGCCGGTGATTCGAGGCTGACCGACACCAAGCGCTTGCGTTCAGCCTGAAAATCGGTGACCAGGAAGAACGTCGTCCCCTCGGTCGAGACCACCTCAGCGATGTTGCCGAAATCATCGATCAGCGGCCGCAGGCTGGCATCGGCGTCGGACAGGTCGAGCACGTCGATCCGCGCCTGCGGCGCGGTCCCCAGGCTCGATGTGAGGATCAGGAAGCGGCCGTCGTCGCTCACCTCGGCGTGGCTGTGCCAGTTCGAGCTGGCGGGGTTGGCAAAGACGAACTGATCTTCGGATTGATCCGTTCCTATCGCATGAAACATGATGCTGCGCTGGCCGATCTCGGCAAGGTACTCAGTCCCGGCGGGGGGTCTCTCGGCGGCCGTGTAATAGAAGCCCGAGCCGTCCTTGCGCCACTGCGCGCTGGAGAACTTAGCCCATTCGACCAGGTCATCGAGATCGGCACCGGACTCGACAGACCGGACTCGCCAGGTCTGCCAGTCCGAGCCGCTGACGCTGATCGAGTACGCGAGCAGCTTGCCGTCGCCGCTGACGTTGGCGCCGCTCACCGCGGCGGTGCCGTCAGCGGACAAGGTGTTCGGGTCGAGCAGCACGCGACCCTCATCGTCCGGCGCGTTCATGACGTAGAGCACGGGCTGGTTCTGCCGCCCGTTCGCGCGGAACTGGAACCACCGCCCTCCGCGCTCGAACGGCACGCCGCACCTTTCGTAGCTAGCCAGCTCGGTGAGCCTTGCCCTGATCTTCGCGCGGCCTTCGACCTGGCTGAGCACCCCTTCGGTGACCTCGTTCTGCGCCGCGATCCAGGCGACCGTCTGGGGATCGGTCGTCGCCTCCAGCCATCGATAGGGATCGGCGATCATCTCGCCGTGGTAGTTGTCAGCGTCTAGGCCAGCCCGGGTCGGTGGATAACGCAGCATGTCGGGATAACCTCCATCGGTTGCCTGCTTGATGATCGTAGGCGAAAGACGCAGAACCGCCGAACTTTAACCGGCGGCCGCCTAGTTCGGTAGCTTTTCCTTGAGGTGAGCACGTCATCGTCTGCCCGGACACCGGAGGGGTTGCTGTGAGTCAGGAAGCAGAGGTCTACCAGGCCCCGCGTCAGGAGAAGCCCTGGGGGCATGAGCAGATCTTCGCTGCCGTGAACGGCAAGTATGTCGGCAAGATCATCTATGTCAACGCCGGCCAGTCGCTGAGCCTGCAGTACCACGAGCACAAGGAAGAGACGATCTCCGTGCTTTCCGGTTCGGCCGATATCCAGTTCGGCCCGGTCGGCGGTGAGCTGACGGACCGGCGGTTCGGCCCCGGTGACACCATTCACCTGCCAGTACGGGTCGTGCACCGGATTACCGCCGTGACTGACCTGGTATTCGCCGAGGCGTCAACCGCGATCGACGGCTGGCGCGAGGACGTCGTCCGCCTGGAAGACAAGTACGGTCGGGCAGGTACCAGCGCACCCTGAGCCTCCTTCGAGCAGCGGCTTGAAGCTCTCCAAATCCGGGTCAGGCGCATCGGGTCCTTGGCAGCGTCCGGGCCGGTCAGCGCGGATCACGTCGGGCAGTCTTGCCTAGTTCTCGAAGCGGTCTCGCGGCGGACGTATCGTCACATCGCGGTCGCGATCGTTGATAGCGTCGCCTAGTCGTAACTCCGACCGGACGAGGAGACATGGTGAAGGGCTTCAGGACGTTCTTGCTGCGCGGGAACCTGATCGACCTCGCGGTCGCGGTGGTGGTCGGCGTCGCGTTCAACAACGTGGTTCAGGGGCTGGTCAAAGACCTGATCACGCCGCTCATCTCGGCGATCGTCCACATTCCCGACTTCCGCCAGCTCACCTTGACCGAGCGCGGCGCCACGTTCTCATACGGCTTGTTCCTGAACGCGCTGATCTCGTTCCTGCTGATCTCGGCCGTGGTGTATTTCCTGATCGTGGCGCCGGTGGCCAAGGTGCTGACGCTGTTCGACCGGAAGAAATCCGCGACCGAGCGGGAGTGCCCAGAGTGCCTGAGCCAGATCCCGATCAGCGCCAAGCGCTGCAAGTACTGCACCGCCGCGGTGCCGCCTGTCGCCAGGCTGGGCACCCCGCCAGCCTCGGCTACGTCAGCCCCGGCCGCCAACCCCAGCGCGTAACAAGCGGACGGCGGCTTGCGGGGTGCGGGCGGGGCGGCGACTTGCGGCATTTCCCCGGCTCGGCTGCGCAGGCGGGGCACCCTGCTGTCGCCTATCCAGCAGCAGCGTGCTTCGCCTGCGCGGAACCGGTGACCGGGAGATCACGGAGGCTTTCGAGCGCGGGCAGGTACCCGGCCCGGTGACCGTAACAAGGGAGCCGCGTGCCCGGCACCTTACCCCGAGAGGGCCGTCCTTATCCCAACGCTGGTCCGGCGACCGGGGGCCGGGGCCCAGACGTAAGGCGTGGTGATGGCCAGCCGGGTGAAGCCCACCTTCTCGAGTATGGGCCTGCTGTCCTCCGAGGCGTCGACGGTGAGGTACTTGTAACCCCGCCCGGCCGCCAGTTCTGCCCGGTACCGCACCAGCGCGCGGTAGATGCCGCGCTTTCGCCACCCCGGCAAGGTGCCGCCACCCCACAATCCCGCGAACTCGGTGCCGGGCAAGAACTCGATCCGGCCCGCGCAGACCGGCTCATCACCAGCCATCGCCAGCACTACCCCGATGACCTCAGGAGCGGCGGCGAGCTGAGCACGGATCGACTCGCCCAGTTCCGAACGGTCCTCGTTGAAGACACGTTCTTGCACCGCGGTCATCAGCTCGACCCCGGCCTCGTCGGTGACGTGTCGCGCGATGACTCCGGCGGGCAGTTCGGCTGACCGCAGCGCGCCGATGATCTGATCGACCTCTCCGACCACGAACGACTCAGGCTCTCCGGCCACGAATCCAGCCGCGACCAGCCGGCCGGCGAGGTCGGCCGGCTGGTCATAGTCGAAGACCTTCCACTCGAATTTCACGCCGCGGCCGCCGAAGAACCGCACCTGCTCGGCGATCACCGCGTCAGCGCTCGTCTCGTCAAGGTTCGACCAGACAATCCCGGAGCCGTCCTGGCCGGCCGGCGCTATCCGCCTGACCACGATTCCGTCGGCCTCAATCGTCGCGCCCGTGCCATCAGGCGACGTGCTCTGGCGTACTTGCACGTTGTAAGCGGTCAGCACCGCGTCGCGATCCATAGCGCGAAGGCCATCACGGCGTGCCGACGCGACGCAACCCGAATATGCCCAGCTAGCTAGGTAGCCGACCGGCCAGTGTCAGGAACGCCTCCGGTGCGCTTGGTCCTCGAGAGCCGGGGGATCTGATAACCGCGTGCCACCTTCCCGCGTTTTTGCCCTCCCGACCGCTGGTCCTTGGTATCCGGTGCCGAGGTCTGGTGCTCGTGATCCTCTGGACACTGATCACCGGCTGGCAGCCCGGCACCGGTCGAAGCGGGCTTGATGCGGGCATCGGACGCGGTTTCGGGCACGGACGGGCTCGGCAGCGGCTCCAGTACATCCGTAGCGGGGATCTGGGGGATCACGAAGTCTTGAGCTACCTCAGCGACACCAGCCCGGCTGCCGGTCAGCGCGGTCCTGATCCTGGCCTCCGCTTCGGCCCGGGCCGCCGACGCCGCCAGGGCGAGTGACCCCATCCGCGCGGCGCCGTCCTCGCTTAGCCCGCCGTCCTCGCTTAGCCCGCCGTCCTCGGTACCGTCCTCACTTAGTCCGCCGTCGCCCTCGCTCACCGGCGCTCGAGATTCTCCTCTTCGAAGGGCGTCTGATCGATGACCATCCGATCGAGGGTCGTCGCTGTCTTGAACTGAGTCGCTGTCTTGACTGCCGGAAGCCTGACCGCCTTCGGCGGCGCCTGGCTGGCTGCCGTCTGCAGGCTCGTCATCGCCGGTCCCCGGGCCGGGCGCAGCGCCAGCCCCCAGGTCGGCCTCCGAGCCCGCACCTGCCGCGTCCTGGTCCGTTAGCTCCCGGACCGCGGCGGCCTCGGCCATGGCTGCCGCGGCCTGGCGGAACACCGGCTCGTCGTAGCCGGCGATTACGTGTGCCTCCGCCGTCGTCAAGACGCCCAGGCCGAACGCCGGTCCGGAGGTTCCCAGTTGCCCCAGCTCTGCCTGAGGTCGCGCGGCAGCCGCTTGCCTTGGCACCGGCAGCGGTCCGAGCCTGGAGACCCCCTTCGACGGCATCTCGCGCGCTCCCGGCAAGGTCGCCACCCTTGCGTACACAGGACCGATGCAGTCGTGCCGTTCGAGCAAAGCCGCCAGCTGCTCGGCGTCCTCGGCCGCGAGGCCAAAGACGACGCGCGGTTGCCCCCATGGTTCCTCAAGTGAATATCCGACATAACTCGACACTGTCGGCATCGGATCCGCTACCGGGCCATGAACGATGCGCCATCGATGCCATGCATCCTCAAGCGCCGTCGCCGCTAGCTGAGCCCTGACGACCAAATCTGGATCCCGCATGGCGGTCCCTCCCTCACCCCGCGACGGCACGCTGCCGCCGTGGCGGACCCCCTTGGCGTGGCGCGTCGCACTTAGTCCCCTGTCGTGATTCCACGCCGTGCGCTGCGCCGCGATGGGCGCACAGACACCCGCAGGCGTACCGATGCCGCCGCGTAGACCGGGGTTGCAGCACCGCGACAAGTATGGTCCGGCGACTGCTTCCAGCAGATGCGATTACCCAAAGTCGCGATGAGACTTCGAAGAGCTATGAGATCGCCGGCGAGATAGCCGCGCTTGTTGCGCTCAAATTCCGAAATTAGGTGGCCAGCGCTAAGCCTGACCTGGTTTTCACGCTTATGAGAAGAGCCTTTCCTGGGCCGCGACGCCTCGCCATTCCCGGCGCCTGTCCGTCAACAGCCCCGCCCCCGTCATAGTTTTATGGTGGATCGGCTCCGGCGACATCATCTGTCGCCCACCCAGAGCTCCACCGCTCTGCGCTAAACGGCTCCCCGTGCCGCAGCACTACCGGCTGCGAACACCGCCAGCACCTGTGCCAGTAACCGCACGCGAAGGCGCTGGGTTAGTGTGCGACTGCCGCCGCCGGAGCCGACCCCCCTGTTGTCGCGCTGACCTGTTTTGCATGCACTGGTACGCGCCCGACCCCCGTTATCCGGACGCAGGCCGCGACCAGAAGTTACTCCGAGCGCTGCTGCGGTATGCCCGCAAGCAAGGCACGCACCTCCGTCTCACGGTAACGACGATGCCCGCCCAGTGTTCTGATGGACGTCAGCTTTCCGGCCTTCGCCCAGCGGGTCACCGTCTTAGGGTCGACCCGGAACATGGTTGCCACCTCGGCCGGCGTAAGCAGCGGCTCAGCCTCTGGGGTACGTGCAGACATTTTGACGGCCTCTCCTCCTGGACCAAAATTCCGATCCTGCGTCTGTTGTATTTCTTGGCTCCATTCGGAGCCTGCCGTGGATGTCCCATATGGTCTACTGTTACCATATTGCCATCACCAGCGGTGACAAAGCGACCACCAGGAGCAGAAGTTTTTGATCGTGTCCCCGTTGCCCCCGTCGATCGAAGTCACGTTGCGTGATCCTACAGACACGCACCGTCGCAACGGGCGGATTCGGAAAAGTCATGTCCGCCTCCTGCTGACTACTGACCGTAGTCGCTCCGGTGATCTCGGACTGGTCGGGCAGACTTCAGTCAGTTCCATCCGGCGATCGGACGGCTCTCAGCGGAAAGTCCGTCTGCCCAGTCCTGTGTGATGGGAGCCTGAAGCCTTCAGACTCGATCGCCGCTCACCTCCCAGTGACCTGGATATAACGCACCGTAATAGCATGCGAACGTTACTCCGGTCGGTGTGCGCGTGCCGTCGCGATACCCCCCCTGGTAGCGGACTGGCCCGGAGCCCCGCCCGAACTATCGGCAGCGCCGGGATAATCCTCCGCAGTTCTACGGCATGCTCTCTCACGAGGTATTTGCCCCGCACAGGCTGCTTCATGCATTGCGTGTCAGCAATACTCCGAGGCCACGGCATAGTGTTGGATGGTGGATCTCCGGGTCAACGAGGACGCGGAGAGCGACATCCGGGAGTTGCTGCCGTGGTGACTATGGGTGAAGAACGGGCTGACCGGGTAAGCGCGCCGGAGGCGGCGGACCAGCCTGCCGATCCGAAGCGAGCCCTGAGCGGCGCTCAGCACGAACAGGTCGTTTTCTGCCGCGATTCGGCCAGTGGCCTGCGCGCGATTATCGCCATCTACTCCACGAACCTGGGGCCAGCGCTTGGCGGCACCCGGTTCTATCCCTACGAGAGCGACGAGGCAGCTCTCGCCGACGTGCTCAATCTCTCAAGAGCGATGTCCTACAAGAACGCGCTGGCAGGACTCGACCTCGGCGGGGGCAAGGCCGTTATCATCGGGGACCCGGCCAAGCTCAAGTCGGAGGCGTTGCTGCGCGCCTACGGGCGGTTCGTGCAGTCGCTCGGCGGCCGGTACATTACCGCGTGCGACGTGGGCACCACCAGCGCCGACATGGACGTGATAGCGCGAGAATGCCAGTACGTCGTCGGCCGGACCGAACCGCACGGCGGCGCAGGCGACTCGTCGGTTCTCACCGCCTTCGGCGTCTTCCAGGGCATGCGCGGGGCCGCCGAGCACATCTGGGGCTCTCCCACCCTGGCCGGGCGCGCGGTAGCCGTCGAAGGCGTCGGCAAGGTAGGCAGTCATCTCGTCGGGCACCTGATTGATGACGGCGCGAAGGTGCTCGTCTATGACGTCAGCGACGAAGCGGCGCGAGCATCGATCGCGGCCCATCCCGAGCTCACCCTGGTCACCAGCCGCAAGGAGCTTCTCACGAGCGAGATCGACATCTACTCGCCCTGCGCCCTCGGCGGAGCGCTCGACGAAGAGACAGTCGCGATGCTGCGGGCGAGGCTGGTCTGCGGAGGTGCCAACAATCAACTGGCCCATCCTGGCGTCGGGAAAGCGCTCGTCGAGCACGGCATCGTCTACGCACCTGACTACCTGGTGAACTCCGGCGGAGTGATACAGGTAGCCGACGAACTCGATGGATTCAACTTCGAGCGCGCCAAGTCGCGGGCAGCGAAGATCTTCGATACCACCAGGCAGATCCTGGCTGCCGCCGACGATGACGGCGTGCCGCCCGGCGTGGCCGCTGATCGGCTGGCGGAGCGCCGGATGTCCGAAATAGGCAGGCTCAAGGACATCTGGCTGACAGGCTGACCGGGGCTCGACGGGCGTGGCCGGGCTTACCTGGCCGGTCACGGGGGGCGCCGGGCGTAATCTGGCCAGTACCGCCGGAAGCGCCAGCCGCCCAAAACAGGTACGGTTGTCTATGTACGGAGGCACTAGCCATGCCGCGGGCCATGCGCTGGCACTGCGGCGGCCAGTCTGACGTGCGGGAATCCGGCTGCTGCCGGATCTATGATTCGGCAGGCATCAAACGCGATGACTAGGAACCTGGCAGGTTCCGTACGTTCAAGGGGGTCGAGCCAATGGGGCGCGGCCGAGCCAAGGCCAAGCAGGTGAAGGTGGCACGCCAGCTGAAGTACAGCGGTGGCGGCACTGACCTTGACCGGCTGCGGGCAGAGCTGGGCGTCGGCATGGATCAGCGGGAGACCGGCGGGCGCGACGCATACGCAGATGGCGGCGACCGTTATGGGTCCGACGACGATGATGTCGACGATGATCTGTACGACGACGAAGACGAGGACGATCCCGACGACCGCTGAGCGGGGTAGCTAGTTCGGCCAGTTCGCGTACGACCGGATGCCGGCAGGGCGGCCGGGCGCAGGCCGGAATCTTCGACGATGTCACTTCCGCGGGTCTCTTTGGGGTACCTGCGGAAGGGTCTCAGGCGCCGGAACCGCCGGATTCGCCGGGCCCGCTCCGTTCGCTGTGCCCTCTGGGCACTTTCAGTCCTCTGGGCTCGCCAGTTCGGCCGGGTTCGCCTGGCCCTCCTGATTCGCCAGGTCCGTCTGGTACGCCGGGTTCGACTGGTACGCCGGGTTCGACTGGTACGCCGGGTTCGCCGGACCTGGCAGATCGGAACAGCGGCAGGTAGCTCGCCAGGTCCGCTCTGGCGCCGCTCGCTTTAACCGCGCGGCTCGCCATCACATCGGCCCAGGTGGTTCGCCCTGCCGCGAGCAATATCCAGGTCAGGCTGTCAGTCTCGATCACGTTGGGCGGAGTGCCGCGGGTATGGCGCGGGCCGCCAACCGCCTGGACAGCACCGAACGGCGGGACGCGCACCTCGACCGCCTTGCCCGGCACCCTCGCCGCCAGCAGGTCAAGGCTGTAGATCACGGCACCGCGCATAGCCTCCCGCGCGGGCTCAAGCCCCGCGTCGATCGTCGCTATGACGGCATTCGCGCAGGCCGCGCCGAGCGCGCCGACCTCCAGCGGGCCGCGCCACGGTCCAAGGCCGAGGGCGTCGCGCTGCACATTGACGGCGGCGAGCAGGCGTTGCGGATCGAGTCGTCGCGGGGGCATTGCTATCACGCTAGTCGCTGGCGCGGTCACACGCACTTCGGTCGTGGGCGGCCGGGCGGCGGTCTAGCGGGGCCGGGCGGCGGTCTAGCGGGGCCGGTTAGCAGCGTGCCACTTGCTGCTGTTGCGAGCCGACCGCGAACAGTACGGGACCCTACCCGCTGTTCTTGGGAGACTGCTGAAAAGGTCCATCCGGGCAGGCGGCACGCAGGCAGGTCACGGCAATCTCCGCGCCGGCGCTCGCCCGCGCCGACCTCGCGGGTGCTTCCGGCAGCGGCGTCAGCCGCCAGCCATGATCACGGGCCGTTCCGAGTGTCCGCGGCCAGCACCGGGGAGGGTTGTCAGGTGCCACGGGGAGAGTAATCGCAGCCGGGAGCATTTCCCGCCCGTACGGGCAGAAAACTGTCCCCGCTCCGAAAACCCTCCACCGAAAGCACGGTAACTCTCCACGATCATGAAACCCGCGCACCGGGCACCGCGCACCGGGCACCGGGCACCGCACGGCAACCGCGACAGGCCGGCCCCCGGCCTCCCCAGTTCAGCACCCTCTTGGGACAGCAGCAGGAACAGCAGCAGGGAGGGTCCTGTTGGTCTGTAGGCAGGGGGGGTTTGTCCCTGTTTACACCGATGTACCAGTGTCGGTCAGCCGACACGGATTAACAGCGCCCGGTCGCCCGCAATGGGTCGCAAATCGGGCGTCTCAAGCTTGACATCGACTTCGGCCAGCCTTTGCAGGCGCGATGGACTGAGGCAATCCGCACGGCTGCCTCTGACGCGGTAATCTCGCGCTATGCCGGGTCCGCCCACTTCTCGCGGGGGGTTCCGTGGAGCCGTCCCTCGGGGCCACGTCCCGACGCACCGCGCCAAGGGGTCATGGGCCCCGAGGCTGGCGGGCGCCGCGGTCATCATGGTGCTCGCAGGCGGCGCGCTCGGGATGTACCTCGGTACCTCGCACGCCACTCACGTTGTCGTCCGTAGCCATCAGCATCACCGGAGGGTCCCGGCCAAGGTAGTAAGCGTGCAGACCATCGGGATCATCGATTTCGGGCCCTTCGATGATGGTGATCCCTGGCAGGGTGACACCGAGGATCACCCGATGATGCTGCTCAGTAAGGATCGCGTCGTCCAGTTCGCGCCGATCCCGCCCCAGGAGATTTCTGCCGGGACTCCGCAGTGGACGGCGAATCAGATGACCGACGGCAGCGAGATCTTCATTTACGTGCCTACAGGTCAGTGCCTGAGCGCGCCGGGCGGGGCCGGACTTGAGCTCAGTCACTGTGACCTCAGCCGAGACCAGCGCTGGCATCGGCTGAATTCCCGGGTCCTGTTCGGCCAGGCTGTCGCGCAGTACGCGAACGCGAAGACCGGAGGATGCCTGACAGCTATGCACCACCCTGGGCCAGCCAGGCTAACCCGATGCGGCAAGGCACGCACCCGGACCCAGGAAATCGCATTCTGGTGGAGCGCCTGAGCCGCGGCACGGCGGTCCGCGGCACGGCAGCCCGCGGCACGGCAGCCCGCGGCACGGCGGTCCGCGGCACCGTGGTTAACCAGCGTCTTTGAGCGCCCAGTTGCCCAGGTTCGCCAGCGGCGCGTCGTCCCGCAACTCGATCCGCTTACGCAACTGGACGACCGTCCCCTGGCCTGGACCGCTCCGCAGGCTGACGTCGTCCACGCACGCCCGCATGATGGCCAGGCCCCTGCCAGACTCAGGAAGCTGCTGCACGTCGGTGACCTGGGCGGCGGCCCTGCGACTCCGCAGCGGCACCGGCCTGACCGGCGGACGTCGCAGGTGCGTGCGCCTGGTAATGCCAAGCCGGCCGGCGTCGATACCACGGCCGTTGTCAAGCACCTGCAAGACGCACCGATTCCTGCCGACCTTGACGACTACCTCATACTTGCAGCCAGGCCCGGCGTGCCTCAGCACGTTCGTGCAGGCCTCGGTCACGGCCAGCAGCAAGTCAGAGACTGAGCTTTCGTCCACACCGAGGCGGTTCAAAGTGTCGCCAAGCACCCGCCGCATCACGGGGATACTGAGCGACTCGCGCGGAAAGACCAGGCAGAACCGGACATCTTTGGCCGGCCCCTGTGAGTGCAACACTCGCGTCCGCATTCGCTCCTCTGTTCCCCGAGGCTAGCGATCTACTCTGATCACATTGTGAGCGTTTCCCGCGCTGGGCCTTGGTAATCATGAACTCGGGCGATCTTCGGACGAACGGTAGCGTTCTTGCAGTTCAACAACCGACTACCTGGCGGCACGGCGGCGAGCTTGAACGCCCGTGCCAGGCCCTGTCATCGCCCTTCGCACGGCGCCAGCCCGATCATCGCGCCCGACGTGAGCGCCGGCACCCGGTTAGTGACAAGCCTTGCGGGAAGAGGCAGGGGCTGGATGTCACGCCGCGACCGCGCTCCGGCGAACATGGCACTTGACCAAGCATGCGCTATGCCGAGTACTGTCACTGCGGGACATACGACGACTGGCCGGCCGCCGACCCAGTGCAACAAGCACGGTCGACGGGTGGCATGAGCATGCAAGGAGTGGCACGTGGCCGTCAAAGCTGCCGGGCGAGCTGCCTCCCGAACTCGCGATCACGACACCAGCAACCAGTACGTACCTGACAGCAAACCAGAGCTGATCCAGCTGCTGACGCCTGAAGGGGAGCGGGTCGAGCATCCGGATTACCCTCTTGAGCTGTCGGCCGATGAGATCAAGTCGCTGTACCGCGACCTCGTGCTGGTTCGCAGGATCGACTTCGAAGCGATTGCTTTGCAGCGCCAGGGCGAGCTCGGGATCTGGGCATCTCTGCTCGGTCAGGAAGCAGCCCAGGTCGGCTCAGGCCGGGCGCTCGGGCCGCGTGACATGGCTTTTCCCACCTACCGCGAACATGGCGTCGCGTGGTGCCGTGGCGTGGACCCAGCCAATCTGCTCGAGTTGTACCGCGGCGTCAGCCATGGCGGGTGGGACCCTAAGACACATAATTTCCATCTCTATACGATTGTGATCGGTGCCCAGACACTGCACGCGACCGGCTACGCGATGGGCATTCAGCGGGACGGCGCCGTCGGCGATGACGGCGAAGCGGTGATCGCGTATTTCGGCGACGGTGCCACCAGCCAAGGTGATGTGAACGAGGCGTTCATCTGGGCATCGGTGAACAATGCGCCGATCGTGTTCTTCTGCCAGAACAATCAGTGGGCAATCTCCGAGCCGCTCGAGCGGCAGTCGAGGATTCCGCTGTACCGGCGGGCACATGGCTTCGGGTTCCCGGGCCTGCGGGTGGACGGCAACGACGTATTCGCCTGCCTGGCCGTCACGCGCGCGGCGATGCAGGCCGCCAGGGAAGGCCAGGGCCCGACGATGATCGAGGCGTATACCTACCGCATGGGCGCGCACACCACGACCGATGACCCGACCAGGTACCGCCTGTCCGCCGAGCTTGAGTCGTGGAAGCTCAAGGACCCGATCGAGAGGGTCAAGCAGCACTTGATCAGGTCGGGAATGGCGGAGGAGAGCTTCTTCACCGCAGTCAGCGCCGAAGCCGACGAGGTCGGCGCCAGGGTGCGGAAGTCCTGCCTTGAGATGCCTGATCCTGATCCGCTCTCGATGTTCGACAACGTCTGCATAGATCAGAACGCGCTGCTCGCCGAAGAGCGGGCGCAGCTTGCCGCCTACCTCGACTCCTTTGTTGAGGAGGACGCGCGATGACTTCGCTGACTCTCTCCAGGGCGCTGAATGAGGGCCTGCGCAAGGCCATGGAGAACGACCCCAAAGTAATCATCATGGGCGAGGACGTCGGCAAGCTCGGCGGGGTGTTCCGGGTCACCGACGGATTGCAGAAGGACTTCGGCGAGGATCGCGTGATCGACACGCCGCTCGCGGAGTCCGGCATCATCGGCACGGCGATCGGGCTCGCGCTGCGCGGCTACCGGCCAGTGTGCGAGATCCAGTTCGACGGGTTCGTCTTCCCCGCCTTCGACCAGATCGTGTCTCAGCTGGCCAAGATGGCGTTCAGGTCACGCGGCAACATCAGGCTGCCGGTGACCGTGCGCATTCCGTTCGGCGGCGGAATTGGCGCGGTCGAGCATCACAGCGAGTCGCCCGAGGCGCTCTTCGCCCACGTCTCAGGACTGCGCATCGTATCCTGCGGCGACCCGGCCGACGCCTACGCGATGATCCAGCAGGCGATCAGCTCCGATGACCCGGTCATCTTCTTCGAGCCCAAGCGCAGGTACTGGGACAAGAGCGAGGTCGACCTGGCCGGCGGTGTCGCCGCCGCTCCTGCGCTCACCGAGGCGAGAACGCTGGTCAGCGGCAGTGACCTGACCTTGCTGTGCTACGGGCCGATGGTCAGGACCTGTGCCGGGGTCGCGACGGCTGCTTCGGCTGAGGGACGCTCCATCGAGGTCATCGACCTGAGGTCGCTATCGCCGCTTGACTTGCCAGCTATCTTCGCGTCGGTGCGCAAGACCGGACGCTGCGTCGTCGTGCACGAAGCACCGGTCACGGGCGGACTCGGGGCCGAGATCGCGGCCAGGGTCACCCAGGAGTGCTTCTACTCGCTCGAGGCGCCCGTGCTCAGGGTCGGCGGCTACACCACGCCTTACCCGCCGTCCAGGCTCGAGGAGCACTACCTGCCCGATCTGGACCGGATCCTTGACGCCGTCGACCGATCGTTCGCCTACTGAGAGGGCCTAATGTCAGAGCTGAAGAACTTCAGGCTCCCCGACGTCGGCGAGGGCCTGACCGAGGCGGACATCGTCAGGTGGCACGTCAAGCCGGGCGACCAGATCAGCATCAACCAGATCATCGTCGAGATCGAGACCGCCAAGGCCGTGGTCGAACTGCCAAGCCCGTACGCGGGAGTGGTCAGCAACCTGCTGGTCCCCGAGGGCGCGACGGCGGATGTCGGTACCCCGATCATCTCCGTCGACGTGGGCGGTAACGGCGGGGCGCCCGCGGCTCCGGCAACCCCTGAGCCGATCGCCGGGGCACCTCGCGAGGGCGCGGTAGAGCCCGGCATCGTCGGCAGCCCGGCGCCCAAGGCCGAGCGGCAGGCCGTGCTGGTCGGCTACGGGGTCAAGCTCGGAACCACCGCAAGACGAGCGAGGAAGCAATCCCCTCAGGCCGCTCAGGCGACGGCAGGCCAGCCTGTCGCGCCCGCGCCCTCCGCCCCGGCGCGGATTGCGCCGGAACGGACCGGCCCAGCCCCGACGGCGGCCCCGGCGGGAATACTCGCCAAGCCGCCTGTCCGCAAGCTGGCCAAGGATCTTGGCGTCGACCTGGCCTCGCTGGTCGGCACGGGCAAGGACGGGACCATCACCAGGGACGATGTCCACCTGGCCGCGGCCGGTCCCGATGTGGCCATGGCGGCGCCAGCGCCAGCGGCCGGGGTGCGGGATGAGCGCATCCCGATCCGCGGCGTGCGCAGGCACATGGCTGCGGCCATGACGGCGAGCGCCTTCACCGCGCCGCACGTCACCGAGTTCCTGCAGATCGACATGACGGCCGCGATGGAGGCAACCGCGCGGCTGCGGCAGGTGCCAGATTTCGATGGGGTCCGGGTGTCACCTCTGTTGCTGGTGGCCAAGGCCCTGCTCATCGCGGTCGGCCGGCATCCCCTGGTGAACTCGTCGTGGGATGAGTCCGCGCAGGAGATCGTGGTCCACCACTACGTCAACCTGGGGATCGCGGCGGCCACCGAGCGCGGCCTGGTGGTGCCCACGGTCAAGGACGCGCACGCCATGTCGCTGCCGCGGCTTGCCGCGGGAATCGCCAGCCTGACCGACAAGGCACGAGCGGGCAAGTCGTCGCCGGCCGACCTGAGCGGCGGCACGATCACCATCACCAACGTGGGTGTCTTCGGGGTCGATGGCGGCACTCCCATCATTTCCCCGGGCGAGGCCGCGATCCTGGCATTCGGCCAGGTCAAGGACGCGCCCTGGGTATACGAGGGGCAACTGGCCGTGCGCAAAGTGTGCACTTTGTCACTGTCGTTCGACCACAGGATCATCGACGGCGAGCTGGGCTCGGCCTTGCTGCGGGACGTAGGCGCCATGCTCACCGACCCGTTGCGCATGCTGGCCTGGTCGTAGTCCATGGCGGCTGAGCGCACGCCACGATCGGAGCGTCCATGATCAGGCATGTCGTGGTATTCACCTGGCGGCCGGAGGCGACCGACGAGCAGAAGCAGCGAGTCAGCGCCGAGCTGGCCGTGCTCCCGGGACTCATTCCCGGGCTGCGCGACTACAAGTTCGGCGCTGACCAGGGCATCGACGCCGGCAATGGCGACTTCGCCGTCACCGCTGACTTCGGGGACGTGGCCGGGTACCTGGTGTACCGGGACCATCCCGCTCACCAGAAGGTCGTCACCGAGACGATCCGCCCGATCGTGGCCAAGCGAACCTCGGTTCAGATCGAGGTCGATTGAGCCAGGCCAGCCGGCCAGCTGCCCGACGTGCCGCGCGCCGGACCGGTCAGAAGGCGGCTTCCGGCAGATCCATCAGGTCGTTCGAGGTGGCCTCGGCGATCTCGCGCTCGGCGGCAAGCTTGGGCAGCACGTTCGCGGCGAAGAACCTCGCCGCCGCGACCTTCCCTGTGTAGAAGGCCGTGTCATCGTGCTGCCCGGTGCCGCCGTGTGCGGTGCCGCCGTGCGCGGTGCCGCTGTCGAGCGCGAGCATGGCCACCTCAGCCTGCCTGACGAGCAGCCAGCCAATGATGAGATCGCCGAGCGCCAGCAGCAACCTGGTGGTGTTGAGCCCGACCTTGTTGATCTCGCCAGGCTCGTCCAGGCTCCCCGCCAGGTATCCGTGCATGCAGTTGACGATCGCCTCGACATTGTCGGCCGCGCGGGCGAGCGCCATCCGCTCTGTCTTGAGCCTGCCGTTGCCCTCCTCGGCGGTCGCGGTTGCCCTGATCTGGCGGAACAGGTCGGCCAGGGCCTGGCCCTGGTTTCGCACGATCTTGCGGAAGTACAGGTCCAGGCCCTGGATGGCGGTCGTTCCCTCGTACAGGCTGTCGATCTTGGCATCCCTGATGTACTGCTCGAGCGGGTAATCCTGGAGATAGCCTGACCCGCCGAAGGTCTGCAGCGCCTGGGTCAGCATCTCGTACGCCCGCTCGGACCCGGCGCCCTTGACCACCGGCAGCAGCAGGTCATTCATGGCGATCGCATAGTCGTCATGACCGCCGTTCGCCTGGGCCAGCTGCTCGGCGTCCTGGAACGTCGCGGTGAACAGGACTAGCGCGCGCATGCCCTCCGCGTAGGCTTTCTGAAGCATCAGGATGCGCCGCACATCGGGATGGTGGGCAATCGTGACCCGGGGCGCCGTCTTGTCCGTCATCTGCGCCAACTCACTGCCCTGCACCCGCTCCTTCGCGTAAGCCAGGGCGTTGAGGTAGCCGGTCGACAACGTCGCGATCGCCTTGGTGCCGACCATCATCCGCGCGTACTCGATGATCATGAACATCTGCCTGATGCCGTCGTGCACTCCGCCGATCAGGGTGCCAACAGCCGGATGCTCGCCGCCGAAGGTCAGCTCGCACGTCGTCGACACCTTCAGGCCCATCTTGTGCTCGACGTTCGTCGCGTACACGCCATTGCGCTCGCCAAGCTGGCCGTCCGGGCCCGCTAGGTACTTCGGCACGAGGAACATCGAGAGCCCCTTGGTCCCCGGGCCCGCGCCCTCCGGCCTGGCCAGCACGAAGTGGAAGATGTTCTCCGACATGTCGTGCTCGCCGCCGGTGATGAACCGCTTGACTCCCTCGATGTGCCAGGTGCCATCGGGCTGCTCGATGGCCTTCGTCCGGCCCGCGCCGACGTCGGATCCGGCGTCAGGCTCGGTCAGCACCATCGTGGCCGTCCACTTGCGCTCGATCGCCTGCCTGCCGAACTCACGCTGCTCGGGAGTGCCGATCATCCACAGCGCCTTGGCGAAGGCGGCACCGCTCGCGTACATCCAGACCGCCGGGTTCGCACCCAGGATCAGCTCGGCCACGCCCCACCACAGCGACCGGGGCACGAGGCTCCCGCCGAGTTCAGGGGGCAGCTCGAGCCTGAACCACTCGGCATCCATGAAGGCACGGAACGACTTCGCGAAGGACTCGGGCATCCGCACCGAGCGCGTCGCCGGGTCATAGACCGGCGGGTGCCGGTCGCCGTCGGCGAACGACTCCGCCACCGGCCCGGTCGCCAGCCGATTCACCTCGCCGAGAATCCCCCTGGCCGTCTCGGCATCTAGCTCGTCGTGCGGCGGTATACCGAGCAGTTGCTGCCGGCCGAACACTTCGAAGAGGTTGAACTCGATGTCACGCAGGTTGCTCTTGAAGTGAGTCATGTGGCCATCCCGTCCTCTCGCCAGAGTGCCCGCCCCGCATTGCGCCATCTCTGCTCTGACGCAAGCCAGGCACTGCGGACTTGTACTTCGCGACCTCCGCGGTCAAGACGAGTGTTAGTTACTGAGCAGTAACATTAGTTTACTACCCACTGGTAACCTCGCGGAAGAGTCACGGGCCAGGTAAAGCCCGCATCCTGCCCCGATTACCCCGAAGACGACTCAGGCCACCTCAGGCTGAGCGTCAGTCGCGGCGCGCCCCGGCCCGGAGCTAGCGGAGCGGCAGGATGTTGACGGCGCGGGCGATCACCAGGATGCCGAGCACTAGCGAGACCGCCGACTGGACGAGCATCGTTAGCTTCGCCCAGCGGGCGAAGGGCAGCACGTCGGTGGGGCTGAAAGCGGTCGCGTTGGTGAAGGAAAAATACAGATAGTCGACGAACTGCGGCCCCCATCCAGGGCGAGTCAGCTGGGGCTCGCTCATCTGGGTAAACAGCAAGTCGACGTAGGGCGATGTGCCCTGCAGCCTGGCCACGGGCCCGCCTCGGTCGAACTCCCAGTACCAGAGCGCGAAGGCGACCACGTTCGTGCCCCAGATCGCCGCGCCCGACAGGAAAAGGTCCATCGCCGCATGCTGCGGCGCCACGCCGGCCGGCAGGCGGTTCGTGACGATCTCGTGCACGAGGGAGAGAGCGGACACCGTGTTCGAGGCCGTGATCAGGAAGATCAGCGCGATGCTCGCCGTCCTGATCGGCCGTGACATCCGCTCGATCCTGAGCGGGTTGGCCGCGAAGAGCGCGATCAGCAACGCTCCCTCCAGGCCGAAAAGCACGTAATGCAGCCAGGTCGGGCGCAGGGCGAGCTGCTTGGGCAGCAGGCTCTGCAGCACGATCGCGAAAATGACGGCAGCCGAGACCGGCCAGCGTGGCTCAGGGCGGTCTTGCCGGTGCATTTTCGACATGCCCGCCATTTGCAGCCGGTTGGCCGCGTGCAGCAAATGCAGCATCTCGGTACGCCAGGCCATATCGGGATGCCCGTCGGCGGGCTTTTGGCTCAGCAGGTGATGCAGACGGTGATGGGCCTCCTGCTCAGCGGCCTGCTCAGCGGCCTGCTCAGCGGTCTGCTCCGCGGCGCCAGCGCCTGGGATGCCAGGGATGGCCGGGTGGTTGACATGCTGGGCGTGCTCGGCGTATTCGGCGTACTCAGCCCGATCGGCGACTTCTGCTATTTCAGCGAACTGCGCGAACTCCGCATGATCAGCGTGTTCGGCTCGTTCAGCGAATTCGGCGTGCCCGACCCCGTTATCCGTGCCCCCGTCGTCGGCGCCTGACCCTGACAGGCCGGGAGGCGGCGGATCTTGCTCACTCATAATCCCATTCTGGCGTTCTGACCGTTCCGTGGTGCTCATTCTCGATCTACAGTGTCGGCATCGGCACGACTTAACCCCCGCTACGAGGTGAACCGATGACGCTTGCACTGACCTCCGAGCATCTGGAACTCGCGGCTGCCGTGCGGGGATGGTCCGGCCGGCATTGCCCTCCCGGTGTCATACGTGCCGCGGCGGACAGCTCTGATGCGGGAGCCGCGGCCTACGGCTCGGATCTGGTTCCGGGCCTCGCCAGCCAGGGATTGTTCGGCTTGCACCTGCCCGAGTCGGACGGCGGGCAGGGTTTCGGCCTGCCTGAGCTGGCCGTCGTGGCCGAAGAGCTCGGCCGGGCCTTGCTGCCAGGCGCCTTCGTGCCCACGGCACTGGCCTGCGCAGTGCTCGCCGCCAACGCGGGCCCGGCCGCGGCGCTGGTGCCGAAGCTGGCCGACGGTTCCCTGATCGGGGCGGTAGCCCTGTCATGCGGGCTCACCGGCCATCGCTCCCTGACAGGCGATGACGGCGCGCTCGTGGTCAGCGGTGAAACGGGTCCCGTGCTGGCCGGCGCCATGGCGCAGGTCGTGATAGCCCCAGTCGACCTGGCCGGGACGCAGAGCTGGGTAGTACTCGATACGGCTGATCTAGAGGTCACCAAGCTTGAGGGAGTCGACCTGACCAGGCCGCTCGCCCGGCTGACAGCCGATCACGTCGACGTTCAGGCCGACCGCGTGCTGCGAAATCTCGGCCAAGCCGACGTCCGGAGCCTCGCGGCGATCATCTTGGGTGCCGAAGCCTGCGGCATCGCCGACTGGGCGGTACGGACCGCGGCCGACTACGCCAAGCTGAGGCACCAGTTCGGCAGGCCGATCGGGCAGTTCCAGGCGGTGAAGCACCGGTGCGCGCGGATGCTGACCCTGGCCGAGCAGGCGGCGGCCGCGGTATGGGACGCCGCCAGGACACCGGCCGGCCGCGAGCGCGACCTCGCTGCGAGCGTGGCGGCGGTCGTCGCGGTGGACGCGGCCGTTGATACCGCCAGCGACTGCATCCAGACACTCGGCGGCATCGGCTATACCTGGGAACACGATGCCCACCTGTACTACCGCAGGGCGCTGTCGGTGCGCGCCCTGCTTGGCACCTCGGCCAGCTGGCGCGAGCAGGTGGCCAGGCGCGCGATGGCCGGCGAGCTGAGGCGGGCGAGCGTCGAGCTTCCCGACGGGGACGCCGAGTTCCGCGCTCAGGTCAGGGCGGAGCTAGCCGAGATCGGCAAGCTCACTGGCGCCGAGCGTACCCATGCCCTGGCCGCCGGGGGCTGGGTGGTGCCGCACCTGCCCGGGCCGTGGGGCCGCGACGCGAAGCCACTCGAGCAACTCGTCATCGCCGCCGAACTGCGGGCGGCCGGGATCAGGCCGCACAACCTGGCCATCGGCGCCTGGGTCGTGCCGGCGCTCATTCAGTACGGGACGCCACAGCAGCAGGAGCGCTTCTTGCCCGAGACCTTGCGCATGGACTACCTCTGGTGCCAGTTGTTCAGCGAACCTGGCGCGGGCTCTGACCTCGCTGGCCTGACCACCAGGGCCGAGCGGGCAGCTGGCGGCTGGCGGATCACGGGACAGAAGATCTGGACGTCGCTGGCGGTGCAGGCCGCATGGGGTATCTGCATCGCCAGGACCGATCCGACCGCACCTAAGCACGCCGGGATCAGCTACTTCCTGGTGGACATGCGTTCGGCCGGGATCGAGGTGCGGCCGCTGCGGGAGATTACCGGGGACGCATCTTTCAACCAGGTGTTTCTTGACAACGTGTTCGTGCCTGACGACTGCCTTGTCGGCGAGGTCAACGGCGGCTGGCGGATCGCGAGGACCACGCTGGCGAACGAGCGGGTCTCGCTCTCCGGCTCCTGGACGTTCGGCTCTGGGGTGTCGGAGCTGATCGAGACGGCGAGCGCGGCCACTGACCCGCCGCTCGGTGATGTTGGCAGGCTGGTGTGCGATGGCCGGGCGATCGAGTTGCTCGGCTTGCGTGTCACGCTCAAGCAGTTGTCTGGCACCGAGCCGGGAGCGACCGGCAGCGTGCGCAAGCTGCTCAACATGCGGAATGCCCAGCAGATCGCAGAGCTGTGCCTGGCGATGTCGGGCGAGAGCGGGGCTCTCGGATCGTCGCGGGGCGGCCTTCGCACCGGTCAGGAACCAGACGGCGCGAAATGGGCCAGGCAGACCCTGCAGACGCGAGCGGTAACGATTGGCGGCGGGACTACGGACATTCAGCTCAACATCATCGCTGAGCGAATTCTCGGGCTCCCCCGCGATCCCGACCCCGCCTGAGCGGGCCGGCAGCAACTCGCGGCGCACGCCAGCGTGACCCGAAGATGGACCTGACACGCGCGCTCTGTAAGCGCCGGGGTTTAGCCGGGCTGATCGCCTGACCCGGACTCGGCAGCCGTTCCCTGGCCGGTGGTCGCGCCGGGGAAACCGGCGGCCGGCGAGTCCGGCGGCGGATTGAACTGCGGCGGCGGATTGAACTGCGGCGGCGGGTTGAACTGCGGCCCAGGACCGAAGCCAGCCTGAGCTTGAGCAGGCTGCTCCTGGCCGAACTGCGGCTGACCCAGGCCAGCTTGGGCCTGAGCCGGCTGACCCTGACCGAACTGCGGCTGACCAAACTGACCCTGTGCCTGGCCCTGACCGAACTGCGGCTGGCCCTGACCGAACTGGGCCCGGCCCTGCGCGAACTGTGCGGCCTGAGCGGCAGCCTGCGCGGCCTGCTGCACGAGGTCGATCCGGTTCTGCGCCTCGTGCTGGACAATCTCGTTGATCAACTGGTCGATCTCCGTGGTAGTCCCGGAGTGACCCCGGTTGGTGCGGTGCGCCAGCACGGCGAGGCCGAGGCTGCGCAGCATCGCGTCCGACTTACGCTGCAACGGCAGGTTGTCCAGCTTGGCCATGCCGGCGTTGGCCTGCTGCGCGAGCGAATCCCCCGCCGCCTTCAGTTTGTCCATGAAACTCATGGTCAGGTCCCTCCGCTTCAAGCCCGGCCGATCCCAGGGCAATCCGGTGCGGCTCCAGGCGATCCCGCGCGACTCCACGCCGGGTCATCGCCATAGCCTAACCGCCATAAGCAAATTCAGGCTGGTCAGCGCATCAATCGTGGCGGCGGCGCCTTCTCGGCAATCGCCGTGCGAGCATGCCATTGTCATTCGCGGTGTACAGGTGTCCTCGGTGAACACGTTTACTCGACGTGGCGTGCCGTGGCAAGGTCACCAGCCACGCTCTTCGCGATGGCGGCGAGGTCGGAAGCGACATTGATGAGCCTGCAGCCCGCCTGCCGGTAAAGCGCGGCGGTCGCTCCGTCGAGTGCGTGCACCCCGGCCGGCTTGCCAGCCGCCCCGCATTCGGCCCAGATCCGCTCAAGCGCCGGCCGCAGCACGGGATCGTGCGGACTCAATTCACAGCCGAGCGAATAAGAAAGATCTCGCGGTCCGACGTAAATGCCATCAACGCCATCGAGCGACAACGTAGCCCTGAGCTCGGCCATGGCGTTAACTGATTCCACCATGATCAGGCAGAATGGTTCGTCCTGGCTGGCCAGCACACCACCGCCAGACCTGTATCCAGCCGGCGGAAAGCGGCAGGCGCCGGCCACCGCGCGAGCTTGCGCGGCTGAATCGACGTTCGGCACGATAACTCCGGCGCAGCCCAGGTCGAGCGCCCGGCCGATATCGGCTGGATGCGCGTGCCTGACCCGCGCCGCGGGTGTGGCTCCGGCGCGGCTGATCGCGTTGGTGAGCGCCGGCAGGTCGTGCTCGGTCGCGCTGCCATGCTGAAGGTCGATGACGACGTAGTCCAGGCCGGTCGCGGCCATCGCGCTGGCGGCCAGCGGATCTGAGGTCACCGACCAGCCGCCGTACAGCGTCTGACCGTCGCGTAGCCGATCGGAAAGTGACTTATGCTGCATTCGGCCAAGACAACCACACGGGCAGGAGAGACTCGCGGGGCCCCCGGCCCGGGGTCGGTGTCGGTACCTCCGGGCAGAATGGCGGCCCATGAGAGTCGATGAGCATCTGGACGGTCTCCGAAGCGCTGGTCAGCGACTGGCAGAGGCCGCCGCGGCTGCCGGGCCGGATTCGAAGGTTCCTAGCTGTCCGGAGTGGATGGTCCGTGACCTGGTCAGGCACCAGGGCGGCGTTCACCGGTGGGCCACCGGATACATCACCGGTCCGCGCACCGAGCCCTGGGACGTCGACCTGGATGAGGTCGTCGGCACCTGGCCGGACGACTCCGAGCTGGTCAGCTGGTTTGCCGACGGCCATGCCGCCCTGGTGCGGGCGCTGAGCGATGCCGATCCCGGCCTGCAATGCCGGACTTTCCTGCCAGCGCCCTCGCCGCTGGCCATGTGGGCAAGACGGCAGGCACACGAGACCACGATCCACCGGGTCGACGCCGAGCTCGCCGCGGGCTGGCAGCCCGCGGCTATCCCGGCTGACTTCGCCGCCGACGGCGTCGATGAGCTGCTCACCTGCTTCATCACCAGGCCAGGCGGCAAGCTGCGCGCCGAGCCGGCGGTGACACTGCGAGTGAGCTGCACCGATCATCCAGGCGCCTGGCTGGTGAGTGTCGAGCCCGATCGCGTCGTGACCGCGGCCGGCACGGACGCCGCTCGCCCTGCCGCCGCTCGCCCTGCCGCCGCTCAGCCGGCCGACTGCCGCGTTACCGGGACGGCGAGCGATCTCTACCTGGCTCTGTGGAATAGACAGCCAGCCGGCAACCTGGCGGTCGAGGGCGATCGCGGCGTCTTCGCCCTCTTCGCCGACCGGGTCAAGGTGCGCTGGAGCTAGTCGCGGAACTCCGGCGGGACGACCCACAAGCAGAATGGGTGACCAGCTGGATCTAGGTAGACGCGGACGTATTCCTGCGGCTGGAACTCCGCCAGCACCGCTCCGGCGTCGCGCACGTAGGCGCCGGCTTCATCGAGGTCGTCAACCTCGATGTCCAGGTGCACCATCATCTGCTGATCGCCCGGACCGGCCGGCCAGACCGGCGGTACGTGCTCGGGCTCAGTCTGGAAGGACAAGCCGGTCCCGCCGCCCGGCGCCCTCAGCGTGACCCAGTCGGGTTGATTGGCGCCGGTCTGCCAGCCAAGCAGGCGCCGGTAGAAGTCCGCCAGCTTGCGGGCATCGGGGGCGTTAAGGACGACGCCGGTGATCCTCATCTTCGGACGTTCCATCTTCTCTCCTACCACCTCAACCGAAAGGCCGCGAGCTTCACAGATACCATCAAGCGCATGGTGAGGTTCATGGTGCTGTACAACAAGCCCGTCGACGAGGCCGAGTTCGACCGCTACTACCGCGAAATCCACATCCCGCTCGCCAGCAAGCTGCCTGGGCTGCGGCGATACACGATGAGCCGCAACCCAGCCGGTGTCCGCGGCGATTCCTACTACCTGATCGCCGAGCTCGACTGGGACGACATGGCCGCCTTGCAAGCTGCCTTCGCTTCACCCGAAGGCAAGGCGGCGGCAGACGATGTGCCCAAGTTCGCCACTGGCGGCAGCAGCAGCGTGGTGTTCGAGGTAGAAGACCTGCTCTAAGAGCGTTTCACCCCGCCGCCGCCGCAACCCGCGAAATCCAATCAGTCGCCTTCGCCGCACCCTCTCAGGGGTCCGGCCGTCGCGGCGAAAAATCACGTCAGGCCGGCTACACACCGCACCTACGCTGTACCGCGTGAGGAGCACGGGCATGGTGCAGGCTGACCGGGACACCGTGCCGGTCACGCCGGCTTCGGTCGTCGCGATCGCCGCTGACCGGCCGTGCCGTCTGGCCTGGCATAACGAGGACGCGCTGACCTATGAGATCGGGTCGGCGAACGCCGACCGGTACTTCGTCAAGTGGGCGCCGGTCACGAGCAGCGTGAACCTGGACGACGGTGGAAGGCTGACCCTCGCACGGCAGTGGTCGCGATCGGCGAAGGGTTGCGCGCCATGCACGACTCCATGCCCGTCAGCGCCTGCCCGTTCTCGTGGACGGCCAGGCTTCGGGTCGACCGGGTCGTGGCGGCCGCCAACGCGGGCCGCATGCGGTCACCGGATGACTGGCAGCCGGAGCACGCCCGCCTCAGCCCCGATGAGGCGCTCCGGCTCGTGTGCGACATCCCGCCCGATGACCAGATCGTCGTCTGTCACGGTGACGCCTGCGCGCCGAACACTCTGCTGGCCGATGACGGCCGCTGGTCTGGGCATGTGGACCTGGGGGCGCTGGGCCTGGGTGATCGCTGGGCCGATCTGGCTATCGCGTCCTGGAGCACTGAGTGGAATTATGGTCCAGGCTGGGAGCAGTTGCTGCTCGACGCCTATGGCGTGGCTGCCGATCCCGACCGCATGCGTTACTACCGGCTTCTGCGGGACCTCGACTGAGGCGCACCGGGCTCGCGCTAGCTCAGGTCGACTGTGCCACCGCTGCGCCAGTACTCTCCGTCCGAGCGGTCAAGGAAGCCCTCGTCGACCAGGTACCGGCGCAGCGCCACGTAGTCGTCGAACAGGCCGCGCAGGACGGCGTTCACCTCAAGCTCGCTGTAGTGCACGCCGACTTCGAAGTAACCGGCCACGTGGTCGAGCAGCGCGAGCCGTTTCAGCCGCTTGGCCGGCATCGTCGTGATCCGGCCGTCCTTGATGAAGGCACCGAGCACCGCGTCTGACTGGGCCAATTGCCGTCACTCCCGTCCAGGACGGCCGAGCGCGCTGCGGGGGTCCGGCTAGCAGCCAGAGTCAGCCGAGGGGATTATTTCCAAGATATAAAGGCAACAATATGACTGAAAAAAACACGAGGAAATCGGCCTGAGGTAGCCAGTCCATGGCACTCGCTGACCGCACTGCAGCCGGTCAGGCGAGCCGACGGCAGCCAGCCTCGGTACCTCATCCGAATCCACCTAATTGTCTTCTCTAAGGCGGTTTTGCCGTAGGCTGCTGTTGCCACAAGCCACGTCGGACCACGAAGGAGGAGCGGCATGCCGGCACTTCGACTGGCTGTACGTCTGGGATCGGTCGCTGTCACCTGCGGAGCACTGATCATTCCCGGTACGGCCATCGCGAGCGCGACCATCGCGAAGGTGCAAGGTGCGGCGCCCGCCCACAAAGGCATCGTGCCCCCGAAGAACCCGTCGAAGAGCTTGCGGCCGAGTCCATTCTTCCTGTCATCGAACGACTGTGAGCGCGTCAAGGACGGGCCGGGCTGCAACACCGGCGCGCTGAAGGCCATCGCGCACGCGCGCAAGGTGCTGGAGAAAATGGCTGGCATGGGTTTCTCGCTCAAGGCCTACGAGAAGCTGAAGCCGGTCGAGCAACTGTTCGTCACCGTCAACCTGGAGCGCGTCTCGCGCGGGCTGGCGCCGGCTGTCGCGCTCACCAAGTCCCTGGACAAGGTAGCCCAGGAGGGAGCGAACACCGACATGGACCCGCCGCTCAACAAGGTGCCTGACCCGCTGCCAGGCGGCGGCCGGTTCGTCGGGCTCGGCGGCAACTGGGCCGGCGGCTGGGACAACGCGCTCGGCTCGGACTACGCGTGGATGTACGACGATGGCCTCGGCAGCGGCAACCTGGACTGCACCAAGGCCCACCGGCAGGGATGCTGGGGCCACAGGGACAACATCCTGGGCAAATTCAACAGCAAGAGCCGCTGCGGCGGCCAGCGGAACGAACTCGTCATGGGCGCGGGTCACGTGACTAAGGGCAAGGAGTTCGGCGACAGCGAGACCGAGTTGTTCGCTGGCGTGTGCGGACGGACGCCAACGGACGTGATCATGACCTGGGCCAGGGCTAAGAAGCTGCTGCACATCAAGTAACGCCCGGGCTTTCCGGGGGCGGGCTCTCCTGGCCATCGTGGCGTTCGAGGCGCTGGCGGTAGCCTCGCTCATCGCGGGCCGCCAGGAGAGCGCGCGAGGACCGGCAGCCCGCCAGGGGCGTCTAGCTGACGTTGCGCTTCGGCGAGCACCCGAACCACCTCGCGGCCGAACGATACGTCGCAGGGGTGAGCGGCCCCGCCTTTCCCGGCGCAGGCGGCCAGTTCGGTCAGCGCCGTCCGCAGCGGCGTCACCGGGTCGCCGGTTTCCCTGGGCGCCGCCGCCCGGCCGCCCGGGCCCCACACGAACAGCTCGAAGAACTCGGCGCTCTCGGGGACACTCATGGTGACCGAGACTGCACTGGAGGCACCGCCCTTGTGATGCAGCACCAGGTGGGTCACATCAGCCGCGCCGCCTTCGGCGCCGTTCGCCCGGACCGAGGTCACCGGGCCGAGCGCTGACCAGAGCAGGGCGACGACGTGCGGGCCGAGATCCCACAGGCCGCCCTTCTCGCGCCGCCACGGCGTGTTGAAAGGGCTGGCCTCCCGCAGCGCCGAGCCCAGCCAGACCGCTGACCCGCCGGACCAGTCCGACCTGGCGGTCACGTCAGCAAGCCAGGCCCGCACGTTGGCCTGGAACTGCGCGGTAAAGAAGACGACGGACGCCACCCCGGCGTCCCGCACGGCTTCGGCCAGCTCGTCCGCCTCGGCGGCGGACAGGGCGATCGGCTTTTCAAGCAGCAGGTGCTTGCCAGCGGCGGCCGCGCGCAGGGCGAGCGTGCTCTGCACGCCGGGTGGCACGGCGAACGCGATCGCGTCGACCTGCCCGGCGAGCTCGTCGAAGTCGGTGAAGGCAGGCACGCCGTGGCGGCCGGCGAGCGCTCCGGCGGCCGCTTGGTTGCGGCCCCAGATCCCGGCTAGTTCGACGTTCTCGGTTGATGTCAGAGCAGGGGCATGGGCAATGCGAGCCCAGTAACCGGTACCTGCGAGCCCGATCCTCATGGTCCGGTTACAGTAACAGTATCCCGAACGCAATGATTCGTCCCTACCAGGCCCGCGACCGCGACGATGTCTACGACATCTGCGTCCGCACCGGCGCGGCGGGTCGGGATGCGCGCGGCCTGTTCAGCACCGACGAGCTGATCCCTGACATCTACGCCGGCCCCTATGTCGAACTGGAACCCGAGCACGCCTATGTGCTCGACAACGGCGAGCGCGCCGTGGGGTACGTGATCGGCACCGCCAGTACTCCCGCCTTCGTCGCCGCCTGCAAGCGCGAGTGGCTGCCCCGGATGCGGCTGCGCTACGACCTGCCGGGTGAGGCGCCGGTGACGCGGGAGCAGCAGAAGCTGCTTGACATGTTCAGCCCGGAGCGGTTGCTGCACCCTGAACTGGCGCCGCACCCGGCGCACTTGCATATCGACCTGCTGCCTGAGTACCAGCGCGGCGGCCACGGGCGGGCCATGATCGGCATCTTCCTGGCATCGGTCGCGGCGGCAGGAGCGCGGTCATGCCACCTGATGGTCAGGCCGGGCAATGCCGGCGCGCTGGTGTTCTATGCGAAGACGGGCTGGCGGGAGCTTGCGATCGAGTCGCCAGGCGACTGGATCGTGCTCACCCGGCCTACCACCTGACCATCGGGCACAGGCGACGAAGATCCTCACACCAAGCGCTCGGCCTCGCGAAACAGCGCCCGCGCGACTTCCGGTCGGCGAACGCGTCACGACCCATCGTCAGCCGGCCTGCTGACTCCACTGGCTGATGAACACGCGCTGCCCGGCTGTCTCGACGGCATGCGGATCGTAGTGCTCGCGCACGAAACTCACCGCCTCGGCGCTCGGCACACCATCAAGGATCGCCAGGCACGCAAGGGCCGTCCCGGTCCGGCCATGCCCGCCCGCACAGGCGAATTCGACTCGCTGGGTCGCGCTCCGCTGCAGGGCATCGGCTAGTACGAGCCGCAGTTGCGCAGGGTCGGCTGGCAAGCTGAAGTCCGGCCACCGCAGCCAGCGCGCTTGCCACTGGACAGGTGGCGGCTGCTTGTCAAGCAGGTACACGGCGAAGTCCGGGTAAGGGCCATCAGGCAGCGGGCGGCGAAGACCCCGGCCGCGCACGAATCGGCCGGACGGCAGGCGCATCACACCCGATGCGGCCGGATCCCACAGACCACTGTGCTCATGATCGACTTCCTGGCTGCCAGTCATCTGACCATTGTTATCAGACGATTTACCCGGCCTCAAAACCCGCGCGCGGATCGCGGGTGCGCCGCAGCCGATAGGAAACCGCGGCATCTCGCGTACCCTCTGACGGGTGGTCGGTGAACTCGTCAGCGTCAACGGCGTCGAGTTGTACCTACGGCATTTTGGCGAGCCGGGCCTGCCCGTGCTGGTTGTCGTGCACGGCGGACCTGGCTGGGACCATACTTACCTGCTGCCTCAGGTGAGCCAGCTTGCCGAGCGCCGGCACGTGGTGTTGTTCGACCTTCGGGGCTGCGGGCGCAGTTCCCGGGTTCGCCCGGCGCGGTCGACCACGGCACAGTTGATCAATGCCGAGATGCTGCAACCTGATCTGATCGCCGATGACATCGCGGCACTGCTCGATTTGCTGGGCGGGGGGTCGGGAGATGTGCTCGGGTTTTCCTATGGCGGGATGGTCGCGATGCGCGTAGTCGACCAGTATCCCGGCCTGGTCGATCGGCTGATACTAGCGTCGACGACGGCGTACCGGGATTTCGCTGAGGAATTGCGGGCATCGGCCGACTATGCGGCAAGGACGCCGCTGGTTGCCGGAATCGACTTCGGGCATCCGCTTGCCGCCGATCCGGACGCGCAGGACGGCGCTCTGGCGCGCGCCATGGCGTTCGACAGCGTGCCGTATGACATCTGGCGGCTCGACCGGCGAGATGAATGGGAAGCGGTACTGCGCCAGGTGCTGTTTTCCGATGACTGGAACGAGCCCTATACGACAGGTGCCTTGAGACCAGGCGCTCCCGCCGAGCCCGCCCGGGTGCTGCGGGAATGGGGCCGCCCGGTACTGATCCTCCACGGAGTTCACGACATGGGCTTTCCTGTCGGAGTGGCCAGGCGACTTCATGCGGCCGTGCCCGGCAGCACGCTGGCCGAGGTACCAGATGCCGCCCATATGGCTCATTTCGATAACCCTGATCAGTGGCTAAGCGCGATCGGCGACTTCCTGCCGGAGTAAGGCCTGATGACGCTGCCGGGGTGCAGGCGGCTCGCGTTCCGGCAAGCCCTCAGCGGGGCCGTCGCCTGACCTGGTTACGCCCGCAGGGGCGTGCCCTGCTGGTTCTTCCGGCACTTCCTTCTGGACCCCGGGGCGCAAGCCGATGAACGCGACGATCGCCGCCGCCGCCATGACAGCGGCCATGATGTAGAGCACCGATTCGGTCGCGTGCGCGAAGCCGAACCTGAAGAAGTGCGGTATCGAGCCGACGCTGCCGCTGGCGCCTCTGCCCGTCACTTGCGACAGCTTTGCGGCCTGGGCATGCGCCCGGCCGGCTGGCTGCCCCAGCGCGACTAGCGAGGTGAACAGGTAGTCGCGCAGCACGGTGACCAGGATCGTGCCAAGAATCGCTATACCCAGGCTGGCCGCGTAGTTCCTGACCGTCTGGGTAATGCCCGTCGCCTCACCGTAGGAGAGCCGGCTAGCCCGGTTGACCGCGTCGGTGCTCGACGGGCCAAGCATGAATCCCACGCCTGCACCGGCCAGGACGATATACCACTGCTGGCTGCTGAAGCGCAGGCTCGTGACGTTGCCCGCCCAGAGCCAGAATCCGACGGCGGCGAGCGCGCAGCCAAGCACCACCGGGCGCTTAGCGCCGGCCTGGTCAAGCATCCGTCCGCCTAGCTGCGCGGTGATGACGAACCCGATGAAGAAGTACAGCAAGATGATTCCGGCCTGCGACGATGACTTGCCGAGTGAGACCTGGGCGTACTCACTGCCGAAGAAGAAAACCGGTATGAAGACCAGGCTCGAGATACCAAGCACGATGTTCTGGACCAGGAAGGGCCGGATCTTGAAGATACCCACCTGCATCAGCGGCTCACGCGCGTGAGTCTCGAAGAAGTAGAACACGACCAGCAAGGCAAGCCCGGCGGCGATGCAGCTGGCGATGGCGGGGTTGCTCCAGCCCCAGACCGTCGACTGCTGGAAGCCAAAGACGCTGAGGGCAATTCCTCCGGCGACCAGCGCGAGACCGCGGAAATCCATGCGGGCCGGTCTATGCTCGGTGACCGGATGGGAGACGAAGATCAGGGCCAGGGCGATGAGCGCAACCGGAATGTTGATCCAGAAGATGGCACGCCAGGTCAACTGCGTCAGATAGCCGCCGAGCACAGGTCCGATGGCGGTAAGCCCGCCCGCGATTCCGAAGAACAGGGCGAGTGCCCTCCCCCGCTCGCGGAGCGCGAAAGTCTGCACCACGATGGCGAGAGCGGCGGGGAACATGATCGCCCCGCCGGCTCCCTGGATAACGCGAAATACCACGATCCAGGCTTCGGCGACACTCCCCTTCGGGGTAAGCCCGCACAAGGCGGACGCGCCCGCGAATACGACGATGCCGGCAATAACCATCTTCCGGTGGCCGACGGTGTCCGCGAGCCTGCCGCCGAAGGCGAAGAGCGAGGCCAGCGAGAGCAGATAAGCGTTGACTGCCCATTGCACTCCGGTCGTGCTGAGGTTCAGTCCTTCCTGGATCTCCGGGATCGCGATCGACACGATCGTCTGGTCGATGAAGATCATCGCCACTGCGAAGATCATCGCTGACAGGATCAAGCCTCGCGACCGTCCTCGAACAGCGCCGGTTGCTGTCATGGACCCCTGGACCCCCCAAGTCCGCGTCGGCGTGCCCCCTGCGCCTGACTAGGTCGATCTTCTCAGGAGCGAGCCAGCCTCGTGGCCAGGGGTGCGCCGGATTGGCATTTCGGCCGCCAGGGTCAATCCGCGAGAATTGGGTTATGGCGCACTTCGGCGGAGTGGATGAATTCACTACCTGGGATGGCGAGCCGGTCAGCCGCGACCGGCCCCACGGCGCGACGATCATTGTCGCGAGCCGCAGCCCGTCAGGGTGGCGATACGTGCTGCTGCACCGGGCTCATCATGGGCCGGCCTGGGATGGCGACTGGGCCTGGACACCGCCGGCCGGTTCGCGCAAGCCAGGCGAGCCGATCCTGGCCTGCGCTATCCGCGAGCTGCACGAGGAGTCGGGCCTGGAAGCCGATCCAGCACCCGTGCGGATCGATGGCACCGACTGGGCGCTCTTCGCGCTGGAAGTGCCCTGGGAAACCCAGATCGCCGTCGACGGCACCGAGCACGACCGGTTCGAGTGGGTCACCTACGACCAGGCGTGCGCCCGATGCCGTCCCCGTGAGATCCTCGACGCCTTTATCGAAGGCTGCGCGGCTCTTGGGTCTCACTGACCTTTACCCAAAGTCACACAGACCGCTGGCCCACGCCATGTCCCCCTCACGGGACGTTTTGGCGCATATGACATCGATAGTCATGCCCGGAACTGGCCGCCGCCCTGCTGCTCGCGCTAATAAGCTTCCTCTTAAGCAGAGTTAAGGTACGTAAAAAATAACAGCGCTTACCCGCGCTGGCTGGGGTGTGGCTGGCTTGGCCATTAGGACAGCGGGAAGTCGTCAGCGTGCACGTTGGCCAGTGCGAGCAGGAATGAGCGCTGCCGTGGACGTTCCCAGTCTTCTGGCGTGCCCGTGAACGCCCAGTGGCCTTCCTCAGCGAGCATGTACTCGATGGCTGTCGGCCAAAGTTTGCGCTCGTCGTCGGTGAACTGGATCTCACGTTGATATGCGCGGATGAATGCGGCCCACTCTGTGCTATCGAATGGTCTGGCCGGCGCGGGCTCGTGATCGGTGTGGAACAGCAACGCCGCCTGAGCCAGGTCAAGTAGCCGGGGTGCGTGGTCGCCATTGTCCGGATCCACCAGGACCGGCCCAGCCGAGGTATAGATGAGGTTGCTGGCTTTATAGTCCATGGACGTGTTCGCGCAGGGCAGGTTTCCGTCACGGATAGGCGGCAGCAACTCGGCAGTGAACCTGGGTACCAGCTTCACCAGCCGCTTGAGTACTTGTGCGTAAATGTAGGGTCCGGCCACGTTATTTAGCAGGTCCACGTCCTCGTCGATGCGCTCCTGGTCGTAGTCCGGCCAGCGGAACGCGGGCATCAGGGCGGGTGCGGCATCGCAGGCATGCATCCGGCCGAGCAGCGTTCCGGCCGCGTCGATCTCCTGTAGCTGTCCTGTGTAGACGCTGCCCTCGATAAACGGGTAAGCCACCCAGTGGAGGTCGCCCAGCCGAACTGGGTTGGCGACGTCTAGCTCGATAGGTGTCACCACGGCGATGCCCCCGGCGGACCACGCGCGGGTAGCGGCGGCCACCGCGCTGGCGTCGGCCGGCGCCCCGCGGGTGCGCTTGATGACCGCTGGCCGTCCGCCGACCTGGCACGGAAATACGGGGGACCATGGATAGCTGGACTGTTCTGGCACCTGCTCGGCGCCAAAGTGCGCGAACACGCCGGCGTAATCGGCGGCGGGCGCGTAGACCGGGGACATGCGCGGGATGCTAGCCAGGCCGCCAGCCTGGGAGCAACGAGATATTGGCCCGAAGTTGCCCAGCGATGACGCCGAAGGCCAGGCCGTTCTGACCACGGTCATACGATTACCTAAATGAGGCGGTGGACCAACCAGGCTGCGATCGACCGATGGGCGGCCATGCCGCGCGATGTGCTGGCTGAGATGGCCGAGGACGGCGACTTCCCCAAACGGCATCTAGCCAATCCTGTGCTGCTGCGCATGCTCGGCGATGTCGGCGGTCAGCGCGTGCTCGAGGCCGGCTGTGGCAACGGTTATTTCAGCCGGATGCTGGCCAGGCGCGGCGCGCATGTCACCGGGGTTGAGCCCGCCCTGGCGTTGTTCGACTTCGCGGTAAGCCACGAGCAACGATCAGCCTCGGCTGCCGCATCGCGGAGGTAGCCGAGCCCAGGCTGGATCCGCAGGTCGCGGCCGAGGACATGGCTGGCGACCACCCGTATGTGCACCTGCCCAACTTCTTGATTGTCGCCGCCAGGCTGGAAACTGCTGGCTAGAGGACGGCGCGCTCGGAGCGGATGACCGCAGGTACCAGTTTGTCGTCCCGCAGGCGCACCGCTAGGGGCGCACCGCCAGGAGGTTAAGACGGGGCTGGTCAGGACTGTCCGGGTTGCCTGCCGTGGCCGGGGTGCCGGGTGTGCCGGTCCTGGGCAGGAGGGTTGTCGCGGGTCCGGGAGGGTTGTCGCGGGTCTTAGGGGAGGGTTACCAGGTCCGGGAGGATTTTCGTGCTCCACGACGAAAAAGCTTCCGCACCTGAAAACGCTCCGCCAGGAACCCGACAACCCTCCCGGCTACGCCGACAACACTCCCGCACCCGAAAACGCCCCGCCAGGAACCCGACAACCCTCCCGCTAACGTCGGCAACCCTCCCCAGCCCGGGAACCCTCCGCCCAGAATCCGGGCCAGAGCGGCTGACGCGATATCGTGGGCTGCGTGACCGATGCCGACGTGGTTGTCTGGTACAACCCTCGCTGTTCCAAATGCCAGGGCGCGGACGAGTTGTTCGAAGCCTACGGTGTGGCGGTCCACCGGATCAGGTACCTAGATGACCCGCCAAGCCAGGCCGAGATCACGCATGTGCTGGGCCTGCTCGGCGCGACGGACCCCCGTGCCCTGATGAGGACGTCAGAGCCCCGCTACGCCGACCTCCAGCTTGCCGACGCCAGCCCGGACGAGCTGATCGCCGCAATGACCCGGTACCCGGAACTCATCCAGCGCCCGGTCGTCATCTGGACCGACCGGGCCGTAGTCGCGCGTCCGCCAGAACTGCTCATCCCTCTGCTTGAGGCTGGCTCCGCGGGCGCCCGCCGCGGCGATAGCAGTTCCGACTAGTCATGCGGCTTACGCGACGCTCCGGTCGCCTCGGTGCATGCGGCCAGGACCGAGTTGTCTGCTTCGGCTCCGGTCGCGGTTAGGGCTGACCCGCAGGACTAGCTCGTCGTAGGCGGTCATCAGCGCGGTCAACTAGGCCGCGTGCTGGGATAGCCGGCCACGCGCTCTCTCGCCGGACACCGCCATGATCTTCATCGAAGTTCCACGGCTTGTTCATGTCGTCTCCGCGCCGTCGTCTTCCGATCGCGGCAGGACGGCATTGCGGACGTCGACCCTCAGAAGCCCTGCGGGCGGGGCCGCCCCTAAATGATCACCCCTGACCGGATCAGGAGGGAACTCATCATGGCTGATCAGAAATCCACCACGCCGACGCTCAGCCGTCAGCGGATGGATGCTCTTGTCGACGGCCACTTCCGCGCCGAGGAGACCGGCGACCTGCACGCTATCGTCGAGGGCTTCACAGCTGGCGCAGAGCACGAGGTGGCTGGAATCCCAGGCGGCCCGATACACGGCCACGATGAGATCGTGGCGTTCTACGCGGGCTTGCTGGCCGAACTGCCGATCACACGGCTCGAAAGGGTACGCCGCTGGTACGGCCAGGACCACGTCGTGGACGAGTCCATCCTGCATGCGACTGCCAAGGGCCAGGTATTCGGCATCAAGGGCCGCAACACGCCCGTACGCGTTGGCCTGCTGCATGTCTTCGAATTCGCCGATGGGATGATCTGCCGCGAGAGCGCGTGGCTCGACGTCGCCTCCCTCCAGCGGCAACTCGCGTGACGGCTAAGGCGTCAGTTGATGTCGAACTCGTTGTCCTCGGGATCCTTCATCCCCATCGCGTACCAATCGGCGCCATCCTCACTCATCGCTCCGCTGATCGTGGCGCCGAGATCCGCCAGGCGACTGGCCTCGGCATCGACTCGCTGCACGCGCGTAGCGAGCGGGACAGAACGACCGCCGCTGACGTGAACGTCGAGGTGAAGACGGTTCTTAACTACCTTGATCTCCTCCACCCAGTTGAACCAGATACGAGGGCCATCACCGCCGGGATCGATGATGCTATCCGCGCCGATACCCAGGTAGCTGTCGGGAAGCCCGATGTCACGCCGGTAGTCGTCCCAGGTAGCGAACCCTTCGGGGGGCGGCTCAAGCACGTATCCGAGGGCAGCGGCCCAGAAGCTGGCAAGCGGTTCAGGGTCCTTGCAATCGATGACGAGTTGAAATCGGGCAGGCATCGCGCACCTCTCGGCTGCCACGTGGGCCTGCGTGGCTGTCGCGTCACAGGCAGGTTTTAATTTCACGGTCGATCACGAGTCGTTGCGGCTCCTCCGCGGAGCCTACGTTAAGGCGTCCAGAAGTCGCCCGGCAGCGCCTCGACGTACGACGCGGCCGTACGATCGCCGCCGATCCGAACGGCGCCCTCCATGTTGCCGCCCGGCAGGGTCTCCCCGCTCATTGCTGCTGTATACCGGACCTTAAGCAACGGCGATAGCAATTTTCTGTCGAGAGCAGGGAGCTTGCGGAGCCACAGACTTTGACACGCTAAAAACTGTCCGTGTGCTCCCAAGGTGTAATGTTCAGCCGCTGCGCGTATAGGCGCTCATAGAACGGCCGGTGGTGGGCGGCGAACCGGGCCAGTTCGGCGGAGTTCTCGACGGTGTGCGCGTAGGTGCGCTCGCGTCGCTCGAAGCCTGAGCTAGCGCTGACGTCCACGTGCCAGCGTGCGGACCGGTGCCACTCAGGGCGTTCCCCGGGCTCCCAAGTGAGCGCCCGGGGATTGAAGAGCAGCCCGACGGCCGCACAGTACGCTGCCATCGTCGCCCCGGGTCGCGCCACCAGATCATCAGAATCGATGACAACCGAACCGTCCCCACCGGCATCGCGGACAGCGGCTTGCACCTCGCACAGCCTCTCCAGCCCGATCGAGTTGACGTTCATGCCAGGCGACAGCGCGTAGGTGGACGCTGCGATCTCCTCGGGACGGCGGATGAGGAATGCATGCCGGACCTCAGCAAGGAAGCGCCGGTCGGCAAGCACGTCCCGGACGTAGGCAGTCGGGGGGTGGTCCTTTAAGAACACCCTCATGTCATGTGTCTCATCGCGCAGCCAGGCGAGGAGCGACAGCGGCGAATCAAAGGTACGGTCCCCGGCATCAGTCTCGCCATAATCCCTGAGATTGCAGAAAGGTTCGTGTAGCACCGTCATATCGCCGCGCTCAGCTATCGATCGAAAGAACACCGTCGATCGTGTACGTGGTGCGCTCCACAATGCGAACACTGCCATCGACCCAACGTACCACTGAGCAATTTTCCCTGGTTAGAGCGGGTTCGTTACGCTCCGATGGACAGGCAACAGCGCCTCGGCCATGATTCGGGGCCTGCGCTGCCGGGCACGTCGCGGACACAGTTATGGCGCGTTGGATCACCAGCGAAGCCAGGTGCGATTGGGGGAAGCGCAAATGGGGAAATATCTTGCGATTGCTTCGTACACGGCCGACGGACTCAGAGAACGCATGATGCCGCTCCTCACGGCCGAAGAGATCGACCAAGCGGCTTCAAAGAACCTGCAGCTGACAGGTTCCGACCGATAGGCGCCGACATCCGTCGGAACGCGGTGCGAACATGTCCTTTGGACACTACGAGGGCAGCGGCTGCCATCGCCTACTTGCAGATGAGCAGGAGGTCGCAACAGTGTGACTTCTTAAGCGGAGCGACCACCCACAGGCAGCGGCGGGGCGTACAGGAGGAATCCGCTCCCACCCGAGCACGACAACGTTCCGGTGGATCGTACCTTGATGGCGATGTAGTTACTCTTGGCCACCTGCAAGTTGACCTTAAAGCTCTGGACGACGTAGTGGCCGCCGTCCGCACCCCCGCACGGCTTCTGGTTCTTGTAGTTATCTCGGGACCATTTACCAGAATCTGAATCTGCGCCCGCTAACGGGGCGCAGATTATTAACATGTGGGTTTGCCACGTACTGAGGCCCACCTTTGGCACATCCATGGCGCTACAGCGCCACCTGTGGGTCATCGGTGGGCCAGTCGCTAGACAGTTCGCCGGGGCGCTATCACATTCCGACAGGCCCAGGGCGCCAATCTGCGGATTATTGCGCGACGGCCGCCAATTGCACAGCGATCATGATTATGACTAGGCCGCGACAACAGCACCGCAGTCGTGGTCAGATCCTGATGATCTCGACATCGGGCATGGCGTCGTAGTCGGAGCCTTTGGGTGACGATAGGTACGCTTGCGGGTCGGTAGCTTGCAGAACTCAAAGGCGAAGTTCGCCGAGCGACACGACCGAGATGCCCCACTCGAAGTCGGCGAACCGGCTGGCGTCAAACCGAGCCGCTTCCAGTCCGATGAACACCGACGTGTCAGCCAGAGCCCACTGCACGATAACCACGGCAAATCGTTGGTGGCGTCAGTCAATGTCTTTCGCAAATCCTCAGCTCGCGCCAGCGCGATGGCGGAACGGCTCGGCCCCGGCCGCAACGACTACAACACCGAGTTCGGCCCCGCGAACGCGGCGCTACTCGAGATCGCCGTCGCGGTCGAACTCGGCGACGCGGGACGGGCCTTGCGTACGGCGGCCGCGCTGGACGCCTCGGCGCTGTCGGCCGAGCGGCGCGCCCGGAGGTACGGCTCGGCGTCGCCCGAGCACGCGACTGAAACAAAAGTATGTGCAACGTACTAAGGCCCAGGCGCGGGACATATCCCCTGACCTAGGCCTTACGTTGGAGCGGGTGACGGGAATCGAACCCGCACTGTCAGCTTGGGAAGCTGATGTTCTGCCATTGAACTACACCCGCGCTCGCAGCCGCCTGAGCAAGTGCCGCGACGACATCGTACCGGAACCGGTAGGTTGCCGTCGTGCTCCTCTCTGACAGGGATATCCGCGCCCAGATCGAATCCGGCCGGGTTACGGTAGATCCGTTCGCCCCGGAACTGGTCCAGCCATCCAGCGTAGACGTGCGGCTTGATCGCTATTTCCGGGTGTTCGAGAACCACCGGTATCCGCATATCGACCCGGCGATCGAGCAGGCGGACCTGACGCGGCTGGTCGAGACTGAGGGCGACGAGTCGTTCGTGCTGCATCCCGGGGAGTTCGTGCTCGGGTCGACGTTTGAGGTCGTGTCGCTGCCCGACGATATCGCGGGGCGGCTGGAGGGCAAGTCCAGCCTTGGCCGGCTTGGCCTGCTCACGCACTCGACGGCAGGCTGGATCGATCCTGGCTTTTCCGGGCACGTCACCCTCGAACTGTCCAACGTGGCCACATTGCCGATCAAGCTCTGGCCCGGCATGAAGATCGGCCAGCTCTGCCTGTTTCAGTGCAGTTCGCCGGCCGAGCATCCGTACGGCTCGGCTCGCCACGGCTCGCGCTACCAGGATCAGCGCGGCCCGACGCCGTCTCGGTCGTACCTGAATTTCTACCGCGCGAAGGTCTAGTCAGCCGCCAGCGGGTAGCGCTACGTGCCCATCACGGTTGAGTCAGGCGGGCCGGCCCCGCCGAATAGCTTCCGGCCGGAGGCGCTGTAGAGCCCCCAGCTGACGATTAGCGGCTTCGACCTGACCTTGTAGGCGACGAACCCGACCCCGGCTCCGTAGACCACATGTATCCGCCTGGATGCACCGTTCGAGAACCTGAGCTGCATGTAGGCGATGTTCGGTCGCACGGCCATGACGACCGAGCGCGGCGTCAGCGGTGCGTGCGGGAAGGCATAGATCGAGCCCGACATATACGGCACGCCGAGCGGCCAGCAGATGAACCGGTCTGGCCACCCGACGCAGTTTCCCCACGGCCCTACCGACAGTTCATCGCCTGGCACGATCTGGGGGTTGATCGGTTTCGTCTCTATCGCCGGGCCGTCGACGCCGGGAGGCAGCCAGGACAGGAACTCGTAGTTGCCATCAACGGGGATGTACGGCGTGTTGTGGGCGATCGCCTCACCATGGGCGTAGGCCGTCACCATCGACACTGAGGCACCGGTGGGAAAGACCAGCCCGACCCAGTGCCGCCCGTAGGCGACGACCGGGTGCAGGTCGATGATGACGTTGTCGGAAAGCCTGACCCTGATCCGCCTTACGTCGGCTCTGACCCTGCCGAGCAGGGTCTGGCCAGCGGCGCTGATCATCGCGGGCTGGCCATCGGGGATCTTGCCCCAGAGCCGGTTGATCCCGATCTGGCAGTAGGTGGCGAACCGGGCCGCCGGGGCGCACTGCCAGGTCCCGGCGAACGAGCTCGCCCTCATCACCTCGATCTGCCAGGGCTTTCCCGCGATCGTCCCGCTCGCGACGATTCCCTCGCGAGCCGTCGGAGCGAGCCTGGTCACTCCCAATTTCGGCGCGCCGCCGGTGACGACATGACCAACCGCTCGCGCCAGCCCTGGCCCCACGGCCACGCCAAGCGCGATGACGACGACTGCCGCTGCCTCAACGACGTGCAGCTGCCGTGCGGTAAACCGAGCCACGCCCACCTCCGAGTTCACGATAGACCAGGATCAGCGGAGGAAACGGCGGCTATGCCGAAGCCGGACCGAACAGCACGACGGCACTAGGACTTGCCAGAAAGAGCGCGGGGCCGGCCGCGCCGGAACGCGCACCGGCCCCGCGAGAGATCCTCAGGCCAGGTTCAGGTCAGTGATGCCCCCTCCGCTGTCCCCTCTGCGCAGTGGCCGGGCACTCATTGCGCGGGAATTCCTGCATGAACACCGACGAGAAGGTCTCCGATCCACTCGGGGTGGTGTAGAAGACGCCCGGGTCGTAGGTACCGTACTGGTTGAGCTTCCCGAAATCGTTCACCGTGAGGCCGGGCACGTCATGGCCTTCTCCCCACATGCAGCCATGCAGGTGAGTTGTGTAGAAGTACGGGTAGAACGCGGCCGGCGTGCCATCGTCGGTGACCGGCAGCTGGGTGCACCCGGTCCTGGCGAAGATGTCGCACGGCTGGTTGCCGCCATCGAACTCATCGAACGGCAGCGGCGCCACGAGCGCG
Source organism: Streptosporangiaceae bacterium (assembly GCA_035716545.1). Classification (GTDB taxonomy): domain Bacteria; phylum Actinomycetota; class Actinomycetes; order Streptosporangiales; family Streptosporangiaceae; genus Chersky-822. Next base: position 69,869 of record DASTJM010000097.1, read on the forward strand.
TTCCGCGAGTAGTTGATGTTGAAGTGCTTTCCGGTCAGCGGGCTGCTGAACAAGATCGGCGTCGGCCGGTTCTGGCTGCCATTCGGCCAGTCGTCCTGGTACGGCGGTCCGTCGAAACCGTAGTTCGACGCGACGCAGCCGCCGATGGGATCGCGGGTCGCCAGGCTCGCCGGGAAGCAGGCGAAGTCGTCAGCGTCTGGCGGCTCCTGTGCCCCCGGTGCGCCCTCCTCACCGGTGCAGGCGCCGGTCGCCGGGTCAGACTGGCTGCAGTACTGGAAGTGGCCGGTCTCGTCCGACCACGCGATGTTGTAGGGGAACGCTGTCCACGTCGCCCGGGTCTCGATGCTCGACGTCGAGTACATCGGGTGGAACGTGTAGGGGGTGACGGCGCACTCGGTAGACGGGTCCGGCGCGAACACCATCTGCCCGAACCCGTTAGCCGCGCTGGCGACCATCTTGCCGGTGCGGCCGCTGGTGTGATCGGCGAGCCTCACGGTCAGCCCCTGCGGGCTGTCCTTGATGGTGACGCCGATGTGGTCACCCTGGCTCATCAGCAGTGTGTCGCTGTTCGGGGTGAACGTCGCCGCGTCCGAGTCGAGCGGGTTCGGCGGGCCGGCCGGCTTGCCATCGTGAGAGATGAAGGCGAAGTTGTCCAGTTCGACCCCGCCGACCTTGGCCTGGCAGGCCGCGTTGAGGTCCTGGCCGGTCACGGGGTTCTCGTAGAAGGTCCAGACGTTCATCGCCGCGCACCAGTGGGTGGCGTCGCACGAGATCCAGGACGGCAGCGGAGCCGAGCCGGGCGGATAGAACTGCAGCTCCAGGTACGCCGAGCCGGCATGCTGCGAGCTGACCTTGGGGTCGACGATGTTGCTGTCTGAATCAGGCGTGCAAGTCGAGATCTGCTCCGGGTAGGACTGGTTGGCACACAGCGCCATGCCGAACCAGAACGCGATGTGCTGCTCGAAGCTGTAGATGTGCTGGCCAGGCACGGAACTCGGCGGCGGGTCGGTGGGCAGGGTGAGCTGCCAGCGCGCCCGGTTGCCTGACCCGGGAACGCTGGAATGGAACCAGACACCCGGCTCATCGTGGCCGACGTAGTGCCCGAACGCGTGGATCGGGTCGTAGACGTCAGGGCACTGAACGCCTGGCGCATTCGAGTAATTCGGCTCGGCACAGTTGACCTGCATCCGCGCGGTCGCGGACGCCGGAGTCAGATGGCCGCCTAACGCGTTCGGACGCGCCTGGGCAGCCTGGGCGGCTGGCATCGCCGCGGCAGCTGCCAGCGCGGTAGCGCAGCCGACCCCCGCGATGATCTTGAGGGGGCCCGCTGAGCGAGCGCGTGATCGAGTACGTTCCCAGTACTGTCGCATCCGGCCTCCACTCCGTGATGAGCGAAAAGACTTGGGTCCGGAAATGACAATGCCCCTTTAGGCGAACCATTGCAACATGCAATTGCCTGATGCGGCGGGAGTCAGGACTCGCGCGGCTGGCGGGTCATGAGCGCGGCCAGCAAGCGGTCCCTTTCGGCTAGGGCAGCTACGAGGGCATCCCTTTCAGCCTGAAGGATCTTGACTTTTTCCTCGAGTTCAAGGACCCGGCGGATCGCCGCGAGGGTCATCCCCTCGTCGGCGAGCCTGGCGACGTACTGGACGACGGTTACTTCAGTGCGGGAGTACCGCCGCTGGCCGCCGGTCGATCGGGACGGCGAGACCACGCCGTGCTCGTCCAGGCGGCGCAGGAAAGCCTGCTGGACCTCGAGCATCTGGGCGACCTGGCCGACCGTGAAGAGCGGCAGGTTCTCATCGTCAATCGGCAGCACGGTTCACACACTCCAGCATCGAGTCCCGCGGGGGCAAGCAGCGGGCCGGGCAAGCGGTGTCCACCGCCTGGCCCGGCCCGGTACCTCGATCGCTTCGATCAGGCGGTGAGCTCCGGAGCGCCCGGCCGCTTGATCTCGATCTTGTGCGGCTTGGCCTCCTCGGCCAGCGGCAGCACGACGGTCAGTACGCCATTTTCGTACTGCGCCTCAACCTTCGCGGCATCGACCGTCTCGGCCAGCCGGATCTTGCGGGAGAACGAGCCAGTCACGCGCTCGCGCACTACCGGCCGCTCCTGCTCACCGTACTCATTGCTCCGCTTCGCGGAGACGGTCAGCACCCGGCGGTCAGTAGAGACCTCGATGCTGTCGGTGTCGGCGCCAGGCAGGTCGAACCGCAGCACGACCTCGTTGTCACGGCGCACTACATCCATCGGCAGAGCGGAGCGGCCAGCAGCACTGCCGTCGGCCCAGCCAAAAGTACGCTGAACGATCCGGTCGAAGTCCGCAACGAACGGGTCGAATGAAGTCAGCAGCACTGTGATCCACCTCCAGTGAACACCCGAACGGTCCAGCTCTGAACCTCGGTTACTTATAGTTCTACCGGAGAAGAACCTTTAAGTCAAGTTACAAGTTTCCTTCAAGGCCGACTACAGGACAGTTGCCGCCGCAGAATCAGACTCGTTCGATAATCGTCGCATTCGCCTGACCGCCGCCCTCGCACATCGTCTGCAGCCCGTATCTGCCGCCGGTGCGCTCTAGCTCGTGCAGGAGCTTGGTCATCAAGATCGCTCCGGTCGCGCCGAGCGGGTGGCCGAGCGCGATCGCGCCGCCGTTCGGGTTCGTCCTTTCCAGCGAAGCCCCGGTCTCGGCTGACCAGGCGATCAGCACAGGGGCGAACGCCTCGTTGACCTCGAATACGTCGATGTCGCCGACGCCGAGCTTGCCCTTCGACAAGACCATCTCGGTCGCCGGGATCGGACCTGTCAGCATGAAGACGGGATCGGCGCCAGTTACCGCGAGCGCGTGGATCCTGGCCCTCGGGGTGAGATTGTGCCGCTTCACCGCGTCTTCGGACGCGATCAGCAAGGCGGCGGCCCCGTCAGAGATCTGCGAGGCTGTGGCCGCGGTGAGTTCCCAGCCGTCTCGGAGCGGCTTAAGCTCGGCCATCTTCTCCAACGTGGTGTCGCGGCGCGGGCCCTCGTCGACGCTAACCTCGCCGGCGGAGGTGCTGACCGGCGTGATCTCGCGCTCGAACCTGCCCTCATCGATCGCCCTGATCGCCTTGCGGTGGCTCTCCAGCGCGAATTCCTCCAGCGCGAGCCGTTTGATGTCCCACTTCTCGCACATCAACTGCGCGCCGCGGAACTGGGAGATCTCCTGGTCACCGTACCGGTCGCGCCAGCCTTTGCCGTACGGAAAGGCCATGCCCTCCTTGAGCGGTAGCGACACCGAGGTGCCCATCGGCACCTGGGTCATGCTCTCGACCCCTGCCGCGATTACCAGGTCCTGCGTGCCGGAGAGCACGCCCTGGGCGGCGAAGTGGACAGCCTGCTGCGACGAGCCGCACTGGCGGTCGATGGTCACGCCGGGGACGGACTCCGGCAGTCCGGCCGACAGCCAGGCGTTGCGGGCGATGTCGATCGACTGCGGGCCGATCTGCGATACGCAGCCCATGATGACGTCCTCGACGGCCGCCGGGTCGATACCGGTACGCCCGACGACTTGGGCCAGCACCTGCGCGCCGAGGTCAACTGGATGGACTTCTGAGAGGCCGCCCTTGCGACGGCCGACCGGGGTCCTGACAGCCCCGACTATGTACGCTTGCGACACCGCGACCTCCAGCTTTGCCACTCACTGCCTGATTGCTGTCGAGGTTACTCCTCGGTAGGCGGGGTTTCATAGGCCGCCGTCCGCCGGGCGGTCTCGCGGGATCTGAGCCGGGAACGACCCGGGAACTCCAGTTATGCTCGTAAGGAGGAACGAGTAGCCCCCGGGAGGCTGGCATGGCTGACGGCCTCATCTTGCTCGCGTTCATCGCGATCTTGATCGCGCTGGTGACGGCCAGGGTTCGCAGGCGGATCGGCGTCCCGGTGCAGCGCGGCTTCTACACCGCTGCCGTCGCGATCATCGCCATCGCGGTGCTGCTCTTGTGGGCGACGCAGAACCACTGAGCCACGGGCGGAGGAGCGGTCAGGCCGCCGACGGCGATAACAGACTGGCCGACGGCGGCCTGATCGGCATCTGGAACCAGACGGCCTTGCCGTCCTCTGTCGGCCGCGAGCCCCACCGATCGGCCAGCTGGTCGACGAGGTACAGGCCGCGGCCGCCTTCGTCGTTCGCGCCCGCCATCCTGATGCGCGGCAGCCGCAGGTCGTAGTCATACACCTCGACCCAGACCAGCTCGGCGCCCTTGCGGATCCGCAGGATGAACTCCTGGCCGTCCGCGCTGACGAAGTCCTCCGCCAGCGGCGAGTCGAACCAGTCCTCGACACCGCGGTCACGGCCGTCCTTGGCGAACTCGTGCCTGGGAGCCGGCGCCAGCGACGTGTGCAGGACCACGTTGGTCACGACTTCGGACACCAGCAGGCAGGCCAGGTCGGCCTGGTCGTCATCCATGCCGCACTGGATGAAGGTATCGAAGGCGATCCGCCTGGCCTCGGACACCTTGATCGGCTGCGCCGGGAACTTGGTGTCCCAGGTCTCCAGGTCCTCGGCCGAGGTCCGCACCACCAGGATCGCCATGTCGTCGTCGATCTTGCCAGGTACGGCGCGTTCGGCCGCGTGCGCGATCCGGTCCACGCTCTCGCCGGCGACGGCCTTGACCGCCTCGCTGAGCATGGCCAGCACCTCGGTGTCGTCGTAGTGCCCAGGCCCGTCGGCCCGCGCCCGCCGGTCGATCAGCCCGTCGGTGTAGAAGATCAGGGTGGCGCCTGGCGGCAGGTAGTGGGTCTCCTCGCGATAGGTCGGCACGCCGGGCACGCCGATCCCGCGCACGCCGAGCAGCACGCCCTGATGCTGGAGATCCAGCGGCTTCACATCACCCTTGGAGACCATCAGCGGCGACATGTGACCGGCATTGGCGATCTTGAGCTGGCGCGCCCACGGGTCGTAGGTCATGTAGGTGCAGCTCGCGATCGGCGATACCGCCAGCGGATCGGCCATGTCGTCGGTCATCCGCGAGCACCACTCGTCCAGCCTGCTCAAGATGTCGGCCGGCGGCTTGTCATCCTGGGCGAAGGCACGCAGGGCCGACCTGAGCTGGCCCATGATCGCGGCCGCCCGGGCACCGCGCCCTTCGACGTCCCCGATCACGATGCCGACCCGCCCGGCGGACAGCTGGATGATGTCGTACCAGTCGCCGCCTACCTGTGTCTGAATGCCCTGACCGTGACTCTCAAGCGGCATCGCTGGCACGTACCGGTAGGCGACATCGATCCCGTCGAGCATCGGCGGCTGGTGCGGCAGCAAGCTGTTCTGGAAGGCGAGCGCCGTCGCGCGCTCCTCCTCGAACAGCATGGCGTTGTCGATGGCGATCGCTACCCGGCTGGCGATCGCCGCGACCAGGTCACGGTCGTCGGCGACGTAGTGCTTGGCGTCCTCGCGCACCGTCAGGCCGGACATGGCCAGGGTCAGCACTCCGAGTCGCTGGCCGCGGGCGGTAAGCGGAGCGGCGATCACGGAGTTGATGCCGATCTCCATGCTCGTGTCCATGCTCTCCCGCGTGGGCGCCGGATAGGCCTGGTCATGGATGTCCTCGATCAGCACGACCTCGTCCTGCTCGAGCGCCTTGCGGCAGAAGTGCCCCTTCGGATAGTTGGTCGGCTCGCCTACCGCCGCCCAGGTACCCTTTGGCGGCTGCCAGTCCCAGGCGTTCATCTGGACCCGCCGGACCAGCCCTTCGCCCTTGCGACGGTCGGTGACGCGCAGGTCGATGAAGCAGTGGTCGGCGAACTGCGGCACCAGAGTCTCAGCCACCTGCCGAAGCGTGTCGTCGAGTTCGAGCGATTTGCCAAGCCGCTGGCCGATCCGGTCGAGCAGGCCAACCCGGTCAGTCGCGGACTCGGTGCCGACCTGGAGTGCCTCCTTGGCCATGATCACCGTGCCGGCCACCTCGCCGGCCGTGCCGCGCATGGGCGTCGCGTTCATCCTGACGAAGAAGTTCGAACCGTCAGGACGCCTGATCGAGAGCGTTCCCTCCCAGTCCCGGCCACGGCACGCCTGCCGCTCCAGGTTTCCCACCTTGGATAGGTCGTCTTCGTCGAAGCCGAGTGCCCGGAACGGCACGTCGGTCAGCTGATCCGCGTCCGGGAAGCCGAAGAGGTGGGCGGCGAAATCATTGGCGTACCGCAGGCATCCATCATGATCGACCACGATCACGGCGGTCTCGACCTGCTCGAGGATCTCGTCGGTCCCCAGCATCTGCCGCACTCTCACCGGGCCGGTCGCGGCGGCGCGGGCAGCAGCATTCGCATCTGCGTTCATCGACCATCTACCAGGCATTCATGTCGATTCGGGGGGATTTCACAACAAATAGGTGCGCGGCCACTGCTCGCGGCAACGCGGCGCCGAGGCCATCGACCTTGCCTGCACCTGTCACCCGCACATCGTCGCTGCCGACCACCAGCGTAACCTCACGGCCGGGTTGTATCCCGATGTTCTTGAGTTTAAGCATTAGCGCGGCATCGCTTTGGAGTTGTTCACTGATACGCTGAACGACCACCTGAGAGGGTACCGCTTCCGTTATAGCTGTCATTGCCATATCCGGTTCATGGGCGGCCGCTTCCGCGCCATCCACCGCCGCTGGCGGCACTCCTAGCTCGGCCAGGCCAGGTATGACATTTCCGTGCGGGCAGCGCACGGGGTAATTAAGCAGTTCGGCGAGCCGCCGTTCCACGCTGTCTGAAATAACATGCTCCCAGCGGCATGCCTCGATATGCACTTCCTCCCACGGCAGGCCAATCACGTCGACGAGCAAGCATTCGGCCAGCCGGTGCTTGCGCATCACCCGGGTGGCGAGCGCCTCGCCCTCGCTGGTGAGCGCGAGCCGCCTGTTCTGCTCGACGAGCAGAAGGCCGTCCCGCTCCATCCTGGCGACCGTCTCGCTCACCGTGGGGCCGCTCTGGGACAGCCGCTCGGCGATCCGCGCGCGCAGCGGCACGACGCCTTCCTCGGTCAGCTCGAAGACTGTCCGCAGGTACATCTCCGTCGTGTCGATCAGGCCGTGCGTCGCCAACGCAACCTCCCCTCGGCCTTCGATGCTACGGCCTTTGCGGAGCTTCGCGTACCCGCCGCAAACGCATCTTCAGCCGAAACTGCTCGCACGGGGTGCTCTGCGTACGCCAGGCAGCGCGAACCAGGGGCCAGGCCGCGACGGCGCACGTCAGGGCGCTAGTCGTTCTATTACCCAGCCTGCGTCCCGCTGCCCCGGCTGCCCGCCCGGTTCCCCGCCGCGCGGTCTGCGGTAGCGCAGCCGGTCGTGCATCCTGTTGGCACGGCCGTGCCAGAACTCGAAGGTCCGCGGAGTAAGGAGGTAACCGCCCCAGAACGGGGGCAGCGGCACGTCGGTGCCCTCCGGCCAGCGCCGCGCGAGTTCGGCGTAACGCGCCTCGAGCTGCTCGCGTGACTCGATCACCGTCGATTGCCTGCTCGCCCAGGCCGCCAGCTGGGACGCGCGCGGCCTGGTGCGGAAATAAGCCTCGCTGGCCTGCTCGCCGAGCCTGGTCACGGTGCCCTCGATGATCACCTGCCGGTGGATGGCGTGCCATCCGAAGAGCAGGCAGGCGCTAGGTACCTCGTCCAGGTCCGTGCCCTTACGCGACGTGCGATTCGTATAGAACCTGAATCCAGTCTCGTCGTGGCCCTTGAGCAGCACCGTCCGGGCCCTGGGCTGGCCTTGTGCCGACACGGTCGCCAGCACCATGGCTGTCGGCTCGGGCAGCCCCGCCGCGATGACATCGGCCATCCAGCGCTCGAACTGCTCATCCGGGTCCGCGACGAGCATCTCCTCGTCGAGACCGGCGGACGGCCAGCTGGCTGCGTCGCTCTGCACCCCCATGGGTAGAGATCCTCACACACCCGGTCTTCACCCATCCAGCTAACGAGGTCGTAAGCTAAACGGCGTTTGGCCGGCTTGCCGGCGCGCCAGAAAAAGGAGACCAAGATGTCCGACTTCACGCCTGGCCTGGAAGGCGTCGTCGCGTTCGAAACAGAGATCGCCGAGCCAGACAAAGAGGGCGGCGCCCTGCGGTACCGCGGCGTGGACATCGAGGAGCTGGTCGGGCATGTGACCTACGGTCACGTCTGGGGCCTGCTCGTGGACAACGCGTTCGAGCCCGGCCTGCCGCCGGCCGAGCCCTATCCGATCCCGGTGCATTCAGGCGACATCAGGGTGGACGTGCAGAGCGCGCTGGCGATGCTCGCCCCCGCCTGGGGCATGCACCAGTTGCTTGACATCAGTGATGAGCAGGCACGCGACGACCTGGCGAGGGCGTCGGTCATGGCACTTTCCTTCGTGGCGCAAGCCGCTCGGGGCCCCGGGCTGCCGATGGTGCCCCAGCGCAGGGTCGACGAGGCCAGGACCATCACCGAGCGCTTCATGATCCGCTGGCGCGGTGAGCCCGACCCGCGGCACGTCAAGGCGATCGACTCGTACTGGACGTCTGCCGCCGAGCATGGCCTGAACGCTTCCACGTTCACCGCCAGGGTAATCGCCTCGACGGGCGCCGACGTGGCAGCGGCGCTCTCCGGTGCCGTCGGCGCGATGTCCGGTCCGCTGCATGGCGGCGCTCCTGCCCGGGTGCTGCACATGATCGAGGAAGTCGAGCGGACCGGCGACGCCGAGGCTTATGTCAAGCAGGCGCTCGACAAGGGCGAGCGGCTCATGGGCTTCGGGCACCGGGTCTACCGCGCTGAGGACCCGCGCGCCCGCGTACTGCGGCGCACGGCCAGGGACCTGGGCGCTCCCCGCTACGAGGTAGCCGCCGCGCTGGAGAAGGCCGCGCTGGACGAACTGCACGCACGCAGGCCAGACCGGGTGCTCGCCACCAACGTCGAATTCTGGGCGGCGATCGTGCTCGACTTCGCCGATGTCGCGCCGCACATGTTCACCTCGATGTTCACCTGTGCCCGCACCGCGGGCTGGGCGGCGCACATCCTGGAGCAGAAGCAGACCGGCAGGCTGGTCAGGCCGAGCGCCAGGTACGTCGGCCCGCCGGCACGGTCGGTCAGCGAGGTGCCGGGTGCCGCCGAAGTCATCGACGTGAACGCCTGACGCCCAGCGGCGGTGGGCCCAAGATAGGGTTCAGCTCTTCAGCGGCCAGTTGCCGATCGTGTCGTAGCGCGGCCGCGGCCCGGTCTGGCTCCTGATCAGGTGGATCTCGGGAACCGCCCACGACTGCCCGGTAAACCCGCCAAGCGCCCGCACTAGTCCGCCGACGTCCGCGGGCTGCCGGCAACGGGCGAGGGTGAGGTGAGGCTTGTACCGCCTGCCCTCGTCCGGCGCCGGCGCGCCTGCGCGCCTGCAGGCCGCTGCCACCGAGGCGGCCAGCGCGGCGAGCCCGGCCATCGCGGCCCGCTCACCTTCGATGTGAGCGACCACTACCCGCGCTTTGCCCGCCGAGGGAAAAGCGCCTCCCCGGCCGACTCTGAGCGTCTGGCGGTCATGCCTGGCGGCCGCGCGCCCAAGCCTTGCGCCAAGGTCGCCGAGCTTGCTGTCACTCACCTCCCCGAGGAAGGCAAGCGTCACGTGCCACCGGTCGTTGCTGGCCCACCGCAGGGCTGGCCAGGCATCGCGCATCGGCGCGACGGCCCGCTCGAGCTCGTCAAGCGCGGCCGGCGGCGGAGTGAGCGCCACGAACAGTCGCATGGGTCATTGTTATCGCGCTGCGGTGAGCCATCGGGGGCTAAGTACGCGCGAGTTGCAGTCTTGTCTCCTTGAGGTAGCTCCGCACCGGGACGCCACGGTGGCGGGCCACGATCAGGCCGACGAGCGCCGTAGCGAGTAGCGAGATCACCCCGCCCGAGGCCATCGCTGCCCTTGTCCCGAACTCCTGCGCTACCCAGCCGGTCAGCGGGGCGCCAAGCGGCGCGCCGCCCAGGAACACGAACATGTAGATGCCCATTACCCGGCCGCGCATCTCGGCAGGCGTGCTGAGCTGGACCGAGGCGTTCGCCGCCGTGCTGAGACTGATCACGGTCAGCCCAGTCGGCACCAAGGCGATCAGGAACAGCCAGTAGGTGGGCATGAAGCCACAGGCGACCTCGAGCACGCTGAAGGCCATCGCGGTTGTGATCAGCAGCCGCATGCCCCTCCTGGTTCGCCTCGCCGCCACCAGTGCGCCGATCAGCGCACCGAGCGCGAACACCGCCGATGCGATCCCGAACTTGCCCGCGCCGGTGTGGAAGACGACGCGCGACATCAGCGCGGTCGTCACGCCGAAGTTCATGCCGAACGTCGCGATAAGCCCGATCAGCACCATGGTCATCAGCAGGTCGGGCCGCGACCAGACGTAGCTCAGGCCCTCTCTGAGCTGGCCCTTGGCCCGCACTACCCGGTCGGCCAGGTGCAGCTCAGACGGGCGCATCAGCTTGAGCCCGATGATCACGGCCAGGTAAGAAGCGGCGTTGACGAAGAAGGCCGTCGGCGTGCCGACCAGGCTGATCACCACCCCCGCGACGGCCGGGCCCGTGATCCGGGCCAGATTGAAGACCGCGCTGTTCAGCCCGATGGCATTGGTCAGATCATCCTTGCCGACCATTTCTATGGCAAATGACTGCCGGGTCGGGTTGTCGACGACCGTCGCCATGCCGAGGCCGAGGGCAAGCAAGTAGACGTGCCACGGCTCGACGGAGCCGGTCACCGCCAGCACGCCGAGTATCGCCGCAAGCGCGCCCATCGTCGCCTGCGTGGCCATCAGTACGTTGCGCTTGGGGTACCTGTCGGCGATCATGCCGCCCCAGAAGCTGAAGAGCAGCAGGGGCAGGAACTGCAGGCCGCTCGCGATGCCGACCGCGGTACCGCTGCCGTGGGTCAGCTCGAGGATCAGCCAGTCCTGGGCCACGCGCTGCATCCAGGTACCGGTGTTGGAGATGACCTGGCCGGTCGCGAACAGCCGGAAGTTTCGTACTTTCAGGGAGCTGAAAGTAGCCTTCCAGCTCCGTTTCAGGACTGGCTGAGCTTCTCCAGGATCGGCAGCGCCTCCCTCAGCACCGCCCTTTCCGCCGGCGTCAGCTCTCTGAGCCGCTGCGCCAGCCACGCCTCCCGGAACTTGCGCAGCTTCTTGACTACTTCGCGCCCCTCGTCGGTCACGTTGAGCACCACCTGACGACGGTCCGTGGGATGCGGCATCCGCTGGATCAGGCCTCGTTGTTCCAATGAAGCGATGACCCTGGTGATCGACGGCGGCTGCACCTTTTCGTGCTCGGCCAGCTCGCTCGGGGTCATGGAGGTGTGCTTTTCCAGCGCCGCCAGCGCGGCGAGCTGGGTATCCGAAAGCTCGGGCTGCAGACCTGCCGCGACCCGCTCTGCCCGCAGCCGCCGCGCTAGCCGGCTGACCGAGATCCGCAGTGAGGTCGCGAGCCCCGCGTCCGATCTGGACTGAGGACTTGTCATATTCGTTAGCTTTGCTCATTACTCTTGCTAACCATATACCGCGGAGATTGATTCCGCCGGCAACGGCGCAAGGACGTGGGCACAGTGATGCGGGCACGAACAAGGTACGCCACCGCGGGCCTACCCGCCGCAGGCTTTCGTCATCAGGCTTTCGGCTAGCCTGAACTTCGTGCCGAGGCCGCAACGCGAGGTACCGCCGCCACTTGAGGGCAACGACCTGATCATCACGGCTACCTGCACTATTGCGTGGGCCGTGGCGCTGATCGTGGTCTTCGCCCTGCGGCACGACATCCCGTCGTCGAACCACTGGTGGATCTGGACCTGCCTGACTGGACTCGGGCTCGGGCTCTTCAGCCTGGTCTATGTACCTCATCTCAAGCGCTCCCGGGCAAGGGCGGCGCACAGGCGAGCACAGGCCGATCGTCAGAGCAACTCGTGATCGATGTTCTCAAGCACACTGTCAGGCAGCGCCGAATCGGCGTTGAGCATGTCGTAGCCAAGCTCATCGACCGTCGGGATCACCTCGCTGCCGTCCCCTGTCACCACGTCGCCATCCGAGTGAGCTCCGCAGCCGTGATCCACCGAGACAACCTGGCCGTCATCAGGCGCGAACTCGTTGGCGCAGACGCCGAACACCTGGCCAAGAGGGCCAGTCAGCCTGACCATGAAGCCGCACGTGATGCACTGCGCCGGGGCTGTGCTCGCCAGTGGCGAATGCGGTCCCTGACTGCTCGCATGCCAGCGGGCAGCGGCATCGTCCCGCCCGATCGCTGACAAGATCCGGCGAGGTCTCGCGGCTTCCTCAAGCCGCCGCAGGACTGGATCCAGCTCGTCGTCTAGCTCGGCGGTCTCGTCAGCTCCAGACGAATCGTCGAACAACCCGACGTCACCGGCGAGCGCGACGTACGGTACGAGCCGCTCGTCATCAGAACTCGCCGGCATCAGGTCCCCGGCCTTAAGGTCACCGGGCCTGACCCGGTCGGTCCACGGCACCCAATCGGGGGCGAGCAGCGAGTCTGGTCCGGGTAGCAGGAGGCACTCGCTGACGGTCACCACCTTGGACCGCGATGCGCGGGACACGGTCACTGCCCAGCGCCAGCCGACGTAGGCAGGGTCAAGGCAGTCGAACAGATGCGTCAGTATCCGGTCAGCCTCGACCTCGAAGCCTGCGTACTCGCCGACCTGGCTAGCTCCCGCGTCCTGCTCGGCCGCTTGCCGTGCGAGCTCGACGGCGTCGGCGCAGGCCTGATCCGGCTCGGCGACTCTCGTGCTTGCGGCGTTCACAGTTACTCATTCTTCCGCATGCCAGCTACTGCCCGCACCTGGACGGCCCCCAAGCTGGAAGAAGAAGTGAGCTACTGCCCGGGGAAAACACGGCGCCGCGATGCGCTAACCGGGACGCGGAGGCCCAATACTTGAGTTCATGGGTGAATCGGGGGTCGGTGCCCGCGCAAAGCGGGCATCGGCGACTTTCGTCTCCGCCTCGCAATCGGCGGGGCGGGCGGGCGCGAGCGCAGCCCGGGCAAGCGCGTCCGCGGCCTCAAGGGCAAGCCGGGCTCTGCACAAGGTCACCCATGCTTCAGGAGCAGGCCGCACCGGCCTGGCGCAGTTGATCGAACTCTCGGCCGCCGGAAGCGCCGGCGACGGTTTTGTCGCCGTAGCGCTGGCCGGCACCTTGTTTTTCAGCACCTCGGTCGATCAGGCTCGCGGCCGGGTGGCGCTCGCACTGATCATCACGATGGCGCCATTCGCGCTGCTCGCGCCGTTCATCGGCCCGATGCTCGACCGGGTGCAGCGTGGCCGCAGGTTCATCCTGATCGGCACCGTGCTCGCGCGGGGCCTGCTGTGCTGGGGCATGGCCGGGGCCGTACAGCACAATGACTCGCTGACGCTGCTGCCCGCCGCGTTCGGTGTCCTGCTGCTGCAAAAGGCCTATGGCGTGACCAGGGCGTCCGTTACACCCCGCCTGCTGCCATCGGAGATCACGCTGGTCACGGCCAACGCCCGGTGCGCGCTTGCCTCCCTGGTCGCCACGACCGCGGGAGTTCCGGTCGCGGCCGGCATCTCGGCGGCGACCGGTGGCGGTTCATCCGGTGCCGCGTGGGTACTGCGCATCGGCACGTTCGTCTACCTGGCCGCGATGGTGCCAGCCATCCGCATCCCCGACGGCGTTGACGAGCCCGCGGTCGAGAACGGGCCTAGCGACACGAAGGCCCGCGCGGGTGCGGCGGCCGCCACAGCGAACGCACGTGCCGGTGCGGCCGGAGCTGATGCCGGCGTCGCCGGCGCCGGGGCCGGACCTGACGCCGGTGTCGCCGGAGCTGATGCCGGTGTTGCCGGCGCTGGGAGCCGGGCACGGACCGGTGAAGGGGCCGGTGACGGGGCCGGTGACGGGGCGAAGGGCCGAAAGGGGCTGCGCGCGCGGCTATTTCCTCAGCCTTTCGGGCCGGTTGTCACTGAAGCGATCCGAGCGAACATCACCTTGCGCGCTTATTCCGGTTTCATGATTTTCTTTCTGGCCTTCCTACTGCGAAGCGTGCATTTCGGGAGCATCTCCGACAAGCTCGCCCTCGGCGGGATGATCGCAGCAGTCGCGGTCGGCGGATTCACAGGAACCGCGGCCGGCGCCGCCTTGCGAGCGAGAGCACCGCAGCTGATGATCTACGCCATGCTGGCGTTCAGCGCGGTGATCACTACGCTCTGCGCGGTGTTCTTTGGCCTGTGGGCCGCCGTCATCGTGGCGTTCAGCGCCGCCGCCGGGCAAACGCTGGTCAAGCTGGCGCTCGATTCGGTCGTCCAGCGAGAAATCCATGCCGACGTTCGTTCGTCCACTTTCGCCGTCTCTGAGACGTTGCACCAGCTGTCGTGGGTCATCGGGGGCCTGATCGGCCTGTTGCTGTCGCTTACCGACAGCGGGGTGGCCGGCCTCGCCGTCGCCGCTGCCGGGCTGATGGCCTCGTTGGGCTGGCTGTTGGTCTCCAGGCGCAAGCGCGTCCAGCAAGCGGGGTTCAGAGAGCCACTCGGCGTACCCTGACCATCGATCACCACATCACTGCTACAGATAGCCGCGTCGAAGGCACGTGTCAATTCACGTGCCTGGCGGGAACGTCGGCACCCTCAGCGGACAGCGACGTGGCGGCTCGTCCTCGCGCGAAGGTCAGACATCGATGTCGTCGGCTACCGCCCTCAGCACCGCGGCGATCTTCTTCGCTTCCCTGTTGTCCGGATGCTTGCCGCGGTGGTAGGTGTTCGACAGGCCATCGAGCAACTTGATCAGGTCCTCTACGAGCACGGTCATCTCATCAGTGCCCTTGCGACTCGCCTTGGCTACGGTCGGAGGCGGCTCAAGTGTCCTCACCTGGAGAGCTTGGGCGCCCCTGCGCCCTTCAGCCACTCCGAACTCGACGCGCTGGCCCGGCCGCAGAACCGTGCCTGCTGTCACAAGCGCGGTCGAGTGCACGAAGACCTCGCCCCCGTCATCGCGGGTGAGGAAGCCGAATCCCTTGTCGGCGTCATACCACTTGACCTTGCCAGTAGGCACGAGCAGACCCTTTACGCGAGATGCTGATGGATAGGAAAGTTACAGTGCATATCCAGGCTATCGGTCTTGGCCAGGCGTCCAACCACATCCGGATCGAGTTGGCGAGGCCAGAACAGAATCTACCGAGCTAGCCTGTCGAGTCGTGAGCTGAAACATACCCTCTCCGGTGTATTGGCACACTGGATTAATGCAGCCCGCGGGTCGTCCTGGCTCAGCCGAGCTTGTGCGGCACATTCCACGGTGGTTGCCTCGGTGCGCGCCGCCCTCGTCTCAGACCCCAGAGCAGGTAAGCACCACCTATCACCGCGAGTGCCCGGCTGAGCCGCTCGGCGCCTAGCCAGGCTTCGCGCGCGTACGACTCGAGCGTGCTGTGCTGGCCCCCGAGCACCAGGATCAACACGGTGCCGATGATCACCAGGAACACAGGAAGGGTAATTCCGAGAAACTTGTCTCGTATATCCCATTTTCTGGAGGGCAGTGCCAGAGCAACCCCGGCCAGCCAGATCGGCGGGTAGACGGCGCCGCCGACGCCCAGCAGAAGGACGGCTATGAACTCGACCGTGTGACTGCGCACAATGTCCGTGGCGCCAGCCACGAACCGGGCTGCGCCACCGGAACCGAGCGGCGCAGAACCGGTCGGCGCAGAACCGGTCGGCGCAGGGCCGGTTGGCCCGGGGCCTGAGCCGGACTTCCGCGTGCCTGTACCACCGGGTCGCAGGCCAGAAGAGATAGCGCTGGCCGATCTGGCCCGGGAGAGAGTAGATTCAGCGTCTCTTGCCGTGACGTGCCCAGAGGTCACCGGCGCGGTGCTGGCGGCACGCCCGCCGGGGAACCGCGGTCCTTCGGGTGCACGACCGGCCGCTGCCTCGCCGACCTGTGCCGTGCGGTCTGACCCGTCGCTGGCCGTCTCAGAGTCAGCCGGGCCTGACTGACCTTGGCTGGCCGCTTCAGCATCGTCGGGGCTCGGCGCCCCGGGCGCAGGCTGCGACGCTGACCCCGACTCCGGCGCCTCGCGGGGTGCGGGGACGCGCTTCGCCCAGCCAGGGGTCTCCGCCGCGGCTGAGCCCGCCTGCGAATCAGAATTCTCAACCGGAAGACTCGCCGCGTCTGAGGAACGCTCGGCGGCAAACGCCTGAGCCGGTGGCGGCGCCTCGACCACCGGGGTTACCGAAGAAACCTGCCCTCGGTCGGCTGTTGCCGGAGAATCCGGCGCAAGGGGCAGATCGATGGCGAACGGTGCGTCAGCCGCAGACGACGGACCAACGTCAGACGGCGTCCAGGACACAGCCTGCGATCCGGCCGGTCCGGGTCTTCCGTCCGTGCCGCCAACCTCGCTTCCGCCAACCTCGCTTCCGTTGATCGCGCTTCCGTTGATCGCGCGTCCGTTACCCCAATCGGACTCGGCCTGCATGGCCGTCGCTCCACCACCTTCACGTGCCTGGCCTGCGCTGAACTTGGCTCGTTCAAGCTCAACGATGGCCATCGGATCGCCGAGACCAGCTAGCGCCTTCCTGACCTCCGTCGACGTCGCAGGACTAGTGCCTCCGCATTCAGCTTCGATCCGTGCGCGCGTATGGTCAAGCAGTGACTGCCGGCCCGCCGCATCCAGCTTGCCGCGTGCCGCCAGCGACAACCTGTTCAGGTAGTCGCGGATCAGCTGCTCGGCCGGCGGGTTCACATCACGATGATCCACCTTCGGAAGGCTGCAATGGAGCCGACGCGCACAACCGCCCCGGTCAATGGCGCAAAAGGCGGCTCCGGCATCCCGGAGCCGCCTTAGCGCGTGATGCGGTGGATCAGAAGTCCATGTCCCCGCCGCCAGGAGCGGCCGGAGCCTTCTCCTTCTCTGGCTTCTCGGCGATGACGGCTTCGGTGGTCAGGAAGAGGGCAGCGATGGAGGCAGCGTTCTGCAGAGCAGAGCGGGTCACCTTCGCTGGGTCCAAGATCCCGAGCTTGAACATGTCGACATACTCGCCAGACGAAGCGTCAAGGCCGTGGCCCGTCTCCAGCCCGCGCACCTTCTCGGCCACCACGCCGCCCTCGAGGCCGGCGTTGATCGCGATCTGCTTCAGCGGCTCCTCAAGCGCGCGGCGCACGATGTTCGCGCCGGTTGCCTCGTCGCCTGGCAGTTCGAGCTTCTTGAACGCGTTCTTGCCTGCCTGAAGCAGAGCGACGCCGCCGCCGGCGACGACACCCTCCTCAACCGCGGCCTTGGCGTTGCGCACCGCGTCCTCGATGCGGTGCTTGCGCTCCTTGAGCTCGACCTCGGTCGCCGCACCAGCCTTGATGACGGCCACGCCGCCTGCCAGCTTGGCCAGCCGCTCCTGCAGCTTCTCGCGGTCGTAGTCAGAGTCAGTGTTCTCGATCTCGGCGCGAATCTGGTTCACCCGGCCAGCGATCTGGTCAGCGTCACCGGCGCCGTCGACGATCGTGGTCTCGTCCTTGGTCACCACGACCTTGCGGGCCCGGCCGAGCATGTCCAGCTCTGCGCTGTCCAGCTTGAGACCGACTTCCTCGCTGATGACCTGGCCGCCGGTCAGGGTAGCGATGTCGCCGAGCATGGCCTTGCGGCGGTCGCCGAATCCCGGCGCCTTGACGGCGACGGACTTGAACAGGCCGCGGATCTTGTTCACCACCAGGGTAGCGAGGGCCTCGCCCTCCACATCCTCGGCGATGATCATCAACGGCTTGCCTGACTGCACGACCTTGTCGAGCAGCGGCAGCAGGTCCTTGTTCGCCGACACCTTGGAGTTGACCACGAGGATGTACGCGTCCTCAAGGACCGCTTCCATCCGCTCGGGGTCAGTGGCGAAGTAGTGCGAGATGTATCCCTTGTCGAAGCGCATGCCCTCGGTGAGCTCAAGCTCCAGGCCGAAGGTGTTGCTCTCCTCGACGGTGATGACGCCTTCCTTGCCAACCTTGTCCATCGCCTCGGCGATCATCTCGCCGATCGCGGTGTCACCAGCGGAGATGGAGGCGGTCGAAGCGATCTGCTCCTTCGTCTCCACATCCTTGGCCAGCTTGGAAAGCTCCTCGCTCACACGCTCGACGGCGGCCTCGATGCCGCGCTTGAGCGACATCGGGTTAGCGCCGGCAGCAACGTTGCGCAGGCCCTCGCGGACCAGCGCCTGGGCGAGGACGGTGGCGGTCGTCGTGCCGTCACCGGCGACGTCGTCAGTCTTCTTGGCTACTTCCTTGACGAGCTCGGCGCCGATCTTCTCCCACGGGTCCTCGAGCTCGATCTCCTTAGCGATGGAGACACCATCGTTGGTGATCGTGGGGGCTCCCCACTTCTTCTCGAGTACCACATTCCGGCCCTTGGGGCCGAGGGTTACCTTCACGACGTCGGCGAGCTGGTTCATGCCGCGCTCGAGGCCGCGCCTGGCGTCCTCGTCATACGCGATCATCTTCGCTGCCATAGGCTCGGTGTCCTCCCGGAACTTAGTGCCTCTTCGTGCCGACCGAGCCGACGCCCGCGACGGACGGCAGATCGCGCGAGCGGTCCCTTCCCGCCGGCGCGGAGTGCCTCATCGCCCCGATCACGCTACTCAAGCTGTCACTCTCTACCCGAGAGTGCCAACGCCCTGTTTAGCACTCTCACCCCGAGAGTGCAAGCCAAGAGTGTCTAGACCGGCAACCAAGATTGCGGGTTGGTGACGGGGCAGGGAGGCGTAACCGGGAGGGTTGGCGACGTAACCCGGGAGGGTTGGCGACGTAACCCGGGAGGGTTGGCCACGTAACCGGGAGGGTTGGCCACGTACCGGGAGGATTGGCCACGTACCGGGAGGATTGGCCACGTACCGGGAGGATTGGCCACGTACCGGGAGGGTTGGCGACGTAACTGGGAGGGTTGCCGGGTTCCTGAGGGAGCGCTTTCGGGTGCGGGAGCTTTTTCGTCGTGGAGCACGAAAATCCTCCCGGATCTGGGAACTCTCCGCCAGGAGCGCTCGCGAACCGCCCGCCTAACTCACCCGATTGGGATGATTTCGGCGGAATGTCTGCTTCTGCGGCGGGACTCGCGGAAGCAGATAAATGGATGCGCGGATCGACATCTGATTGCCACCATCGATCCGCGCATCCACGCGCCCACGCCGACCCTGGATTGGCGCCGATAGCAGTCTCCGTCCACCATCACCCCGGACACATCCGTGGCGCTGGCAACATCAACATCTACGCGGACGGCGCCTTACGGCCGGGCCGATCCGGCGGAGGCTATGAGGCGCGCGAAGACCCGGCACCCTGTCATGGGCACCGGGCCTACCGCGCTAAGCCGCGGAACTTATACCATGCGGACCGCCTCAGCCTGAGGGCCACGGTCGCTCTGCGTAATCTCGAATTCGACACGCTGGCCTTCCTCAAGCGTCCGGTAACCGTCCGCCTGAATTGCCGAGAAGTGGACGAAGACGTCCCTACCACCGTCGACCGCGATGAAGCCGTAGCCCTTATCCGCGTTGAACCATTTGACGGTGCCCTGAGCCATGAAACAACAACTCCCTAACTTTTGCTCGGGCTTCGGGTCACGCCCTTGCTACGCGAAACCCGTTGAGTCGCGGAACGGGCTGGACGTGCTGCGCAAGCTCTGCCTGCCGTTCTCGCCGTACCGACAGCGACCGGACATTACACTACATGGTCCCGAGGCCATGCGTAGTGCGATCTGATCCAAGGTCCGGGCAAGGTCTCCGGCCAGCGGCGACCTGCTAACAGAGGTCTGACTAGTTGACTTCTGATATCGTTTAGCCCGATTTCAAGCCAATCATCTCGGCTGATCTGTTAGCCAGGAGGGCCTGCTTCGCCCCAACTCCCAATCGCCAGAAAAAAGGTACTAACGCGACCTTCGTTCCCCCTGGACACGGCGATCTGGCCGCAGGCGCGCAGGCGATTGGCCGGCTCCGTCAACGTGGCGGTCATCGCCCGGGCGCTGCCGCGCAGGTACGAAGACTTGCCAGAAACTTGGCCGGGGGCTGGCGAGCGCATTGCCAATTTCGCGGCACCAAGCTCGCGGCCAACCTCACCCGGGCAAATCCGGTTGAGTTAATTTCTAGGCTCAGCTAGGAAATCCGCGGATCTCCCGCTGCTCCAGCGATTCCCGAATCACCTTCCGCCGCAGTGACTTCGCTCATGCGGGCCGGACCCGCGAGGCCCGCGCGGCTCCCTCGCGGCGCACACGGTTGTCCCGGAGCGCCAAGGATTTCATTACGTTGCGTAGCGAAATGACTGTCCAGGCCACCTAGGTCGCCTCGTAGCGGCTGGTGAACTCGGCCAGGCTCGGCTTGATCGGCTCGCCGATGTCGACAGCGCCCGCCACCGCGTTCAGGGTCTTGAGTCCATCGCCTGAGTTGATGATGACGGTCTCGGCATCCGGATCGAGTTCGCCCGCGGCGAGTAGCCTGCGCAGCACCGCAAGCGTCACGCCCGCGGCCGTCTCGCCGAAGATGCCCTCAGTCGCTGCCAGCAGGCCGATCGACTTGACGATCTCGTCGTCAGGAGCGGCGGTGACGCTACCTCCAGTCCTGCGGACGACATCAAGGACATAAGGTCCGTCGGCCGGGTTGCCGATCGCCAGCGACTTGGCGATGGTGTCTGGCTTGACCGGACGCACGACGTCGTGACCAGCGGCGAAAGCGTCGGCCACGGGTGCGCAACCGCTTGCCTGGGCGCCGAAGACCCGCACGTCAGACCGAGAATCCGGATCGACGAGCCCGAGGGAGGATATTTCACCAAATGCCTTGTCGATCTTGACGAGCTGGGCCCCGGAGGCGACCGGCACCACAATCTGGGCGGGCAGCCGCCAGCCAAGGTCTTCGGCGATCTCATAGCCGATCGTCTTGGAGCCTTCGGCATAGTAGGGCCGGACGTTGACGTTCACGAACGCCCAGTCCTCGCGTTCCTCGGCGAGTTCGGACGCCAGCCTGTTCACTTCGTCGTAACCGCCGTCTACCCTGATCAGGCGACATCCGTACGCGGCCGACGCGAGGATCTTCTCGGGCTCCAGGTTGGCGGGCACGAGCACCACGGCCTCGATCCCGGCTCGGGCTGCGGCCGCCGCGACGGCGTTGGCGAGGTTGCCGGTCGAGGGACATGCGAGCACCCGGTAGCCCATCTCAAGGGCAGCGGCCAGGGCCACCGCGACGACTCGATCCTTAAACGAGTGCGTCGGGTTGGACCGCTCGTCCTTGACCCACAGTGTGCGCATGCCGAGTTCCCGCGCCAGGTTGTCGGCGCGGACGAGCGGCGTTCGCCCAGGCTCGGTCGTCCGCCGGTCCGCGATGTCGGCGGGCACCGGCAGCAGCCCGGCGTACCGCCAGATATTCGGTGGTCCCGCGGCGATGCCGGCCCTGCGCAGCGGCGGCAGCTGGTAGCTGACCTCAAGCGGGCCGAAGCATTCGGTGCACGCGTGCTGGCCGCCGAGGTCGAAGCTGGCTCCGCACTCGCGGCAGGTAAGCGCGCTGGCATTGCCGAAAGCCGGTCGCGGCTTGCCGCCGGACGGATGCTGGCTAGGGCTAGCCGACGCGGGGGCATTGGCAGATGTGACGACAGGAGTCATGCTGAGGCCTCTCCTCATCTCTCCTGCTGCCGGCCGGCAGCAGGACGGAGTTGGCACCTGTCGCGCGATGGCCTCACTGACGAACGTCAGGTGCGAATCAGAGCGATGGTTGCCGGGGCTTCACAGGGCCGTTCCCTCCACCCCTCTGGATGAGCAATATGAAGTTGTATGACCAGCTACGGCAATGTTATCACTACGCCAGATGGCCAGGTCAGGGACATGCGCCAGGAGCGATCAGGGCGCAAGAGCCGCCACATTTGACGTCACCGGCGGCCTCGGTCGCTGGCCGGCACGGCGGAGCCCCGCCGGCCAGCGACCGCGAGGGCTGCGCCCGACCCGCGTTAGCAAGGATCAGCGGGCCAGCGCGCGATGCCCATTCATTTTGGAAAAAAGACCGCGCCCGACTCGGCCGTGAAAGTGAGCGTACCGAGCCTCAGACAATTGTCGTGATTACTTCGTAATCATATTTAAAAGGTTGCCCGCCGCATCGGGCTGATCACTGCCCGGCCACCGGGCGGGTGCACTATCCTGTGCCGTCGAGAAAGCTGGTGACCGACGATCCGAGCGTCGTGAATAAGTCTCGTTTGAATAGCCGGTAAATGCGAAGAGAATCGCGATTTCCCGATGCCGCTCACCGGAGCCGCAGCAGAGCCGCGACTCAATACATCCAGGGCAACCTGTTGGCCGGCACGGTGCTTGCCGAGCCGGTTTCCGTCGAAAGTACGGCGCGGTTCTCCCGGTGATGCGCGCGTGTCCGGACATGGGCTGCCGCGGCGTGCCCAGGCGAGGCCGACACTGCTACACCGAGGCCGCCGGCTGCGAGCGCCAGGGCGAGAACCCCGCCGGAAACTACTCGGCGGGCCATGCTGGCCGGGGGTCGAGAGCGGGCATGGCGACCTGAGCTGCCGGCTCGTGCGGTGACTCGCAGTAACCGCTTGTGGGTCTTCATGGGGAAGATCTCCTCATCGATAACTTGGACCAGAGCCTTCAGGAGCGAGAAGCTACACCACATCGCGCCTCCGGATGTGGCGTTTCGTATCGATCGGTGTGACATCGCGGCAAAGACACTGCCCACCCGGCCATGGCTGGCCCGAGGCCAAGCTCGTCATCTCCAAAGCCCGGCCTGACCCGCCCGCCGAACACCAACGCAGCATTCAAGCACGTCCTGACCAGGAGATTTGGTTGCGAACTGGCTGCGGGCACCGCCTGTCCCCGCAGGCCCGCCTCGGCTGCCCGGCTTCGCTGGCACTCATGAGGGCACTTCCGGCAAGCTATTAGCCCGGGTGTGACAGCCTGCCGCGCGGGGACCGGCCGCACAAGCCGCGCCGTCGCGCCGCGCGCGCCAACGCGCCTCGGCGCCGATGCCCAGCCGAAGACAGGTCGGCCTCCCGATCGATTAAGGCGGCTACGCAAGGTGACGCGTCCGGCAGGCTGGCTCTTGCGATGGCCAGCGTGTCAGCAAAACCTACGTCATCTGACCGATGTCTCCGCCATGAAACTTGCAGCAGTATTTGTGACGCAACTACCGGCGCGATCTGGCGTGAGACTGCCTCGCCCCGGCCTCTGAGCCGGCGGTCAGCGTGCCGATGTCAGTCAAAGTGGCGACGAGAGAGAGGCGGAAAGTTGGACACCGCCCGGCTGCGGGAGAACTTCGCCCACGTCATGATGCATGGAGATGAGCTACCGCTATTCTTTTACGCCGATCTATTCATCAAGCATCCTGAGCTGCGGGAAATGTTCCCGGTGTCGATGACGGCTCAGCGCGGCCACTTCGTCGAGGCACTTGGGAAGATTGTTTCTCATGTAGACAAGATCGATGAATTTACCGCTTTCCTCCAGGGACTGGGTCGCGATCACCGTAAATTTGGCGCGGTCGTCGAGCACTACGATGTCGTGGGCGGCAGCCTGTTAGCCACCTTGGAGCATTTCTCCGGGCCCGCCTGGACACCAGACCTAGCCACTGACTGGAGAGCCGCGTACAAGCTCATCGGCTCGGTGATGATCGAGGCCGCCCTGGCCGACGAGAAGGTGCGGCCGCCCTGGTGGCGTGGCACGGTCGTGGCCCGCGAGCAGCGGGCGTTCGACATCTGCGTGCTGTTCATCAGGCCGGAGTCGCCGCTGGACTATCTCCCCGGGCAGTCGGTGGCGATCGAGACGCCGAGCCGCCCGAAGCTGTGGCGCTACTATTCCATGGCCAATGCTCCCCGCCCTGACGGGCTCCTGGAATTCCATATCCGGCTCATCGACGGTGGTGCCGTGAGCATGGCGCTGACCAGCTCCTCGATCACCGATACGGAAGTGAGGCTGGGAGCTCCTATCGGGGTACTCACCCTGGATCTCCCGCTCTCCGGCCGGGACCTGCTGCTGGTCGCCGGCAGCACCGGGCTGGCGCCGCTCAAGGCGATCGTCGAGCAGATTGCCGGACTGCAGCAGCAACCGAAGGTGGCCCTATTCTTCGGCGCGCGGACTGAGGAAGGTCTCTATGACCTGGACAGCCTGGAAAAGATGGCCGCCCAGCACCCGTGGCTGACGGTCACGCCAGTGGTGTCGTCCAATCCCAAGTTCGCCGGCGAGACCGGCAATCTCCCGGACGTAGTGGCCCGGTATGGCGACTGGTCACAGCATGAGGCCTACATCGCCGGTCCAACAGAGATGGTCAGGGAGGCTGTCGCCCGGCTGACG
This sequence comes from Streptosporangiaceae bacterium, assembly GCA_035716545.1. GTDB lineage: Bacteria > Actinomycetota > Actinomycetes > Streptosporangiales > Streptosporangiaceae > Chersky-822. Next base: position 94,065 of record DASTJM010000097.1, read on the forward strand.
TCGTCAGGCCTGGCGCAGGAGCAGATACATATCGAGGATTTCGGGTGGAGCGAGCCTTGACAACACCATGGTTCGATGAACAAAGCAGACTGACTCCCGAGGAAGTGCAGACGGTAACGTTTCCGCTGTCGCGGATCGGGCGGCGTGGCTACGAAGAAGAGCCCGTGCATCAGTTCCTAGACGAGGTGCACGCCGAGTTCGTTCGCCTGGTGAACGAGCGAGCGTCCTTGTGGCAGGAAGTGCAGCGGCTGCGCAAGCGGGTCATCGCCGGCAAGATCGACGGCGAGCAGCAGCCAGGCGTGCTCTTCGGCGAGGCCGACGCGCACGTACATGCGGTGCGCATTCTCTCGACGGCGCAAGTAACGGCGGACCGGTACGTGGCTGATGCCCAGGCTTACAGCAGCCGGGTCACCGAAGAAGCCAGACTGCGTCGTGACGACATCATCCGGCAGGCGCAGCAGCACTCCGACATGTTGCTGGAAGAGGCTCATGCGCGGGCGCGGGATGCGGCCGTATCGGCGCTTGAGGTGCCGACACCGCCGCAAACCGACCAGGAGCGCCGGGCCGCCCAGGCTGAACTCGCCTACCTGCGCACCTACAGCGATGTCTACCGGGCACACCTGCGCGCGTACACCGAGGGCATCCTGCGCGGCATCGAGGAGTGGGAGCGCAAGGAATCCGCGTCGGCAGAGGAAGCAGTGTCAGTAAGGGAAGCAGCGGCACTTCAGGATGCCGCGTACGGGCACGCGAGTCGCCGGAGCATTGGCCAAGGCGACCACAACGGTCACAACGGTCACAACGGCGACGGGCGCCGGCGCCCTGAGTCCCGTCCTTGACACTAGTGGCCCGAACCCTTCCGAGCTTGCCGCCGATCCGCTGGTCCAACCCCACGTCGGCGGCGGGAGATGTCCGTGCGTACGGCAACTGACTCCAGTGCCGTACGCGCGGACATCGATCTTTACCTGGCGTCGCAGCATTCCTGGATAGCCACCAGGACCTTTTCTGAAAAATAAATGGTGAAACCTTCGATGCAAGTTTCACCGCATTCGCCATATATCAGCCTGGCGTAAGATTCTTTTCCTCAATGCTGTCATTATTGCCAGGATTCACGTGGGAACCGCCCGCAACGGGGTATCAACGCGGAAGACGTACAGCTGCGAGGTTGCCACGGACGGTAGATATGCAAGGCGATCATGAATTCCGTGCGCTCGGGCCGATAGAACTGTGGTCGGCTGGCCGACCGCACGATCTCGGGCCGGCCAGAGTACGGTGCGTTCTTGCCATCCTGCTGCTGACACCGCGCACGGTAGTCCCTGCCGAGGTTCTCATCGACCGGCTCTGGGACACAAACCCCCCGCCAAAGGCGCGGGAGAGCCTCTCTGTATATATAGCCAGGCTCAGGGCGTCACTGCGGCAAGCCTTAGGCGAGAGCGTGCAGCTTGCCGGGCGCGCTCGGGGGTACGTGCTTGATGTCGATCCCGAGACCGTCGACTTGCATCAGTTCCGCCGGCTGCGCCGGCAAGCGGGCGCGCTTAGTGCCAGCGGCGACTACGACCATGCGGCGGCGCTGCTGCGTGAAGCGGACGGGCTGTGGCGTGGCGAAGCTATGGCCGGAATCCGGGGTGACTGGATAGCCCGGATGCGCGACAGCCTCGAGGAAGAGCGCCGGACGGCCATCCTGGAGCGCATCGAATGCGAACTCGAGCTTGGCCGTCATGCCGACCTGCTTGGGGAACTCCACCACCTAGTCGCTCAATATCCATTGGATGAGACGCTGGCCGCCCATCAGATGACGGCACTTTACCGGAGCGGCAGGCCCGGTGACGCGCTTAGCCTTTACCGGGATACTCGCCGCCGCCTGATCGACGAGCAGGGGACAGAGCCCGGGGCCATGCTGTCCGCACTGCACCAGCGCATCTTGGGACGTGATCCGGAACTGGCGGTTAAACCCGGTCAGCGTCCGGGCCGGCTGTCACGACCGCCGGACACCTTGCCGCCCGAGACCGCCGAGTTCGTGGGACGCAGTGAGGAACTCGAGCTGCTGACCGCAGACCACGGCACCGGTCCCGGTATCGTGGTGATCGAGGGCATGCCGGGTGTCGGCAAGACCGCGCTAGCTATCCGCACCGCCCGGATTGCCAAAGACCGCTACCCCGACGGGGTGCTCTACCTCAACTTGCACAGCCACGACTCGGCGACTACTTCTCTCGAGCCGGCCGAGGCCCTCCACGGCCTGCTTCGGATGCTGAATGTGCCGGCGACGCATATTCCCGACGCCCTGGGTGAGCGCGTGGCGTTGTGGCGAGCCCAGCTGAGCCGCCGCCGAGCCGTCGTGATCCTTGACGACGCCGGACGGCACGATCAGGTCCGCCCGCTCCTGCCGACGGCGGGCCGGTGCCTGATCCTCATCACCACCAGGCGCAAGCTCTCTGAACTTGACGGCGCCCGCACGCTGACCCTTGACACGCTGTCCGCCCGCGACGCCGTTGAGCTGTTCCGGCGGATCGCGGGCCCGGCCAGAACGCAGGGAGAAGAGGAAGTGGCCGCAGCCGTCGAGCTTTGCGGGCGGCTGCCGCTGGCCATCCAGCTCACCGCCGGGCGAGTTGCCCGTGACCACCCGGTCAGGCTGTCCGATCTGACCGAGGAGCTCATCCGGTCCCCGGCTCGGCTTGGCGGCATGAGCACCGCGAGCCCGGAAGTGATGTCTGCCTTCGATCTGTCGTACCGCGCGCTGGAACCTGACCACCAGCGGCTCTTCAGGCGGCTTGGCACGAGTCCCTGCGCCGACGCGAGCCCGCACGCCGCCGCGGCGCTTGGCGGCTGCACCCTCGCCGAGGCCGAGAAGGCCATCGCCACCCTGCTCGATCATCATCTGCTGGCCCGCGCTCCGGCTGGTAGGTTCCGATTCCACGACCTCATTCGCGACTACGCCGCGGTGCGTGCCGTACGCGACGACCCCGAGCCAGAGCAGCGACAGGCCGTCGCCAGGCTGCTCGACTACTATCTCTATACGGCCGACAGGGCCGACCGGATGCTTCATCCGTTCCGGTACCGGATGCCGGTCTCGGTGACTCACCAGCCGGCGGCAAGTCTGCCCCTTGGCACGCAGGAAGACGCGGCAGCCTGGCTGGAAGCGGAGTGGCGCAACATCTTGCTGGCCGCGCAGCACGCCGGCCGTCATGAGTGGAAGCGCAGGTGCGCTGATCTCACCCACGTCCTTGCGGGTTTCCTGGAGACCAGTGCGTACTGGGACGGGGCCATCGCGGCCCACAAGCTTGCCTTGCAGGCAAGTCGCGATCTGTGTGATCCGGCCAGGATCGCCCATGCGTCACTGGATCTCAGCGGGGTCAGTCAGCAAACCGGTCGCCACGAGGCGACACTGCCGCTCGCCGAGGACGCCGCCGCGATCTACCGGTCGCTCGCCGACCGGCGTGGCGAGGCTGAGGCGCTCGACCAGATAGGACTGGCCCACCAGCGCGCGGCCCGTGCGCGCGAAGCGCTCGCTTACTTCAATGAAGCGAGAAGCTTGTACCGCGATGTCAGCGATCACCATGGCGTTGCCACCATCTGCAGTCACTCGGGGATCTCCTGCTGGCACCTTGGGCGCTACCCGGAGGCCATGGCTCACCTGCGTGAGGCGCTGGCGATGTACCGAGCGGTCGGCGACAGGCGCGGCGAGGCAAAGACGCTGAACAACCTGGGCAGGATCCAGCTCTACTGCGGCTACCACCGAGACGCGCTCGACGGCTACCAGAAGTCACTCGCCATCTTCGGGGAGATCGGCGGAGCGCAGAATCAGGCAATCCTCTACCACAACATTGGCGGCGTGTACCACTACAAAGGCTGCCATGAGGAAGGACTGGCCGCCTACCGGCGAGCGCTCGTCATATACCGCGAAATAGGCGATCTGCCCGATGAAGCTGACGTACTCAATGACATAGGTTCGCTCTACCAGAGCGCGGCGTGCTACGACGAGGCACTGATCCATCATCAGAAGGCCCGGCTGATCGCCGAGGAGATCGGTAACCTGTCCCAGCAGGTGATTGCGCTACGCAGGATCGCGGACATCCGCCGCAGTTCAGGCCAGCACGGCGAGGCTTTCGAGCATTACCAGACCGCCCTCCGGCTTGCCAGGGAGATCGGCGACCCCTACGAGGAGGCGAAGGTCCTCGAAGGGATCGCCGAATCGACTCTCAACACGCAACGGCCATACGACGCGCGGATTCTTTTCAGGCAGGCACTGGACATCTTCGAACGGCTCGGGGTACCTGAGGCACACTCGGCCCGGATACGCATCGAGACCATGCAACCCCCTGCCGAGCTCCGCGTCTCCTAGAGACTCAGCCCGGGCAGCCGGGTCACCCCGGCTGCCGAGGGAACTGCGCCAACCTGAGTCACGTGGTCGGGCGCCGTGCGGAAAAGGCGAAGGCCCCCGAACTGCTTCTGGGGGCCTTCGACGGCAGTCTCATCGACCGCTAAGTTGAGCAAGGCACTCTCGCGCCTCGCTTCTAGCACCCATAACTTCCCGAAACTGTCAAACTCTCCGTTTTGTACCCCGCCGATGAATGCGTGCCACTCCTGCGGAGTGAAGCGGAGTACCGCGCCGTCTGCGTCCTTGCTGTGCCGAACACCGACCTGACCACCTGGCAGGTTCGCCACCTCGACGCAGTTGCTGTTTGCGAAACTTAGTGAACTCTTGATCCACGTGGAAGCTGGATCCGGCCTGCCCAAAAGGTCGTCGGGCGTAAGGTTGCTCACGTCCCTACCTCGCTGAATGTCGTGGGGTTAATGGTCAAACTTGCCAATACGCGGGAGCACTCTACCAGTCTGGTTAGGGCACTCGCTCGGTATCTGACCAATACGACTCAGCGACCTCAAGTACGAGCGCCCTGGACGCTTCAGGGTCCAGGGCCGCGTCCAGGAGCATTTGAAATGCGATCCGGTGCAGATAGGTTTCCCGCTCGCCCTCGACGGAGAAGTCGTTTTTTAGGTGCTCGGCACTTACCACATCTTGCAGGATGGCGTCGCTATCTGGCCCGAAACGAAAAATGACAAAAGACTCACCGAAGACCGTGTGCTGGGCGTCAAGCGGCAGGATCCGCAATGTCACGTTGGGCCGGTCAGCATCCCGTGCAAGCCGTCTGAGCTGGTCATACATCACTAGATCCGAGCCGACCCGACGCCTGAGGATCGACTCATCCAGCACGACGGACAGCTGCAGGCCAGGCTCGCGGTCCAGCACCCGCTGGCGCTGCATGCGGACCTTGACAAGTCGCTCGATCATGCCAGGCGCTATCGGCTCGACCTGATTGTAACTGCCAATTATGTGCCGGGCGTAGGCTTCCGTCTGCAGCAGGCCGGCTACCACCTCAACATGCCAGATGTCGATCGAGCTGGCTTCATGCTCCAGGCCAATAAATTGCTGATAGTCCGCGGAAATAAAATCCGCGTACTCTTCCCACCAGCCCTTCTGTGAAGCATCTTTCGCGAGCGTGAGAAGGAGCGTACGACGCGAACCGGTGACTTCATAATAGTCAAGAAGCCTTTCGACCTCTCCTAGCTTCAGCCCGGTCCTCGCGAGCTCGTACCTGCTGATCTTCGAAGGCGACCAGCGGAGCGCGGCGGCCACGACATCGCCGCTCTTTCCTTTGGCCTCCCTGATCGCCCGCAGCTCCGCGGCAAGCCGGCGGCGCCGTACCGTCGGGCTTCCTGGCGTGGTCATCTGTTGCCCCTGCCCACTAAGAGAGCGAGGCCGGCGCGACAGTCACAGCAGATCACGTGATCACCCTCGGTCAAATGTGTCACATAGATACTTTAGTAAGAATTTCATTGCACCTCACTCTGAGATCTTGCGCAACTAGGCCATGGCGCCCGCCAAACACCGAACCGATACGCGAGCAGCCTGACGATCGAGCAAATGGTGCAGATTACCGCCAAGCCTAGCAAACCGTCGAGTTCAGCGAACTACCAAGCGCCTTGGGCGCTTCGGGCGCCTCCGAGCACCCACGGGCCACCGGGCACCCACGGGCCACCGGGCACCCCCAGGCGACCGGGCACCCCCAGGCGACCCGCGCAACCGAGCACCTCCGAGTGCGCCCGGTTGGCCCGCCAATCGCCTCGGCGGCCAGCGACCGAGCGGCGGCGTGCCGTTCGCGTGTCAGCACGGCCACCAGCGGCACCTTGGCGCGAATGCTTTCGATCCGACACCGGCCAGCTCCAGCCAGCGCGAGCACACGCCGCGGGCGCGCCGCCGGTCGCGGCAAATCGCCCGCCCCTGTGACGTAATCGCCTTCAGTCACGCTGGCTGAAGGCAGCCACGCGCTCCGATAAACGTGCGATCCATCCGTGGTGATTGGATGGATCGCACGCCGCTGTCGACCGCTCGTTAGATAAGCTCGGTTAGATTAAGCTCAAAGATGGTAATAGAGGCCCGGGTTCTGAGGCGCAGCCTGCACGTGGACAGCCGGCTTAGCCGACGCAGCCGCGGTCATTACCGAGCCAGCAAGCGCCGATCCAGTCACACCGAGTGCCAGGATGGCCGGAATTACGATAGCTCGCCCGATGCTCATGGTTCCTCCAAGGCAATACCCGAGGTCAGCGGCCTGGTAGCCCCGCCTTGCCGACCTGCACGAGGCAATTAGGTCATTGGATGAATTTCCCTTCCTTCGGGCCTTTCATGCTTAAATTTGAATAGTGAAATACATAAGGCAACTGCTGCCGATTTATTAACCGCAACACTTAAGGCTCCGTGCAGGAAAATATGAACGGGTCCCTGCACTGCAAGGTTGCAGGAAACTTGCATCTCGCTAGCGAGGCCGCGGCAGGCCGGATTAGCCGCGGCAAAGCGACTAGATGACGGGCTTGTACTAAAAAGTTCGACTTGTTTCGTAAATGTTCTGGTAGTACAATTCGCTCCGTGCCCACCGTGACCTTGGCCGGTGCGCTAGTCGGCCGCGACCGTGAGCTGGCATTGCTGGCCAGGCTAGTGACGGAAGTGGCGAACGGCCGTGGTGGCTCGGTACTGATCGAGGGTGAGCCCGGGATCGGCAAGTCCGCTCTGGTGCGCGCGGCTGTGGCGCAGGCGGCTGAGGCTGGCTGTCAGGTGTTCTGGGGCTCGGGGGACGAGCTGGGTCAGGCCCTGCCGTTGCTGCCGATGCTCGAGGGTTTAGAGGTTCGCGAGCCATCAGCCAATCCGCGCCGGAATTCCATCGTGCGGCTCTTGCGCGGCGAGGTCGCCGCCGACCGCGGCACGGACGTTACGGCCGCGCTCGCTGAGCAACTGCTGGCCCTGATCGCCGAGCAGTGCGCTGTCCAGCCGATGATCCTGGTCATCGACGACCTGCAATGGGCGGATCACGCGAGCATCACCTTGTGGGGCAGGCTGGCCAGGTCCGTCAGGCAGATGCCGCTCTTGCTGGTCGGAATGATGCGGCCGGTGCCGCAGCGTGAGGACCTGCTTGCGCTCCGCCGGGCAGTCGGCGACTCCGTGCGATTGCAGCTCGTCGCGCTCACCGAAGGGGCGGTCGCCGAACTGGTCGCTGCCCTGGCGGGCGGCCGGCCAGACCGGAAGCTGCTACGGCTGGCTGACGGCGCGGCAGGCAACCCGCTCTACGTCACCGAACTGGTCGCCGCGCTGGCTCGCAGCTCCAGGCTGACTGTCAGCGAGGCTGGAGCGGCGCAGCTCACGAGCGGTTTCGCGCCGAGTTCGCTATCGGCGGCCATAGCCGACCGCCTTGGCTTTGTTTCCGGTTCGGTGCGGGAGGTGCTCAAGGCGGCGGCACTGCTCGGCGTCGACTTCGCCGTGCCTGACCTCGCGATCGTGCTCGGCCGGAGCGTGGTGGACCTGCTGCCGGTCGTGGACGAGGCGTGCGCCACCGGCGTGCTGGCCGAGTCGGGCATCGGCCTCGGATTCCGGCATCCGATGATCAGGACGGCGCTGTACGACGAGATTCCGGTGCCGGTGCGCGCTGCCTGGCATCGTGACGCGGGACGCGCTCTCGCCGAGGCTAGCGCCCCCGCGCACCGGGTTGCCAGGCAGCTGCTCTGGGCAGTTGACGTGCCCGACAGCTCGGCCGGCCCCATGGACAAGTGGATACTGGACTGGCTGGAGAGCACGGCGGAACTGCTGGTCGGGCAGGCACCCCAGGTCGCGGCTGACCTGCTTCGCCAGGCGGTCGCGAGCTGCCCGGTCGGCTCAGACCAGCACGGCAATCTGGCCGGCCGGCTCGCTGACGCGCTCTTCCGGCTTGGCGACTGGGCGCAGGCCGAGCAGGCAGCGACCAGTGCGCTGGCGCATGCGACTGACCCCGATCTCATTGTCGACCTGCACTGGACTCTCGCCCAGTGCCGGATACGGGGCGGCCGGTCAGCGGCCTCCCTGGCCGAACTAGGCAAAGCCCTGGCGTTCCCCGGCATCTCGGCCCGGCATCGCGCCCGGTTGCTCGTGCTCTCCGCCAGGACACACCTCAACCTTGGCGAGGTGGAGAAGGCCGGCGGAGTCGCCGCCACCGCGCTCGCGGCCGCGTCAGAAACGGGCGACAGCTGGGCACAGGGCTGGGCACTGCACGTGCTGACCATCGTGACCGCGGTTCAAGGGCAGATGGCGGACGCGCTGCCCCTGTTCGACAGGGCACTGTCCGTGACCCAGGCCGACCCGGCCCTGACCGACCTGCGGCTGCTGCTGCAGGTCAACAAGGCCATCACGCTTGGCAACCTGGACCAGTACGAGGCGGCACTCGCCGCGGCTCAGCAGGCAAGGCAGCTCGCCGACCAGGTCGGCACGATGGTGCGGCTGGCTCAGGCCCACAGCGCCCTCGGCCAGCTGCTCTTCGATACGGGGCAGTGGGACGAGGCTCTCGCCGAGGTCGAGGTCCTGCACGAAGACCTGAAGGAGCCGGGGGCGGCTTGCTGCGATCTCGGCATCGCCGCGGTTATCTGCTTCCATCGCGGCGATCTCGCCCGAGCGCGCCGTTACCTCGTCGCCGCGGTCCCGCACGCCGAGCGGGTCGGAAACCGCGTCGTCGGGCCGCTGGCACTGGCCCGCAGCCTCGACGCCGAATACGACGGCAGGTTGCCAGAAGCGTTTGCAGTGCTCACCGCGCAGTTCGCTGACGGCGCCGAAGAACTCGACGAAATCGAGGATCTGCTTGCCGATGCGGTCCGCCTCGCAACGCTGACTGGCGAGGAAGCCAGGGCGACGGCTCTGACCGGGCACGCCGTCGCGCTCGCCAGCGGATCGGAGATCCCCCATCGGCAAGCTCACGAGCTCTTCTGCCTTGGCCTGCTGCATCGCGATGCCGCCACGCTGCTCAGGACCGCGGATCGGTACCGCATAGCCAGCCGGCCGCTCATGCGCGCCAAGGCACTCGAAGCGGCCGCGGGGAGCTTCGTCAATGCCGGAGACCGGCCGCAGGCACGAGCCGCCTTCATCGAGGCCCTGGAGATCTACACCTCGCTAGGTGCGGCCACGGACATCGCCCAGCTGCAGGCGAAATTCCGTGCCCATGGCATCCGGCGCGGCCCGCACGTGAAACACCGCCAGGCTCGCAGCGGCTGGGACAGCCTCACTCCCACCGAGATAAAGGTCGCCTCCCTCGTGGAGGGTGGCATGTCGAACCCGGAAATCGCTGCCAAGCTGTTCCTCTCGCCGCGAACCGTGGCGACCCACGTGTCCCACATACTCAAGAAACTCAATGTCAGCTCGCGAACCGATATCGCCCGTGAGGCGGCTCTGCGCACTATCGCGCCGAAGTGATCAGCCGCCCGGGATCGTGAGCGTGAAATACACGGCCTTGCCAGCGACGGTCCAGTAGAAACCCCAGTCGGCCGACAAGCTGTCGACGAGCATGAGGCCGCGCCCGGTCTCCGCGTCCGCCGGGGCCTCCATCGGCACAGGCCCGCAGGTTGAGGTGTCGTGGACATCAACCCGGAGCTGCCCGTCGGCCGAGGTCATGACGAGCATGACGTGCTCACCCGCCCCGTGCCTGATGGCGTTCGTCACTAGTTCGCTGGTGAGCAGCGCCGCGATCTGCGGGTCGACCCCGACTTCCCAGGCATAGATATATGCCTGGACTTGGCGACGGGCTTCTCCGGCCGCCGGCGGAACCGCGTTGAGCAATAATCGGCGCGGGTGCTGCAGTGCCGAGCGTATCGGCGCCATGGTGTCCATTTGTCTTTCCTCGCCAGCAACGCTAAATCTTGCCGAGTGACTAGCAGTACAAATACTGCTGAAACTTGCAGCGGGAGACATCGGTAGCCTGACGTATCTTTGACTGTGCTAGCCGCGCTAGGCGGCGGGTCGGTGCGCGGGCGTCGCGGCGAGCGGGGTTAACCTCAGCCGGTGAGCGATTCGACAGTGCGGCGCCGGACGCTCGTGGCGTCCAACCGGGGACCGGTGTCCTTCGCCCGAGGCGATGACGGCACGCTGAAGGTCAAGCGCGGCGGAGGCGGCATGGTCTCCGGTTTGTCCTCCGTGGCTAGCCGCTCGGACCTGCTCTGGGTGTGCGCCGCGCTCAGCGAGGCCGACCGGATAGCCGCCAGGCGCGCTCCTGGCGGCTACCTCGGCCTCGACGGCACGCCAGGCGGGTCGGCGGTGCGGATGCTCGAGATCCCGGTCGCCACCTTCAGCCGTGCTTACAACACTGTCGCTAACTCGGTGCTGTGGTTCGTGCACCACATGTTGTACGACACGCCGACCAGACCGCAGTTCGGAGCGTCGTTCAGGCGCGACTGGGCCGCCTACCGCGACTACAACCAGGCCTTCGCCGACGCCCTGGCGCAGGCCGGCGGTCAGGGCCCGGCCAGGGCACTGATCCAGGATTACCATCTGGCGCTCGCGCCTCGATTGCTCTGCGACGTGCGGCCCGACATCAAGATCGCGCATTTCTCGCATACGCCGTGGGCGCCGGTCGATTACTTCAGGGTGCTCCCGGATGACGTCGCCGCCGAGGTACTCGGCGGAATACTCGGTGCCGACCACGCTGGCTTCCTTTGCCAGCGGTGGGCCGACGCGTTCATGGACTGCTGCGAGCACGTGCTCGGAGCCGAGGTCGACAGGGTCGTGAACCAAGTCACCTGGAACGGCCGCAGCACGGGCATCGGCGTGCACCCGCTTGGCGTGGACAGCGGCGAGCTGAGGGCGCGAGCGTCGCAGCCTGACGTGGAGATGCGGGCCGCGAATCTGCGTGAGACTGCAGGTGACCGCAAGCTGATCGTCAGGGTTGACCGCACCGAGCTGTCGAAGAACATCGTCCGCGGCCTGGCCGCCTACCGCGAGCTGCTCACCTCCTACCCGCAATGGCGAGGCAAGGTCATGATGCTGTCGCTGACCTACCCTTCCAGGCATGACCTGCCCGAATACCGCGAGTACACAGCGAGCGTGCAGCGCCTTGCCCACGCGATCGATGACGAGTTCGGGTCACCGGACTGGTCGCCTGTGGTGTTGCTGACCCAGGACGACTACGCCCGCTCCCTGGCCGGCTACCGGGTGGCCGACGTGCTGCTCGTCAACCCGATCAGGGATGGCATGAACCTGGTCGCCAAGGAAGGGCCGATCCTGGCCGACCGGGGCTGCGCGCTCGTCCTTTCCCGCGAGGCGGGTGCGGCGGCCGAACTCAGCGGCGAGGCGATCATGATCAATCCGTTCGACATCGCCAGCACAGCGGCGGCCTTGAACGAGGCACTGCTCATGCCAGATGAGGAACGAATTCGCCGGTGCCGGTCACTGGCGCAGGCAGCGGGTGCCTTCCCGCCATCGGCCTGGTTCGCCAGCCAGCTAGCCGCCCTTGACGCGCTGGACGCTCAAGTCTGACCGCCGACCTCGGCCGCCAGGCCTGATAGCAGGCCGGCCACGCCCGCAGGGCCATCGACGACCAGGTCGGCCTCGCCAGCCAGCCCGGGCACCTCGGCGGACTTGCTGCAGACCGCGATACCGGGCTGCCCGGCAGCGCGCAACCTCCGCACGGCCTCGAAGGCTGGCCGGTCCCCGAGATCGTCACCGCAGAACATAATCGCCGAGCGCATTCTTTCAGCCGTGAGGTTTTCAAGGGCCTGGCCTTTATCCGTGCCATCAGGGCGCAGCTCGATCACCATCCGGCCAGGCTCGGCCCGCAGCCCGGTCCGCGCCGCCAGGCGCCGCAGCGGGTCAGCGAGGCGGTCGAGCGTGCCAGCGGGATCATCGGTCCTCCTGGTATGCACCGCGAGCGCGTCACCCTTGTCCTCAATCTGGGTACCCTGCGGGGCGTTCACGCCGCTCAGCAGCTTGGGCAGTTCGGCGCGCGCATCGGCGAGCCCGGGCGGCGGAGGCGGTCCGGTCAGCTGGCCAGCCTCCCAGCGCTGGCGGCCGTACTGGCCCAGCACGATGATGCCCGGGATCTGGTCGAGCGCGCCGTACTCGACGGCACGGCTTGCTAGCCTGCCCGTGATCACGGCCAGAGTGCCGATCGAGGCGGCGAGCGCGCGCAGGGCCGTCATTGATTCCGGCAGCGGCCTGGCTTGCGCCGGGTCTTCGACGATCGGCGCGAGCGTGCCGTCGAAATCGAGCGCTATGAGCGCGCTGCCTGGCTCGGCCAGCAGGGCGCGCAGGCCGGCCTGGCCAGCCTGCGTCGCCTGGTCGTAGCCGGGTAGCGAATCGGCTGCCATGCCGCGTGCCTCCTCGAGCGGTATCTGGTTGGCCGGGTTCAGCCGGGCGTGGTCAGCGGGGTGTGGTCGGCCAGGTGTGGTCAGCCGGGCGAGCGAAGCTTGCCCCGCGCCGCTCGCCTCCTGCGCAAACGGGCGACAAGCTCCGGATCGAACGCCACTGCCTCCTCGGAGTCGATCAGCTCGTTGAGCAGCTGGTAGTACCGCGTCGGGGTGATCCCGATGGCCTCGGCGATGTCGCGATCCTTGGCGCCAGGCGAACGCCACAAGCTCCGCTCGAAAGCCAGCATGCGCATCTGCAATTCGGTCAGCGATGACACGTAGGTTCAGGCCCTTCTCCCCCGGTTCATCGTAGGTCGGGGGCTGACCTAGCGCACCGACGGGGCGAGCACGTACGCTCACGGTTTGTGAACGGGTGCCTGACCTTCCTCACTGACTTCGGGCTGGAGGACGGTTTTGTCGCGGCCTGTCACGGAGTCGCCGCGGGCATCGCCCCTGACGCCAGGATCATCGACATCACCCACCTGGTGCCCCCGGGCGATGTGCGGCGCGGAGCGGCAGTGCTGGCGCAGACCGTAACGGCCATGCCGCCGCAGTCCGTTCACGTCGCCGTCGTGGATCCGGGAGTCGGCACGACTCGCCGCGCGATCGCGCTGCGAGCTGGGGAGGCGATCCTGGTCGGCCCGGACAACGGGCTTCTATCCTGGGCTGCTGACGTGCTCGGCGGAGTCACCAGCGCCTTCTTGCTGACCAACGAGACACTGTGGCGGCAGCCGGTATCGGCGACGTTCCACGGCAGGGACATCTTCACGCCGGTCGCCGCGCGCTTGATCGCGGGTACGACGCTGCCGGAAGCGGGCACCGAGATAGATGCGGCCGCCCTGGTCACGCTCTCGGCGCCGACCAGCCGGATGGGTGATGGGGAGGCGGAAGGCGAGGTGCTGTCGATCGACAGGTTCGGCAATGTGCAACTGTCGATTCCCTCGGCAGCGGCCTCCGAACTCGGCATCGTGATCGGCTCCATGATGACCATCAGGTGCAACCGGCGTGAGATCTCCGCTCCCTACCTGGTGACCTTCGGGGCGGCGGCGCCAGGTCAGCTCATCGCGTTCACCGACAGCGCCGGGCTGATCTCGCTGGCCGTCAGGAGCGGGAGCGCCGCCGAGAAGCTGTCGCTGCCACCCGGCGCGCGGGTCAGGATCGCTGCCGACGTCTCGGCCTGACTTCCGACCGCGCCGCCGATCCTCAAAGATGGCCGTTACAGCCCTGTCATCTGCGGTCACTACCCGACGAACCACAATAGACATGGCACAATGTGGGTACTCCCATGGAAGGCCACGACACTTGCCGCTGACGATTCCCCGTCTCGCCAAGGCCGCGGTCGCGATCAGCTTCGCGTCGGTGCCGCTCATCGGCTTCAGCGCACCGGCGCTCGCGTCGACGGCCGCCTCGGCCAGCGCCGCTATTCCGGTCAGCGCGGCGGACACGACCCCCTCCTATGAGTGGTGGCTTCGTACCCTGCACATCGCGCAAGCGTGGAACTGGGGCAATGGCGCGGGCGTCACGGTAGCCGTGCTGTCGGACGGCGTCGTCACTGGCCGACGCTACCTGGCCGGCACGGTCATCAGCGGGCCTGACTTTACGCGCTCTGGCCGGACCGCGAGCAGCCGGTACTTCGGTGTCGTCGGTACCAGCCTGGCGAGCCTCATCGCTGGCCACGGCGTGGGTGACTTCGGCCAGGGCAGCTCAAGGGCCAGCTACGGCGTCGCCCCGGGCGCCAAAGTACTGTCGGTGCGGGTGACCCTCAGCCCGGGCGACCCGCTCTGGTCCGATAGCAAGGTCACCGCACGGCTGCCCAGCGCGATCGCCGCAGGCATCAGGTACGCGGTCGCCCGCGGCGCGCGGGTAATAGACCTGCCGGCCGACCCAGGCGTGCGCGACGCTGCTATCGCGAGCGGCTCGGCAGCCGCCACCGGGGGCAGCCAGGCCGAGCGGTCCGCCGTGCGCGACGCGCTCAAGCAGAACGTGGTGCTGATAGCGCCGGCCGGGGACAACGGCCAGGCGGGAGACGCCGCCAACTACCCGGCCGCCTATCACGGGGTGATCGCGGTCGGCGCGTTCGACAGGGCCTTTGACAAGGCGCCGTATAGCAGCAAGCAGCCGTATGTGACGCTTACCGCCGCCGGACAGGGCGTCATCGCCGCCGGCAGGGCCGGGTTTCACCCGCTCAACAGCACCTGCGCCGCAAGCGCGCTCGTGGCCGGCATCGCCGCCCTGATAAGAGCCGAATTCCCGGACCTCGCTGTTGCGCAGGTGCGCAACTCGATGACCGGGAGCACGGTGTATCACCCGCGCGACGGGATGCGGAATGGCTCCGGCTACGGGACCGTCGACGCCATCAGGGCGATCAGGAGCGCGGCCACGATGGCGCCGCCGCACGCGCGGCCGGCGATGCTCGGCGCGCGGCCGAGAACCCGTCCGCTGGCGCCGTCTGCGCGGAGCTCGGGCTCGCTCATCATGCATCAGCTGACCGGTGACGCCGCGATCTCCGGTGTGGTGCTGGCACTGCTGCTGATCCCCATCGGGCTGTACGGCATTATGGCCCGGCGCCGCGATCAGCAGGAAGCCGCTCTGGCGGCGGCACAGAGCAGCCAGCGAAGCGTCGCCAGGTCAGGGCACGGCACCATGCTGGCCGACCCGCTGCTTGAGTTCTTCGGACCGCAGCATGCCAGGCCGGCGAGTCAGTCGTCATCGTCACTGGCCAGGACGTCGGCAGCACCCAGATTCCAGCCGAAGCCAGGGCTCACCGGCAGGTCTACCATGTCCGCGGCGCTCGGCGGGCGCTCGGCAGCGGCCCAGGCCGGCCCAGGGAACGGCGCGGTTTCGGAGAGCAGGCTCGCCAGCCCGCCCGCCGTGCGCCAGCCGCCTGGTCCTATGCGCGCGGCGGGTGCACCTGCCCGGCCTGGCACGCCGGCCCCCGCTGGTCCCGCCTCACCCGACCTGACCAGGCCGGCCGCACCGCATTCTGACGTGCTGCCGGCCAGGCAGTTGGCTGACGGCCCGGGCGGCTTTGACTCTACGGTGCGGCGCACGCCTGTGACCGGTTCACCGCCGTGGGAGCCCGCCATGCAGCCCACGTCAGAATTGCCCTGGGCGGTCATCTCGCCTCCTCCCGTGGGCAGCAGGCCGGCCAGCCCTGATACCCCGCCCATCCCGCCGCCACCCGACTCCGTATGGGACTCGGCACCGGCTCACCGGTCGGCCGCACCGGGTTCGCTGTTCCAGCCGGCGCCAGTCGCGCCTGGCCACGCCTCACGCGAACATGCGGCTCAGGACGGACAGGGACTCGATCAGCGGACCCCGCCGGCTCGGGCCGGGCGCTCGGCCGCAGCCCGGCGCGCGGAGCGGGGCGCGGGCCGGCCCGCCGATATCGAGCGCGGGCCGATCTTCTCGTGGAACTCATCGGCCGCGGCCGTGACCGATCAGTTCACCTCGGTAGATCCGGCGACAACGGACTGGAGCCGCGCGACCGGCGGCAGTGAATCGTAGTCAGGGAAGCTTGCGCCTGCCGTACACGGTCCGCAGCTCAAGTAATCCCCGCATGCTGTCAGCAGAGGCTGCGCAAGCACCCGTGATCATCAGGCCTGCTGGTCAGTCAGGGACTTCGGCGCCGACCTGCCTGCCGACCGCCAGTTGCTCTTTGCGTACGGACGCGTAGATGGGCTCGTATTCCTGGCCGGAGAGTGATCCGATCGCAGCCATAACCTGGTCGGTTACCGCACGCCGCTGCCTGGCACCGGCTGGCTGGCCCTTGAGCTCGTCGAAGGCCAGTGGCTTGCCGATCCTGATCTCGATCTTGCCAGGCCGCGGGACCTTGTGGCCCGGAGGCAAGAGCTTGTCCGTGCCGACCATCGCGACCGGGATGACCGGTGCGCCGGAGTGCAGGGCCAGCCAGGCGACTCCCGTCCTCCCCCGGTACAGGCGCCCGTCGGGCGACCTGGTGCCTTCCGGATAAATACCGAACAACGCGCCATCGTTGAGCAGGCCCAGCGCGGCCTCGAGCATCTCCTGGGCGGCGCGAGCCCCCGTCCGGTCCACCGAAAGCTGCTTCGTCGCTCGCAAGTAAGCTCCGGCGATCCGATCCTGCGGCCGCGTCCCGGTGAAGTACTCCGACTTCGCGGCGAAGGTAACCGGCCGCTCCAGCATGTAGGGCAAGTAGAAGGAATCGAGCACTGACAAGTGATTCGAGGCCAGGATCGCTGGGCCGGTTTCTGGCACATATTCTGCCCCGGTCACCTTCGTCCTAGCCAGCAACCGCAGACCTGGGCCAAGAATCACCCTAGACAGCTGGTACTTCACCCAATCCTCCAAGGTTCACTGCGCTCGATGGTAGGAAACTGGCCGGTTACATCGCTATTGCCCCGCCGCGCACAAATTAGACCGGTGATCAACCGTACGGCCGGTCACTGGCGCAGCGGACACCCGGACCGTCATGACGATGGCCAGAGGCAGAGCTACTGGCAGCGCCGCTGCCGCGACGCTCACTCCTGAGTCGTCGGCGAGCCAGCCGAGCACCACCGCGAGCCAGACCGCACCAAGGATCGGCCGCAGGAGCGGCTCGCGCTTGCTGGCAGCCTGGAAGGTGCGCAGCCGTACTCGCGCTGGCCACGCGAGCATCAGGCCAGTCACCACGGCGACGACGGGAATGACCGGCGTGAACCAGGTCTCGGTCAGCGAGTGCAGGTTGGAGCTGATCTTGCGGTGCAACGTTCCTCCCGCGCCGCCATGCAGGACCTGCCCTACGAACCCGCTAAGGTGCGACGGGCCGATGGCCGGGATCGCGTAGTCGAGCACGGCAAAGACTGCCACGAGCGCGACTCCGCTGACGGCGATGATCAGCCACCGGCGCGGGGTGATCACGACGCCGGCCACCGCTGCGAGCAGGACAAGGTAGGCGGGCACCAGCGCGATCGTGCCGCCGACCTTGGCGCCGAACCCCGGCCAGCCCGAGGCGATGATCGTGACGAGGGCGACAGCGGCAGCAGCGGCTACCGCGGCGCGGCGCCGTTCCCGTCCCGGCGGGGCGAGCCCTCGTCCCTGGCTACCGCGGAACACGGCCACCGCCGCCCAGCCCGCGGTCAGCATGCCAGCCACCGCGTATACCCCAAGCGCGTTGTTTCCGACGCCGTAGAACCTTCCGGCCTCTACGAGCGAGAGCCCGAACGGCGCACCGAGCTGCAGCCGCGAGCCGGTCATCACGTCGATGCCAATGACCGCCAGGGTCACCGCGCAGGCGAAGCCTGGCGGACCGAAGGGCTGCCGCCGCCATGGTCCGGCCAGCGCCGCTACCGCGATCAGCGCTGCCCAGGCGAAACCGAGGCCGTAGAGCCAGAGCGCCGGATGGGCGAACTGCCCCCAGGGCACCAGGCCAGCCAGGAAGGTCCCGGCGGGCAGCGCCGCGCCGAAGACGCCGGCGGCGGTGTACCAGGCCACCCGGCGGCTTGCGCGCTCGCCGGCGCCGCGCAGCGCGAGGGCGATCAGGGCGAAGACGGCTGCCTCAGCCACGCCGTAATACAAGAAGAACCAGCCGACGATCGAGCGGTATACCTGGTTCGCTGTGTCCTGACCGATCATTGACGTGATCGCGGCCTGCAGCGGGCCGCGACCTGCCGCCGTGATAGCAGAGCCGCTGACCCCGGCCGGCTCAGGCTGACCGCGCCAGCGGAAAACGCTCGGCGTGAGGTCGGTGATCGCGACGATGCCAGGCTGCCTGGTCGATTCGGAGGTCAGCGTGCCCGCTACGTAGCCGGGACCGGACGCCGCGATTACCCGCAGATGAGGACTAGCGCCATCGTCGCCCAAGCCCGCCAGCACGACAATCGCCCCTGCGGGCGCATTAGCCGTGATCGCGGCGACCTGCCGGTCGTCGGAGGCGAGCCGACCCTCGCGGGACGAAGTGAGCGGCAAGCCGCCCAGGTCGACCAGCGTCAGCGGGCAGGCCGTGAGCGCAGCGCGCGCTGAGCCGTGCTCAGCCGGAAGGGCAGGCAGGTAGCGGGCTACGCTACCCGATTGGTCCGCCAGGGCGAGACCAGCGCCCGGCCCGATGGCTGTGGCGCATCGGCCACGGCCGGCTCCCTTCGCCAGTTCGCCCCACCGCGGCCCGTAGCCGGTGGCGGCGTTGTAGTGCTCGAGCGCGGTCATGGCAGGCACCCTGGCCCGCTCGCCCGGCTGCGGGCTGATTCGCACCGCAGGGCAGCGCACCGGGCCACGCGGCTGCTCGGCCGCCCTGGTGCCCGCGTTCAGCGTGAGCCAGGCATCGGCTCCGCAGGTCGCCGTGTGCACAGTCGTGGTGACAAGCGATCCGACCGAGCCGGACTCGGCCAGGCGCCAGATGGCAGGGGTGGCTGTCGCTGAGACATCGCTCCAGCGCAATCCGGTGATTCCAACCAGCACGACCGGGCGGCCCGCTGCCTGTGCCGCCTGACTACCCGCCATGGCCGGGCCGCTGGCGGTCAGTACGGCAACGCTGGCCAGTGCCACGGCGACAAAGCCGGCCCTGCTCCGTTTCACCTGTCAAAGGTATCGGCCCTGACAGCAACCGGAAGAGCAGACCGCTAGTGGTAGCACTCGATCCAGACAACGGTCGGATTGCCCGGAGCCGACCCAACCGGGTGCACCGATATGACGCCGACCGTGGCCCTGGCTCCAGGAGTCAGGCACGGCGCCTGCCCGTTGGCGTGCCAGGGACCACTGGACGTGGCCTGCCAGGGCGTAGGGTCCTCCAGCGTGTAGATCGTCGTGCCCTTGACACCCTGGGCCTTGAACGTGAAGTTCGCGCCGTCACTGCCGAGCGCGCCGTGTACCGACGTCACCGTGCCGATCTCCGACTTGGGCGAAACCGCGTTCTGTGGCAGCGCATAGCCAACGAAAACGCCGATCACGACGAGCACAGCTCCGATGAACCACGTGCGCAACCGCTGTGTCATATCAGCCCCGCCATGCGATTAGTAGTCGATCACACCGGTTGATGATCAACTTTAGGTATATCCCCTATCTTGGCTGATCGTCCATACGGCAACTGACGTAACCATACGGCCCGGATTGCCGGAGGTGACGCGGGTTCCTGGCAGATCCGTCAGAGGTGACTCCAACCGATCGCGACGCTATGGCGTCACAAAGGCGAGACGTCAGCAAACACTCAGCTAAGGGAGTCAGATGATGATCTTCTCCGCACGCGCCCGCCGCCTTGCAACGGCCGGCCTCAGCGCTTGTGCCCTGCTCGCGGGGGCAGGGGCCGCCCTGACCGCGACGGCGGCTTCGGCCGCGCCATCCGGCCCGGCCACGCCAGCCTGCATCTCTTCAAACCTGACCGTCTGGACCGGCTCGCCAGGCGACAACGCGCTGGGGCACAGCTTCTGGCAGGTCGAGGTCAGCAATGTGGGACATCACTCGTGCACGCTGTTCGGCTACCCGGGCGTGTCAGTTATCAATGGCGGCGGCCACCAGGTCGGCAAGCCCGCGAGTCACAGCGGTCACAAGGTTACGGTCACGATCCCGGCCGGCGGCACTTCGCACTTCCTGCTAACCGTCACCGACCCGTTCATCGTGTGCGCTCACCCAGTTCACGCCTCGGAGCTGAAGGTCTTCGCGCCGGGCCAGTTCCACGCCAAGACGACGCCGTTCCCTGTCGCTGTCTGTCCGCACAAGGTCACGCTGCACGTTGACGCCGTGCACCCCGGTACCGGGATTCCTGGCCACACCACGTTCTAACCCGGGTCCGCTCGCCCGGGACCGACATCGGGGCCCTGGCTCGCTCGTCCTGGTGCGCCGCCGTGGTATACGAGGGTGGTACACGCCGCGGTCACTCGTCGAGCGAGCCCGGGTTGGCCGGCACGTCGATGGCATGTTCCCTGAGCGCATCGAGCGGCACGATGTCGAGCGCGCGCTCGTGCGTGGACGCGAGCACCACGTAGGCGGCCGCGCCGTCTCTATGCGCCCGCAGCCAGTTGGCCGCGGTGACGCACCAGCGGTCTCCTGGCACCAGGCCGGGGAACCTGAACTGCGGCACCGGCGTGATCAGGTCATTACCGATCCCGCGCTGGTGCTCGAGAAACTCAGCGGTAACGACAGCGCAGATCGTGTGGCTGCCCAGATCCTCCGGACCGGTGTTGCAGCAACCATCGCGATAGAAACCGGTGACCGGGTCGTCGCCGCACGGCTCAAGGTCGCCGCCCAGCACGTTGCGCTCGCTCATCACAGCAGTATCGCGCACCGCGGGCCAGCTCTCATGCCCAAGCTGCCCAAGCTGCCCGACCTGGCCGTACCTGGCTCGACCTGGCCGGATCTTGCGTAGCAGCAGGCAAGGGCCAGGTCAGGCAGCGAGTGCAGCCCGGATCAGCGGGAAGCCTTGATAGATGACCTAGGAGCCTCGCTCAGCAAGGCCGCCGTCCGCCGCCGCGGTCAGGGAAGGGATCAATCATGACAGAGCCCGCGCCTCGCATCGACTACGCCAACCTCCCTGCACCCGCCGAGGGCATTGTGGTGACGACGTTCATCACTGTCCGCCAGGTTGCGCGGTCCAGGGACTTTTACTCACGTGTCCTTGGCGGCACCGTGGTCCTGGACGAGAACCCGTGCATCGTCAAGCTGTCCAACTCCTGGATCATCATGAACCCCGGTGGCCCGCCCACACCCGACAAGCCGGGTATCTCGGTCGTTGATTACGAGCCGGGCGACACGACCTCGATCTTCCTGAACTTGCGGGTCGCCGACATCTGGTCCTGCTACGAACAGTGGGCGGCGAAGGGCGCGGAGTTCGTGACCGCGCCGGTCGACCGGGGCGCGGAGATCCGGTGCTATCTGCGCGACCCCGACGGGTACCTCATCGAAGTCGGTCAGGCCACCGGCGTGCTACACGGCCAGCTCGCCGCGAAGCGCCCGGAGGATCTCCCCGGCTAAGCCTCCTGGCGCAGTGCCCGGGGCCGGCCAGGCACCGCCGGCCAGGCACCGCCGGCCAGGCACCCCCGCCCGGAACGACCCGCACCCCCGCGACATTGACACCACAGGCCAGCGGCGACGACGACCCGGCAGGTTGATGGCGGAAGTTCGGTGTCAATCCGCGTACGGAGGTTGCCCGGGCATAGTGCGCATTGCGCTTGAACGAAGGCCGGGGCACTTTCCCTCAATCACGAGAGGTATCTTTAAGGTCGTATTTTGAATTCTGCTGGCGGCAGATTCCCGATATTAGACCGGCTCCGATAATTCTCGCACGTCATTTGCGCCTGTCGTTGCGCGTCAGCCTGGTAAGGCTAGGGTAAATTGGCGTTTTCAGCTTCGATGAAAGAGAGCTGCCGCAATTAGGCTGGAGGTTTCACGTGAACGCGCAGGCGAAGTCATTGCGGGTACTTGTCGCCGATGACCACGCCCCTACACGGGACGAGGTACGGCAAGTACTGGACAGTGACGGAAGGTTCGCCGTCTGCGCGACAGCGGCCGATGCCGCGCAGGCAGTGTGGGCCGCGATGCGGCAGCGGCCTGACGTATCTCTGCTCGACATCCGGATGCCGGGCAGCGGTCTGGCCGCAGCCTGGGAAATCGCGGCGAGGCTCCCGCTAGCGAAGATAGTGATGCTCACCGTCTCCGATGAGGACAAGGACCTGTTTGCCGCGCTGCGCGCCGGCGCGGACGGCTATCTGCTGAAGACGATGGACCTAAGACGGCTGCCGGACGAGTTGCAAGGCGTGTGGATGGGTGAAGCGGCCATGCCAGGGACACTGGTCGCTCGCGTGCTCAGAGAATTTCACGGGCGCGAGCCGCGCTGGCGATCGCCCGTTCAGCACGAGCCTGCCGAAGGGCGCCTGACGAGCCGGGAATGGGAGGTGCTCGAGTTGCTCGCACAGGGACGCTCAACCGCGAAGATCGCTGACATTCTGGTGCTTTCGTCCAGCGCTGTGCGGGCTCACATTACCTCGATTGTCCGCAAGCTGAAAGTCGCGAACCGTGACGCTGCCGCCGAGCTCTTCCGCGGCGCGCGCCGGTGAGCGGGATCGGCACCCTCAAAGGACGTAGCGAGCCTCCCGCAAGGCGGGCTGTGGCAATGCCGGCGCGGGCGCTAGCTTGCAGTTCCGGGTGAGCTGAATGTGTCATGCGCCCGCGCGACAAGGTGCTGCCTGGGGAGGACAGCGTTGCCAACTGCGTCTCGTCCGGCGCCGCGGCTCAGCGCGGCGCACAAGCGAGTGATTCAGGTAAATGCGACTGACCCGCGCTGGGACGACTTCGTCGTCCGTGCACCGGGTGCCACCGTCTATCACCACTCTGGCTGGCTGACCGCCCTGCAGCATGAGAGCCGGCAGCCCTTGGTGAGGTTCGCCTACGAGGAACCGGACGGGACGCTGAGCGGCATCCTCCCTCTCATGGTCACTCGCGGGCTGCCGCTCAGGCTGGGCGGTGCCAGCGCAGCGGGGCGCCTGAGTTCGCTGCCGCGCACCCCGGTTGCCGGCCCGGTAGCTGCCAGCCAGGCGGTTCGGAGTGCCCTGATCGAGACGGCCATCGACCACGCTAGCTCAGCCGGGCTCAGGCTGCAGCTGAAACAGGCCCCCGGAGCACTGGATGACCCGGCGCCGGACATGCAGGCCAGTCCATGGCGGCCGAGTTACTTCAAGGAGCTGCCCGATGACCCTGACAAGCTGAGATTCGGGAACTCACGTAACCATTCCCGCATCATGTGGGCGGTGCGCAAGGCTCAGCGCGAGGGCCTTGAAGTCCGGCCGGCCGCCACTGAGACTGACCTGCGCAACTGGTACCGGCTATATCTGGATGTGAACCGGTGGCGGGGGCTGCCTTCCCGGCCCTACCGCCTGTTCCGTGCCGCCTGGGAACACCTCAGCCCTGGGGGCTTCCTTCGCCTTCTCCTGGTACACCAGTGGCGAGCGGGGCGAGACGTCCTGCTCGCCGGGTCGATGCTGCTGATGCTGGGCGACACCGCCTTTTACGCGTTCAATGGCAGGCTCAGGGACGCCTTGCCGCTGCGCCCCAACGAGCTCTTGCAGTGGCATGCCATGCGCGATGCCGCCGCGGCTTCGCACCAGTGGTACGACTTCGGCGAAGTCGAAGAGGGAAACAGTGGCCTGGCCGCCTTCAAGGCCAAGTGGGACACGCAAACGCGCACCCTCATCCGCTATCACGCTCCTCCGGTGCCCGGCGATAGCACCGGGTACCGGGGCACCGGCGTCCAGGGCTGGCCGGGCCGGGTGGCCCTGCGGGCCTGGCATCATGTGCCGCTCGGAGTCACAGCCCTGGCCGGAGATTGGATTTACCGATACCTATGAGCACGGCAGCGGCGGCACCAACCCGCCCGCGGCGGGCATTCTCTAGCCTGCCTCGCAGGCATGCCTTGCTGGGCGGCACGACAACCAGGCGGGATGTCTCGACGGCCCTGAGGCATCTCGGCGTACCCCGCAGCCTGGCCGACGGACCCGCGATCGAGGCGTTCGAGAAATCGTTCGCCGCCTATGTTGGCGTGCGGCACGCGGTGAGCTTCGCGGCCGGCCGCGTCGGGCTGTACGGCATCCTTCGCTCACTCGGAATCGGTACGGGTGACGAGGTGCTTGTGCCGCTCCCGACTCATATCGTCGTCGCGAACGCGGTCCGGTACACCGGGGCCCGGCCTGCCTACGCGGACTGCGATCTCTCGACTTACAACATCGACTTGGAACAGGCAGAAAGGCGCCTGACAACGCGTACCCGGGCGATGCTCGTGCAGCACACGTTTGGTATCCCTGTGGCCATGGAGGACGCCATGGCGTTCGCCGACCGCCATGGCCTGGCCCTCATCGAAGACTGCGTGCACGCACTGGGAGCTGTCGTGCATGGGCGGCGGGTAGGCACGTTCGGCCGGGCGGCTTTCTTCAGCACCGAGGAGACCAAGACCATCTCCACCACGATGGGTGGCGTCGTGACAACCAACGACGACGAGCTCGCTGGGTCATTGCGTGCCTTTCAGCGCTCATGCGAACCGCAGTCGGCCAGCCAGGCTGCCCGCTATCTGATCAAGCTCGCCGTTTACCACGCGCTGACCGAGCCTCGCGCCCATGTCCTCGCCCGCGCGGCCTACGAAATTGGTGGTTCGCGCCACCCGCTTCCCCGTCCCACGGAAGCTTCCGAACTCCATGGCGAACGCCCGAGGCACTTCGCCAGGCGGCTAAGTAACGGGCAGGCCGCAGTGGGGCTGACCCAGCTCGCCGCGCTGGCGGCGAACCTTGATCACCGCCAGCGGATCGCCAAGGTCT
This sequence comes from Streptosporangiaceae bacterium, assembly GCA_035716545.1. Taxonomy (GTDB): domain Bacteria; phylum Actinomycetota; class Actinomycetes; order Streptosporangiales; family Streptosporangiaceae; genus Chersky-822. The sequence continues at coordinate 118,988 of DASTJM010000097.1, forward strand.
ATCAGGAGCTGCTTGCGTCTAATGGCTTCCGCTTGCCCGTATCGCCGACGACAGCCATCCCAGCCTACGTCCGCTATCCGGTATGGGTCGCTGACAGGTCCGCAGTGCAGAAGGCCATGCGAGCGCGGCTCGTGCTCGGAACCTGGTTCACTTCGGTCCTGGAAGAGTCGGTGGATCCCCGGTACGGCGACTATCTGCCCGGAAGCTGCCCTTGTGCTGAGGAAGTCGCCCGGCACCTGGTAAACCTGCCAACTCACGGCCGGGTCACTGAACGCGACGCGGCCGAAATCGCCGCTCGCCTGATCGCCATCACCCAGTAGCAGTACGGCGGCGCTCAGTAGCAGTACGGCGGGCTCCCTGGCGGTGTCTCGGCCTCAGGCGGCGTGTCGGCTTCAGGCGGCGTATCGGTAGAGTGCCTCGCCCGCGGCGCGGCACACCAGCAAGGGACCGTGCCTGATAACCGAGCCGAGCAACCGGCCAGCCATTCCATCCGCATGCGGAGCCGGATCGGGTTTGCCGCCCAGCGTCCCGTATACCAGCGGCTCCTCCGTAGCTCCCCAGGACAGCTTGAAACTGCGCAGGCCCTCATGGCCGACGTCAGTCCGGCCGAAGTCGAAGCACCGGTACCCCTGCTCGCAGGCGGTCCGGATCGCGTGCCAGAAGAGCAGATGGTTCGGGCGCAGCGACCACGCCTGAGCCTCCGAAGCCCCGAACTTGTAGATCACGGTCTGGTTCCACGCCAGGAACACCGCCGCGGCGACCGGCTGTCCGGATGCTTCCACGATCAGGACCGACCCGAGTCCGGTATTGATCACACGCTCCCACAGGAGCCGGAAGAAGCGGCGGGGCTGGACAGGGACTCCCTGACGGCGGCGGGTCTGGAGGTGGAGCCGGTAGAACGTACCGACTAGATCCTGCGCCGAGGTTGCCTGGCGCATCGTCAGGCCCTCGCGTTCCGCGCGCTTGATATTGCGCTGGACCTGAGACCGGTGAAATCTCGCATAGATTTCCTCGGCGGTGCCGTCGAGTGCAAGCACATGCCGTAGAGCCACCTCACCGCTGGGGGCCGCACCGGTGAGCGGGGCTCGGACCTCGACCCGCCGGACGCCGGCCGCGCCGCTCGCCTGCCCCAGGGCGGCCGTCAGTTGTTCTTCCTCCGTTTGGGCCGAGACCAGCGGCGGGCAGTAGTCGGTATACGGCAAAGACACCCATTTGCTGCCGCTGTGAAGGTGGCGTACCTGCACCAAGGGCAGGCCAGCCCGGACAACGCCCGTCCCGTCATTGACAGCGACTACGAAGGGCCGGAATCCGTAGCAATCAGCCACCAGGCGGGCCCAGTGCGGGTGGTGAAATGGCGTTGCGCCCGGGTGCCCGGTCACGAAATCCGCCCAACGGGGATCGCTCAGCTCCAAAATCGATGACATGGGCACGCGCCACTAAACGCTCAGGTAACCAGGCATGCCGCAAGCATTCCCATCCTGGTGCGCCGGCGCAGCCCCTCCCCGGCGTAGCTGCCCTCATCAGCCTGCGGGTTTCCGGCGCACGTTCCATGAGATCGATTGGTGGGGTACTGGCGAGGTTTTCGGCGTGAGGGGAAAAGACCTGTGTTTGAAGCTTCCCATCCGTTTGCCTTTTTTGATTACTTTCGGATCCCGTACGAAATACGGGAGGATATCGCCGACGACATGCGCACCCGTATTCCCCTGCCGCTCCAGCGGCTGCGCGTGCGGGGTGAACCCGGCGCGTCGCAGCGCGCGCTGCTGTGGCTCGGGCTAGATGAGCACCGGAGTCCGGCCTGGCCGGCCACCTGCCCTCTGGGCCGCTACCGGCTAGGAGACTCTACCTTCTTCGCGCACGTTGGCGCTGACGCGGCTGTCACCCCCTTGCTTAGCCGGCTTGGACATGGCTGGAGCCCGGCCGAGGAGATCACTGATGGGCAAGGCCGGCGATGCGCTTCGGTCTGGCGCGACGAGCGCGGCAATCTTTTCCTGCCCTTTGACCTAGGCGAGGTGATGCAGGCATTCTGGTCCGAGTCGTACCGCCAGGTAGGCCGCTCGCCCCTGGCGCTGCGCGGCCGGGCTGCCGCCATCCGCGGCTACTATCTCCTGCGCCCCGCGCTCCCGCGGCCGGTGCAACTGCGCCTCAGGCGCACGTTCAGCGCGATACAGACCCAGTCGTCATTTCCGAACTGGCCGGCCGAAGATAGCCTGCATGTGCTTTACGCGTGGTTGTTCCGCCGCCTGGCCGAGCTGGCCAGCCGGCCGGTGCCGTTCATTGGCCTATGGCCCCATGGCCACTCGTGGGCGCTAGTACTGACCCATGACGTGGAAACCAGCGCCGGCTGCGAGAGCATAGAACTTCTGCGCGAGCCAGAACGCATGCTTGGCTACCGGTCATCGTGGAACCTGGTGCCGCTGCGTTATCAGGTCTCCGATGAGACGGTCAGCAGGCTCAGGCACGAGGACTGCGAGGTCGGTGTCCACGGCCTCCGGCACGATGGCCGCGATCTCGGGTCACCCCGGCTGCTGGCGAAACGGCTACCGGCCATTCGAGAGCACGCGGAGCGCTGGCAGGCTGTCGGGTTCCGCTCGCCGGCCACTCAGCGGCGGTGGGAACTGATGCCCAGGCTCGGCTTCGATTACGACTCGTCGTACAGCGATACCGATCCATATGAGCCCCAGCCCGGCGGTTGCTGCACCTACCTGCCGTTCTTCAACGAAAGCATGGTCGAACTGCCGATCACGTTGCCGCAGGATCACACCATCTTCGCCATTCTCGGTCAGGCTGACGCGGAGCTTTGGGTCTCCAAGGCGCGGCACCTGCGTGAACGCGGCGCCATGGTGCTGGCGCTCACCCATCCTGACTACGCCAGCGACCCGCGGGTGGCAGGCGGTTACCGATCGCTGCTGGAGAGCTTCAGCGGCGACCGCGCGGGGTGGAATGCACTGCCACGAGAAGTCGCGACCTGGTGGCGCCAGCGTGCGGGCTCGGCTCTTCGCAGGACTCCTGACGGCTGGCGCATCGATGGCCCCGCCTCAGCCACCGGGCGGATCCAGTTCGCCACCGCCGACGGCGTACGCGCCCGGCCGTAGCAGTGTTCATGCGGCCAGGCTAACGGGCCGGTGCCGCCCAGCCTCGTGCGGCTCGCTCAGCCTCGTGCCGCCGGAGGCCGCGGTGACAAGCGCTCCACCGTCGAACGGCCGCGTTCCTCCCACTCGCCGGCACGGTCAGCGTTGGATCGCCGCAGCGTGTCGACGAACGGCGAGCGGCGCACCCGCTCCAGGAGTTCCAGGTTAGGCATCACGCAGTGACCGCCAATGTAGCCCGGCTCGAAGCTGACCGGCGGGAAGAAGCCGACCTCTTCGAAGAACCGCACCGTCTCCCAGTAGTCCGCGCCCGCCGCAGCGGCGAATCGGTCCATCTCCTGTGCCCAGCCGACCAGGACCCCGAAATACGTGGTCTCCAGGAGCTTCGCGAGCTCAAGGGCCTCGAAGGACGACATGCGCCGGGTGCTTACCTCGGCCGCGGTGAAATGGCGCTCGACCAGCGCGAGGGCCGATGCCGACGTGCCGGCCACGAACTTCTTGTAGCGCCTGAGTTCCTCGGCCATCCGGAGATGTTTTCCGCGCACCGGGCTGTACACCGACGCGATTTTGGTCTTGTCCTGGATCGCCCTGGTCGTCCCGGGAACCACGGTGCTGTGCACGACGACGACCTCTGGCTGGTAGAGCTCGGCATAGCCGACCGCGGCAGTGACGAATTCCGGGCCGAACGGGAAGCACAGGTGAAGGATCTGAACCCCGTGGAAGTCCTGGTCCCCGAGATCGCGGCCGGCTACCCGGTGGGCGGTCCGCAGGACTTCGAGCAGCGGACGTCCGACTTCCCCGAGCCCTACGACCAGCGCCGGAGCCTCAGCCGCGGACCGCGTGCCCTCGCTGCCTTCCGAGGTCGCGGGCGTTTCTCCCGGAACTGCCGGAAGGACGCCAGATGAACCGGTGTAACTGCGCACATCGGTCATGACTGATCATCTCCCTCTGATGCCTGCGAGCGCGTTGACGGTTTTCACCAATGTCTCCTTCTGTGCTGTCCAATCGAGTTTGTCCAGCTTCACCCGAGCCCTGACTGCCCGTTCCGCGGCGGCAGCGGGGTCGGCTAGCAACGCCCGGATGGCCCGGGCCAGGTCCGCGGCGTCGTCCGGCTCGAAGAACAGCAGTTCGCCGTCGGAAAAGTAGTGCCGCATGGTGGCGATTCCCGAGCAGATCACCGGCAGCCCGAGCGCGACGTAGTCAGGGACCTTCATCGAGAACACCAGGGAGCCGAAGGGTCCGCCTCGCTGGGCTGAGATCCCGGCGACCGCGCCCCTTACCAGGGCGGGGATGTGCTCACTGGGCACGAAGCCGGAGAACTGAACTCGGTCGGTCACGCCCAGCTCCTCAGCGAGCCGCCGCACCGGAGCAAGCGCTGGCCCGTCACCGACGATGCGCAGTCGCAGGTGCCCGAACTCATCCGCCAGCATCGACAGCGCCGTCACGATCAGGTCGACCCCGTTGCGGTGAGCGACGCTGCCGCTATAGACGAGCCAGGCCAGATCGCCCGCGCCGCCGCCAGCCGATGGCCGGTCAAACGGCCGGTGATCCGGAAGGTTCATCACGACCTTCACCGGCATGGCCGTCACCGTCGCAAGCCTGCGCCGCATCGCCTCGTTGACGGTGATCAGCGCGTCAGCGAAGGAGATGCTGGTCCGTTCCTCAGCGTCCAGGAGGCGCCGCGTAAACCACCCCAGGTCGTGGCCGCGCATGTCGGCAAGCAGTTCCGCCCCAGGGTCGTGGACATCGAGCACGATCTTGGCGCCCCCGAGTTTGGGAAGCAGCCCGGTAAACACGAGGAAATTCGGCATATTATGGACGTAAACGATGTCGTATCCCCGCCGGACATGCAAAAACCCGACACGGGCGGACGCCCACGCAAAGAAGACACCGTATTCTACCAGGAGGCGAGCCATTCCCGATTGCTTCTTGCGCATGCGAAGAAGGTGAAGTGAAGACGGCTCGCTGTCCTGACTAGCTTCCGGAACCGCCCCGTCGTACACCGAGAAGACGTCCACTTGGTAGCCGTTCTCTGCCAGCGCGCAAGCGGCTCGTTTAACGCGCGGGTCGCATGCGTACAACGTATAGGCGACCATGGCGATTCGCACGGCATTTCCCCCACCCGGCGCCGCTAGCGCGTCGATATTTTTCATGAGTGTATTTCTGCTTTAGCGCAAATTATGTCAACACCCGCTGGTACGGCTGGCCGCCGGCGGCAAGCGCACGGGCGCTAACCGGATTTCTCCCCGCGAAGATAGCCGCGCAACCGGATAGGCACATCCCCCGCATGGCGTAGTGATGCCCCCTGGAATGGGACTGCCGCCAGGCGGACGCAGGCTCGGGTGCTGCCGCCCAGGGGCCGCCCGCCTTCCGGTTCGGCCATGTCCTCCCGCGGCGCCGAGACACTCCCGCCCGGGTCTGCGGTAGAGCGAATTTGGACAAATAGCGCGCTTCCGGTCAACGTGCGCGGCATAATCGGCCTATAGGTCCGATTGATGCCCTGTCCCCGCATCGTATGGGGATCGACCCGCCGGCACCGCCGAGTGCCACAGGCACCTGGCCGCCGCCACGGCGCCCGCACCGGAACATGCAGATGAGGTAATTTGTGAGATCAGTCACGACTATGCTTTCAGTCGCTCTTGTACCGCTCGCCGCCGCCTCCACTTCAGCATTCATGCCCGCCAGCGCCAGCCAGCCCGCCGTGTTTTATGTATCCCCGCACGGAAGCGGATCGAACGGACTCAGCTGGGCGACCGCCTGGCGCAACACATCAAGCATCGACTGGTCAGCGATACCGCGGGGATCACGCATCTTGCTCGATGGTGGCCAGTCGAGCTGCAGCGGCTCACCTTATGACTTCCAGAACTCAGCACCGAGCCCAGGGATTACCTGCGGACAGCGTTATGCCCCATTCTCGGTAGGTCGCAATGGCGTGACAATAGAGCGATCTACCGCCGCCGGTCATAGTGGTACGGTCGTCATAGATGGCGGACGCGATACCGCGCTCCCTAACTGTGGCCAGGCCTCCTATTCGGCTCCCGGCGGAGCTGCGGTCGGCATCAATCTCAATGGTCACTCTCACGTGGTCATCAGCGGGATGACCCGTGGTGGCATCGTGGTACGCGGCGCCCAGAATGGCGTCAGAATGGGTCCGGGCGGACACGATCTTATCCGTGACATGGACATCTTCGATAACGGCTACGCTATTCATCATTCCTGGGGTTACTCCACAGACGGCAACGGGGTGCTCATGGGAGGCAAGGACAACGGTTACGGCCGGCTGCTGGTCCATGACAACGGCCAGGATGAGTTCCACAGCGACTCCGCCGGCTACGACGAGACAGGGTCCTGGGTCAGCAACTCATGGATGGGCGCCATGAGAGAACATCCCAGTCATCCTGGCGAGCCGTTCAACGACCTGCAAGCCTCAGGCCACGACCCTGGCTGCACGCACGCTGACGGGATACAGATATTCGCGCCGGCCACCACCATGAGCGGGCTGAACATCAACCATGACGTCTTCGGCCCGGGACTCAACCAGGGCCTGTATCCCTCTGACAGCGGTACAGGGACAACCTTTAATGACGTGACGGTCATGGACTCGCTGTTCCTCGACGTGGCCAGCCACAACATCATCACCGACAACCGCGTGCATGGCTGGAGCCTGCATGACGACACAATCTTCGCCACGCAAGGAGGGCTGGAAATCCCCGGCAACGGCAGCAACACGATGACCCGCGTCATTAAGTACGGCGGCTACGTCTACACCCCCGGTGGCTCGTGGGCCTCGCCGGGAAGCACCTGGTACCTCGGCGATCCGCTGCCCGGCGGGGCCGCCCTCCTTAACCCGCGGTTCCGCTCAGTTCCCGGCGGCAAGCTGCCGAGCCTGGCCAGCCTTCGCGGTGCGAATCTCACCGCGTCAGCCACGAGGAACGGCTCTCCTTTGCATTCGTGGTCGGCCCTGCTGAAGCGGATCGATTCACTTAACAAGTAGGACATCACCGGTCAGATGCGGTGACAGGCCCTGGCAAGCTGGCCCTACCCTGAGGCAGCCCCTTCAGGGTCTGTCGCCGCATCGGACGGCCTGCGGCCGGCTCCGACGTGCGCGCCGCTCAGCGACACCCCGCCCTGGCCGTTCGGCCCGCGAGCCGGCACGCTGCTCGCCAGGATCGATGGCACGCTCGGCAGCGGGGCCAGCGACGCGGACTCCTGCGCTGCCCTGCGCGGCGAGCCTTTCATGAACGGCTGCCCGACACCGTTGAGTATGCCGACGATGGCCTGCGGGCCAGCCGCCCGGATCTGCTCGCCAGCCGCGCGCACATCTCCCCGTCCGGTTCGCCGGAGATCGGCCACGACAGCCACCAGGTCGCTGACGCCGGCCAGCGTGATCGCGTCCGAAACCGTCAGTACCGGCGGGCTGTCCACGATCACCACGTCCGCCGCGGCTCGCATCGCCGCCAGAGCCCGGCTCAGCCGCGTCACCTCGAGCATGTCAGGCGACCGGCCTGTCCGTCCCGCGCTCACCAGTCGCAGCCCGCGCACGCCGGTGGCTACCGCCACCTCCTCGAGCGATGCCCGGCCGGCCAGCAACTCGGCCAGGCCCGGTCGTTCGCCAGCCTCGAACCCCTCGCTCAGCGACGGGTGCCGCAGGTCGGCGTCCACCAGGATCACGGTTTCCCCGGCACTGGCGATGGCCGTCGCCAGGTTGATCGCGACGCTAGTCCGGCCCTCCCGGGAAAGCGCCCCGGCCACCAGCAGTACCGCGCCGCCATCATGGGAGCCGGAGCCAAGCAGCCGCCTGACGCGTGCGCGCAGATAGCGGTAGGCCTCAGCGGCCGGCGTGGCAGGCGCGTCCCTGAAAGCGAATGCCGCGTTCACGCCACGGCGCCTGATGCGGGGGACTTCGGCCAGAACCGGGGCATCAAGGGACCGCTCGAGGTCGGCCGCGTCGCGTACCCGGTCGTCTAGGTAATCGCGGATGGCGACCCCTCCGATGCCGACCAGGAGCCCCAGGATCGCGCCGATCGGCAGCAGGATAGTCAGGCCAGGTCCAGCAGGCGCGAGCGGCAGCGACGCGACCGTTACCAGCGTGGCGTGCAGCAGATCGTCGGCGCGGTCGATCAGCGAACCCCTCGCGTCATTGCGGAACGCAATGTAGCTGCCGGCGGTGGCGGCGGAGCAGAGCTGGGCTGTCGCGGGGGCCGGCATCGTGCAGCTGATTGACAGGACGTTGCCAGTGCCGACGGTCTTGGCTGACAGTCCGGCCGACACGGTGCCCGGTGTCATGCCGAGCGCGCGCGCGGCCCTGGCCACCACCAGTCCGGAAGTGGCGACCTGCGCTTCCGTTTCCATGTTCGGCGTGACCGGAGTCGCGCGGGCGACAGTGTTCGCCTCCACGTCTACCTGGCTGCTTGATGTGTAGCTGACTGGCCGCGCCAGGAGATACAGAAACGCTCCGGCCATGCCCGCCAAGGTGGCGAGCACCAGCCAGAGGCCATGTTTACGCAGCAATGTCATGTCTGTTGCCTCGTCAATCCGTTGCTAATATGCGGTGGCCAGCTACGTGCCGGCCAGGACTTGCGCGTCATGCGGGCGCCTCAGCGAGCACGGAGGCCGACGCCGGGGCGACGCGCTCGGTGACGCCGGCGAGCTTGCGGCGGCCCGGCAGGCGCCGCACCAGGGCCAGGACAAGGAAGAGCGCGTCGCCGGAACCGCGGTAGGTCAGGTGGGGATCGAGCAGCATGAGGACGACCTGCGCGCAGCCGACCGTAGCGACCGCGGTGGCCGCGACTCCGGCCGCGTCGGCGCGCCGAGCGTAGGCCCAGCTCTTCTTGAGCACCGTGCCGACGAAGGCCAGGTAGCTGGCCAGCAGCGGAATCCCGCCGCCCCAGAGCAGCCAGGTATAGCCGCTCTCGATCCATACGAAGCCGAACCTCCGGCTCGAGGTCGCGATGCGGGCCGCCGGCCGCACGCCAAGGATCCAGTTGTGGTCGGAGAGCAGGACGGGCCAGAAGTAGGTCTTCAGGTTGTAGAGCCGGTCGGTCCAGCTCACCGGAAGGCCGTTGGCCGTATGGAAGCCAGCGAGCCTGATATGGATCACCGGCCAGAGCAGTACCCCGCCGACCACCCCGACCGGAACCATGTAGGCGGCGATCCGCCCGGACTTGGTGAGCATCAACAGCGCGGCGAGCGCCACGAACAGGCCGATGAAGGTGGAGAACTCAGCCGCCGCCACGACCCCAAGAGCGTAGATAACCGCCAGGCCACCCAGCCACGCGCGCCGGGGGTAACCCCGCACCATCATCGCGACCGCGATGGCGAGGTTGAGAATCCCCAGGTCCGCGACAGCGGCAGGCAGGCCGAGCAGGGACCCGCCGCGGCCGGTCGTCAGCGAGTCGAGGCCAGCTGTGCTGTAGTACTTCGCGAGAAATCCGGTCAGTCCGCCGAGCGACTGCACGATGCCGATGGCGCAGACGACCGCCGCCGTCAGCAGCGACAGCACCAGGCAGCGTATCGCTTGCTCCCGGGTCGTGACCGCCGTTCGCACGATGGCGTACTCAGCGGCCAGCTTCCACAAGACGATGGAGTACAAGAGGTCGTCCAGGGTAATTGCTCGCTGGCGCATCATCATCATGGCCAGCGGCAGCACCGAGCTCGTGACCCCGAGCGCGATGAGGCTGATGTCCGCGCGGTCGATCCGCGGCCGCCTGATCTCGCCAGTGCGAACTCGGGTCAGCCAGCGCAGGCCGAGCGCCATGACGATCAGGCCGAGTAGCGCCTCGTTCGGTCTCAGCACGGGAAGCGCGGCAACGTTGAGTCCCGCGATCAGCGGGGTCAGGAAGATCAGCAGGTACGCGGCGATGGCTGGCCTGGCCATCACCCATCCGATGATCCCGATCGCGATCAGGGCGGCCACAGCGTAAACGATCTTCACCGCCGCCAGCGCCCCCGCAGTGAACGGGACGAGCAGCAGGCCCCAGCTGAGCAGCCGTCGCCGCCCGCCTGATGTCAGCGCCCGCCAGGCGCGTGCCGCCAGCATGGCCGCCGCTCGCCGCCGCTCCATCAGCGCTCCAGTCACCCACTGCACCTGAGGAGCCCGCATGCAGGCTTGCGCGGCGAAGTAGGTGCAGGCGCCCACCAGGCAGAGCAAGAGCATCGCCATGACCCGCTCAGCCGAATTCCGCACCTCGCCGGCCACGAAGCTCGCTCCGGCCCAGGCAGGCACGGCCATGATCGCCGAGCACGCGATCGTGCGCAGAAACGGCCGCAGGAACCGCTCGCCGCCCCGGGGCAGTCCGCGCCGCAGGTGATGGACCACATAAATCGACGCCGCGACGCTGCCGGCCGAGAAGGCGAGCCCAAGGCCCGTCAGCATGGCAGGGCCGCTCAGGCGAGCGGCGGCCGCGATCCCCGCGCCGCACACGACCGCGTGGATGACCATTCCGCGCAGCGGGTACGTGGTGTCGTTGCGGGCGTAGCAGGCGTAGGTCGTGACAAGGAAGAGAGTCTCGCCAGTGATGGCGGGCGCCAGGCCGAGCAGCGCCGAGGCGATCAGGGTGCGGCCATCGGCTGCCGCGAAGGCGCCGAAGCCGATCGCGCCAGCTAGCGGTCCGGCGAGCACGGCATAGGCGGTTGCGGCCGGGACAACGAGGAAGGACGCGAAAACCAGACCGCGCACGTAGGTGTCGCGGAACAGGCCAGCCTGACCGGGCGCGGTCATTCTGGACAATCTCGGCACCAGCGATAGCGCGACCGGCGTCGCGCCGATGGCAATCGGCAGGAAGTAAAAGTTCACCGCCAGCTGGAACGCCACGACACCACCAGCCACCCGGTCGGCGACTACGAGCAAGGCTCCTAGCTGCAAGGCGGCCAGCGCGGCCTGGGCCACTGCCGGCAGTGCCCGGCGAAGGGTGGTGCGCACCTGCGGGTCACGCCACCCGGCGTTCGGCACGAGCATGACACCGGCTCGCCTGGCGCCCCACCATTGTGTGCTCGCGTGCAGCAGCACGGCGCCCGTGGTACCCGCGCCAAGCAGCAGCAGCAGGGAGGGCGGGATGTGCTGGCTCGTCATCGCTGCCCGGGAGTACAGGACGGCGACCACGCCGAGGATGACGATGGTCCCCAGATTCTCCAGGGCCGGGGCGGCGGCGGCCAGCGCGAAACGGCGGTGGGCGTTCATCACGGCTGTCGCGGTGCCAACGATGGCATACAGCGGCACCTGCGGCAGCAACAGCAGGACCAGCAGGGCAGCGGTGTGCGCCTGGCTGTGCGCTTCCGCCGCGCCTGATGAGCCGACTGAGCCCAGCTGGAGCAGCCAGGGCGCGAGGACCGCCACGACCGGCACGATGGCCAGCATCCCGAGCAGCGCGACCCCGAGCAGCCCGCCCGCGGTCCTGGCGGCCGCGCGCTTGTTCCCGGAGTCGACGTGCCCCACCATGGCGGGAACCAGCAGCGACGAGAACAGCGATCCGCCAAGCAGGCCGTAGAAGATCAGGTTCGGCAGCGAGTTCGTGAACTGATAGGTGTTCGCGAAATATGTCACTCCGAGCACCGCGGCGATCGTGATGCCGCGCAGCACGCCCGTGAACCGGCTGACGACGGTCCAGACAGCGACGGACAGCGAGTCACCTACGGCGCCTTCTGGCGTGGCGAGGTCCGATCCGGGATCGAGCGCTCCGGCATCGCCGCGCCCTTCCGGAGCGCGGGGGACGCCGTGACTGGCGCTAGCAGTCACAGCGCGTCCCCCCGGAAAAGCGCCGGCAGAGTGCGGAAAAGGATGCCGAGGTCGTACGCGAAGCTACGGCGGTGCACATACTCAACATCGAGTTCGAGAGCTTTCCGCATGGAAAGGCGGCTGCGGCCGCTCACCTGCCACAAACCTGTGATGCCGGGCTTGACGGCAAATCGCCGCTCGTAGACCTCGGGAAACATCTGGGCTTCCCACGGCAGCACCGGACGCGGGCCGACTAGTGACATCTCGCCTCGCAGGACGTTGATCAGCTGGGGAAGCTCGTCCAGGCTGGTCCGGCGGAGCCAGACGCCGACCCGCGTGACACGCGGGTCGGCGTCCAGCTTGAACAACCCGGTCCCCCTGGCCGGAGCCGGGGAGCCGGCGGAAAGCAGGCTGGCGACGTAGTCCCGGTGGATCCGGTCGTCACTGCCGGTGTGCATGGTGCGCAGCTTCAGCACCGTGAAGGGCTTCTGTGCGCGCCCTAGCCGCTCTTGCCTGAATAGCGCCGGCCCGCGTGACGTCAGTCGCACGGCAAGCCACAGCAGGAGCAGCAGCGGAGCCGCGAGGACGATCAGGGCCAGCGATACAACGAGATCCATGACCCGCTTCGACGCTTCCCGCGCCAGCAGCCGCGGGGTTGTCCTGCCCCTTTCCGCGACGCTAGTCACCGCTGGCTCCGGCCGTTTCGTAGCCGGCCGCCCTTGCCTGAAGGACCTCGCTGAGCGCGTCGCATACGCGGTCGACCTGGCCGTCGGTCATATGCGGGAACAGCGGTAGCGAGAGCAGTTCGGTGGCGGCACGCTCGGCCACCGGCAAAGGACCGTCAGCAAACCGGCGGAGCGGCGGTTGCAGGTGACACGGCACGGGATAGTGCACGCCGGTCTGGATGCCGCGGCTTGCCAGTTCCGTGCGCACGCTGTCACGCCGCGGGACGCGCACGGTGTACAGGTGATAGACGTGCCGCGCCAGCGCCGAGACCCCCGTCAGCTTGACATCGGTGCCGGTGAGCAGATCCGTGTACCGGGCGGCCAGCTCTATCCGGCGGTCCGTCCACGAGTCGAGACGCTCCAGCTTGGCCAGCAGAACGATCGCCTGGAGCGCATCCAGCCGGCTATTCATGCCGACGTAGTCGTGCTCGTAGTGGGAGGCGCCGTGGGATCGGCCATGGTTGGCCAGGGCTCGTACCCGGTCAGCCAGGTCTGGCCGCGAAGTGACGACAGCGCCCGCGTCGCCGGAAGCGCCCAGATTCTTACCCGGGTAGAAGCTGAAGCAAGCCGCTTCGCCGAACGACCCGGCCCTGCGCCACTCCCACTCCGCGCCATGGGCCTGCGCGGCGTCCTCGATCACGGCCAGTTCAGCCTGACGGGCCACGGCAAGCAGCGCGGCCATGTCAGGAACCTGGCCGAACAAGTGCACCACTATGACGGCCCTGGTACGCGGCGTGATCGCCGCCGCCAGCGTGTCAGGCGTCATCAGCAGCGTGTCATCGCTGACGTCGGCAAAACGCGGAGCAGCGCCAGCCCGCACCACCGAGGCGGCGGTAGCGATGAAGGTGTTCGCCGGGACGATGACCTCGTCGCCCTGGCCTATCCCGAGAGCGGTCAGGGTGAGCTCGAGCGCGTCCGTGCCGTTGGCCACGGCCACCGCGTGCTCCGTGCGGCAGTAGCCGGCAAACGCCTGCTCGAAGCGGGTGACTGCCGGACCGCCGATGTAGTTCCCGCCGAGCATGCTGGCCATGTAGTCCCCTTCGATGGCGGGCCAGACCTCGGCCGCCATCGCGGCCAGGTCGGTAAAGGGGACTGGCGCGGCCCGGAGGAGGTCAGACACTGGTTGCTCCGGCGAGAGCCATGCCTGCCGCCGGCCGGCTGGCCGGCCGGCGCGCTGTCACCTCGGCCAGAGCCACCGGGCGCTGCTCGGCCAGGGAGATCTGAGCGCACTCCAGAGCCTGGACCACCGCAAGGCCGCTGCTCCCGGGCACGTAGGGGCGCGAGTCGTTGACGATGCAGTCGACGAAGTGCTGATCCTGAACCGCGAGCGGCTCGGCGAAAGGCACGAATGGCGATACAACGTCGCCGAGGTGGTAGGCGATGCCGGAAATCGGCCCGGCACCCTCATCTGGCGGCACCGCTGCCTTGTCGTAGACCCTGATCCGCTCGCCGTCGGCCATGTCGTCGTAGACGACCATCTTCTTCGAGCCAACGGCCGTGATCCGGCGCGTCTTGCTCGGGTCGAGCCAGCTCACGTGGATGGCTGCCCGCACGCCGGGGTCGGCATAATCCAGCCGCAGGTAGGCGACGTCCTCGTGCTTCGGGTGGACATGACGTGACCCCCAGGTGGTCACCGTCGTCGGGCAGGCGCCAAGCACGAAGTTGCAGATCGAGATGTCGTGCGGGGCCAGATCGAGTATGACGTTCACGTCGGTCTGGTAGAGACCGAGGTTCAGGCGCGCGCAGTCCAGGTAGTACAGCCGCCCGAGCTCGCCACTTTGGATCAGCTCCCTGAGCTTGTGCACGGCGGCGTTGTGCTCAAAGGTGTGGCCTGGCATGAGCACCACGCCCTGAGCGTCTGCCGCCTCCACCAGCGAGCACGCGGCGTCGCTGGTCGTCGCAAGCGGCTTCTCGATCAGCACGTGCTTGCCTGCCGCGATCGCTTTCAAGCCGAGGGGCGCATGGCTGGCGGGAGGAGTCGCGATCACTACCGCATCGACGTGCGGCAGTGCGTCCTCGAGGTCGGGGTAGACGACGACGCCATGCTCGGTCTGCCCGGCACCGCCATCGAGGCCGCTGAATCGCTGATCGACGCCGATGACTTCCGATACCCGGGTGGTGGACCGCAGCACGCGCAGGTGCCTCGATCCCCAGTAGCCGACGCCGATCACGCCGACGCGGATTCCCTCTGATTGAGCCCTCAACTCTGCCCCCTGCGCCACTAAGTATGCCGACTTTTTGCGTAATCTCGCTTTCATCGAGCTTTTGGCGGCAAGCCACCATGTTTGAATTAATGGCAGCAGCCACAACGTTCGGCAGCGTTACCTATTTCGACAGGGCTCAAAACCCCAGAGTGAGCGACATGCCTACGCCAGATTGGGGGCATCGCGGCCACCGGAATACGGATCTTAAGGCGGGACTGGGCCGAAGGCCAGAACACTCTTCTTTAAGGGCAGTCCATGACTTGGCAAACGTTCCTGAGTTAAGCCAGGTTAGTGCGCGTTGTTTGGCGGCGGATTTGGCTCAGGGCGACTCTGGCGGTCGATCCAGCGGCTGCCGCCAGATGGCGCAGACGATTGCCAGCCCAGACTTCGACCGGATCACCCAAATGGTGGCAGACATGCCTGACCCGGGGTCGGCGGCCGGGTGGGTGACCTGGCCGCTGACCCCGGGGACCTAAAAATCGCGGCCGGAGTCAGGACATGCACATCACAAGGCAGAGCAGAGCCGAAGGCCAGATCGCTCGTTCTTTAAGGGCAGTTCATGACCTGGCAAACGTTCTTCACGACGACTCCGGCCGGAGCGCCGCCGGGCCGGCCTGCGGCCGCCAGCCAGTCCAGGAACTGGGCAAGTACCGTGTCCTGGATCGAACCGTACTTGGACATGCAGTCGCTGAAGTCGTCCGCGTTGGCGTCGCACACATCGTGCAAGGTGAGTGGCAGCCAGCCTCCCCCGTGGGCAGCGGCCGCATCCACGAAGCTTTCCAGGTCCGCTAGATTCTCCGGGTTCGCGCCATCCACGGCGATAGTCCGCAGCGCGTAGGGATCTTTCGGGGGAATGGTTTCTATGAACGGCGCGGTGGGAGTGAAATTCGAGTTGGAGATGCCTCCGCCGACCCGGGCATTATTGAACCCGCATTGCTGTACTACACTTTGCACAGTCGAGTTGAAATCCCCGAAGGGATAGGCGAAGGATTGCGGGTCGGTGATGCCATGACTTATCATGTCCTGCCGCGAGCCGCAGATCTCGCTGGTCATCTGCGCGACGGACAGCGTCGTGAGGTCAGGATGATCGACGGTATGCGAGCCTATGTCGTCGCCTTCTGCCTGCAGCGTGTCGAGTTGGCTCCAGGACATGCAGCATTCGAAGCCAGCATCAGTGTCTGAGGTGATGACGAAGAACGTCCCCGTCATGTTCAGCGCCCGCATCAGCGGCACCGCGTACAGCCACTGGTCCTCGTACTGGTCGTCGAACGTCAGCGAGACGACCGTCTGGTCCGTAATCCGCTGCGTGTTCACCTGCTCTGCGTTGCCGGCCAGATCAGTGGAGAAGAACTTGATCACGGTGGGTCCGTGAATGGTGAACGACCCGGAGTACACGGTGCTTGACGTAGTCGGGGTGGATCCGTCAGTGGTGTAGAAGGTATTGGCGACACCCCAGCCACCGGAGTTGTCGGCGGCATTGAGCGTCACGGTGACCGGCTGGAAATAGGGCGCGTACTGGCACGACGTTCCGTTGCAGGCGATCGTGGTGACGGGAGGCGTGGCGTCGGGGGGTTCGACAACCGACACCACTTGCGAATGCGCCGCTTCGGCGTTTCCCGCGTTGTCCCAGGAGCGGTACTCCACGGTGGTGCTCGACGTCAGCGGGAACCGGCCGGTGTAAGCCGGGCTGGACTGAGTGGGGACTGAGCCGTTGAGCGTGTAGTGAGTGCTTGCCGTGCCCGAGCCAAGGTCGATCGCCGGCAGCGTCACGTAGACCGTCTGGTTGTACGTGGCTGACTGGCAAGGAGAGCCGTTGCAGGCGATTGAGGTGGCAGGCGCGCCAGTATCGGCTGAATTGATGGTAGTGCCCATCGTACGGAATACGGTTCCCGCAGGCGCGCCGCTGGCCTGGCCGGCGTTCTGCACCCAGGTGATGAACGTTTGAAGATCTCCCAGGTCGATCCAGCCGGCCGACGACGTGCAGGTGGAATAGTCAGCCGGGTCCAAAGCGGACGAGCACACGCGCTGAATCACGATGGGAATCCACCCGCCGTCATGCGAGGCGGCGCCGGACACCAGGGATTCGAGGTTGGCGAGCGTCACCTGGCCGCTCGGGGCGTACGCGCGGAGCGCCAGCCAGCTTCTGGGCGGCAGGGTCTCGGCGTAGGTGGCCCCGGAAGGCGACAGGCCGCCCGCGGTCCTGGCATTGCCATACCCGCAGCTTTGCGCTTCCGACTGGATGGCTGAGTTGTTGGCCCCGCTGGGGTAGGCGAAAGCGATCGGCGTTATCCCGTGCGCGAGGATATTCTGCCGATCGTCGCAGATCTCGCTGATCTGCTGCTGCGTGCTGAGCGTCGTCAGGCTGATTCCGTCGACCGTCTTGCTCCCGATTTCATCGCCCGATGCGGCGAGCGAATTCACCTGCGCCCACGACAATTTGTTGGAAGTGCCCACCGTGCCGCTGTTGACGAAGAAGGTCGCGCTCACCCCGGCAGGTTGCAGGGCATTCTGAAACCCCAGCGTGTACTGATTGGCGAGGTTGTTGTCGAAGTTGAGCGATACCACAATCGGGGATGCCGCCGAAGATCTGGCGTCAGCTACCGAAAGCCAGGCCGCCGCCAGCAGGACTGAGAATGCGACACAGTACCAACTGCGGCGCCGCCCGGAAGTAGCGTTCCGCTTAACCGGCACATTCTGAACCATCTAGCGCCACCTTTACCGTCGTCCTTATGAGCTCACTCTCGGGACAATCTGGTTTAGGAAAGGCTGCGCCCGCCACCCCCAGCTGGCGTAGTTAACCTACGTCATGGCCAGTCGAGGATTCAGCGTCGGTCAGGGCAGCATACGTGACCGATGGGCACCGGGTGACCGCCACCGCTTCCAGCGTCGAGTGGACCCCGAGCTTGGCCATGAGGTTCTTCAAGTGAGTCCGCACTGTGTTAGCGGACAGATTCAGCCGCTCGGCCACTTCACGCCGCCCGTCGCCGTCGGCCAGGCAGGCCAGAACTTCACGTTCCCGCGGGGTCAGGGCGGCGAGCAACTGGTCACTTTCCGTCGGCTTTCCGCGAGCGGCCAGCAAGGCGAAGACGGCCCGCATTTGCATGAGAGGAAGCCACATCTCCCCGGCTATCACACCCTTGATCACAAGCAGCAGGTGCTCAAGCGATTCGCTTTTGCTCACCCAGGCAGCGGCGCCGGCTCGCACCGAGTCGACGATCCGGCCCGGGTCGCAGCCGCGGCTGAGCATGATGATCCGCGGCAGCTCGTCGCGGTTCGAAAGGTCCTTACACAGGTCGACCGCAGTGTCACCGGGCAGGTCGGCGTCGAGCAGGACCACATCAGCGAACCTGCCGGCGATCAAGGACTGCGCGGGCCCCTGCCGGTGAACCGCGACGACAACCTCCGCGTCCCCCTCGGCTTCGAGGCGGACCGCCAGGGCGTCAGCGAACGTGCGCTCCTGGTCGATGATGAAGATGCTGGTCCCCATGGCCGCGACGGTTGTTCAGGCGACCGCCCGTCCCGGGCCAGCGGGTCCGGGACGGCAGCTACGCAGTGAGTTCACCGCAAAGATCCTCTCTGGCGGCGACGGCTGCTGCCTGCAGGCGGCTGTGTGCCCCGAGTTTCGCCAGGACGTTCTTCACATAACCGCGCAAGGTGTCGATCGTGACGCTCATCTCGCGTGCCATCTGCTTGGTCCCCTGGCCAGCCACCAGGCGACGGAGCACTTCCCTTTCTCTCGGGGTCAGCTGGTACAGCGGCCTATCGTTCCGCCGGCGTGTGGGCTCCGGGCTCGCCTGACTGAGCACCGCGGGATCGAACGAAACGCCACCCGCCGCGATCGTCTCCAGACTGGCGGCGATCTGACCGATGTTCCTGTCTTTGCACAGGTAGCCTGCGACTCCCATCCTGATGGCGGCCGACCAGGTTGCCCGGTTTACAAAACTCGACAGGATAAGAAGGGCGGTGTCCGGATAACGTGCCCGAATCGCCGCCGCGACGCTCAGCCTTCCTGCCGCCTCGCCTTCCGGGGTGCCTGCCAGGAGTTCTGCGCCTGCCGAAACGAGCGGCTCGAGGATGACTGCGTCTGGCTGGTGCTCGCTCAGCGCGGCGAGGCATTCTTGAGCCGCGGCGGTAATCGCTACTACCCGATGCCCCCAGCCTTGCATAGCCGCCGCGAGCGCTTCGCACATGATCCGGTTGTCATCGCACAGTACTAGCCGCATTGCCCCCGCTCCCTTGTACCCATCACAAAGCCCCCGCGCCCACCGGTGCTAATTCGTCATCACATCAGCCTCCGATGCGCAAGCAAAGAGAATCGTCTCCCATGGGCGCTCAATTTCCTGAGCGCGAACGGCACCGGCGGCACTACAAGACCACTTCCACCTCGCTTCCCCGGCCCGGGGCAGAGGTAATGCGCAATTCGCCGCCGACCGAACGTGCCCGTTCCCTGAGCGCTATGAGGCCGAAGCCATCGGGGGCGGCACCAGGACTGAACCCGCGGCCGGCGTCGCTGACCCGGAGCCGCACCCGCCGTCCGTCCCGTGTCAAGGTGAGGCGCACCAGACCGGTGCCACTGTGCTGGGCCGCATTAGTGAGCGCCTCGCGGGCGATGCGTACGAGGGCGTCCGTGCGGGGCGCTGAAAGGCGAACATCGGCAACGCTGTCGAATGCCAGGTCTACTTTGAAACGTTCCGCGATCTCACTGGCCTCCTTCGCCAGCGTCGTCTCCGCTGGTTGCCGCGCGGCGGTAGCTGTCAGGCCATGGATAGCGCGCCGTGACTCCGCCTGCGCGCGCTCCACCGCCCGCCGCAGCCGCTCCACCGTGTCCGGACTGGCCGCCTCAGCCAGCAGGTCGAGGTTACGCGCCAGGTACGCCAGTTCCTGGA
This sequence comes from Streptosporangiaceae bacterium, assembly GCA_035716545.1. Lineage (GTDB taxonomy): Bacteria > Actinomycetota > Actinomycetes > Streptosporangiales > Streptosporangiaceae > Chersky-822. The sequence goes on from DASTJM010000097.1 coordinate 138,602, forward strand.
CCACCCCGTCGTGCAGGTCTCGTGCCACCCGCCGGCGCTCCTCGAGCACCGCCGCGCGGGAAAGCGCCAGTGCGCACAGCAGGGCGCCCACCATGCTTCCGGCGAGCAGCGCCCCGCGCATTCCCCGCGGCCCAGATTTCCTGCGCAACCTTTCATCATCCCCCAAGAGGCACCAATTACCTGGTGCCTCCCAGTCAGTCACAAGGACAGATGGCATGGCAGTTAACTCAACGGCTAAGAGATAAAAACAGATTAGATTTGGCACAGTGAATACTTGATCGCATCCTGGACTCCGCTGAGCCAGCCAGCCGGCCCCCTCAACCGGCCTATGGCACCCGACCACGTGTGGGGGTTTACGCTCCATCCATATACGGGCGATTCTTGCTCGATGAAGTCATCACGCACCGCAGCCCTGGTCCTGGGAGCATTCGCGGTCCTTGCCGGCCTCGTTCTTTACCCGAGCATCAGGCACGCGGTGGCTAAGGGCGACTTCGCCGGGGCTCCTCCGCGATCGGGATACTTTACGCTGCGGCCGGTCGGGTCCTATGCGTCGCTGCCGGACGATGCCGCGGCGGCGGCAGAGGTGCACCGCTCCAGCTGGGAGCCCAGAGAGGACAACACCGCCTATAACAACACGTTCCCGCACAGCCTGCGCCTGCGGCCCGCAAAACAGGCCGACCACTCCTACGACCCGCGCTGGAATACCTACATCCTGAAGAGAATCACCGGGAACTACGCCGGCACCACCGACGAGATCTTCCAGTGGGCAGCGGCGAAATGGGGCGTTCCCGATAATCTCCTTCGCGCGATCGCCTACATGGAGTCCGGCTGGAACCAGTCCAATTACGGGGACTTCGTCAGGAACGGTGCCGAATGCCTGCCCGGCTACCGGAAACTGCCGTGCCCGGTAACCTTCGGGATCGTTGGCGTAAAGTCCACGAGCTGGCATGGAATCTTTCCGTGGAACCACGACTCGACAGCGGCGGCGGTCGATGTGCTCGGCGGGTGGCTGCGGGGCTGTTACGAGGGGTGGGTTTGGTGGCTTCGCGCGCACGGGAACCGCTCACATGGCACCTACAAGGCCGGGGATATCTGGGGATGCGTCGGCGCCTGGTACTCGGGCAACTGGTACGACGGCTCCCCCAACCACCAGCAAAGCGGTCAGGGCTACATCTACTGGACCAAACACTGGGAGGAGGTTGAGCCCTGGCTGAGCAGAAGTTTCGGATTCTGAGCATCGCCGGCGGCCCCGGAAGCTGGCGTGAGCTCGTCACCGCACTGCAGGAATTCCTCGCCAGTCTCTGGGCACCGCCACCGGCCGTTGCCCTCGGCGGTCAGCTTGGATCCGGCCTGTCCGACCCACCCGGCCCTGCGGGCAGGCGTCCCGGCCACTAGGGCGAATTCCGGCACGTCCCTGGTCACCACGGCACCCGCGGCGATGAGTGCCCAGCGCCCGATCTCGACCCCGGCCAAAATCACGGCCCCCGCCCCGATCGCCGCGCCCCGCCGCACGACGACACCGCAGGCATCCCAGTCAGCCGGCCGCTTCAGCTTTCCCGTCACGTCGGTCGAGCGGGGATAGACGTCGTTGGTGAGGATTACCGCCGGCCCGATGAATACCTCGTCCTCGAGTCTGGCCGGTTCATACACCAGCGCGTAATTCTGCAGTTTGACCCGGTCGCCGATGACAATGCCCGGCCCTATGTAGGCGCCCCGCCCGATAATGCACTCACGTCCGAGCCTGGCGTTCTCGCGTACCTGGGCCAGGTGCCACACGCAGGTGCCTGGCCCAAGCTGAGCTGTCGGGTCCACATCAGCGGTGGGACAGATCTTTACGCCGTCCACAGTGGCCACCCTTTCGATTGAGCCGGCCTGGTCGTGCTCTTTGTTTACCTGGCGCGCTCCTTTCTTGTCGTGATTGGCGCGCTAGCCAGATCGTTTCCTGGATATAGCTCGACCAGTCCATGACGTTCCGATGACCCCGGGCACCGGTCGCCGACCGTCGTTCTCCGCCTCCGACACGCACCTCAGGCTGGCACAGCTTCCGCCGAGGTCTATTTCAAGCAATTAGTTGGAAAAATTGCCGTACCGCCATCGCCATCTGAAAGTCGGCCGAACCCCGAGCTAGGTTTCGGGCATGCCTTCGGTCGATGTCATCGCGGCGGAGTACGTGCAGCGGGCGGCCGCCCTGGACCCGTGCTACGCCACGTCGGCCGGGATCGCGGGGCACGACCACGAGCCGGACCGTGTCTCCCGCCCGGACGGCGCCGCCGGTGTCCCCCGTCAAGCTGCTTCTCAGCCACGAGAAGGTTCTGGGACGTTTCCGCCCGCCGGCCGGATGAGCCCGGCCGGGTGCGGGACAGGCGGGTTCTCCCTGATGGTTGCGTAGAGCAGCATGTCCCGGCGGTGGCCGCCGATCTCCTGGCGACTGCGCAGCAGGCCCTCGCGCTGGAACCCGGCTCGCTCGGCGGTCTTGACTGATCCCGTGTTCCACGGCTCGATGTAGAGCTCGATGCGGTGCAGCTCGGGGATGGTCCAGGCGAAGGCGGTCAGTGCCGTCAGCGCGGCGGACGCGACGCCGCGTCCCCGCGCACTTGGGATGACGGAGTAGCCGGCCGTGGCCCTTCCGTGGTTCAGGCCGGCCAGCCAGAGGCCGATGCCTCCGATGCCGTGGCCGGTGCCTGCCTCGGCGATGGCGAATGAGAAGCCGGTGCCTTCGGCCAGGCGGCCACGCTGGCGGGCTATGTACTCTTGTGCTTCCTGCCTGGTCGCATTCGGTGGCAGGGTCCCGATCAGCGGCACATACGGATCGGTGGAGAGTTCCTGGACCATGGGCAGGTCTGCGTCCGAGAATTCCCGGAGCACAACCGGGCCGTAGGTAACGGGGCTGGCCGGCCAGGGCGGCAGTTGGATTATGGTCATGATCCTCGCTTTTCCGGCACCTGCCGGCGGACGGGTCCTGCCTGGCCAGCCTGCTGGAGTTGCGCCCAGAACAGCGCATGGCCGCCGTCTCCTTCCGGCACGAACTGCTGGCTGGTGACCTCCAGGCCGGCCCGGGTGAGCCATGTCCTGCAGGTGGTGGCGTCGGCATGGCTCCACCACATGGGCGCGGTGCCACCGAGCCAGTTGTCCTCGGTGCCGGTCCAGGCGTCCTGTCCGGTGACGGCCAGGAGCCAGCCGCCGGGGCGCAGCCAGCGGGCGATGCTGCGCAGCAGGAGCGGCTGGCGGTCGAGCGGCATGTGGATCAGCGAGTAAAGGCAGACGACGGCGTCGAAGGAGCCCGGCGGGAAGTCCATGTCCGTGGCGTCGGCGCGCAGGAAGACGGCGCTGGGGACGAGCTGGCGGGCGCGCTCGACCTGGACGTCACTGATGTCCACGCCGGTCACCCGTTGCCCGGTCGCGGCCAGTTGCCGGGCGACGGGGATGCCGCAGCCGCAGCCGATGTCCAGGACCTGCCCGCGATCCGGGACACGTTCTTGCAGGCAGGCCAGCCATGGCTCGTACTCGCGGGCGGGGTCATCGTCGCTGCGGTAGTCAAGGGAAATCGCGTTGTAGCCGGAGCGGACCAGCCTGGCCGGATTGGCGTCCACGAGGGCAGGCTATCGTCAGCGCTGGCTGGCGCTGAAGCGATTTTCGGCGTAGAGAGCCGCGCGGGACGCCTCGCGAACGCGACAGTCCACTGAGCCCGAAGTCCTGGTCACCATCACCGACACGCCGCCCGGCAGGCTTCTGCTAGATCGCGCAGCCGGCCCCGTCCGCTCCACATGATCCCTGGACACGGCGTTGCATAACGGAGGGTCTGCGCGCCGGACCTGCCTGGTCCGGCGCCTTGCGCCGGTTCGGGCGGGCATGCTCAGGTAACGCGCAGGCGCTCCACGGGCTGGCCGGTGACGTCGGCGATCAGGTCGAAGTCTTTGTCCAGGTGCAAGATGGTGAGCCCGGCCAGTTCGGCAGCAGCGGCGATGATCAGGTCAGGTATGGACGGCGCGCGGTGCTGGCCGCGGTCGGCGAGCACCGCCTGGATTTGCACAGCCCGGTCCTCGATCAGCGGAGTCAGGTACTCCACCGGCATCGCCGAGAGCGGCGGCTGCCGCAGTCCGGCTCGCAAGGCCGCCCCGGAGCGGGCGGAGAACCCGACTTCAAGCCTGGTGACGGTGGTAACCCGGACCAGCCCGCGCTCAATCCGCGACGCCCAGTGCGGCGCGTCCGGGCTGACCCCGAGCCGCACCAGCGCGGACTTGTCCGCCAGCCAGGCTGTCACCGCCACGCCTGCTCCATGACGTCGCTGTCGGCCAGGTCGGCGAACACCTCCCCGAACCGCGCCAGATCCGCGATCGTCACAGCCCCTTCCGGCGCAGCGGCATCTTGCGCCAGGCGGCGGCGCACGTACTCGCTTCGGGACAGCCCCAGCCGCCCGGCGCGGGCATCAACCGCAGCCAGCACCTCATCGGGCACGTCCCGGATCAGCACGTCAGTCACGGCCACCTCCTAGCTGATATCATACGATAGCATGGCGGCGCGGATCCCGCGAAACCATGCGCACAGGTTCATCGTGGCAGCCGCCATTTTGAGTCGGTCAGAGCGCGCCGCGCGTCGGCCATGGCGATCCACTCAAGCCCTCGTTCAATAGCTGCGTCCGGCGGATCGCCGAACTGGCCGGCGGCCGTGTCTCGCAGGCGGGATGCCGGGTCGCCGTGGCGGGGATCGGCGGCCACGCGGCCGACGGCTATGGATAGCTCGATCATGTACTCGACTCGCGGGCGGGCCATGCCCATGACGAGTTCTGGCATCCTGAGGACAGCCAGATCAAGGTCATCTACACCAGCAAGATCGATGACTCGCAAGTCCTGCAAGACGCGGGCATCGAGCTGACTGCCCATTTGTTCCAGGACTGGGTCGATAAAGCATTCGAGGCGCGTTCAGTCGTAGTCGGGGAAAAGGTCTTCACCGTGGCGATTCACAGCGATTCGGCGTCCGGGCGGATCGACTGGCGGGCCGATTACGACTCGCATCGTTACCAGGTCATCGATCCGCCCCAGCCAGTACAAGAGAGCCTGATCAGGTTGCACCGTCGCCTCGGGCTCTGCTACGGAGCATGTGACCTGGCCATCACGCCAGATGGCAGGTGGGTGTTTTTCGTGGTCACCCCCGGGGGGCAATGGAGCTGGCTGGCTGACGCCTGCGGCCTGCCCATCGCCAGCGCGCTCGCAGACCTGCTCCAGGTGATGCGGTGACCACCCATTTTGCTGACCTGCCCGCTGCAGGCCGGCTAGCCAGGCAACTGGCGGACACGCTGGCAGCCAGCGGCGACATCACCGATCCGCGATGGCACGCCATATTCAGCCGGGTACCCCGGCACGCATTCGTGCCGCACTTCGCGCGCACCGAGCAAACCTCCGACGACCCTGGCGCGCGCTGTGACTTTTTAGTCCAAGCCCGTCGATGATGTCGGCCCGCACCAGACTCTCGCAAAGGCCGCGACCCGCAGCCGGACGACACCCGTGGTCACGACGGCGAGCGACGGTGGCGGTCCGGGTGCGGCAGCGCGGGGAGCAGTACCGGCGAGGCGGCCCGGTGCCTGGGTCGGTGAACCCGGTGCCGCAGTGCCGGCACGTCACGGTTGTTTCCGGGCGGATGCCGGCTGCGGCAGCGCGCTGTTGGTGCCTGGCCTTTCGGACCAGTTGTTTCCACGCCAGGGCGTGCGCTTGGATGAATGCTCCGGCATCGCCTGGCACGGTCCGGATGAGGACTTTCTTCCGGTCCGCCAGCGCGGCGGGCGGTGGAGGGGTCATGGTGTGGCGGCCTTAGTACGAGCTGGCTGCCTGGCGGAGCCGGGTGGTGATGGTCTCGGCGCAGAACCCCTCGATCAGCTCGTCAAGTTCCCTGGCCTGAGGGGTCCGGCGGTAGCGGGCTGCGGCGAGTTCGCCGCGCAGCCGGGCCAGGCGCGCGGGAAGGTAGCAGACGCGGCGGCCCGGGGGCAGGATCAGGATCTGTCCGGTGGCCTCGACAGCGGCGTCGAGCTCGCCCGCGGCCAGGAAGGCGGTGGCCAGGTCGATGCGGGCCAGGTTCTTGCACTGCTCGCTATGGTCCTCGCCGGGTTCGGGGCCCGCGTCATACAGGCCGGCGGCCTGGCTGAGCTGGGTGACTGCCTCGGGGTGGGCGGCGGGCAGCTCGATCGCGGCGGCGCCGGCCAGGTAGCGGTGGCAGGCGCGGGACAAGGTGAACTGGCCGCCGATCTCTGCCACGTCCTGGCCCTGGGCCAGGTCCCGGGCCTGCGCGGCGGCTGAGATCCCGGTCATCGCAGTCTCTGAGTCACCGAGCCGGGCAGCAGCCCGAGCGGATCCGGCGATGTTGGGGCCGCCTGTGACTGTCCATGTCCCCGCGGCAGCGCAGCACTAACGGTGGTGAATCCCCAAGCACGGAATCGGCACCAGGCGACCATGTTGTCCGGTACAGCCGCTACTCACCGTGACCAACGTCATCTCAAACCGCGCGCCGTCGGCTCGTTCTGTAACGTGCGAAGCTGTAGCAGCGGGCCTTCCAACAGACAAAGAAATGCCGATCTGAATTTGATGGCGGAGCCGGCGATCAGCGGGATCCGG
>DASTJM010000098.1:0-8710 GCA_035716545.1 Streptosporangiaceae bacterium
CGCGTACTCCGACGGGTACTCGCCCGCATGCTCGCGGACCAGCCGGATCGCCTTCGCTTTCAGCGCCTGATCATACTTCACTGGCATGAACGTAACATCCTCCCCAAATTAGGAAGTATGCACGAAACCCGGAGCGGTTCAGTGCTCATCATCACCAGCCTCGACGCCCGCGAGGCCTCACCGGAGCACCTGGCCGGCTACGTCCGCGGTCACTGGACCATCGAGAACAAGGTCCACCGGGTCCGCGACGTCACTTACCGTGAGGACTCCTCCCGGGTCAGGACAGGCACCCGCCCTCGCATAATGGCCACGCTACGTAACATCGCGATCGGGCTCATCCGCCAGGCCGGCCACACCAAGATCGCCGCCACCATCCGCAGGATCAGGCACAACCCCGCCCTGCTCCTAGCCATCCTCGGCCTGCAAACCCCATCATGACCAGCACAAAAGACTTTGCAGGGCACCCTGAGTGCCTAGCGGTTCCCGGCAAAGCCAATCTTTGCGACTTTGTCGGGTCGCCCGTCGGCGCAGAGCAGCGATCTCGGCCGCCTGCCCCGTCAGGCCGGTCACGCCTGCCCGAGGTAAGTGCCGCGCCGCGACAAGAACACCAGGTCCACATCGGAGGCCAGCGCCCGCGAACGCAATCCGGCGCTCACCCCTAGATCGCCGATATTTGGAAGGGGAGGAAAGGCGACCCGGGAATAGCTCGATCAACCGGAGCAGCGCGACGTCGTCGATAAGCAGTGAAAGCATCCGGCGCAGCCTGGCCACCCGCACCATCGGCGCGGAGCGCATCACGAGTCGAGCCTTAATAGCCCGACGTATCCTTCGCTCCTTAGTCAGCAGCAGCCGCAAGCGTTTTGTGCTGCTATACGCCTGGCGGCGCGATATTGCTTGAAAAGCAGCACCGGGGGTGCAGTGTTACTTCCACGCACTGCAGTTTCTATACGCCCGGCGGCGTGACGTTGTTTGAGACCGCGCCTATTGTGCCGTATGTCCCTTTTCCTCCCGTCTCTATACGCCTGGCGGCGTGACGTTGTTTAGAACCACTGACCGTAACCGAGTACCCCGCGGAACTCAGTTTCTATACGCCTGGCGGCGTGACATTGTTTGGGACCCTACCTCTGGTGACGAGGCTGTGGCCAGGGACATTGCGGGCTTGCGCGCGGGCATCTTCTGGAAGAGGCGCCTTGGATGGTCGGCGCCAGGAGCGGAGAGCGCGTTTTGGCTGGCAGGTGGGGGTGCACAGGCGACGGTTGTTTTCCTTGATCGCGAACCGGTGCCGGGATCATGGCGATTTCTGGCAGGCATGAGCACCCCGGCGGGCATTGCGCTTCTCCGGCACAATCGCTCGCTGGTCACGGACGCCGAGCTAGCCAGGACCGCGAACCAGACCCTGTCAGGCGACGCACCATACTCGCCACAGCGCGGTCGGGTCGGTCAGCGGGTCGCCGTGCACCAGCGAAAAGTCGGCCGGGCCGCCCTCGGCAATCACGCCGGCCTCCGGCTCCCCGAGCAACTCGCCGCCGCGCCAGGTCACGCAGGCCAGCGCCTCCCACGGCTGCAGGCCCGCCTCTACCAGGCACTCGACCTCCCAGGGCAACTGGTTCGCGCGGGCCGAACCCCCGCCGAAGTCAGTGCCGCCCACAATCGACACGCCGGCCTGGTGGGCGAGCAGCGCGCTGTGCTTGGCCACTTCCAGCCGCTCGGCGATCTTCGAGCGGTTCTCGTCGCCGGTAAACCTCGGGATGTCGGTCGTCGTCCCGAATGTCAGCCAGGACTTCAGGACGGTCATCGTCGTGACGAGCGCGCAGCCGGCCTTCGCCATCGCCTGCGCGCAGTCCGCGTCCAGCTCGAAGCCGTGCTCGATCGAGTCGACGCCCGCCTCCGCGCAGACGCGCGAACCCGACAGCCGGCCCGAATGCGCGGTCACCTTCGCCCCGCGCGCGTGCACGGCAGCGACCACCTTGCCGACCTCGTCCGGCGACCATGGCGCCACGTCGGGGTCAGGACCATCCATGTAGAGCTTGATGAAGTCAGCGCCGTCATCGAGTTGCGCCAGTGCCGCCGCGAGCAGTTCGTCGCTGTCGCGCGCCTCGATGGTCAGGCCCTCCGGCAGCAGGCCAGGCACCGTGAGCCAGGTCCCCGCCGCCCGGACATAAGGCCGGTCCCTGCGGCCGCGCCAGCGTTCGCGCACGCCGATGGTGACGGCCCGTTCCTGCCCGTCTACCGTCCGGCGCGGCGAGCCGACGTCCCTCGCCCAGCGGACGCCTGATCTGTGCTGCAGTTCGCCGTTCATTTCGGCGACGTCGAGCAGCCGCTCGGCGGGATCGCCGCCGCGGTCGATCCAGTGCGAGCCGCCCGGCAGGCTCAGATGGCTGTGCCCGTCGACCAGGCCAGGCACGATCGTCGAGCCGCCAGCATCGACGATCTCGCACCCTCCCGGCAGCTCGCCCTCGTCAGAGCCAGGCCGGATCCAGCTGATCCGGTCGTTCTCCACCAGGACGCTCACGCCGAGCCGCAGCGTCGCCGACCTGCCGTCCGCCAGCGCGCCGTCGCGATAAACCACAGCCGTCATGACTCGACAGCTTACGCATACCACCACGCTTCCCCCGAGCCCCCTGCACTGTCCGCTGTCGCCCGCGTCCCCGGGCCCGGGCCCGGGCCGAGAAATGGAGTGCGCAATCGATGGGATCTTTGGGGTGTCGACTCCCGCATCGATGTTGTCCTAGCGTTGACCGAGTGCCCATCACCGGCGGCACGGTTGAGTTAGCCTGAGCTTCACCGCCTCTGGCCTGTTAATGGCGCGTGCGACTGAGTAGGCGGCAATGGTGCGCGTCAGATAGGCGGCTCAATCGTGCGCAAGGTCGTTGTTCTCCTGCTCTTGGTGCTGATCACGTCGACCGGCGCCGCTGCCTTGGCGGCAGCGCCCGTACGGCCCGTGCCCGTGGCCGCGCTGGCCCGGCCGAGCCAGCACTTCTACAACGTGGCCGCCACGCACTCGCCGCGGCTCGAACGCATGCTGGCCGGCGCCGGCTCAGATGCTCGCGCCGACTCCCCCGCGGCTAACCCCACGCCACCACCTCCCGGCACCGTACTCGGCGTCGATGTCGCCTCTGGCCAGCACGCGGGCGGCGCAACGATCGACTGGGCCAAGGTCGCGACTGCCGGATACAGGTTCGCGTTCATCAAGACCACCGAGGGCAGCTATTACGTCAACCCGTTCTTCGCGCCGGACTTCGCTGCCGCCAGGGCGGCCGGCCTCCTGGTCGCCGCCTATCATTTCGCCAACCCCTCGTTCTCTGGCGGGGCGCTGCAGGCCGATTTCGCGGTCGATCACGCGGGCGTCGGCGACGACGGGGTGACTCTGCCGATCATCGCGGACATGGAGTTCGACCCCTACGCGGCTGCCGACCACACGAACGAGTGCTACGGCCTCACGCCCGCCCAGATGGTGTCCTGGATCAGGTCGTTCTCGGCTGAGATCCGCCGGCGCACAGGGCAGCGCCCCGTGATCTACACGGCCGCGAGCTGGTGGGGCAAGTGCACCGGCCGGGCCACGGCGTTCGCCGCCGACCCGCTCTGGGTCGCCAGCTACAACCCGGGCAGCACCACCGGCCCGACAATGCCAGCCGGCTGGCCCACCTGGGCGTACTGGCAGTAAACCAGCGGCGGATCGGTCCCCGGCATCCGCGGCGCGACCGACCTCAGCGAGCTCAACCCGGCCGCGCTCGAAGTAGCCGCGCTCGGCAGCCAGAGCGAGCTGGCAGGCACCTCGGTGAGCCTGCCCGTCCGCTCGATCAACGCGGCCGCCGGCCAGACCCTCAGCTACGCCGCGACCGGCTTGCCCGCCGGGCTGGCGATCGACCCGAGCACCGGCATCATCTCAGGCACGCTGCCCACCGTCCCCGGCAGTACCACGGTCACGGTGACCGTCTCGGGGACCGGGCTCACGTCAGCCACTCAAGCCTTTACTTGGAACGTAGTCGGACCGGTGCGGCTCGCGCGGATTAGAGCGCGGTCAGGCTCAGTCGGCTCGCCGCAATTCCTGCAGCTTGAGGCGAGCGACGGCCTCGCTGGCTGCACGCTGCGGTTCACGGCCGCGGGGCTGCCGCCCGGCCTCGCGATCGGCCCGTGCGGCCTGATCTCCGGCTGGCTTGCCAGGGCAGGCACCTATCACCCGGCGATCAGCGTCCGCGACTCGACGGGGACCGTGCTGGCCAGCGCGTCGTTCACGTGGCAGGTCGGCCGGGCTCCGGCGACCGGACCGGCCGGGCACGTCCGCGAGTACCGCCGCGACAGCTGCCTGGTCCGCGACGCAGCCACGGCCGGCATCGCCAGGTGCGCGGGAGTCACTGGCCAGCGGTGGACGATCACGCAGGATGGCGCGCTGCGGCAAGGGCAAAGTTGCCTGGCGACGGGCGACGGCCAGGTAAGGATGCGGAGTTGCAGCGGGACAATTTTTCAGCAATGGAGGGTGACGGCAGGCGGAGCGCTGACCAACCTGCAGACGGGCGACTGCCTGGCGTTCCCGGCCTCCCGCACCGCCGCCGCGAGCATTGCCTCCTGCGACGGCAGCGCCGGCCAGCAGTGGGTGCTCCCGGCCGGGCCGCTCGCCTCAGGGCTGCCAGGCTGGTGCGCGAGCGCCTGGCATCAGCCTGGCAGCCCGGCCGGCCCGGTGAGCCTGCGCAGCTGCGGCCACGGGCACGCGACGAGCTGGACGGCCTGGCCGGACGGCACGCTGCGCAGCGCTGGCCGGTGCCTGGCCGTCACCGGAGCGGCGAACTCACCCGTTCGCATGGCGGCCTGCACGGGCGCGGCCGGCGAACAGTGGCAGCTCGTGACCGGCAGGGTCGGCTCACAGCTGGTCAGCCCGTCACGTGGGCTGTGCCTCGCCGACCCGCGTGACCAGCGCGCGGCCGTACCGCTCGTGCTCGGCCACTGCGCGTCAGCTGACCCGGGCACAAGCTGGCGCATCGCCTAGCCCCCGCGGGCCGGCACCACCTCGCGGGCCGATACCAGCTCGCGGGCCGATACGACCTCGCGGGCCGATACGACCTCGCGGGCCGATACCAGCTCACAGGTGGGGCACCCTGCTGCTGCTGAGACGACAGTAGGGTGCCCCACCTGAGCGAGGTGCCGCCGCTAGGCAGGTCGGCTGGGCACGCAGCGTACTGGGGTTGTCATACCTAGTGACACTATCGGCGGCGGCATGGTCTAGTTATCGTCAATCCTTTCTTCGTTCGTGCCGATCTGGGGAGCGATGATGCGACCTTCACCCGGAAAGCGGAACCTGGCATTTCAGGGCAAGGTGGTGGCCGTTCTGATGGCGGTCGTGCTGCCCGCGCTGGCCGCCGCTTTCGCGAATGCCGCTGTGACCGGCGGCTGTAAGCCGGGATCAGGCCCCCAGCTGGCTAGCCAGCGGATCACCGCCGCCGTCATCGCGCGTTACCCGGACGGGCTGCGCTGCGCCAATCTCGCTAAAGCGAACCTGAGCGGGCTGGGCGTGAGCCAGATGGACCTGACCAAACCCAACTTCCGGCACGCCAATCTGCACCATGCCGATCTTGGCCAGGCGACTTTGTCTGGCGCCATTTTGATCGGCGCCAACCTGAGTTCCGCCGACCTGATCCAGGCGGCGCTGACCGGCGCCGACCTGACCCGGGCCGATCTGCGCGGCGCGAAGCCGGGGCAGGCGACCATGACCCGCGCAAACCTGTCCCGCGCCGATCTGTGGTCAGCTGACCTGGACCAGGCCACGATGACGAAGGCGAACCTGACCAGGGCGAACCTGACCAGGGCGAACCTGAGCAGGGCCTCGCTCGACGAGGTTACCGCGAACGGAACGATTTTCCGGTCAGCCACCCCCACCGACGCGAGCTTTACCGGCACGACGCTGACAGGAGCGCAGTTCAAGGGCGCGAAACTGCAGCGCGCCGAATTCGAGAGCGCGACCAATCCTCCCGCCACGCCAAGCGGCGGCGGCATTGTCAGCAGCGGCGGTGACGAAGGCGAAGGCGCCGGTCCGCTGCCGGATAATTTGGCTCCGCTGAGTGCGGTGACCCAAAGCCAGCTCAAGACCTACTTGCTGATCTTTGTCGTGCTGATCTTCGTGACGCAAGGCTGGGCGTCGATCAGGCGGCATATGCTGGCCCGCGCTGGCTGGTATTCGGGAGGCCGCTACGGCGCCGGCGTCAGATACCGCGGTTACGGCGGACCGGGAGGTTTTGCCGGGCCTGGCGGGTTCGGCGGTCCCGGATTCGCCAGCGGTCCCGGATTCGGCGGACCGGGCGGGATCAACCAGACCACCCCGATGACGCCTGCCGGGCCGTTCGACGCCAGGCCAGGTGCCATGCCGGGGGCGATGCCGGGCGGTCTGACCGGCGCTGGTCCGCAGCAGAACACCGGCTGGCAGCCAGTCCGCCTGGTGCTGGCACTGATCGGCACCGCCGCCGTGTCCGTCGGCCTGTACCTGTTCGGTTCCGCCATGATCGACGCGCTGCTGATCCCGGCTGGCGATGCCATCCAGTTGTGCGCCGCCACGTGCGGTGACCGCATCGGGGCCATGTCGACCGGGCTGACCGCTGGCGTCGTCATGATTGTAGTCGGCGGGATCTTGAAACGAATCGGCTGGCCCAGGTTCCGCTACTGAGCCGCGGCGCCGGCGCCGGCGCGCTGGCGGTCAAGCTCGATCAGGCGGTGGCACAGGCTCACCAGGATCAAGGCGATCACTGCCTCGGCGACCGCCTCAGCAAGGCCGCGGATTCCGAGGTTTGCCAGGACGCCAGGCCAGGAATCGGGCTCGGGGGCGGCCGCGTCTATTTCGCCCGCCAGCGCGACCGGCAAGGTGACCAGCAGCGCGACGGTCCAGAAGTGCCCGCGTACCAGATGCGCGGATCGTCGCATAGCCGCGATGACGCGCTGGTCTTCCATCTCGATCACCGAGCCGGTCAGGCCGAGGAAGTTGATGGCCGCAAGCCCGGGGATCACCAGCAGCACCAGCGTGAGCACCGCGATGAACGAGACCAGCAGGTCGGCTCCGACGAGCCGGGCCCACGGCAAGGTCCGCAGCACAGCCAGCACGCTGGTGCCGGCGTTTTCGCCGTCGTGCTCCTCGCCCAGCAGTCGGCAGGTGAAGCCCGACAAGAACACCGCTCCGAGCAAACTCACCCCGGAGGCGCTGATGTCGCCAAGGACCGACAGCGAGATGTTGGCGCCGTCCACGTATTCCTCGACGACGATCTCCACGACCGCGGTGATCAAGGATACGGCGACGGCAACCGGGAGGATCCGCCGCCAAGATCGCTTGCCCGCGCGCATCGCCGCTGACAGCACTCCCCTGATGCCGACACGCTGCCTGGCCTGTCGTCCCGCCTGTGCCCCCACGAGGCCCTGCCGCTCCTTCCGCCCGTAGCCATGCCATCCTGTGACCGTGGGCCTTTGCGAGCAAGAACGAGCAGCGCTCGCCACGGTGCGCGACGCCACCCTGGAGGTGTACCCAGCCGCGACGCAGATGCTGGCCGGGGCAGCGGCACGGGACGGCAGGTTCGCCTGGGAACTGGTCACCGCCGCGGCCCGGCTGGCGGTCGGCGCGTGGGCGATGGCCTGCAATGGCGATGACGCCGTGCTGGCTACCCTCGGCGAGCCGCAGCCGCTGTGCTTGCTGATGGATCCTCCCTACGCGTCCTGGCGGGTGGCACCTGGCCCGGTCGTGCGCCACGTCACGATCTCGCGCGCTGAACCGGACAGGGAACCTGCGCAAGCCCTGGTACGCTTCGACTTCGCTGGCCGCCGGCTCTTCTCCGATCCTGGTCAGGCCGCCAGCGACGTCGGCGACGAGATCGAGTTCGCCGGGACGCTCACGCTGATGCTGGCTGACGGTCACGCCCGTCCGTGGCGGATTCTCCGGGGCAGCGTCGACACGCTTGATCACTTCCTGGGCTGGGTCTTTACCAGCCGGCCGGAAACTCTTGATGAGTTCCGCGAGCGCACCGGGTCATCGGCGGACGCCGCCATTGGCAGCGGGCCGCTGAGGACGTTCAGGCTGACTTCCGGCTTCGCCGAGCACGACGAGAAAGCTGGCATGTCGGCGACCGTCGACGTCCGACTCGCGGCCGCGCCGGACAGATATCAGGCCGAAGGGCTGATACAGCCCGAGATCTGGGCGGTGACCGTTCGCAGGCTCGGCGAGGGTGACTGGCACCCTTCGATGAACTGGCTCGACGTCATCGAACTGCTCGAACCGGTAGCAGAGCCCGGACGCCCGCAGCCCGGCACGGGCCCGACCGGCCCTGACCGGGCACAGGGACCGGTGCAAGGACTCAGCGCAGGGACTCGGCGCAGGCTCAACCGGTCCTGACCGGGCACAGGGACACCCGGTGCAGGGACCCGGTGCAGGCTCAACCGGTCCTGACCGGGCACAGGGACACCCGGTGCAGGCTCAACCGCCCCTGACCGGGCGCCATCCGGGGCAGTGGGCCGGGGGCAGTGGCCCGGGGCAGCGGGCCGGGTGCAGTGGCGGCCGTGGTGCTGCGGCTCCCCCTTTATGTGGCATTTGCCGGGCCTGACGGGCGGGTGCGCGGGCCGCGCGGTGATACCGCCGGGCCGGTTGCGCCAAGCGGCGCCGCCACCATCACGGGCACGGCGCCGGCGGGGAGAGTTTCCTGCTGACGGGTGAAGAGTTTTCGGTTACGGGAGCATTGTCGTCATG
>DASTJM010000099.1:0-8829 GCA_035716545.1 Streptosporangiaceae bacterium
GAGCCTACGAAGCATCCCTCGACGACCTCACCCGCCAGGCCGGACTGGCTGCCTGACCCTGACCCTGTCACCAGCAGAAACGACCCGCCAAGGCCAAACTTGACTCACCAAAAACAAGATCACTAAATCAAGCCCTCTAGCCGCCGCCGAGCGGTCGCAGTGCCGCGGCCGCCAGTTGGTAGTGGTGGAAAACGCCGACGAAGAGCCCATCTACCGGCACGCGGCCGTCCTGCAGCAGCAGACCGGGATCTTGCTGGACCGGGCCGCCGGATTTTACGTCCACCCGCAGGTCGTCGTCCGGCAGACCGCCTTCCCCGGGCTGCCGAGGCTGATCTACAACTGCAAGGACGGCTGCAGTCCCCGCACCGTGCGCGCGGCCATGCCTGACGGCACGCCGAGCGAGACGGCGAGACAAGCCGGCTGACGTGGCAAGAGCCAGGTCGGGGTCGGATGTCCTCGTCGAAGGCTCAGGTACGGTACCTGCGGGCTTCCTCGAGCTGGTCCGGTCAAAGTCCTCGCCCGCACGTTGGAGCAGTTCACGATCTTCCCGTCCACCGGGCACTGCATCCGCCGGAACGGGCCGAGGTGAAGGGACCCGAACAAGCGCGACGTCTCGCTCGACACGAACAGGTGACCGTCGGTGCAGCGCAGGATCCGGTCGCCGAAGACCCCCATCAGCCCTCCTCAGGCACACGGTGCGGCTCGCGGCGTCTTCCGTCTGGTCACCGCGGCGCTCTCGGCATGGCGGCCAGCCTGGCATGCCGGGCCGCCTGCCGAGAACCCCCGGCAGGCATTTCCGGCAAGGCGCGAGGAGCCGCCCTGGCCTTGACCTCGATGCACTATGGGGAACGCTGCCGCTGTAGTCTCCTGCACGAGATGACAGGCCGCAGGAGGGATGCGGATGGGGCGAGCGAATCCGCCTGAAAGCGATCCGGTGCCGCCCTCGGCTGCGCGGATCTATGACTATCTGCTCGGCGGCAGCGACAACTACGCGGTGGACCGGGCCGCTGCCGACCAGGTCTTGGCCGTCGCGCCAGACCAGCGGCAGCTGGCCCGGGCCAACCGGGATTTCGCCATCCGCGCCGTCCGGGTGCTGGCCGATGCGGGCATCAGGCAGTTCATCGACCTGGGCACCGGGTTCCCGACCTCGCCGAGCGTGCACGAGGCCGCCCGGCAGGCTGACCCGGCCGCCCGCGTGGTGTACGTCGACTACGACCCGGTGGTATCCGTCCACAACATGGCGCTGCTGACCAGCGACGACATGGTGGCTTCGGTGCAGGCTGACCTCCGGCAGCCGGAGGTGATCTTGGATCATCCGGAGGTGGCCCGGTTGATCGATTTCCGCCAGCCAGTAGGCGTCCTGTGCGTCGCGGTTCTGCACCTGGTGCCGGACGCCGACGACCCGCGGGGGATCATCGCCCGGTTCCGCGACCGCATGTGCGCGGGCAGTTTCCTGGTGCTCTCCCAGTTCACCAGCGACAGCGACCCGGAGGCGATGGATGAGCTACGCGCGGTCGCGGCAGGTACGCCGGTCGAGACCTACTTCCGGCCCCGGCGCCAGATCCTGGGCTTTTTCGGCGGCTTCGAGCTCCTGGAACCCGGCTTGGCCGATGTCCAGGACTGGCGGGAGCACGACACGGCGCCCACCCGGCTGAAGATCGCGGGAGCCGTCGGCAGGAAGCCGTGAGCCGTGTCCCGGCTACTGCCCGGCTGAGGGCCCGCTGGTGCCGGCCCGGTACCAGGCCGTGGTCGTCCAGGCCCTTGGCTTGGGGCCGACAGAGCCGACGTCTGGCGGGGCCCCGGGCTCCTGAAGACCGAAGTGATCTGCAATATCGGGTACTCCGCCGAGGACGGCCCGCTCGACGATGCGGGAATCGAGTAAGGCGAGATCAGGGACCTGACCGAGGCCGGGATCGCGATCTTGTCGTTCCAGGATCCAGATGATGTCAACGTGGAGCTGACCGCCGCGCTCGGCTGAGTCGCAGCCCGGCGGCGGGCGGCAGTCACTTGTCCGCAGTTACCCGGGTGTCCCGCTCAAGAAGCACGCCAGCCGCCGTCAGCGCTCTAGCCGATCGCTGAGCTCATGGCTCTTACCCTTTCGGGCCGAAATAGCTTAGCCTCGGTGATGTGAACGTCAGGCAGAGGGTGATATGGGTGAGCGCCGTGAACGGACTGCCGTCCGGGTCGGCATCCCCGGACAGGCCCGAACCGCGCCGATGCGGTATCAGCAGATAGCAGCCCAGGAACATAGACCATCAGATGCACTCGCCAGAGGGTCCAGCTGAAAAGGACATCATCCAATTCGTTCCTGTACATGAAGCGATGTCGGGTATGTCGTCGTTTCAGGCGGCACGGTCTTCCTTTGGGGATAGCACGATCTTCATTTCGCCGGTAGCGTCGAAGTTAGACCGCTCGCGTCCCTGCCGACGTCACCTCGCTCTGACCTCGATCCGTCAGGACCTTGGCGCCAAAGCACGCCTGACGTGCGGAAACGCTTCCTGAAGCCCGCACCCAAAGGGTGCGGGCCAAACCGGGCAACGTGTGGATGTTTACGCAGCTCAGGCTCATGTCCGAGACACTCGTCGGTCATGTGCTGAATAGCCGAGGCTGACGGGCCAACGAAACCAGTTCCCGCGCCTTACCCCTATTTAGATGCCAGTACTGGCTTTGCCGTGGTTTTCCTCCTGGAGGCGGCTGCGCACGTCAGCGATGAATGACTGCGGGTTGGCCAGGACGCCCGCAGCGGCGAGTTCGGCTCCCGCTTGAGCCAGGTAGTCAGCGGGCGGGTGGGCTTTCTTCCGGGCGGCGACGCCGGAACCGATGCGGAGCATAGCGGCAGCATGAGCGACAGGGTCGGCGGACAAAGTGCCCACAAGGCAGACTCCCGCTATGAGGGCGGCCATAAACGATGGATCTTCCGGCGCGAGAGCGCTGGCCCCCCACATCGCGGTTTCTTGCCAGCTCTCGACAGGTCCCGAGTCTTCCTGGGCGGCGGCAAGGATTGCCTGCAGGTCGCTCCAGGGGGCCGGAGATAGGGACCACCATGCCGGGCGCCCGACCGTGGCCGCCGCGAGGCCGGTATCTACCCATCCCTCACAGCGTGCCTGCTCGATAACGGTCTCGGCGTCAGCGACTATGTCAACTATCCGTTCGCCGAGCGCGCGGATTGTCTCGGCGCGCCGGTCCGCCAGGACCGCAGCGCAAGCCTGGCCGTCGGCGTCCTCGGCAGCCAGCCGTTCCGCGGCCCGCAGTTCCTGCAGCGTGATAGTGCCGAAGGCGCTGACGCCGCAGGCTCGCGCCAGGTTCCGCTGTGCGACGTCGTCGCTCCAGAGGGCCAGGCCGCGTTCCTTGGCCAGCGCTATCGGCGCCAGCCATACCTCTGCGCCCTGTATTGATAGCTCGCCGAGGACGCTCAGCGGCGGGGTCGGCGTCAGCTGCGTGCTCGCAAGAGCCTGCTGCAGTCCCGCGAACCGTTCAAGCGCCGCCAGGTGACTGCCGACGTCCGCCTCATGGACCGCGAGGGACGCTGTCCTGTCGTCGTAGGACACGGAGCCGCTGCCTGCAGACCGCCCGTCAAGCTCCCGGCGCCCGGCCGTGATGTCGTGCTGGGCGTCCGCCGCCGCGAGCAGTGCCCTGAACTGCCCGCGCGCATACCCGAATTCGCCGAGCACCGACGAGACCAGGAGCGCGGAGATATCTACGGCGATATCGCCGTTCCGGGCGGCAGCGGCGGCGCTCTCGTCCGCGTGGTCATCGGCGTCGTTGCTGGTGCCAGCGATGAAGTACCCGAGGCCGCGCTGGGCGAGCGTTGACGAGTACGGGCGGCCGATCATTGTCGACAGCATCCCGAAGGGGACTCGCACCTGGCGGATCATCTCGACAAGGTCTAGAAGCGGCCCGTGATCCTGGCGCATGAACTCGGTCATCTGGGCGACAAGTTCCTCGGTGGTAACACCCTGGAGAATCCTGATGGGGCTGGCTTCACCGTGCCTCTCGGCGTGCAGTGTGACGGCGGCGAACGCCTGGGCGCGGAGGTCCTGTGCCAGTTCTACGCGCGTGTCCGCGGGCGTAGCCGGCTGCTGGCCCTCATCTCGTGTCCGGGCCACGACCGCGGACAGGAGCGCACCGCTGAATTCAGCGTCGTCATCGAACCGGTCAGCCAGGTCCAGCATCCGGGCGAAAACCCCGGCGTTCCCCGGCTGAGTGTCCACCACGGCGGCCCAGAGGACGGCATCGTGTTTCGAGCGGATCTCGGGATCGTGCGCCAGCAGCGTGGCGTGGGCGCGCGCGGGATCGCCTAGCTTCAACTGGATGCGGATCAGGTTCCAGACATCATGCGGATCGGCCCGCAGGCCGTCGGCCGTGGTGATGGATTCGGCGAGATGGTACTCAGCCCGGCGCCAGGACTGTGTGGAAGCGACCGTGCCCTCCGCAGCCTCGGCAGTTCTGACAGCTATCGCGGCCAGGATCCGGTGGGCGGTTCGCTGGCTGAACGCATCGAGGCCCGAGTGGCCCAGGGCATCAGCGGCAGGCCCTTGCGCCTCCTGGGGACGGCCGAGTTTCATCAGAAGGTCGGCTCCCTGTACCAGGAAACCAGGCTCCCCGAAGCGCGAGTATGCGGACAGCGCGGCTGCCTGCGCATCGTCGAGCCGGCCGGCGGCGATGAGCACCTCGATCATCTTCATGGCCGCCAGGTCATCCGCGTCGGACAGGACGCGCAAGCCTGGCAGGCCGGACGAGAGGTCCCGCGCTGCCGCAGCGGTCGCCCTCGCCAGTGCCTGGACCTGTGGCGTGACCATACCCGCCTGGACCAGCATGTCGAGCCGGGCGGAATTGTCCACCCCGAGATCAGCCAGGCGCATGACGGCTTGTGCAAGCTGTTCGGGACGGGACTCGTCCAACATGTCCAGCAGCGCTGTCCACTCGGCGCGAGCGAAACCGGGATCGTCAGGAGGCGTGTTCTGGCGCAGGAGCGCGAACTGCTTGTCAACGCCGTCGGGCAGGCTACCGATCAGCGAGTCAGCCAGCTCGGCCCGGTCGAGCGCGCGGGCAGCAGCGGCGGCAGCGGAAATCACCTCGGGCCTGGCAGCCTCACGCTCGGCTGCCCGCCCGTCCGGTGGCGGGAGCGTCCTGTCCAGGACCTTTGAGAATGACCCTGCCAGCGTCAGCACCCGCAAGAGGGTCTGGAGAGCCTCCTCGGTGGGGCCGTTCCACTGGTGAAGCTGGTCGACGGCACGCTCAGCGAGCCTGATCGCGCGTTCCTGGTCATCAGGTCGGCGCTGGGCGGATCGCGAGCGGCGGGTCAGCAGGTGGGCAAGGGTGCTGAGGTGCTGCCAGCCGCCGGGCTCCACCGTCAGGGCCTTCTCGGCCAGGCCCACGGCCGCGTTCAAGTCGTCGGCCAGCGCATGCTGTGCCGCCAGGAACGCGAGCACGAAGGCGTCATCGTCGATGGCAGCCAGGCGATCGGCGAGATCGGCGGGCACCGGGATCGGCGCTGCGGCAGCGGGATGATCGAGGATCAGCAAGCCGATCTCGACGCGGGCGCTGAAATCAGGCGACATGGCCTGAGCGGACTCCAGTAGGTCGCGGGCCCGAGCCGGAGCAAAATGGAGCGCGATCAGGCCAGCGCTGACGGTGAACCGAAGCTGGCGAGACGGGAACTGGTTAGCACCTGCAAGCAGGGCGTCGACCGCTAGGTCGTCCGCGCCGTGGGCATGGGCGAAGTCGGCGAGCGCAGCGTGGCCGTCCGATCCCAGGCTCGTCAGCCAGTGTGGCATGGCAAGGAGCAACGTCCGTACCGTGAGTTCCGGCGCGTTGCGCCCTCGGGCCAGGTGAGCGCACAGCATCGACGCGTCGTCCCGTGACGACGCTCGCGCAATGCTCCGGACGATACCTGCCGTGGAGGGTGCCAGGCGGCCGAGGTTATCTTCGTAGTCCTCGGCTGCGGTGCTGGCGAACTTCTCAGTGGCGGTCTCCCACGGCTCACGGGCAGTCGCGATGACATTGGACCGCGGAACCTGGACGAAGATGCCGCCCCGAGGCCCGGTCTGAAGCGTCCTTTCAGAGATTTCCTGCCAGTAGATGTCCTCGGTACCGAGATCAACCAGCAGCACGTAGATGGGCAGGGAGTGGTTCAGCCAGTACGAGATGTGCCTCTTCTTCGGCCGGAATATCCATCCGTCCTCGTAGGGTTCCTCGAACCAGGATGGGCCGGTCTTGATCTGCAGGCCGACAAGCCTGCCAGTCGTGTGGCCATCACGCTTGGTCTCGACCTGCGCATCGACGCCGAAGTCGGACGTGTCCTGCGCCCGGAAGACCAGGCCGAGCCGATGAGTGACCCTGAAGCCGCACAGGTGCACTCCGGCACGGTCAGTCCGGTCAGTGTCTGACGTGATGACTGCCCCCTTATACGCCCACACTCCTTTGGGCACAGGGCAGCCCAAAGGATGGCGAGCTACGGCTAGTCCAGCTCACGGCCATCGCGTCTCGGCCGCCTCCGGGCGTCGCTTCGCGACGGCTTTTGCCAGCCTAGACCCGAACCCGCTCGCAAGGATTCCGGCGCCTGGCAGGACGGAGAGGTCAGCCAGCCGTTCCAAGCAGGTTGACGCGGTATCCGGTTCCTGGGCCGGCCACCCTAAGCCTTACCAGCCAGAGGCTTGCGCTTCGCGCAGCATCGACGCCATGAGCATCACCGCGACGATGGCATTCACCGGGGTGTACTGCTCCGGGCGGGTACAGTGCGCCGTCGCATGCCGGACGAACCGGGCCGGCGGAGGATTCGCCGGATCGTAGTCCTGCAGCGCCGGCAAGGCCGCAGACAGCACGCAATCGGTCCTGAACCGCCTGATCACCGTGTCGTCTGACACGGGCGTGATCTTCTTCCGGACCTTGTCGTACCTGAAATAGCCGCCTGGAGGACCAGCGAAGATCACGCCGCGGCGGGCCGCGTCGCGCAGCAGCGTGTCGAAGACGTTGCCGGCCAGCGCCTGGGCACCGGAGCTGTGGTCGTCCCGCAAAGCGGATACAGCTTCGGCGGCAAGCCCAGCCAGGGGCTTCAGTTCCGCCGCTGTGATCTCACCGATGACGGCGAGGCAGTCACCCGCGACCTCATCGCGCGCGGCTACGAGGATGCCGTCACGTGCGCTAGCGTCCGCAGCAGCGGCCAGCGCGGCGACGATAGCTGGCCGCGGCACCCAGACCATGGGGATGCCTTCATCCAGGACGATGCTGATGACCGTGTCGATGTCGAGGTCTGGAATATCCTCCCAGTTACGCGGGAACCAGTCCGCGGGCAGGTTCAGGTTCAGGAACGGCCACTCGATCAGCGGCGGCACGACCGAGCTCGCTAGCTCACGGAACGCTTCAAGCTGCGGGGCGAGGCTCCGCGCGATCAAGGCTCCGAACTCCACATGGAGGGCATCAAGTACTGGCTGCAACTGCTGTCTGAGGGCTGCTTGCAGTTGCGGCGCCAGGCTCTGGGCGACCGACTCCGCGAACTTATCCTGCGAGCGGCCCGGCACTGCTTCGGAGCCGAATGCGGTGGCGAGACGGACCCCCGTCCGCTGCGCCGGGACATCCTCCTCGCGCGCCCCGGACGGGTTGCCATTCCCGCTGGGGGCCGCCTGCCCGCCCGGCTCGTCTTGGGCATCCTTGCCGTTCATGACCACCATGATGCCTGACCAGAAGACCGCGTCCGAACGGGTTTTCCCGTCGTGCGGACAAAGGTGCCTGCGACCAGCAGCTAGCAGGCCTTCCCGGAAGGCTGGCATCGCATACCTGATACACGAGGGACCGCACCAGCCCGCCCGCCGGATGGAGCCTGTCGGGCTCGGGACCAGGCTTTCTCCCTTTCCCGCAGGCCTGAGCCGGATTCGCCGTATGCCTTTGCGATGGCCGAGATGACTTAGAGGCGAGGCCTGCGCAGCGCCATCGGAACAACGCCAGGGAACTGAGCGACAGCAGCGCATGGGCGAGCTGCTGGAAGTCATGATCGCCGAGGCGCTCATACAGGTACTTGTGGCGGCTCTCGGGCAACGACAGTGACTCCTTCGTGAGAACACCATGGTCTCCCGCCGATCAGCAGCCTGCCCCGGCAACACGCCGCAGGCGAAACCGGCCTCACGTGCCGACGGAAGCCGAGCACCCGGGAGCGGCCGCTTAAGGTTACCGCGAAGGCGTTCAGGGCGACCTTCCATCGCATCGCCCATCGTGCTCTGCCGGTCCCGGTCGGGTCAAGAGACCGGGTAACTAGATAGGTCGGCCGCGATTCTGGCTCGGGCTGGCCGGCGCTCTGGTGCCGGGCTCGGCTATCCGGTTTCGGGGATCCAGGGATCGCCCTGGAATGCGGTGGTGAGCGCGTCGAGTGCGCCGATGCCGTGGCGGGCGGCGGTGGCGAGGTAGGAGCGGAGCGCGCAGAATTCCTCGGCTCCGGCCATGGAGCGCATGCAGCCGGAGATCTTGATCCGGAGTTTGCTCATGCGTATTGCCTGCTCAGCGAAATTATTCGTAAACGGGATGCGCAGGTCGCGGGCGAACCGCAGGTAGTCGCCCTCGCGGTCCTTCATCCTCGTGGCGAGGGCGTTGCGTTTCTTCTGCAGCTTGCCCTGGCGGGCCGCGTTGAGGGCGGTCCCGGTGGCCGCGGCCTCGCGGTACCAGTTCTCGTGCTTGTCCCGGGTTTCCGCGTCGATGGCGTCCCTGCCTGCGGCGCGGGCGGCGTCGGCGGCCTCGTTCAGGGCGAGCAGCGCGTCGATGGCCTGCTGCGCCCAGGCCCTGTCCAGGTCCGTGCCGGTCTCGGTGACCGCGACGAGTTCCCGCAGGACATGGGCACCG
>DASTJM010000100.1:0-4488 GCA_035716545.1 Streptosporangiaceae bacterium
AGGTTCGCCTTCATCCGCGGAATCCGCGCGCAGGCGCGAGTGCCCTGCTGAGCCAGCCGTCAGCGTCACTGCCCGCGCGATGATGCGAGTTGGGCACCGGGTGCTACCTGCCGCCCACTGCGCTGCTGGGGTCATGCTGCCCGCTCACGCCGGGCATCGCGGCACGCGACGGCGATGGCGAGCTTGCCGGGAAGGCGGCCGAGTTCGGCGCTGCCTGTCACTTCGAGGAACGCGCTGTCCGACATCCGGACGTAGGCGGCCCATGGGGCGTTCTCATCAGGGTGCGCAGGGTGCGGGTGAGACATGTCGATCTCCGGCGTCTGCGCCTGTCTTACTGTGCTCATCTGTCCTTCTCATCGGAAGCGATCCCAGCGTGCCTTCTCTAGCGGGCTACCTCGTGCTGCACGCCGAGGTCACACACGGCGGCAGGCGGTCACTTGTCGGCGTGGGAAACCGTCTTGTCCTGGTACAGGGTTGCCAGTTCCTGCGGGTCGAGCTGGTCGAGGCGCTCTTGCAGGCAAAGCTTCTCCGCCAGCCCGGTCAGGTCGTGGGCGGTGAGGCATCGCAGCAGCAGGGACTCGGGCCCGTCCAGCCGGACCGGACCGCCCCGCAGCGCCCACCACTTGCCGGACTGCCAGAAGATCCGCCACTGCGGGAACGACTCCCGCAGCCCTTTTGCCGTGATCCCGCCAACCGCAGTAGCGGGTTCCTCACCGCGGTAGCCGGCGGCACTGGCCGCTGGCATGATCTCGCTTCCGTTCCGGAGGGGTGCCCGCACCGTCACTCACCTGCCTCCCGGGTCGTTCACCGTGGCTTACCAGCCTTGACGGTCTGGCCGTGATCCCACGTTCGCGTGCCTTCGCCGCCGAGGGCAAGAAGATTAACGGTAATTAACCGGAATCCGTCACGCTGCAGGAATCGGCGCAGGTGTGAGGCCAGCGTCAGGGTAGGTTAATTACTGGCAATCACTCTTCCCGGCATCGTGCCTGGAGAACCGCCACAGGTAAACGCCGATAACGATGCCAGCATCTTCTTCCTCCAGCCTGCAGGCCGCCCGGCAGCGCCTAGGCGGCCAGCTCCGCGAGCTGCGGCTGTCCGCTGGGCTGTCCGGCCGCGAGTTCGCGGTCGCCGCTGGCTGCCAGCCCGCCAAGGTGTCCCAGATCGAAAAGGGCACGCGGTCCGCTTCAGTAGCCGACGTGAAGCTGTGGTGCAGGGTCTGCACTGCCTCGGCACAGCGCACAGAGGAACTGCTCGCCGAGCAGGCTGCCGTCGCCCGGCTGTGGATCTCGTTCCGCGACCTGGGCCGGAAAACGGGGCTCAACGCCACACAGAAGCTCCTGTCCGGCGACATGTGGGAACGCGTCCAGCTCTACCGCGGCTACCAGACCAAGGTCATCCCCGGCCTGCTGCAGACCGAGTCCTACATGACCGCCGTCATGACCGGCGTCCGCCGCGAGCGCGGCACCGAAACCGACGACGTGGCCGAGGCCGTCGCTGAAAGGATCGGCCGCCAGGGGTACCTGCTCCAGCCTGGTCGACAGTTCGTGTTCCTCATGGAAGAACCCGTGCTGCGGTTCCGGCCATACGGCGCTGTCCTTCAACGCGACCAGCTCGCCCACCTGCTGACAGCTGCTCGGCTGCCATCGGTCCAGCTGG
Organism: Streptosporangiaceae bacterium; assembly: GCA_035716545.1. GTDB lineage: Bacteria > Actinomycetota > Actinomycetes > Streptosporangiales > Streptosporangiaceae > Chersky-822. The sequence continues at coordinate 1,657 of DASTJM010000100.1, forward strand.
CAGTCATCCCGCTGGACGCCGACCGGCGCGGCCTGCGCCCCCGCGAGTCGTTCGATATCACCGACTCCTCGCTGGTCACCATCGAGATGCTCACCGGGTTCCTGTCCCTCACTCACCCTGAGGAGATCGCCGCCTACGTCACCGCTTTCGACCAGCTGCTTTCCATCGCGGCACGCGGCAGCGCGGCACGCGCGCTCATCCGCGAGGCCATCACCGCCCTTGACGACTCGCCGTAACCGGGGTGATCCTCTCAGGTGAACAGCCCCGTCCCCCAAGGAGGCTCCCGTGCCCGACTTCATCGGCGGCGACCCCGAGTCCAATGCCAACGAGTGCCCGGCGGTCTGGGTCAGCCCGGACACCGGCGACTTCCTGTTCCGCGGCAAGACCGTCACCGACGCCGCCGTCCTCGACGAGCTGAATGGCCACATCGGCAAGGCCGACGACGAGTCCGACGTCTGGCTGCCCGCCCGGATGGCCGGCCTCATCCGCCAGGCCCTCGACGGGTACGAGCGAGGTCGGCAAGGCCCCGGCCAGCACACCTTCGCCGAGTTGCTTGCCGCCACCAGCAGCTCGGTGATCCGCTTCGAGATGCGCGACTCCTACGACGAGAACGAGCAAGGCTTCGCCGAATGGCAGGGCACCGGAGACACCGCAGCCTACGACTGGGGCGACCACCTTGACATCGTCCGCGCCGCCGTCGCCCGCGGGGTCACCTTCCGCCGAGTCCGGGTCGTCTCCGAGCCCCTGTCGGACTACATGCGCTGGGAGCACGCCTGTACCAGCACCAACATCGATGCCGGCGAGGACATCCGCTGGCTTCCCCGCACCCAGGCCGCCGACCTGCTGCTGCCCGGCGCCGACTGCTTCGTCTTCGACCACCGCGTCATCCGGTGGAACTTCCAGAACGGCGACGGAACCAACCCACGCCACTACACCTTCAGCTCCGACCCCCGCACCATCCGCGACATCACCGCAGCCTTCGAAATCGCCTGGGACCGCGCGACCCCGCACGCCGAGTACAAGCCCGACCAGGAACCGTCTCAGTGATCCGGTGCGACGCCCTCGCCCTCCCGATTGCTACCCCGGCACTACGTGCGGATGTCCGCCACGGACGGTGGACGGCTGGTGTGCTCGATCTTGGAGACTTTCGTCCGCTCCCATTCAGCGCGGGCCGCCAGTTCCTTGGCGCTTAGCCCGGTGTCACGCCGTAGGTCACGGAGCCGGCCGCCAGGATCTGGCGGACCTGCGGGGCGCGGGAGGAAAGTCGGCTGCAACGACGGCACGAGCGGCTAGCGGAGCTGATAATCCTTGTGCGGGATAGCGCGGTCCCACACGGCCTCGAACGCGGCGGCGCACTGCTTAACGATCTCCGGGTCATCGCTCGGCCGGGCGCCGAGGAACTTGCCCGGTCCGGAGAAGTAGTTGAACAGTGCCCGCTGGCCATCGAACACCCCGTAGTCGTTGGCGGACAGCAGCAGCCCGGTCGCCAGGTGCCGTGGCAGCCAGCGGATATCCTCGCCCGCGACGGCGTTCGAATCGGTTGTCGCATGCTCGAACCTGATGTAGTCAGACACCGGCTCGGAGACCACCCGCGTCCGGCGGACCTGGACCCCGCGACAGGTCACCTCGCGGATCAGGTCCAGCCACGGCCGGGTCAGCCGCCGCTGGAAATCCTCCCGGTCGCCGGCCAGCCACGCCAAGAACCACGGATCGTCCGGCGTGTAGCCGTCTCGCATCTCCAGGTGCACCGCCGACGTGGCGCACGCCCGCAGCAGCCCAGGGAATGGGGAGTCTGGCTCCTCAGCTACTCCAGGGATGCAGTCCCGGTCCCTGCCTGCCGTGCTCGTAGGTTCCACTTACCGCCTCCATAACGAATGGCCCCATCACCGGTGGCACCTCTCGAAGAGGGCACGGTTGACGTGCCTAGATCAGGTACTCCCGGTGCGGTATCGCGAGCTGCCACACGGCCTCGAAGGCCGATTGGCACGCCTCGACTATCCCGGCGTCGTGGCTGTACTGGCTGCCCTGGACCTCGCCGTCCCCGCCATAGATCGTGAAGCGGACCAGGCGGTCATCGAATACCCAGTACGGATTACCGGGCAAGGCCAGCGTGGAGGCAAGCCGCCGTGGCAGCCACCGGACCTGCTCGCCAGCCGTGATATTCACCGGGTCGGTCAGCCAGTGCTCCCAGCGCACGTAGTCCGATACTGGCTCCGAAACGATCCGCGACCGCCGCACCCTCACGCCCCGGCCGACGGCCGACACGACTTCGTCGGTGTAGGCCCGGTACTGCTGGGCCGATTGCTGCGGATTGGCCTGCCCGGCGAGCCAAGCCTGATACGCCGGGTCAGAGGTCAGGTGCACGTCGTGGATTTCCAGGTGCACCGCCGACGACGTGCAGGCTGCCAGCAGCTCAGCGAACGTCGGCTCCTTCTCACCGGGTGCGTATGTCCTCGTTAGGCCAGGGATGCCCGCCACCTGGGAAGCGCCTCCTGCCGCGTTCATAGCTGCCATTGACCACCTCCAAGATGATCGACGCCACGCGCGCAGCAAGCCTTACGTCCCACTCGGTGTCCAGTATCCGGCTGTCGGAGTTGATCCACGCCAGCACCTCCACGCTGTATCGGATGACGGCACACCGCCACTGTCCGCTCTTAACGATCTGTTAAGACGCCGTGCCGGGCGATCTCGCAGATCGTCATGGCCGGATGATTGCCCGCCTAGTCGCGTGTCGCCACGCTAGGGACAGTGAGTCGGCTTCACCGTGTCCGGCTTGGTTGGAGATGGAGGAACCAGCGTGGCTGGCGGGACCACCGCGCCGCTCGGGATCGA
>DASTJM010000101.1:0-63422 GCA_035716545.1 Streptosporangiaceae bacterium
CGGCATCAGCCGTGCCTGCGGCATCAGCCGTGCCTGCGGCATCAGCCGTGCCTGCGGCATCAGCCGTGCCTGCGGCATCAGCCGTGCCTGCGGCATCAGCCGTGCCTGCGGCATCAGCCGTGCCCGATGGCCGTGGCGGCCTCGCGCCGGCCGACCTGCGCGCGCGCCTTCCCGAGCTGATGCTGCTCGACCAGCACAGGTTCGGCCGGCGGATCGACGGAGCTATGAAAATCCGGGACCCGGGCCGGCGCATTAAGGAGCTCGCCGCTATCGGCGCCGGCCTTGAGTCGGCGGCGGCGCGGACGCGAGCGCGCGGCCAGGTGGTTCCGGTCATCACCTATCCCGCCGAGCTGCCGGTCAGCCAGCGCAAGGACGAGATCGCCAGGGCTATCAGCGAGAACCAGGTCGTAATCGTCGCCGGCGAGACCGGGTCAGGCAAGACGACGCAGATCCCGAAGATCTGCCTGGAGCTTGGCCGTGGCGTGACCGGCCAGATCGGGCACACCCAGCCGCGCCGGATCGCCGCGCGCTCCGTCGCCGAGCGGATCGCCCATGAGCTGAAAACAGAACTCGGGGCGGCCGTCGGCTACAAGGTCAGGTTCGCGGACAACTCGAGCGATCAGACGCTGGTCAAGGTGATGACCGACGGCATCTTGCTGACCGAACTGCAACACGACAGGAGGCTGCTCAGGTACGACACGCTGATCATCGACGAGGCGCACGAGCGCAGCCTGAATATCGACTTCATACTCGGCTACCTGCATCGGCTGCTCCCGAGCCGGCCTGACCTCAAGGTGATCATCACTTCGGCCACGATCGACCCCGAGCGCTTCAGCAGGCACTTCGCGCGCGGCGACCATAACGCGCCCACCATAGAGGTATCCGGGCGCACCTACCCGGTCGAGGTGCGATACCGGCCGCTTATCCCTGGCAGCGAGACCGGCGAGGGAGATCCGCGCGACCAGGTGCAGGCGATCACGGACGCGGTCACCGAGTTGTGCGCCGAAGGGCCCGGCGACATCCTGGTCTTCCTCAGTGGTGAACGCGAGATCCGCGACACTGCCGACGCCCTCACCGGCTCGAGCGTCCAGCAACGCGAAAACCTTGAGATCCTGCCGCTCTATGCCCGGTTGTCGGCAGGCGAGCAGCACCGGGTGTTCACGGCTCACGCGGGCCGGCGCATCGTGCTCGCCACCAACGTCGCGGAGACCTCGCTGACTGTGCCGGGAATCAAGTACGTGATCGATCCGGGCACCGCGCGTATCTCCCGGTACAGCAACCGGACGAAGGTGCAGCGGCTGCCGATCGAGGCGGTCTCGCAGGCGTCGGCCAATCAGCGCAAGGGCCGCTGCGGCCGGACCAGCGACGGCATCTGCATCCGGCTGTACAGCGAAGAGGACTACATCGGCAGGCCGGAATTCACCGATCCGGAGATCTTGCGCACTAACCTGGCCTCGGTCATCTTGCAGATGGCCGCGCTCGACCTGGGTGAGGTGGCCGGATTCCCGTTCATCGACCCGCCGGACACCCGCAATGTCACGGACGGCCGCAGGCTGCTCGAAGAACTCGGCGCGGCGACCACGGCCGCGGGTGCCGGCGGAGGCGTCACCAAGCTGACCGAGACTGGCCGGAAGCTGGCCAGGCTGCCGGTCGACCCGCGCCTCGGCCGGATGATCCTCGAGGCGGGCCGGAACGGCTGCGTCCGCGAAGTCCTGATCATCGCCGCGGCGCTGTCGATCCAGGACCCCAGGGAGCGGCCAGCCGAAAGCAGGGAAGCGGCTGATGCCAGGCACGCCCGCTTCGCCGAGCCGGGATCGGACTTCCTGTCGCTGGTCAACCTGTGGGACCACCTGCGCGAGCAGCAGCGCGAGCTGTCCAGTTCGGCTTTCCGCCGCATGTGCAAGAACGAGTACTTGCACTACCTGCGCGTCCGGGAATGGCAGGACGTGCACGCCCAGCTCAGGCAGGCGGCGGCCGACCTGGGCATCTCAGCCGGCGAAGACCGCGCACCAGCCAGCCGCAAGGCGCGAGCGTCGAGGGATGAGCTGACCGCCCACGTCGCGCAGTTGCTCAGCAAGCCAGGCACCGACGCTGAGCCGCGGTTCGCTCCCGACGTGGCCGACCGCGTGCACCAGTCCTTGCTAGCTGGCCTGCTGTCACATATCGGCATGCGGGAGGAAGCCCCGCCCCAGGCAACGCGGCAGCAGGCCGGCGGACGCCGGCGCGGGCCTGCGGAATTCAGTGGCGCGAGGGGATCCCGTTTCTCCATCTTTCCTGACTCACCATTGGCGCGAAGACCGCCTTCCTGGGTCGTCGCGGCCGAGCTGGTCGAGACGTCGCGCCTGTGGGCGCGGGTCGTCGCGCGCATCGAGCCGGACTGGGTCGAGCCGCTCGCCGGGCACCTGGTCAATCGCGGGTACAGCGAGCCGCACTGGGACGCACGGCGCGGTGCCGCCATGGCGCTTGAGCGGGTGACACTCTACGGATTGCCGCTAGTCGCCGCGCGACCGGTCACGCTGAGCCGCATCGACCCCGTGCTGGCGCGCCAGCTGTTCATCTCCCACGCGCTGGTCGAGGGCGAGTGGCAGACCCACCATAAGTTCTTTCATCGCAACCGGGAGCTCCTGGCCGATGCGGAAGAGTTGGAAAAAAGGGCGCGCAGGCGCGGCATCGTCGCTGACGACGCCGCGTTGTTCGCGTTTTATGACCGGCGTGTTCCGGCCGGGGTCACCTCATCGCGGCACTTCGACTCGTGGTGGAAGAAGGCCAAGGCAGCCGAGCCTGACCTGCTGACGATGACGCCGGCTGACCTGGCTGGCCCGGCGGCCGACGAGATCAGCCCAGAGGACTACCCGACCAGCTGGGGCGAGCTGCCGCTGACGTATGAGTTCGCGCCCGGCGAGCCGGACGACGGAGTAGCCGCCGACATACCGCTGGCCTCCCTCAACCAGGTCAGCGCCGACGAGTTCTCCTGGCAGGTGCCCGGCCTCCGCGAAGAACTAGTCACCGAGCTGATCAGGTCGCTGCCCAAGCGGCTGCGGACGATGTTCGTGCCGGCCCCCGACGTCGCGCGGGACGTTCTGTCCAGGCTGGACTCTCGGCGCGGCGACCTGCTGTCGGCGCTGGGGGGCGAGCTCAGCCGGCTCGGCCGGGCGAACGTCCTCCGTGCTGACTTCGACCTGGCGAAGCTGCCAGCGCACCTGCGGCTGAAGTTCCGCGTGGTAGATGACGGGCGGGTGCTGGCGTCCGGCTACGACCTGGAGCTGATACGGCGGGAATTGCGCCCGGTCCTGCACGCGCGGCTGGCCGCCGCTGCCGGTGACCTGACTCGGAAAGGCCTGACCTCCTGGGATTTCGAGTCGCTGCCCAGGGAGTTCGCCCGCGGGCAGGTGCGGGCCTATCCGGCGCTGCGCGACGCTGGCGACTCGGTCAGCATCGAGCTGTTCGAGACGGCTGCGCAGGCGGCCGCGGCGATGCGGACCGGCAACCGCAGGCTGCTGCTGCTCGAAGTGACCGCGGGTTCGCGGGCGGTGGCCAGCCGGCTGCCGACGAGCGCGAAGCTCGCGCTGAGCCGTAACCCCTACCCCGGCACCGGTGCGCTGCTTGACGACTGCGCCGCGGCGGCGGCCGATGAGGTCATCGCCGAGGCCGGAGGGCCTGCGTGGGACGCTGACTCGTTCGCCAGGCTGCTCGAATCGGCCAGGATGTCGCTGCGGGTCAAGACGGCCGATGTGGTCAGCGTCGCCGCACGGGTGCTGGGCGAGGCGCACGCCGTCGAGGCGCGACTTGACCTGCTGACGAACCCGGCGATGGCGGAATCCGCCGCCGACATGCGGTCTCAGCTCGCGGCGCTGGTTTTTCCTGATTTCATCTCGGCTACTGGCGCGCGGCAGCTTCCCGAGGTCGTGCGCTACCTGCGGGGGATCGGGCACCGGATCGAGAAGGCGCCAAGGGAACCGCACCGGGACCTGGAGCGGATGGACGCCGTGCACCGCATCACCGCCGACTACGAGCAGGTGCTCGGCGAGCTAGGCCCGGACGGCCGGTACCGCGATGACGTCAAGGCGGTGCGCTGGATGATCGAGGAGCTGCGGGTGAGCCTGTTCGCCCAGCCGCTCGGCGTGCCGATCCCGGTCTCGGAAAAGCGCATCCTGGCCGCCATGGATCGGTTGCTCGCCTAGGCGATGAGGTTGCGTGGAGACGTGTTCGTGGGCGTCTGGGCGGATATGGTGAGGGATATGCTCGAGATCAAGAGGCTTCACCTGGCCAGCCTGACCGTTGCAGACGGCTCGCAGTGGCCGGTGCACGGGTTCGTGGTGACTCATGCCAACGGCGCGGTGCTCGTCGACACTGGGGTCGGCGGGCCGCCTGACGTCCTGGCGGACTGGCGAGTGGTGAACCGCACGGTCGCGGACGCGCTCGCCGACATCGACATGTCACCAGCGGACATCGACCTGGTCATCAATACGCACCTGCACTTCGATCACTGCGGCCAGAACGCGGTGTTCAGGCACGCGGCCTGCTGGGTGCAGCGCGCGGAGCTCACCCGCGCCAAGGTGGAGTCACCCGAGCTCTACGACTGGTTCGACTTCATGAACGCGCGCTTTGAGCTGCTCGACGGCGATGCCGAGGTTGTGCCCGGCCTGCGGGTGGTGACGACGCCAGGGCACACGGCCGGGCATCAGTCCGTCGTTGTCAGCACCGGCGAGGACACCTCCGAGGTGCTGCTGATCGGCGACGCGGCGTACACCTCGGCGCAGTACCAGGACCCCCAGCACGCTGAGTTGCCACCGGGTCAGGCAGCCGATCTGACATCCTGGCACGAGTCGATCACGCGGCTGCATGGCCTGGCGCCTGCCCGGGTGCACTTCTGCCACGACACCGCGACGGTGCACGGCTGACGATGGTGCACCGCTGACGCCACACGGATGCGGAGGGCTGCTAGTGCGGAGCATGCGATACGACGCCGACGTGCTCGCCGGCCCTAAGCGCGGCACGCCGCGCGAGCTTGAAGTTGTCGAAGTCGGCCTGGGCCTGGTGATCGAGGACGCCGCGGGCGAGTTCTGCGGCGCGGTTGCCGGGTGGGAAAAAGACGCGGTCACGCTTGAGGACAGGCACGGCCGGCGGCGGGTGTTCCCGTTCGGGCCGGCGCCCTTCCTGCTCGAAGGCCGGCCGGTGCGACTCACCAGGCCGGCGCTTCGTCCGCGGGACCCGGCACCGAACCGCACCGCCTCGGGTTCCATCGCAGCGCCGCCGAGCCGGGCCAAGGTCGCGCGGGCGAGCCGGATCTACGTGGAAGGCCGGCATGACGCCGAGCTGGTCGAGCGCATCTGGGGTGACGACCTGCGCGACGTGGGCGTGGTGGTCGAGTTCCTCGGCGGCATCGATGACCTGCCCGCGATCGTGGACGGCTTCGGGCCGCAGCCGGGCCGGCGACTCGGCGTGCTCGTCGACCACCTGGTCGCTGGCTCCAAGGAGTCCTTGATCGCCTCCAAGGTGCGGTCCGCGCACGTGCTTGTCGTGGGGCATCCGTTCATCGACATCTGGACGGCGGTCAAGCCATCGGTACTCGGCATCGGCCGCTGGCCGGACGTACCGCGCGGGGTGCCATGGAAGGAGGGCGTACTCGCCGCGCTCGGCTGGCCAGCCGGTACTCCTGCCGCGTGGCGGCGGATCCTGGGGTCGGTCAGGAGCTTCGCTGACCTGGAGCCGGCGTTCCTGGGCCGGGTCGAGGAACTGATCGATTTTGTCACCGACCCCGCCGGCTCTCCTTGATCGCGGCTGGCGCGGGCCGGTGAGCAACGTGGTGCCGCTTGCTGCTGCCGGCGACCGGGTCCGGCGGGCAGCTAGGACTGAGTGAAGCGTTCCATCAAGATCGATTGGCCGCGGAAGGCCGGGTTCCTGCGCACCCTCCGCTCGATATCGGCCGCAGACAGCGTGTATCCGAGGAACAGCAGCAACGACAGTCCCTGGACGACGAACACCGTGAACCAGACGGTGCTGAAGATGGTCAGAGTCCAGTCGTTGAGCGCGTGCAAGACGGCGGGGATCGTGATGCCGAGCAGCAACAGGGGCACGCGCCGCCTGCGGTAGTTGACCGCCATGCCGACGAAGAAGCCTGAGACGCCGGCCCAGACCGCGTGCTGGAAGCCATCGACGAACACCCGGAAAGCGAAGTCGAGCGCTCCGGCGTTGGCCTGCGGCACGTTGTGAGCGGTTGCGACAGAGTAAATAGCGATCTTGGTGTAGATCGCCTGCTCGATGATGCCGAACGTCAGCCCGGCGATGGTGCCCATCAGCATCCAGGCCCGCGGATCCAGCTTCTGCTTCTTGACCCCTAGCAGTACTGCCGCGGCGACCAGCACCGGAATCGCCTTGCTTGTCTCCTCGTTGTAGCCCACGATGAGGGCCTTTGCGAAATTGAGCCCGCCGCTGGCCAGATGATCGTTGATATTGATCGTCACCACGTGCAGCCAGATGTACTCCCAGATGACGATGCCGACCGCGATCCAGATCTCGGTACGACCCCAGCGCGGCGGGCGGATCAGGTGCCAGAACGCGATGACCCACAGCGGCGCGACATAGATGCTGTAAGCCCAGCCCGGCGCCGACAGCGAGGTCGCGGTCGAGAAGATCTGCAGGAACAGCAACGGCAGCAGCGCGTACGGGATGATCAGCAGCCGCAGACCCTGACGCCAGCCCTTGTCGTGCAGCCAGCTCCTGACTGGTACCAAGGTTTCGAAGAACGAGCCGCGGTCGAGCTTGGTCACATCGAGCTGCGGTACGCCCGGCCCGAATCCTGGGTAGCCCGGCATGCCAGGCATGCCTGCCACTCCTGGCATGCCAGGAGGCCCGAAGCCGGGCACGCCGGCGTGGGCACCGCCGGGGGGAACTCCGGGCGCGCTGCCTGGCTGCCCGCCGGGAGCGAATCCGGGCGCCGGGGCGCCGGGGTAGGCAGGACTGCCCGCCCCGACTGGCACGGCTCCGGGGATAGCACCGGGCATCGCGCCCGGGACGGCTCGCGGCGGCGCGCCGGTCGCGTCGGCAGCCGGGAACCCGGGTACCGCGGGCGCGGCCGCTCCCTGAGCGGCCATCGCCGGCCCAGCTGCCGCGAGCTCGGTGCGCATTGGCCCGGTCGCGACCGGCTGATGCCCGGCGTCAGGGACTGCCTGCAGTCGCAGTGGCGGGCCCTGCGGTGAGGCCAGAGCGATCTCGGTCACATCAGCCACGACGAACCTGGCGACGGGCTGACCGCCAAGGAAGGTCGGCGCCTGCCCGAGGTTCTGCCAGGTCCAGCCCTCGGCCTCCAGGCTGACCTGCGCGTGCCGCCTTGAGACGGTCGGGTCGTTGACGACGATGTCGTTCTCCGAGCTGCGACCGATCCGGATGATCCCCGGCCCGTATCGGTACTGCCCGCCGCCAACGGAGATGTGGAGTTCGCTCATGCGAGCCCCCCTTTCCACCCCTTATTCAGGTAATGATCTTGCCGTGTGCCGACCCGAAGTCAATCGACATCGGGCGAATGCCAAGTCTGCGGTCAGGTTCGACCGTCTTGGCTGTTTCACCCACCGGCGCCATGGTCCACGATCTGCTGCTCATATTGCGCAGAACGAGCTCGCCGGGCTGGACGGGATGGTTCTCGACCATGGCGACGACTGTGTCGTAGTCACGGTTGCGGGTCAGGTGATGAGAGGTAAGGGTGGCACCCTGCGAGAGCACGACTGTCGCTCCTGGCAGCTCAAGCAGCGGCGGGCGGGGCGGTATCTGGTTGCAGTTCCAGCAGCGCAGGCCAGGGTCGTCGGGGTCGTAGAAGACAGACGCCTGGCATGTGCAGACCGAGACGCAGTCAGCCAGCCTGATCAGCGCCCGCCGCCAGACGCCCTCGGTAACCCGGCCTGTGCCGGACGGGTTACGCAGGCCGGAGGTAAAAGCACGCTCGAATACGGCGCGGAAGAACTTCGGGTAAAGCCGCCACCAGATCGCCACCGGATCGCCGGGCCTTGGCGGATTGGAGTGATCGTCCGGGTCGAAGATAAATACCGGCTCGGTACCGAAATGGCGCAGTGCCAGATCCGTTTCCGAATGGTGGTCAGACGGCGCCCAGGAGTAGGACGAGTCGGTCCGCACGCCTTCGAGCGGATGCCCGTGCATGAACAGGTAGAACAAGAACACCGCCAGCGAGTGCAGGTCGGTGAGGCTGGACGGAGCGGCCTCGCGCCGCACGACCTCGGGTGCCATGAATCGCAGCGTGCCCCAGACGAACACCTCACCGCTGTCAAGCCCGACGTTGTCGTTGTCGATGATCGCCACGTCGGCTTGATCGGGGTCGACCCACAAGTTGCCGAAGCTGATGTCGCGGTAACACAGGCCAGCGGAGTGCAGCGCCTCGAACGCGCTGATCAGGTGCCTGCCGATCGTGATCACCACGCGGAACGGCGGCTGCTCTGGGCGCGACACGAGCTGGGCGAAGGAGGAGAATCTGGGTTCGAGCCTGGGCATCACGTAGCCGAAGCCCGATAGCTCGTCGCTGACCACCAGGTCGATCGGCCAGATAAAGGCGCGATGCGGCCGGCCTCGCTCTACGAGCGCGGCGATCGACCTGCGCAGCTCACCCGATGGCGCGTATCTGTACCACTTGGCCGCGTACTGGGCGCCGCCGATCGTGACTGCGTGCACAACGCCCTGCCCGCCTTCACCGAGGCGCTCGCCGACCAGCACGCCCGTGCCTGCCCGCACCATGCGCAGCGTCTTGCCCTGCAGCGAGATCTGGCCGCTCATCGGACACCTGACCCAGCTGACCTGCCTGGGGGATCCCATTCGGCGGTGACCTGGTCAGTGATTCCCGGCACTGGCGGCTCCCCCGCCACCGGTCCCGGTTCGGGCTGGCCGGCAGCCGCCTGAGTCGCGAGCCGGACAGTGATCGGCTCGGTCGGCGCGGCCGGCCCGTCCGGCCCGTGCCTGCTCGGAACCTGGCCGCTCGGTACCGTGTCCGCCCTGGGCACAGCGGGGATCGTGATCTCGTCCGCGTCGCGTTCGGCCTGTCCGCCCGCCTCGCTGGCAGCCCCGCCTGCCCCGCCCCCGCCCGGCGGCGTGATCGTCCTGCTCGCCTGTCCGGCGGGTGAGATCAGCAACGCGACCGTCGTGTCATCGGCGCTGCCTTCAGCCGAGGCGCACCGGGCTGCCCAGCCTGGCAGCTGGCTGGCGAGCCAGCGGGTGTCCCGCTCGCGCAGCAGCCAGGCCATGTCCTTGCTGAAGCTGTCCGGCCATCGCTCGGCGACCTGGGCGTTGCCGTAACCGTCGGTGGCGAGCAAGGTCGCGAGCAGCGGCGTCTGAGTGATGTTCACGACCCCGATCCTGAAGTCGGCAGCGGCATCCGGGCCGCACAGGCTGGTCGTGACTAGCCCGTCGAGCTGCGGATCGGCGGGGACGGGCAGCGTGGCCGTGCCATCGGCGCGCACGCCAACCACGTCGCCATCGCCTATCTGGGCGAGAATCAGCCACTCGCGCAGTGCCACGCACAGCAAGAGGGTTGAACCGTATGCGATCGTAGGATCATCGCCCGGCCTTCGCTGGTCATGCTCGGACTCGGTGAACGGGTCCGCCGCCACGTCGGCAAGCACGGCCTCGCGCCATCGCCCGACCACCGACGGGATCAGGAAGTCCTGCACCAGGTCGATGATTTCCTCAGCCGTGATCGCGGAGCCTGGCCCGGCGGGCCCGGCGCTTCCGGTTTCCGCCTCGGCCAGTCCGGGCGCGCGGGCGATCAGCTGATCCGCGACTTCCTGGCCGACCCGGCAGCCGATGCCGACGGCAAACCGCGAGCCCCTGGCGCTGCGCAGGTGCCTGGAGTGACCGTGCCCGTCGGCCACCGCGGCGACGAGGCCGTTCGGCCCGGCACGCTCGACGGCGACCGAATCCTGGTTGGGGGTCTGCATCGCGACGTGGGATGCTCCGCGCTCCGAGGCGGTCAGGGCGACCCAGGGAGGTGGATGGGCGACCGGGCGGCCTGGCGGGTCCGCTGGCGCCGGGGCGGCTGGCATGGCCATCACAAGATGGTGTCGTCGAGGCGGGCCGGACCGCGAGCGGGCGGCGGCGGAGCGGGATCGGAGGTGCGCTGGCCGCCTGCCCGCATCAGCTGGTCTGCGAGCGCTTCGCGATTGACGCCGATCTCCGACATGCGCGACACCGCGATCGACGCCGTCACCAGCCGGTCGGCGATCTCGTCCGTGCCGTCAGCGACGAGAACCGGGACGTCCTGGCTGCGGAACCGGTCGAGCGGCTCCGAGCTGGCATCGCGCCCGATCGCCACGGCCAGCCGCAGAGCCGACCGGCCGGCGGCGACGCTGAGCAGCTCGGCCAGGCCACGCTCGAAACCGCCTGGCGGATCGGTCGGCAAGCCATCGGTGATCAGCAGGATGGCCGGGCGGAGCGCGCGCCGTTCGAGCCGGTCAGGACTGAGAGCCTCGGCAACGGCACGGAACGCCGGACCCATGTTCGTCCGGCCCATCGGCACGTACTCGAGATTGCGCCAGCGGGCACTCAGCTCAGCCACGGCGACCGGATCGGGAACGTACCAGTTGGGTACTGACGCGAAGGACAAGATCCTGATCAGGAGCTGTGCCTGCAGCTGATCGCGTTCCCAGTCCACCAGGTGGGGCAGCATCGAACGCAGAGCGTAATTCAGCGCCTGCATCTTTTCGCCCTTCATCGAGCCCGAGCAGTCGGCCATCACGATGAAGTGCAGCGGACGTCGTGCGACACCGCCCCCCGGCATCAGTGTCTCGGTCATCAGGGGCTGCCTGGCTCAGCCATAGTTCACGGTCTTCCACCAGTCGAGGATGGTCGGGATCGTCTGGGCCTTATCGCGATCCTGGCCGATGAAAAAGACGTGCATCGTCGGCATCGTCCAGATCAGCAGCGACTTGCCGTTGTCGGTGAAGCACTCGATGAACTGGCCCTTGCGCGATACGTACCTGGGGTTGCTGTTGGCATGCCAGCCGGTCGAGCCGCCCTCGCTGCCGGCGGCGGGCGGGCAGGTCTGCGACGTCTGGTGGAAGCCGGTGTACTTGTTGATGTGCGCGACGCCCGCCAGGTAGTCGGCCTGGTTGTCGAACTGGTAGCCCCAGACCTGGATGTGCGGCTTGGAGGTCTTTGAACAGAAGATGTGACTGACGATCGTCTTCTGGTTCAGGCCGAAGAACAGCGCCGGCGAGCAGCCGGTCCCGACCGGCGTGAGGCCAGCGGGATTCATGATCGTCTTGAGCGGCTCGATTCCGGGACCTGGCCCGGCCGGCGTTGAAGTCGGCGGCGGTGACGGGGTATGCACCACCGTGTGATGGCCGCCGCCGCCGGCGATCGGCTTCTTTCCTCCGCCGCTGAGCGCGATGGCAACGCCTACCACGACAACGATCACGACGGCGACGATCCCGAGCACGACCAGGCCGCGCTTGCCGCCGCTGGACTTCTGCTGGCCGCCGAAATTATTGCCAGGACCGTATCCGCTAGGAGCCCAGCCGCCTGGCCCTCCTGGCCCACCCGGTTGCTGGAAGCCCTGCTGCCCGGGAAACGCACCTGGTACTCCGGGATAACCAGGACCTGGCTGGCCAGGGTAACCGGGTCCGCCAGGCGCGCCGGGGCGGCCAGGGCCACCGGGCTGGACGTAGCCGACCTGGCCAGGGTAGCCGGGAGCGGCACCGGGGACAGCGGCCTGCTGGCCCGGATAACCCTGGCCTGGCGTCGAAGGATAGCCCTGGCCGGGAGCGGGCGGCTGATAGCCGGGCCGGTATCCCTGCGCTGTCGGCTGTTCCTGCGGGCTGGGCTGCCCGGCCTGCGCGCCGAAGCCTTGCGCGGGTGCCTGGAAGCCTCCCTGTGCCTGGTTCGCCGGCTGCGCCGGCGCATAGCCAGACGGCGCACCAGGCGCCATTTGCGTAGCCTGACCCTCGCCCGAGATCGGCGGGAAACCCGGCGGCGTGCCGCCAAGCGGGGTGCCGGCGAGCGGGTCACCAGGGGTACGGCCCTGGCTGATGCCGAGCGCGACGGCGATCTCATCGGTAACCCAGGTGCACGCTTCCGTTGTGAATGGCGTGCTCGATGAGAACTGCGACGCGGTAAGGCGGATGGCGGTATTGGCGTCCATGCCCTGGGCAACGTGGTCGCGAAGCGTATCGGCGAGGCCTGCCTCCGCGGCTGCCACAAGGATGCTCTTTTCCCTGGGCGCGTCTGGCAAATAGTCCTTGAGCAGGTTCGACATGGTCGATGCGTTGGAAAGCGCCGGCACCCCGTGCTCTGGATCGGAGACGATGGCATTCAGGGCAGCTCGCGCTTCCGACGCGTGCTCCCATGACATGTCGGACATCCGTGCCCCCTCCACCTGGCCAGGCCACCTGGCCAGTCAGACGTCAAAAAGATGGCATCTGCCGCTGACGTCGGCAGCACCGAAAGGCCACATGTCGCATTCGGTGGTGACGGCATGCTAACCGGACGAGCGCGGCCATGTCACGTCGTCTCGGCGTCGAACGGTCACGCTGAGATAACAACCTGACCGCTAGCTCGCCCTCAGCACGCCGAGCCTGGACAAGGCTTCGGCGAGTACTTCTTTTTTCTTGCAGAAAGCAAAGCGCACCTGGTAACGACCAGCGTCAGGGTGGTCGTAGAACACCTGGGCCGGGATTGCCACCACCCCTGCTGTCGCCGGCAGCTTACGGCAGAAGTCCACGGCGCTGACCTCGCCGAACGACCTGATGTCGGTCGTAATAAAGTAGGTGCCGTCCGGAATGAATACGTCGAAGCCAACCGAGGCAAGCCCATCGCACATCAGGTCACGCTTGACGGCCAGATCGGCGCTGATCGAGTGGTAGTACTCATCGGGCAGCGCGAGCCCCTTCGCGATGGCGTACTGGAACGGCCCGCCGTTGACATAGGTCAGGAACTGCTTGGTCGTGCGCACGGCGGCTATCATCTGCGCTGTTCCGGTCAGCCAGCCTATCTTCCAGCCGGTAAACGAGAAAGTCTTGCCCGCCGAGCTGATTGTCGCGGTGCGCTCGCGCATTCCTGGCAGCGAGCAGATCGGCACGTGCTCGCCGTTGTAGACCATGTGCTCGTACACCTCGTCCGAAATCACCAGCAGGTCGTGAGCACACGCGAATCCGGCGATGGCGGCCAGCTCGGCGCGGGTAAAGACCGACCCGGTCGGATTGTGAGGTGAATTCAGCAAGATCAGCCTTGTCCGGCTGGTGATCGCGGCCCTCAGCTGATCGAGGTCAGGACGAAAGCCAGGGGCCCGGAGCGTCACCGGCACCCGGATACCGCCTGCCATGGTGATGCAGGCCGCATAGGAATCGTAGTACGGCTCGAACGCGATGACCTCGTCGCCGGGCTCAACCAGTGCGAGCAGCGCCGCGGCCACGGCCTCGGTCGCTCCCGCGGTGACGAGTACCTCGCTGTCGGGATCGACAGGCAAGCCGTAGAAACGTCGCTGGTGCTCGGCGATTGCCCGGCGCAAGCCGGGAATTCCGGTGCCAGGCGGATACTGGTTGCCTCGGCCTTCGCGTACGGCTTGAGCCGCAGCCTCGGCTATCTCGGCGGGGCCGTCGGTGTCAGGGAAACCCTGTCCGAGATTGACGGAATTGGTGGCGACCGCGAGTTCCGACATCTCAGCAAATATCGTCGTGCCCAGTCCGGCCAGGCTCCGATTCAGCAGTGGACGACTCATGTCGCTATCACACCACGTCTCCGGCGGCCGCCCGCCCGCTTCCGTCTGCCCGCTCGCTGACCGAGCCGTCTGCCGGCGGGTCTTCATCTCGCATCCACGTCGATCGCACCGCCGCTGCAGACAGCGTGAGTTTTCTTAGTCAAACGCACATCAGATGGTGGCTGGTCCATCAGGTGGTGGCTGTTTTTCAGGTTATCCATGCTGTCACCGGGGTTTCCGCAAGGTGGTCACCCCGGCAAGGCGCATGCCGGCTGGCATTGCCCGCAGAGCTAGACAGACGGGGGCCTTTGCGTGCGGTTGCGAGCTGGCCACCCAGGTACTCGGGGGGGTACATGAGAGTGAGCCTGAGCGTGACCGGCTGGCTCATCACTGGGGTGCTCGCGGCGGGGGCAGCGGGCGCTGCCCTCGCCCTAGCGGGCTCTAGCTCACCCGCGCGAGTGCCCTTGGTGCTCATTTTCCTGGCGGCCGCCCCGGCCTTCGCGTTCGCCAGCCTGCTCAGGGGATTTGACCGGCTCGCCACGGTAGTGATCTCGGGTACCGCGGCCATGGTGATCAACTTCGGTGTCGCCGAGGCCATGGCCGGCACCGGGAGCTGGTCGCTCCGCGCTGGCGTCATCGCGGTCGGCCTGATCAGCGTGGTCATCGCCGCCGTGGCGGCACGCCTCACCGGCGCGGGACGCCGAAGGCCGGGGCATCGTTACGGGCCGCCCCCGCTGTACGGCAGCCAGGATACCTAACAGGGGAATCTGGCGCCGATGCTGCCAGCGTGGACCCGCCGTGGTCATTCAGATGCCGTCACGAGCCGAGTAGCTGGTTAGCGCTATGGGAAGTGTGATCCCCCGGTTGGCTGTGTTCTCCGGGATGGTGCGGTGATTATGTTTAGTGCCGTCATCCAGGTAAAGAGCGTGCCCCTGATAAGAATTCTGCCGGCACCGCCGCGGCGATGTACTGATGCGTCGTCACGACGTGTCCCGGCGCCCCGGATCACCGCTTGCGGCCAGGTGAACCCGGAGCTTTTTCGGCATCGGCCTGGCTAGGCGGCAGGCGCTCTCGCGCCTCAGCGATGATTCCGCAAGATTCGCCGGGACAGGCCCGCCGCGCGCTACGTCTATGCAACTGAATCGCGATTCAATCGCTGATTGCTCCTGTGTCTCCCGGCCCACCGCCGCACCGCGGGGACCAGTTCGGTAAAGCTGAAGCACAATCCGCCCTGGGGGAAGAACAATGCGTCATTTCGAAAACGGATCAGAGCTGAGGCCGGCGCATGCTCGGGCGCGCCACCATCGGCGGGCCGAGGTCAGCGGCGCCGCCGCCGCAGCACGGCAGATGCGCGCCGGCGGACGGTACAAACTGCACGAGGACCTGCCGCATCGACCCCGTCAGGGCCCGTCAGCGCGCAGGCTTGACTCGGCTGATCTGACCCAGCCGATCGGCCGGGCGCAGCGCCGGCCACCAGGGGAGGCAGCCGGCTCGCGTGACCTGCCCGGCCTCATGCAGCCAGGGCGGGCCGCCGACGGGCACGCCGCGCCGCCAGCATCCCTGCACGCGCTGTCCACGTGGCGCATGCCAGCAAGCAGGCGGCCGCTGAATGGCGAGGTCGCCGGCGGCGGCCTGCCCGGAATCCGCGATGGCCGGCGCGCGCAGGCCAGCCAGCCCTACCGCAAGGTAGCTGACGGCCTGGCCATCGCTCCCAAGGTGAGCGTGGTACTTCCGGTGATGAACGAGGCAGCCAACCTGCCCGGCGTTTTCGACTCACTCCCTGCCTGGGTGCATGAGGTCGTGCTTGTCGATGGCCGCTCCACTGACGGCACGATCGATGTCGCCAGGAGGCTGCGGCCCGACGTCCGGGTCGTCTATCAGGGTGGCGCCGGCAAGGGCGACGCGCTCGCGGCCGGATTCGCGGCGGCTACCGGCGAGATCGTCGTCGCTATTGACGGGGACGGGTCGACCGACGGACGCGAGATCGTCAGGTTCGTCAGCGCGCTGCTGACCGGCGCGGATTTTGCCAAGGGCTCGCGCTTCGGCAGCGCCGGCGCGAGCGATGACATCACCCTTATCCGACGCTATGGCAACAAGATGCTGAATCTGGCGGTCAACCGGCTGTTCGGCACCAGCTTCAGCGACCTCTGCTATGGCTACACCGCGATCTGGGCACATCACCTGGACCGGCTCCATCTCGACTCACCCGGTTTCGAGATCGAGACGCTGATGAGCATCAGGGCCGCGCAGGCTGGCCTGAAGATCCACGAGGTGCCAAGCCACGAGCGGCTGCGCCAGCACGGCGCGAGCAACCTGTCCGCGATCAAGGACGGCTGGCGGGTGCTGCGACTGATCACCCAGGAGAGGCGGGATGTCAGGCGCCGCAAGGCGCGCAGGCCAAGGCCGTTCATGGCACCGGGGATCGTGATCAACTGCGATGCGCAGGAGCAGTCGCATGGCGACGGTTTCAGCGGACGGGAAGTCAGCGGGCTGTTCGATGGCCTCAGCCGCGGTCCGGACGGGCAGGCTCAGCGGTGACCGCTGACGTGATCAGCCCGGCCACCGCCCAGATCTCGGTGGTGATCTGCGTCTACACGGTGCAGCGGTGGGACGACATCGTCGCGGCCATCGAATCGGTCCGGCGGCAGAGCCTGACCGCGCACGAGCTGCTGGTCGTGGTTGATCACAACCCGGACCTGCTCGCGAGGCTCACCGGTTACGTGGCCAGCCACCATGACGGGCTGGCGGTCATGGTGCTGGCGAATCGTTACGGGCAAGGGCTATCGGGCGGCAAGAACACCGGCGTCGCCGTCGCCTCGGGCAACATCGTGGCCTTCCTCGACGACGACGCCGTCGCAGAGCCCGAGTGGCTCAAGTACCTCGCCGACTGCTACGCGAACCCCGACGTGGCCGGCGCCGGTGGCCTGACGCTGCCGAACTGGGACAGCAATCGCCCGGCCTGGTTGCCGCGCGAATTCGACTGGGTGGTCGGCTGCAACTACAAGGGGATGACGCAGGCGCGCCAGCCGGTCAGGAACTTGCTCGGCGGCAACGCCTCGTTCCGCCGCGAGATCTTCGGGAAGGCCGGCGAGTTCCGCTGCGAGGTCGGCCGGTCGTCGGCCAGGCTGCCGCTTGGCTGCGAGGAGACCGACTTCTGCATCAGGATCGGGCAGCACCCTGACCGGGCGATTCTGCTCATCGATGACCGCGCCGTGATCTGGCATCGCGTCCGCGACGAGCGCGCGACCGTACGCTACTTCCTCACCAGGTGCTACGCCGAGGGGATCTCCAAGGCTGCGGTCAGCAAGCGCGTCGGCTCGGCCGATGGCCTGGCGGCCGAGCGACGGCAGGCATTCGTGGTCCTGCCGGCCGGCGTCGTGCGCAATCTCGCCGCCTTGCTGCGCGGTGACCTGGCCGCGCTCGGCCGGGCCGCCGCGATCGTGGCTGGCCTCTTCGTGACCGCCGCCGGCTACCTGGCGGGACGTTTCGCGAGGGGGTGACCTGACCATGCGGCACGTGCCGATCTTGATGTATCACGAGATCTCCGACGAGCCGGTCGCCGCGAGCAGGCTAGCGGTCGCTCCGGAAGCGTTTGCCCGTCAGCTCGACTACCTGCACGACAGCGGGCGCGTCCCGGTGACGGCCGGGCAGATAGCCAGCGCGATGAGCGCGACCCGTCGTGGCGAGCGCGGCACCGAACTGCCGGCCAAGCCGGTCGTGCTGACATTCGACGACGGCTTCGCTGACTTTCATCAGGCTGCGCTGCCGTTGCTCTTGCGGCACGGATTCACCGCGAGCGTGTTCGTGACGACCGGCTGGATCGCGAGCTCGCCGCCCTGGCCTGGCGGGCCGGCGAAGATGCTCAGCTGGGGTGCCATCGAGGAGATTGCCGCTTGCGGCATCGAGATCGGCGCGCACAGCATCCGGCATCCGGAGCTCGACCGGCTGGATTCGGGGCCCCTGCACCGCGAGCTGGCCGGCAGCAAGCACGCGCTCGAAGACAGGCTCGGTGCCCGCGTGCCAGGCATGGCCTATCCCTTTGGCTATTCGAGCCGCCTGGTCCGGGCAATGGCTGCCGAGGTCGGGTACGAGTATGCCTGCACGGTCGCGAATCGCCGGGCCAGCGGTTCAGCCGACCCGTTCGCCCTGCCGAGGCTCACCGTCGGCCGGTCTGCCAGCATGCCAGTCTTCGCCAGGTCGGTGGCGTCACGGCGGCTTCCCGTCCGGTTCGCCGGCTACCGGGCACTGACCGCGGCCTGGGCTCCGGTCAGGAAGGCCCGCGCGGGACTGAACAGGCTGGTTTCGTGACCGGCCACAGCGCGCTGGCCAGGCCGCTTGCCCGCGCGGCCGATCCGGTCAGGGCAGCCATCGGCGGACTGATGCCAGGTAGCTCACCGGCTGGCGGCTCGGCGCTGCTGCGGAACGGATATGCGCTGATGGCGAACACGGTGGTCACGGGCGTGCTCGGGCTCGCCTACTGGCTGCTGGCCGCGCGCCACTACCACCCGGCGGATGTCGGCCGTGCGTCAGCCGCGTACGCGGCAATGAACCTGCTGGCCGGCATCACTGCCTTCAGCCTGATCGGGGCCATGGCGAGATTCATACCTCAGTCAGGTCGCGCCACAGGACGCCTGGTCAGGCTCGGCTACGGGGTGAGCGTGCTGTCGGCCGTGGCCGGCTCCGTCGTGTTCCTGAGCGTCACGGGACGGCCTGGCTCGTCGTACTCCGAGCTCACCGGGGTCACGGCCGGGATCATTTTCACTGGGGCAGTGATCATCTGGTCGCTGTTTACCCTGCAAGATGGCGTCCTCGTCGGGCTGCGCAACGCCAACTGGGTCACCTTGGAAAACGGGCTGTTCGGGCTGGCCAAGATCGGGCTGCTCCTGCCGCTCGCGACCCTGATCCCCCATGCCGGCATCTACATCTCCTGGATTGTTCCCGCCGCGCTCGCCGTCCCGCTGGTGAACTGGCTGATCTTCAGGAAACTGCTGCCAGGGCACGCCAGGAAGACGGGTAATGCGCGGCCGCCGGGTCGCAGTCAGATAGGCCGGTTCCTCGCTGGTGACGTGCCGGGCGCGCTGCTGCTGCTCGCCACGATCAGCCTGGTGCCCGTGCTGGTGGCGATGTTCGTGGCGCCTGGCAGCAACGCTTACTTCTACATTCCCTGGACCATCGGCTGCACGCTCGACCTGCTTTCCGTCAGCATGGCGCTGTCACTGACTGTCGAAGGTGCCTTCGACCCGGTAAAGCTGGCCAGCCACGCGAAGGCCGCGCTGCGCAGGATGCTGATAATCGGCGTTCCGGTCGCGCTGGCGGCCGCGCTGCTCGCCCCCTGGCTGCTCGGGCTGTTCGGCGCCGGGTACGCCAGCGAGGGCGCACCGATCCTGGTGCTGCTCGCCGCCGCCACCGTGCCGCGCACGCTGACCGAGATCTATCTGGGCGCCCTGCGCGCGCAGAACCGCACCTCGCGCGTTGCCCTCGTGCAGGGACTGCGCACGGCGCTTGTGCTCGGCCTCACGCTCGTGCTCACCAGGTACCTGGGCATCATCGGAGCCGGGATCGGCGTGCTCATCAGCCAGGTGGTTGTCGCGATCGCCGTGCTCCCTGGCCTGCTCGGCGTGCTGCGGGCGGACCGCCGCACGGGCCGGGCGTCCCGTCCCGCCCGCTTCGGCCCGCGGCAGGCACGCGAGCCGGCCCCGGTGCCCGCGGGCAGGCTTCCGGCAGAGGCTGACGGCCGCGAAATCGAAGTACGCAACCGATGCCGGGGTGATGCCGCGTGACGATGCCGACGAAGGTCCCCCGGGCTGAGCAGCCGCTCACCGCGGGCCCGGTTCGGCGTCGCCATGGTCAACCGATGCCCTCCTGGGTCAGGCCAGCCGCGATCGCGGTGGTAGCCGCGGCCGGGCTAGCGCTGTTCCTGCTGCCGCTGCGCGGTATCTCGCTACGCGACATGAATGGACTCGGCCTGATCTCGGTGCTTCCGATAGCTTCGCTGGCCGGCCTGGCTGTGCTCGCCGCGGCCTTTGTAGCGATGCTGGCACTGCGGCGGGCGTATCCGCCGGTACTCGCCGCCATGCTGATCGCGGTGGTGTTCTGCCTGGACGGGGTGACCGGTCTCATCGAGCCACTACCGAGATTCGCCACGGCGTACCAGGTCGCAGGGTTCGTCAGCTACGTCTCCGGACACGGCAGCGTCGCCCCGCACCTGGCGGCTTACTTCAGCTGGCCCGGTTTCTTCGCGCTGATCGCGTTCGTCACCGGCGCGGCCGGCGTGCACAGCTTGCTGCCGTTGATGACCTGGTGGCCCGTGGTCATCGATCTGCTGCTGCTAGTACCGTTCATGTTGCTGACCAGGCAGCTGCGGATTAGCTGGCGGGCTCGCTGGTTCGCCGCCCTGCTCTTCTGCGCTGGCAACTGGGTCGGCCAGGACTACTTCTCGCCTCAGTCCTTCAACTACCTGCTCTACCTGGCCTTCATCGCGATCTTGCTGACCTGGTTTAGCGGGCGGCATCGAGAGCTAGGCCGGCCTGGGCCGGATCGCAGGCGAGTCGCGGGGGAGTTGCCGGCAAGGCAGGCAGCCGCGCCGCAGCGGGCTATCTTGCTCGGCCTCGTCGTCGCGATCTTCGTGGTGTCGGCGCTGAGCCACCAGCTGACGCCGTTCCTGATGATCGCTGCCTGCCTTGGCCTGGTCCTGGCAGGCCGCGCAACGCCGCGCGGCCTGCCGGTCCTGCTCGGCGTAATCCTGCTCGGCTGGATCAGCTACGGGACGATCGCCTACTGGTCAGGTCACCTGTCCACCATTTTCGGCGACCTTGGCCAGCTCAGCGGCAACTTCTCCGCCAGCGTGAGCAAGCGCGTCATCGGCACCGACCTTCACCAGTTCGTCGACAAGAGCCGGATCCTGCTGGCTGCCCTGATGGCGCTGCTTGCCATTGCCGGCCTGGTCAGGCGAATGCTCGCAGGCATCTCAGACCGGGCACTCGCTGTCCTGCTCGTCGCGCCGCTGAGCATCGCCGCCCTGCAGAGCTACGGCGGCGAAATCTCGCTCAGGGTCTACCTGTTCACCCTGCCAGCCGCGGCGGTGGGGGCGGCCTGCCTGTTCTTCCCGGGACTCGACGGGGCGCCACAGGCACCACAGCACGTCAACGGCATCGCCGCTGCCGTTGCGAGCAGGCCGTGCCCGCCGGCCGAGTCCGGCGCGCACGGAGCGACGGTGGTCTATCTCAAGGGCATGGCCGATCGGTTCAGGCGTCCCGCGACGGCAGCCGTCGCCCTGACGCTCGCCGGCCTGATCGCCGTCGGGCTGGCCGCGATGTTCGTGCTCACCAGGTACGGCAACGAAGCGTTCGAGCAGACGCCCGCCGGCGAGTACGCGGCCCTGAACTACATCTATGACCATGACCGAGGCGGCACGCGGGTGCTCTGGGTCAGCCGCCCGGCCGGCGGCAACGCCACGCCGCAGATGCCCTGGCAGTTCAGGGATCTCGACAAGGTCCAGTTCGTGCCTTACCGGGCGCCGCGCATGCCCGGCGACACTAAGGCCGTCGCAGCGGCGCTCGGCCGCCTTGGCCGGGGCTCCTTCCTGATCACGACCCGCACCGAGGCGCTCTTCACCCGCCAGACGGCCGGATTCCCGGCGAACTGGGAACACGGATTCCGTGCCTCGCTGAACGCCGATCCGAGCCTGAAGCTGGCGTACTCCAACCGCGACGCGGCCGTCTATACGCCTGAGCTTCCGGCGAGTGCGCCCGGGGCGAGCGCCCAGACCCCGAACCAGGCCGGGCCGCACCGCTCCACCGTCTGGAGCCCGGTCGGGATCGCCGCCCTCGCCGCTGTCCTGCTGCTGCTGCTGTCTCGCGAGTTCATCAGGGAGTGCGCGCCATCGCGGCGCTGGCTGCTCAGGCCGCTCGCGATCGCCTCGCTTCCCTGCCTGGCGCTGCTGCTCTGCGCGGTGGCTGAGCGGTTCCTGGTGCTGGCATGACCGGGACGGCGGTACGCAAGCGCCCTGCCTGGCTCACTGCGGCCGACCGGAGGGGGGAGCCGTGCGGATATCGGTACTGAGGCCGGCCGAGCTCGGCGACGGCGAGCTCGGCGCGTGGCATGGCATGCAACGACAGAGCGCGGAGCTTCGCAATCCGTTCTTGTGCCCGGAATTCGCCGTCGCCGTAGGTTCCGTGCGCCAGGGAGCGCGGGTCGCCGTGCTCGATGACGGCTCCGGGCCCCGCGGTTTCTTCCCGTTCGAGCGCGGCCGGCTCGGGGTAGGGCGGCCGATCGGCGCGGGGATCAGCGACTGCCAGGGGCTGGTCACCGAACCCGGCGCGCGGGTGGAGGCCGGCGAACTGCTGCGCGGCTGCGGTCTGTCGGTCTGGCATTTCGACCACCTGATCGGCGGGCAGCAGCCGTTCAGCCGGTTCCAGGCGGCTGCCGCCAGGTCACCGGCGGCAGACCTGTCGTCGGGGTTCGGCCCTTATGCGGATCAGCTGTGGGCCAGGTCAGCTCGCCTCCGCGCTGATCTCGGGCGGAAGACGCGGAAGCTGGAGCGCGAGGCGGGCCCGCTGAGGTTCGAGATCGACGTCCGTGACACCGCCGGCTTGCGGACGCTCATGGGCTGGAAATCCGAGCAGTACCGGCGCACGGGGCGGGCCGACAGGTTCGATCACCCGTGGATCGTCGGCGTGGTCGACGCGCTCTTCGCCAGCCGGCCGGCCGCTGGCTCGCCAGGCGCCGGCTGGGGTCTCGGCTTCCGCGGCGTGCTCTCCATGCTCTACGCGGGCGGCAAGCCGGTCGCCGGGCACTTCGGCCTGGTACATGGCGGGGTGCTGTCGGAGTGGTTCCCCGCATATGACGCGAGCTACTCCAAGTACTCACCTGGCCTGATGCAGCTGATCAGGATGTCGCAGGAGGCGGCCGGGCTCGGGGTGCGGCTGATCGACTTCGGCAAGGGGGACAAGTATTACAAAGAGCAGCTCAAGACCTTTGACCTGACGGTCGCCGAGGGCACGGCGGCCAGTGGCTCGCCGGTCGCCTTGATGCACAGGGCGAGGCTGGCGCCGCCACGCTGGGCGGCGCGGCAGATCAGGGCGCACGACGGGCTCTTTACCGTGGCGGACCGGGCGCTCAAGTGGTACGGGCACTCCCGGGTAGCGCTGCGTGACCGGCGGCTACGCTGAACTCATGAGGGCATGGGTGGTCCGTCAGCCTGGTCCGATGAGCACTGGCCCGCTCAAGCTTGTCGATGCGGAAGTGCCTTCGCCGGGTCCCGGGCAGTTGCTCATCCGCGTGCTGCGGTGCGGAGTCTGCCGTACCGACCTGCATCTGGCGGAAGGCGACCTGCCGCCCAAGCGGCCTGACGTGACTCCTGGGCACGAGGTCGTAGGCGAGGTCGTTGCCGCCGGCCCGGGCACTACCCGGTTCAGTGCTGGCGACCGCGTGGGGGTGGCATGGCTGGCCGGAACGGATGGTTCGTGCCGGTTCTGCCGTCGGGGCAGCGAGAACCTCTGCCCCAGGTCGGTGTACACGGGCTGGGATCTGGCCGGCGGTTATGCGGAGTACCTGGTGGCCTCTGACGCCTACGTGCACCCGCTGCCGCCTGGTTTCAGCGACGCCGAGCTGGCGCCGCTGCTGTGCGCCGGGATCATCGGCTACCGTGCGCTGCTGCGTGCCGAACTGCCACCTGGCGGCCGGCTCGGGATCTACGGGTTCGGCGGCTCGGCGCACCTCGCCGCCCAGATCGCGATCGCCCAGGGGGCGGCCGTGCACGTCTTTACCAGGGCTCCGGCTGCCAGGGAGCTGGCGCTGTCGCTCGGAGCCTCGTCGGCGCAGGACTCCTTTGATGCCTCGCCCGAGCCGCTCGACTCCGCCATCGTCTTCGCGCCGGTCGGCTCCGTGGTGCCGCCCGCGCTGCGGAACCTGGACCGCGGCGGCACGGTCGCGATCGCGGGCATCTACCTGACCGGCATCCCGTCGCTGAATTACGAGTCTGACCTTTTCCAGGAGCGGACGTTGCGCAGCGTTACCTCGAACACGCGCGGCGACGCCGAGGAGTTCCTGCGGCTGGCCTCGCGGCTGCGGCTGCGGGTCTCCGTCACGCCGTACCCGCTGGAGGCTGCGGACCGGGCACTGGCCGACCTGGCCGCCGACCGCGTGACCGGCGCCGCGGTGCTGACAGTGCCCTAGATCAAGGGCGTCACGCGGAGTTTCCGACAGGGGCGGGCTGATGCCCGCCGCCACTAATTCACCCAGCCTATCCCGTCAGCAACGTGGCCCTGCAGGCGAGCTCCGCCAGCGCGGCCTTGAATACTTCGGCGGGCGGCGTCACCAGTCCGGCGCCGACCTGGCCGGTGCCAGCGACCTTGCCGGCCATGCCGGTGTTGATCTGCGGGAGAATGTGCGTCCTGGCCACCAGCGTGACGTCGATTCCCGCGGGCGTGCCGCGGAAATCGAGTGCGGGGACCGCGAACAGCGGGTGCTCGGCCAGCGTGATTTCGTACATGCGCCGGGTGCTCGCCAGCGCGGTTGCCACGGTGCCTCCGACGAGTCGCACGATCGCGGGCGCCGCGGCCATCGCGAACCCGCCAAGACCGGCGGTCTCAGTGATGGCCGAGTCGCCGATATCGGGGTTCGCGTCTTCTGGCCCGTACCCGGCGAGGAACAGTCCCTCTGGCACATGCGCCGGGGCGGTGAACCACTGGCTTCCGGTACCCGATACCTGGATGCCGAAGTCGGTACCGTTCCGCGCCATTGCGACAACCAGCGAACTGCCCGGGATGTCACGAGCCGCATCGAGGGCCAGCTTGCACGCGGGCATCGCCAGGTTCAGGAAGAAATGGTCGTTCCCGCCGATGAAGCGAGCCGCGTCCGCGATGTCAGAGGCGGCGAAGCCTGTTTCGGCCATGACCGGCAGCAAGTCGCGCAGCAGCATCAGGGTGCCCGCCCGGTTGCGGTTGTGGGCCTCGTCGCCCATCTGCACCATCTGCGAGAGGATGCCGGTGATGTCGACCGGTCCGTGCCTGCGCACCGCTTCCCGCAGCATCGGCCCGAGCACGCCGGTCATCCACTTCAGTCGCTGGATCACCTCGGAGCCGTAAGCGCCGTAGCGGAGCACCTTGCCGAGACCTTCGTTGAGCGAGCAGTACGCCCGCCGCCCGTCGCCCGGATCTTCAAGCACGAACATCCACATGGACGGCGACACGACACCGGCCATCGGGCCGACGGCCCCGTGGTGGTGACAGGAGTCGAGCGAGACAATATTCAGCTCGGCGAGGCCGCCTGGCTCGCCTGGTTCCCGGATCAGGCCTTCGAAGATCGCGGCGCCAGTCAGCGCTCCGCGCAGCGGTCCTGAGGCACGGTCCCAGCTGATCGGCGGCCCGGCGTGCAGGAACTGGCCCGGTCCCAGCCGCAGGGCAGTCTTCGCCTGGACCACATCTACCAGCCGGGCACGGGAGCCGAGCACCCTGGTCATGGCCAGCTCGTTCGCCCTGATCCGGCGGCGATCGGCGGTCACCGTAGCGAGATCCTCTTCAGTACCAGGCATCGGCGGCGCCCAGTCGACCCTGGTCACCGAGGCGCCCTGCCACGCGGCCGAGTCTGCGAGCAGGCTGAGCCCGGCGGTGATCACGTGGGGCGCGCGCCCGGATCCGGCGCGCGGCAGGTCGGTCATCGGACACCACCTGCCTGGCCAGCGATCAGCTCGCAGGCGAATCTGGCGGCTTGCGCGTTGGACGCGAACACATGCGCGCCGGCCTGCACGAACGCTGCCGCCTGGCCGTCGAGTCCCTGCGGGTCGGCTGGCGTCCCGACCAGCGAAACGACTACCTGCCCGCCATGCCTCGACCTCGCCGCCGCGATCGCCGGGGCAAGGTCAGCGGCCGGGTCGGCATGCGCACCGAAGCCGAGCACGACGTCCAGCATGATCACCGCGGTAGCCGGGTCGGCCGCCTCCAGGGCAAGCTGATCGAGCCTGAGTCGCTGATCGATCATCGGGTGCGGCCGCCCGGTTGTCAGTTCGTCCGCACCGAAGTCGATCATCACGTGCGTCGCCTCTGGCGGCCGCTCGCTGGCCGGCAGGCGGGGATCAACTTCAGTGCCCGGCTCCAGCGGCACGTTCGAGTAGACCGGGCCAAGGGCTCCGGCCGCGATGATCATGGCCTCATCGCAGAGAGTCCCGCCTGCGAAGAGGCCGCGCAGCGCGCCGCCGCCCCGCGGTGCGCCGGCGCTTGGCCCGCTGCCGTCGACTGGCGTCCAGCGCGGCCAGTCGGGTGCCGGGCACCCGATAGCCGCGAGCGCCGTTTCCGCCGCGCGGGTCAGATCGGGCTGACCACGTCCGACCAGCGCGAATTGCACTTTCGTCGAGAGTGTGTCGGCGTAACTGCGCAGGTCATGGGCGACACGCGCGTCCGGGGGCTTGGAAAGCAGCACGATGAGCTCGGTATCGGGGTCCGCATCGAGTGCCGCCAGCGCTGCCCGGGCGGAACGGCCGCCGACGGCTGCGGACAGGTCACGCCCGCCCAGCCCGAGTACGGCGCTGCAGCCCGAGCCGGCCGCATCGAGCAGGCAGGACAACTGCTGGGCGCCTGTGCCGGACGCCGCTACCAGCCCGATCGGACCCCGCCGCACCGAATTAGCGAATCCGAGGCCCACTCCGCCCACGATCGCCGTGCCGCAATCTGGGCCCATCACGAGCAGCCCGCGTTCGGCGGCATGATCCTTCAGCGCGATCTCCTCAGCTACAGAGACGTTGTCAGAGAAGATCATGACGTCACAGCCGCGCGCCAGCGCGTCCATCGCCTCGGTGCACGCGTACTGCCCTGGTACCGACACCAGCACGATGCCGGGTCCTGACCGCGCGATCGCGCTCGATGTCGTCCTTGGCGGGAACTCGCGCCCGGTATCCTCCGCGCCTGGCTGAGCCGAGCGGTTTTCCAGCCCCGCCTCGACGACGGCCAGCGCGGCGGCGAGCGACATGCCGTCGTCCGCCTTGATCGCGACGAGCAGGTCGTGCTCACCGACGCCCGGCGGCGCCGCAAGGCCCAGACCATCAAGCAGGCGCAGGTTGAGGTCGGTGGCCATCGCGACCAGCGCCGCCCGTACTCCGTCTACCGCCTGGGCTTGGGCGCTTACCTGCATCAGCGTGACCGAGTCGGCGTACGCGCCCGGCCTAGCCTGCACATGCTCCGCGCCTGCCCGCCCAGTGCCCGCCGCCTCCCTGCTCACCGCCACACCACCCGTGATCGCCTCATCCCGCCAGACGAAGTCCATTGCAGCCAGTATGTCGCATTTCCGTCGGCCTGCCTCAGCCGGTTCGCCGCGACCCGCTACAGGTGCTCGCCGCTCCAGACATAGGTGTCAGCGCGCCAGGGGAAGTCGTCGGCGAAGTCGCGGCCGCGAGCCAGGCGCTCAGCCCGTTCTTTGATGCCGAGCAGCATCCGGTGATCGAACAGCAAGCTGATCGGCTCCATGAGCAGCGTCAGCAGCAACCGTGAGATCGCTGAGGACTGCGGCAGCGCGACCCGGTGCCGGCAGATCAGCCTCGTGCTATCGCGCTGCGGGAAGAGGGCGAAGCTTGAGATCCAGCGACCGTCGAATACGCCGAACGTGAGCCGCTTCTCGGGATCGAGTGCCTCGACGCGCACGACGCTATCGCGGCGCCCGCACGGGAACTTATCGCCGGGCGAGAGGTCCTGAAATTGCGGGAGCAGCACGTCGGCGCTGTGCATGTCCAGGCCGAACAGGTTCTCGATCCAGTCGTAGGAGTACCGTCCAGCGCGTCCGCTGCCCATCTGCACCAGCCACGGCCAGACGAGGTTCGGTGGCGCGCTGATCGCTATCGCCCTGGTGGTGATGAAATCGGGATCTGGGCACAGCTCGTCGCCCGGCAGGTGAGCGGCGGCTTCGCCGTCCGTCGCGCCCCAGGTGGCGATCCGGTGCTGCCACGCCAGGTGGTAGCTGGCAGCAAGCACGCCGACAGCTAGCCCTGTGGTGATGCCGGCCGCGTACGCGGCCAGCGTTCGTTCCCCCATCTTCGGTCTTTCCTCCACCTTTGCGGATACTGGGCTCAAAGCCGGCAACCGAGCTCACCGCCCCGGTAACCTCCAGCGCCGCCAGCGGCATCCGCCGTGGCATCGACCTGGGCATCGGTACCGATGCCGGCCCGCCGGTCTCGGCTTGGTTACCAGAGGTAGTCTTTGCGGCGCGCGCCTCCTTTCGCGTCGAACTAGTGGAGCCCGAATCCGCAAGTACCAGCCTGCCCCCGAGACGCGCGTGCGGACAGTGCCAAAGGTCCCATCTTTTAAGACGCAGAATGGTGATATTCGGTTTTCGTGCACGACCTGTCAATGCCTGGAGGGACGATGACGGAGAACTGGCGCGGCTTGCTCGGGCCATACGGGATCTGGCGGCCGGTCAGCATGGTGACGCCAGAGCTCGCGGCGCAACTGGAGCAACTTGGTTACGGAGCGCTATGGCTCGGTGGCTCACCGCGCGCCGATCTCGCGATAGTTGACCGGCTGCTGGCCGCGACCAGCGAACTTGTCGTCGCTACCGGAATCGTCAACATGTGGCAGGCCGACGCCCGCGAGGTCGCCGCTTCGTTCGCGCGCATCGAAGCCGCCCATCCCGGGCGGTTCCTGCTCGGCGTCGGCGCCGGCCACCGGGAGGCCACCGCCGAGTACGTGAAGCCTTACAAGACCATCGTCCGCTATATCAGCACGCTTGAGGAAGCCGGCGTACCCGCCGACAGCCTCGTGCTCGCCGCGCTCGGCCCGAGGATGCTCAGGCTCTCGGCCGAACGCTCGGCCGGCGCCCATCCCTACCTCGTCACAGCGCAGTACGTCAGGCAGGCACGAGACACCCTCGGAGCCGGCCCGCTCCTGGCCGTGGAGCACAAGGCGGTGCTCGAGACCGACCCGGTAACGGCCCGCGCCATCGGCCGGCCCCGGGTCAAGACCCCGTACCTCGGCCTTGTCAATTACACCTCCAACCTGCGCAGGCTCGGCTGGACGGACGCCGATCTGGCCGACGGCGGCAGCGATGCGCTTATCGACGCGCTCGTCGCCCGAGGCGATGCCGCCCGCGTCGCCGCGCAGCTCGCCGAGTTCCTCGAGGCTGGCGCTGACCACGTGTGCGTCCAGGTCCTGCACGGCGCGGCCGACGACGACCCGCTCCCTGGCTACCGTGAACTAGCTGCGGCACTCGGGTTGTGAACGGGGGAGGCCGGCGGCGTGGCTATCCCCGAACTGGGACTCGGCCATCGCGCCGCCCTGATGGCGGCGCCCGGGATCTACGGCGACGACTGCCTGAATCGCCGCGTGATCGAGTTCCGTTACGTTGATGACCTGGCCCGTCCAGGTCTAACCTAACCGGAGTGAAGCCGTCCTCATTCGGCTACTCGCGGCCCGAGTCCGTGGCCGAGGCGATCGCTACGCTCGCCTCCATCGGGCCGGAAGGCAAAGTGCTCGCGGGTGGCCAGTCGCTCGTTCCGCTGCTCAACCTGCGGCTGGCCGCGCCTAGTCATCTTGTCGACATCAACCGGCTGAGCGAGCTGGCGTTCATCAGCGTCAGCGATGGCCAGGTCACGGTTGGCGCGCTGGCCAGGCATGCCGAGGTGTTGCGTGACCCGGTGGCGGCCGCCGCCCAGCCGCTCCTTGGCCAGGCTCTGAAGCTAGTCGCCCACCCCGTGATCAGGAACCGGGGCACCACGGTCGGCAGTATCGTGCACGCGGACCCGGCTGGGGAGATGACGGCCGTGCTTGCCCTGCTGGGCGGGTCACTCAGACTGGTGAGCACCAGCGGGGAGCGATTTGTTCATGCTGAAGATTTTTTCCTCGGCCCGCTCGAATCAGATGTCCGTCCAGGCGAACTCGCCGCCGAAGCGCGTTTCCCGGCGCTGGCAGCACGTGCTGGCTGCGCGTTCGCCGAAGTGAGCCGGCGGAGCGGCGACTACGCGGTCTGCGGGGTCGCGGCGCTGGTCGAGCTTGACGCCGGGGGCATGATCGGATCGGCGAAGGCCGCGTACCTGTCCGTCGGCGGGACCCCGGTCGTGCTCGATCTGACGCCGGGGTGCGCGGGCCGCGGTGCTGACTGCTTCGCCGAAGCCGGGCGGTTCGCGATGAGCCTGCTCAAGCCTGGCGACGACATCCACGCGACCGCCGCCTACCGGCGGCACCTGGCCGGCGTGCTCACCGAGCGAGCGCTAGACGAGGCATTCGCGCATGCGAGGGGACGAGCGGGTGGCGAAGAGAAATAATCCCGCGGGCGAACTGCTGCCGACCAGGTTGACCGTCAACGGGGTGCCTCAGACGGTCCTCGTGCCAGCGCGCCGCCTGCTCTCCGATTGCCTGCGTCACGACCTGCGGCTCACGGGCACCCACGTCGGCTGCGAGCACGGCGTGTGCGGCGCGTGCACGGTCCTGATGGACGGCGTGGCGGTGCGGTCGTGCCTCACGCTTGCGGTGAGCGCCGACGGGGCGGAAATCACGACCGTCGAAGGGCTCGCCGAGCCGGACGGGACGTTGTCGGAGGTGCAGCGGGCGTTCGGCGACTGCCATGGGTTGCAATGCGGATTCTGCACCCCCGGGTTCCTTACCGCGATCACCGCCGCGCTGGCCGAGAACCCTGACCCGACGCATGCGCAGGCGCGGGAGATCATCGGCGGCAACCTGTGCCGCTGCACCGGCTACCAGAACATCGTCAAGGCCGTGCTGCGGGCGGCCGAGTTGCGGCGCGAACGAGCCGCTGCCGGGCGGACAGGGCGAGCGGGATGGACGCAGTGACGTCGCTGTTCGGCGAGCCCATCGCTCGCCTCGAGGACGACAGGCTGCTTCGCGGGCACGGTGCCTACCTGGACGATCTCGGGCACGACGCGCTCGAGGTCGCGTTCGTGCGCAGCCCGCACGCGCACGCGCGGATCACCGGGATCGATGTGTCCGGTGCGCTCGACGCGGACGGGGTAGTCGCCGTCTACACCTACGAGGACCTGCCTGGCCGCCTGGCCGAACCGCTGCCGCTGCTGATCCCGCATCCTTCGCTGACCCACCCCCGCACTGGCTATCCGCTGGCCGCCGACGAGGTGAATCACGTCGGCGAGCCCGTCGTGATGGTCATCGCCGGCGACCGCTACCTGGCCGAAGACGCGGCCGAGGCGATCGTCGTCGACTACGAGCCGCTGCCGGCGGTGGTCGGCGTCGACGCGGCGCTCGCTGCCGGGAACCTGGTGCACGCCGACGTTCCCGGCAACGTCGCCGCCGAGCTCATCCAGGGCAACGGCGACGCGGTCGCGGCGATCGCCACGGCTCCGCACCTGCTCGAACTCGATCTCACCGTGGAGCGGTCGGCGTCGACCCCGCTCGAAGGACGCGGCGTGCTGGCCCGCTGGGACGCCGAGTCGAAGCGGCTGCGGATCTGGACGTCCACGCAGACCTCGACCGGGGTGCGGGCGGCCGTGGCCGCCAAGCTGGGCCTCGCGCTAGCCGGGGTGGATGTGATCACCCCGGACGTTGGCGGCGGGTTCGGCGTCAAGATCGTGCATCCCTGGCCGGAAGAGGTGCTGGTGCCGTGGGCGGCGGTGCGGCTTGGCCGGGCGGTGAAGTTCACCGAGGACCGTGCCGAGCATTTCGTCGCGAGCGCGCACGAGCGCGGTCAGCGGCACCGGGTCAGGGTGGGGTTCGACTCCGACGGCCGCGTGCTCGGCCTTGACGTTCGGTTCTGGCATGACAACGGGGCCTACATTCCCTATGGCCTGATCGTGCCGATTATCACGTCGACTCAGCTGCTCGGGCCTTACAAGCCGGGCGCCTACCGGGTCGAATTCACCTCGCTCTACACCAACACCGTGATCGTCACGCCGTACCGGGGAGCCGGCCGCCCGCAGGGCGCGTTCGTGATGGAGCGGACGATGGACGCGATCGCGTCGGCGCTAGGCCTTGACCGGGCGGTGGTGCGGTCGCGTAACTTCATCCAGCCTTCCGAGATGCCCTACGACCACGGGCTGATCTTCCAGGATGGCCGGCCGCTGATCTACGACTCGGGTGACTATCCGGCGTTGCTGGCCAAGATCAGGGCGCTGGTCGGCTGGGATGAGTTTCCAGCCGTTCAGGCCGCGGCGCGTGCGCAGGGGAGGCGGCTCGGCATCGGGCTGGCCTGTTACGTCGAAGGGACGGGGGTCGGGCCATACGAGGGCGCCCATGTGGTGGTTGAGACCTCTGGGAAGGTCAAGGTGGCGACCGGCCTGACCAGCCAGGGCCAGGGGCACCAGACCGTGTTCGCCCAGATCGTCGCCGACGAGCTCGGGGTCCCGATCGGCGATGTCGAGGTCACGACGGGGGATACGCGGGCTTTTGGCTATGCCGTCGGCACGTTCGCCTCGCGGGCGGCGGTGATGAGCGGGTCGGCCGTGGCGCTGGCGGCGCGGGCGGCCCGGGCTAAGGCGATCAGGATCGCGGCGGCGGCGCTTGAGGCGTCGCCGTCCGATCTGGAGGTGCTCGATGGCGTCGTGCGGGTCAAGGGCGATCCCGCGTCGGCGATCGCGCTCGGCACGGTGGCCGTGCTGTCCAACCCGCTGCGGTACGCGTTCGACGACGCGGCCAAGGCCGCGACCCAGTTCGCGGGCGGCGACATCGACAAGCCGCCGGTCGCTGTCGGGGACTCTCCCGGGCTTGAGGGCCTTGAGTACTTCTCGCCGGTGAGGTCGACGTTCGCGAGCGGCATGCACGCGGTCATCGTGGAGACCGACCCGGCTACGGCCGAGATCAAGATCGTAAAGTACTGCGTCGTGCACGACTGCGGCACACTGATCAACCCGCGCATCGTCGAGGGGCAGATCCACGGCGGGGTGGCTCAGGGTGTCGGGGGCGCGCTGTATGAGCGGATGGCCTACGACGAGACCGGTCAGCTGCAGAATGCCTCATTCATGGACTTCCTGATGCCATACGTGTCCGAAGTCCCTGACGGCATCGAGATTGACCACCTGGAGACCCCGTCGCCGCTCAATCCGCTGGGCATCAAGGGCGCTGGTGAGGCGGGCGTGATCCCGAGCGCGGCAGTGTTCGCGTCCGCGATCGAGGACGCCGAAGGCTTCCCGATCACCTCGATGCCGATCTCCCCGTCCGACCTGTTTGAGCTGCGCCAGCGCCAGTCCGGGCTTGACGGCAGCGCGCACCGATGACCTCCCCGGCATTGCCCGCGCAGGGTTGGCCGCGCTGGCCGGGTGTCCGGGCCGGGTTCGGGGTGGGTTGTGGGTGTCCGGGCCGGGTTCGGGGTGGGTTGTGGGTGTCCGGGCCAGGTTCGGGGTGGGTTGTCGGTGTCCGGGCCAGGTTCGGGGTGGGTTGTCGGTGCTCCGGGCCAGGTTCGGGGAGGGTTGTCCGCTGCGGCGGGGGGAGTTTTCGTGTCCGGGAGCTTTTTCTCTTCTATGTGCGGTGAACTTTCCCCGTTGTGAACAGGCTCCCCGTAAAGCGCGGTGAAGTCTCCGCGATCATGAAACCCGGGCTCCGGGCACGGCAGGCTCGGGCAAGTGCCGGTCGATGCTCAGCGGGGGCGGCGGGCGGCGTGGTGGCGGTGGTCTGCGATGATCAGCTCTTCAAGGTGCTTTCTCTGGTGCTGGTTGAACGGCTGGGGTACTTTCCGCATCAGGGTGCCGATGTCATTTGCCTCCGTGAAGATGTGGACCCGGGCGCCACGGCAGGTTCCGATCTCGGAACGCTCATGGGCTAGGAACACGACGCGCAGCAGGTCGACGTCCTCCCGACGTGATCGCAGGAAGTCCTCGAGGAGGTCGGCCGGCTCGTTGAGCTGCATGCTGGGTGATCGCGGTCGCCGGCCACGGTCGAGTAGGTCTTCACGCTCTTTCCTGTTGCCGAATCGGTCGTACTTGTCGACCCACCAGCGGTCGCCGTCGCACGAGACGACCCCGCTGATGTTCTTGACCTCGATGGCGACGAGACCGCGCGGGCCGAGCAGCACGTGATCGATCTCGCCGCGCGGGTTGTGATAGCCGCGAAACAGCACCCAGTCATCGTTGAGCGAGCGCCCGAGCGCATCGGCGACGGACTGCTCGCCCTTGATTCCGGCCATGAGTATGGCCTCTTCCTCAGATGCCGCATTCGCGAACCTGGGCTGTACCGGGGCCATGCGCCGGGCTCGCCGGACCGCGAACATGCCGCGAATCCAGGCGAGCCAGTGGCGGCTCGTTCGGGCGGTGTCGCGCGCCGACACCAGCCGTTTCAGCTCAGCCTGGTGTCTGGCCAGCGCGTTATCATAGCGCTGAAGTTCGCGCTGCTGTTCTTTCGAGACGCGCTGCCTAGAGCGCTTGAGCAGGTCGCTGGGATGGTCGGAGAGCTGGACCACTCGCATCTTTCGTTCACTCCCGCGCTCTCACGGGTGAGGGCGGTCCTTACCTGCGAGCAGGACTTCGAGTTGCCTCTTTTGCCCGGGATCGAGGGTTTCAGGCAACTTGCTCAGCCAGGTCAGGAAGTCAGCTGTGTCGCCAAAGACACGCACGGCCGGCCGGTGCCAGCTGCCCTCGCCTGACCTGGGGTGATTCAGCAAGATCACGCGCTCGATGCGGACCTGGTGACCGGCCGCGAGCAGGAACTGTCCGAGCATGTCCGCGGCCTGGTTGAGCTGCTGGCTCGGGGAGCGTCCATCCTGGTCATCGAGGCTCAGCCTGGCGGTTCGCTCGTGCGGCTGGTCGAAGAACGCCGCATGCCATTTGTCACCATGGCAGTGCGTCGCCGCGTTCAGGTACATGCTGGTCATCGCGACCAGGCCGCCCGGGCCCAGCAGCAGCTGGCCGATACCGCCAGCTGCGGTGCGCAGGTTGCGGAACAGCACCCAGTCATCAGCCAGGTGCTCTCGCAGGTCGCTCGCGGCGAACCTGGCACCCACCGTCCTGGCGCCCTTGAGCTCTCCCGCCTTGGCCATCCACTGATCTTCGGCGTGCGCGAGCTGCCGGGCATGCCGCGCGCCAAGCTGGTCGAGCAGCCGCGACCCGAAATGCTGCCGATCGGCGTCGGTGGCCGGGCCGGCGAACTCGGGCCGAGTTCGCGTGCTCGGCGAAGCCGGCGGCGCATCGCCAAT
Source organism: Streptosporangiaceae bacterium (assembly GCA_035716545.1). GTDB lineage: Bacteria > Actinomycetota > Actinomycetes > Streptosporangiales > Streptosporangiaceae > Chersky-822. The sequence goes on from DASTJM010000101.1 coordinate 34,760, forward strand.
TGGATGACCAGACCACTGTATAGTTCTCACGGCGATCCTTTCCCCGGGCCATTAGACCCGCTCGTGCGCTCCGGGCGCTAGTGGGAGCGGTCACGTAGTGGCTGAATGCCTCGTGATGTAGGCGGCGTAGGCCTCGTTGGTGTCCTCACGGGCTAGCGCGTTGGCGTCGTCGTGCTGGCCGGCCGGGTAGCGCCGCGAGATCAGCTCGGCATGGATCTCCTGCAGGTGCGACGGCATCGTGGCGGCCGGGTTGGGCGAGGTGGCCACAGGGACGGTGACTCCGGCCAGCACATCGTCGGTCCTCGGCGTGGTCAGTGTCAGGACATCGGCGAATGAAGGCGCCTCAGCATCCCTGAGCGTCAGCGGAGGCAGTCCCCAGCGATGCTCGACCACCTTGAGGATCGAGGTGTGGTCGAGCGGCGTGGTGCCGGCCGGAACCCGGTACACAGTGCCAGGAGCGATGAGCGGCGAGATGAGTACGGCCGGCACCCGCACCCCGAACCGCTTGAAGTCAAAGCCGAACTCGCCGACGCTGCTATCTGCCGCCACCGCGCCGGCGGGAGGCGGAACGTGGTCATAGCATCCGCCGTGCTCGTCGTAGGTGATAATGAGCAGCGTCTGCGCCCAGCCAGGGCCGCCGCGCACCGCCTCGTACACGTCGTGCATGAGCTGCTCGCCTAGCGCGACGTCGTACGCCGGGTGCTGGCTGTTCCCGGTCGAGGCCCAGGACGGCTCGAGGAAGCTGAAGGCAGGCAGCGATCCGGCCGCCGCGGCCGCCGTGAAGTCGCTGAACTTGCCGACCGTCCCGCCGGCCGCGGTAGCGATGTCGGTAAACGTGGACTTGGTGAGCGGCTCGGCGGTGTAGCCGTAGATTCCCCAGGTGAGACCGTGCGAGCCGAGCAGCCCGAAGATGCTCGGCGAGGTGAACAAGTGGTTCTTGTCGTCCATGTGCCCCTGGCTGGTCGCGGCCAGCGCGAAGGCGCGATTCGGCATGGTCTCGGTCGGCACGGAGCTGAACCAGTGGTCGCACACCGCGTAACCCCTGGCCAGGGCCGAGAGCACCGGCAGCGCCTCGGGCGTGAAGCAGCCCATGATGTCCGATGCCGTGGTACCGGGCACGATCGTCCAGCCGCGCTCGCGTGACTGCCAGCCCAGCGTGTACGCGAAGTCTTTGACGAAACCTTGCATGGAGGGTGCGCCAGGATCCGCCGGAGCCGCGGTAGTTCCGAAGAGCTGACTGTTTGTCGCCATATATCCTTCGCCGGGATCGGCGCCCGGCATGTAATAGCCGTTGGGAGTGCCCGGTTCTATTTTGAACACCATGACGGACTGACCGCTTGCGTCCTGATTGGATTCCGATCCGCTCAGACCCTCGTACGGCTGGCCAGAGGGAGTCACGTTGCCGGCATCGGCGTATAGAAAGCCGAGCATATGGTCGAATGACCGGTTCTCCAGCATGAGCACGACCACATGGTCGATCGCCGAGAGCCCGATTCCGCTTGTCATCTCAGGCTGCCTTTCTATTCGCCGGTTGGGGTGAGTTAACCACTTAACGGCCTGGCTCAGCCTGAAATTGGCAGGGATTGACACCGATGGCCCTCGCCCAGTCTCAAGCCTCAGTCAGCCTGAGCTTTTTTTTGCGCATGCTAAGGAGCGGACGTGCTGCCCGGGCGGCGGTGTCGTGCCATCGTTGTCATAGCGGCCCGGCGAACGCGACTAGGGGGAGGCGTGGTGAAGGTTGCTGGCGAGGTGACGCTGAAAGCGCCCTGCGATGTGGTCTGGTCCGTGCTCCATGACCCCGCGGTTCTCAGGCAGGCGATCCCGGGGTGTGAGTGGCTTGAGGTCGCCGGGCCTGGGGTGGCGCGGCTGTCGGTGCGAATGGCGATCGCCGCGGTGAGCGGCAGCTATGCCGGCCAGCTCGCGGTCACCGACCGGCAGCGGGCCGAGCGCATCGCCTTCAAGGCGTCCGCGTCCGGCGACCAGGGCACGGCCGCGGCTGACGTCACGGTCCGGCTGCTGCCGGAAGGCGATGACGCGACGATGGTGAGCTACCAGGCGGACGGCGTCGTGAGCGGGCCGGTCGCCGGCGTCGGCACCCGGTTGCTGGCCACCATCGCCAAGCGGATCGCCGATGACTTCCTGGCCGCCGTGGAGCAGCAGGTGGCTGACCGTACCGGGGTAACTGCCGGCGCTCAAGCGACCGCGGGGCCGGATCCCGCTGGTCAGGGCCCTGCTAAGACTGCGGCCGGCCGGGTCACCACCGGCCGGCCGGCCGAGAGCCCTGAGTCAGCTGACCAGACTGCCCAGCCGCTAGCTCAAGGCGGCCAGGCGCCGGCGGGAGTTGCCGGTGCTCGCCGCCGCCCGCGTCTGGCTGTCGCGTTCGGAGTTGGCGTGGCGCTCGGGCTCGGCGCGGTGATCGTGTCGGCCGTCCTTGGCCGTAAGGGCAGCAGCCGAGCGGGCGCGTCCTTGGGAAGCTGACGGCGTACCCGCCGGGTGGCGGGCGTGCGATGCTTGGGTCCCGTCAGCGCAGGCGATGCAGGAGGGCGGCGGGTGCCCATGACCGGCGGGTCGAAGCGGCTGCGGATCGGCATCGACACGGGCGGCACGTTCACCGATGTCGTGGCCTACGACGAGCAGAGCGGCGAGATCGCGGCCACCAAGACTCCGACCACCCCGGCCGACCCTTCGATCGGGTTCATGGACGGGCTCACTAAGGTGCTCAGCGGTGTCGGCGCCGGGTTCGGCGACATCTCGGCGCTCAGCCATGGCACCACGATCGCGACGAATCAGCTGCTGGTAGGTGAGACGGGCCGGATCGGGTTCATCACGACCGAGGGTTTCGAGTTCATGCTCGAGATCGCCAGGCAGTCGGTGCCTGACGGCTACGGCAACTCCTACTTCTGGGTCAAGCCGGATCGGATCGTTCCTGCTGACCTGGTGAAGACCGTCGGCGGCCGGATGGCCCATACAGGAGCGGAACTGCGGCCGTTCGATGTCGGCGGCGCCGTCGCCGTTGCCCGCTGGTTCCGCGATCGCGGCGTCGCGACGCTCGGGGTGTGCTTCCTGCACTCGTACGCCAACCCCGACCACGAACGGCAGATGGCTGCCGTGCTAGCGGCCGAGCATCCGGCTGCCGTGGTCTCGCTCTCCTCAGCAGTGCTGCGCGAGTACCGGGAGTACGAGCGGTCGATGACGACCTTGCTCGACGCGGCCGTCAAGCCCCGGGTCGCCAGCTACGTGCGCTCGATCCGCACCCGGCTCGACCAGATGCCTGGCCAGCCGCCTTTTTACATCATGAAGTCCAACGGCGGCGTGCTCTCGGCTGACGAGGTAGTTCGCCAGCCGATCACGACGGTGCTGAGCGGTCCTGCGGCGGGCGCCCTCGGCGCCGCCAGGATCGCGGCCGAGGCTGGCGTCACGCGCGTGCTGACCTGCGACGGTGGTGGCACATCGACCGACGTCGCGGTCGTCGCCGACGGCGAACCCGCGCTCACGACCGAGGGCAGGGTCGGGGAGTACCCGGCGATGATCCCCATGGTGGACGTCGTGACCGTTGGTGCGGGCGGCGGCTCGATCGCCTGGATCTCACCCGAAGGAGCGCTCAAGGTCGGCCCGCGCTCGGCGGGCGCCGACCCTGGTCCGCTCTGTTACGGCAAGGGCGGCACCGACGTGACGGTCACCGATGCGCACCTCGTTCTCGGCCGCATTCCGCCGCACTTGCTCGGCGGCGAGGTCCCGCTTGACCCAGCCGCGTCATGCGCAGGACTCGCGGAGCTGGCCGGCCGGCTCGGGCTCAGCGACACCGATTGCGCCACGGGCATACTCGAGGTTTCGGCGTGGAATCAGGCCAACGCCGTCCGCCAGGTCACGGTCAAGCGCGGGCTCGACGTCAGGGACTTCACGCTGGTGACCTTCGGCGGCTCGGGATCGCTGCTGCTGTGCCCGCTGATCGACATCCTGGGTGGCCGCGAGGTTCTCGTGCCGCTCAACCCAGGCAACGTCTCAGCGTTCGGGCTGCTGACCGTCGACGTCCGGATCGACCACGTGCGGACTGCCGTTCGCCGTCACGACAGCCTCGACGCTGAGGTCGTCGAAGGGACTTTCGCCGGCCTGTCCGCCGAGGCGGCTGACGGGCTGGCGAGCCAGGGCTTCACGGCGGACTCCTGGCGACTCGTGCGGACCGCCGACCTGCGGTACTTCGGCCAGGCTTTCGAGGTGCGGGTGCCCGTGCCCAGCGGCCCGTTCGACGCCGGGGTTGCCGCCGGGGTCGCGGGTGCTTTCCACGACGCGCACCGCGCGCTGTACGGGTACGACTTCCGGTCCGACGCCCGCCAGCACGTCGAGTGGGTGAACCTGCGCGTCACCGGCATCGGCCCGATCCGGCGGCCCGAACTGAGGGAACTGCAGCGCGGCGACTGCGACCCGGCTCGGGCGCGCACCGGCAGCCGGCGAGTCTGCTTCGGCCGGACGCAGGACTACGTCGAGACGGACATCTTCTGGCGGCCTGACCTGGCCGCGGGCGACGTGCTTCACGGGCCCGCCGTAGTGGAGGAGTACGGGGCGACGGTGCCGCTGCATCCAGGATTCACCGCCGTGGTCGACCGGCTCGGCAACCTGCGCGTGACCCGCGAGGCCAGCTAGGCCATGGCAGCGTCCAGATCTACGGGGTGGTTCAAAGTCAGAGCGCGCCGCGGCTCGCCCGAGCTGGCCGCGGCCCTGGGGTGCTCAGCGTATCCGCGCTATCGCCTGGTTCGCATGCGGGCACTATCGGGCTGTTGAGCTAGTGCGGCAAGCTGGCGGGCCGGATCATGCCGGTCGCAACAGCAACGTCGCGCCCGCGTTGCTGTGCGGCGGTCGCGGACAACGGCAACGTTGCCGCGCTCTTGCTGTCCTGGCAGCAACGCTGGCCCTTTTTTGCTGTTGCGGGGCCGCCGTTGACGCCGGGACTCCCTCAGCAACCAGTCACTGCCGCTGACTTACCCGTCGTTCGCCTTCGTGCTGGTCACACGCTGAGTTTGGCCCGATTTCATGGACGCGATCGCGCCGTAGCCGCGTGGGCCGCGGCTACGGCTGGCGGATACGGGCGATCGCGTCCAGCTTGGTACCGGCCTTACTAACATCCTCTACCGTGACGGGTACCAGCTCGACTTCGAGCTGTGCGACATCTCACCAGACTAGGAGCCTGTTGTAGAGGTTGGGCGACCGGAGCGGGGTGATCTTGTGGTTGTGCAGCCATCCGTCCTGGAACTGGCGGGCACTAAATCCGATCTCGACGAGCACCGAACCACTCGCGGGGTCCTGGCTGAAGCTGAGCCACCCATTGCTTCTCCGCGTCGACCGGAATTCGACCGTGGGTACCTTGCCCGGACTGACAGGCACTTTGAGCACTGTCAGGCCAGAGTGAGAGCCACTCATGGCGACGAGTGCGCTGGAGGCGTCTGGGCTGATGATGGCCGAATCGACGGAGTGTCCAGCCGATCGGGGGAGCTGAGCCCGGGTGAAGATCAGACGGCCGCTGGCCAGCTGGCCGCCCTTTGCGGCCGGGACCGTCAGCATCTCCCCGCCCGCCTTGCAGTCGGCGTGAGCCAGGCCCTTGTGACAGAGGGCGGCGACTAGCACCGCCAGCGTCCGGCCTTGCCTGGCGAAAGAAGGCTGTTCCGGGGTTAGCTGGGAGCCGTCGGGCATGAGGCGGGTGCTTTGCCAGATCGAGCGGTGGCCGGTTGCGGCATTGGCGACCAGAACCTCGACGTGGCCGCTCTTCTTGGAGATAGCTGTGGCGGCCCACTCTGAGCCGCCGGCCGATGCCGCGATGATCCCAACCGAGAGGCCAGACAGTTTCCCGCCCGGTACCAGGTGGAAATTGGAGACGCCGCCTGAGCTGGTGACGCTGAACCGGTAAACGGAAGAGTTCCAGAAAGAACGCTTGGTGCCGCAGACGACGAAGAAGGTGTGCGGGTCAGCGGCAGCCGCGCTTTCCGCGAAGGACTTCGCACCTGGGCAGTGTACCCGGCTTGTTATCGCGCCAGTGGATGAGTTCCGCAGTGCGGTCACCGAACCGCTGAGATTGCTGTAAGGGTCGCCAGTCTGGTTGAAATAGAAGCGCGGCTCCCCGGCCCTGAGGCCAGAGGTCGCTGAGGTGCCCGGCCCGGTCGCGTCGGCCGAGACGGCCGCGACGACGGTCCCGGCTACGGCCAGCGCTGCCGTTCCAGCGATGGCCGTGACCCGGCGCCTGACGGTCCTGGCGGCGCGATGGCGTACCGCGCCGTCCGAGACGTGATGCGGTGGCTCGCCGATGACGGCGTTCAGTAGCCTGCCCAATTCTCTCTCCATTCCTTCTTCGTTCATTTGATCTTTCGCTCCATCAGCTCCGCGAGCCGGGAGTCGTCTCGCAGCCTGACCAGTGCCTGCGACATGGTGCTCTTCACCGTCCCGATCGGGCAGTTGAGTATCTGGGCCACCTGCGCCTGGCTCAGGTCGTCGACCACCCTGAGCACTAGGACGATCCGCTGCCGGTCAGTAAGGCTGTCCATGAGCTGCCGCACCACCTGGCGGGTGGCCACCTCGCTCGCCATGTCACCTGGGGCCGGACTGTCCGGCAGCTCGGCCGTCGCGGTCTCGGCCCGCCAGCGGCGACGCCGCCAGGTCAGCCAGGTGTTCAGCATCGCCCGGCGCACGTAGATCTCCGGGTCATCGCGCCTGGTGATCTTCTCCCACCGGAGCCAGCAGCGAGCCAGGGCGGTCTGGACCAGGTCCTCGGCGAGTGCCCAGTCTCCGGTGAGCATCCAGGCGCTGCGCTGCAAAACCCGTTCACGTGCCCCCACGAACTCCGCGAACTCCTCTTCGGCGGTCAACCGCACCTCCTGGTCGCTGACCATTTGGACTGCATTTGCTCTTACGAGTGGGACGACAACCTGAGTGGCCGCGAACGTTCGGAGGCCACAGTGCCCTCGCCGGTGGTGTGGAGCTGGAGCCTGCGGGCGCTGTTAAGTTGAGCCATTGGCCCGCCGTTGCGTGCTTGCCGGGCTTCACGAGGTGCCGTGGCGGCGGGAGAGGGGAGGAGGTGCGTGGCGAGGCAGACGCTGACCGGTGCGGACGCGAGCGCCGCGCCCGCTGACCCCGTGCTGCTTGAGATCATGGCCGGGAGCCTGGCCTCGATCGAGAAGGAAGTCGAGACCGCCATCGGGCGCACGGCCAGGAGCCCGATGGTGCGCGACGCTCACGATTTTCGTGCGGGCATCCACGACCGGCTGCTGCGCAAGCTGACCGGCCGCTCCTACAGCTCCCTGGTCCACCCGATCGTCCGCGACTTCCCGATGGACACGATGCGCCCGGGCGACGTCTACTTCCACAATGACGTCTACTCCTCAGAGGGCGGCATCGGCCACCTGCCCGATCTGTGCGTGACCGTGCCGGTGTTCCATGCGGGCGGCCAGGGAGGCGGGCCGAGAGTCGTCGCCTTCGTCCAGGCATTCGGCCACCACGACGACATCGGCGGTGCCGTGCCAGGCTCGATGCCGAGCCGGGCGACCAGCGTGTTCGAAGAGGGCCTGATGGTGCCGCCGATCAAGCTCCGCGACGCGACCGGCCCCAACGCGGCCGTGCTGAAAATCATGACCCGCAACTCGCGCATGCCTGAGTCGCTCGCCGCTGACCTGGAGTCGGAATGCGCCGCCTGTCTCATGGGCGCACGAAGGCTCGGCGAGCTGTTCGACCGCTACGGCCAGCACCAAGTCGAGCAATGCTTCGACGCGATCGTCGCGAACACGGCGGCCACGTTCCGCCGCGAGATCCTGGCCAAGATTCCCGAGGGCACCTGGACCTGGGAGGACTACGCCGAGCATGACGGCGTTGACCCGCCCAGGCTGCACGCCCAGCGGATCACGCTCACCAGGACCAGCGATGACCACGGACCGAAGCTCATACTCGACTTCACCGGCACCGGCCCCCAGGCCAAGGGCCCGATCAATCATTGCGGCGACTACGCCGACGGCAATTTCCTGGCCAAATGGCTGGCGCCCATCCTGAGGAACCTCGCCGACACGCCAGAACGCATGGCCGAACTCGACGTCAACGAAGGCGTCGTAGAGCTGCTTGAACTCAAGTTCCCGCCACCGGGCACCCTCCTGACCCCGATCTTCCCCGCCCCGACGAACGCCCGCACCTTCGTGATCTTGCGCCTGCTCGGAGTGCTGGCCGGGGTGCTCGCCAAGGCGGTCGGCGGGCGGATGCCGGCCGACCAGGAGACGATCCGCTACACCGGCGTGTACGGCGCCGATCAGAATGGCGAGCCCTACCTGATGCGCGAGGTGCTTGGCGGCGGCTCGGGGGGCCGGCACTACGCGGATGGCGAGGATACGATCCACGTGGTGCCCGACTCGCGTAACCTGCCGGCCGAGTTCTCAGAAGCGCGATTCCCTTTCATCGTCGAACGTCTCGGCCTCGCCATCGACTCAGGCGGACCTGGCGAGTTCCGCGGTGGTCTGGGGTATGAGAAGGTCATCCGGATGCTGACCGACGGCTATTTCATGTCCATCGCCGATCGCTCGATCCTGTCCTGCTGGGGCGTCAACGGCGGAAAGGCCGGTCGCCCGTTCGAGGTCACCATTAACCCCAGCACCAAGGATGAAAAATTCGCTGACGCGCTCGCCGACGCTGAGCCGGTCCCCGCTGGCACCTTGATCAGGATCCGCACCACGGGCGGAGGCGGCTGGGGTGACCCGCTCGACCGCCTAGTCGAGTCGGTCGTCCGTGACGTCGCCTCGGGCAAGGTCTCGCGCGAGGGAGCGGCCAGCGACTACGGCGTCGTGATCACCGGACCACCAGATGCGCCGGCCGCAGACATTACGGAGACGAATTCGTTGCGAAGGAAAATCAGGGCACAGCGCAGCCAGCCCGAGCCGTTCTTCGATCGCGGCCCTGGCTATCGAAGGCTCGCCGGAGTTCCGTCGGCAGACGTGGACTGGCTATGAGCGCCCCGCTGGACGGCGTCCTCGTCATCGACCTGTCCCGGGCACTGGCCGGGCCGCATGCAGGGATGATGCTCGGGGATCTGGGGGCGCGCGTGATCAAGGTCGAGTCGCCAGAGGGCGACGAGAGCCGGGGCTGGGGGCCGCCGTTCGTGCGCGGGAGCGACGGGAACGAGCACGCGACCTACTTCCTGTCCTGCAACAGGAACAAGGAGTCCATCGCCTGCGATCTCAAGTCAGGCGACGGGCGCGAGGTGCTGACCGCGCTCGTAGAACGGGCTGACGTGCTGATCGAGAACTTCAGGCCCGGCGTGCTCGACCGGCTCGGGTTCAGCGTGGCGCGGCTGCATGAGATCAACCCTGGTCTGGTGATCTTGTCGATCACCGGGTTCGGGCACGACGGTCCCGAGGGGAGCCGGCCTGGTTACGACCAGATCGCCCAGGGCGAGGGCGGACTGATGTCGGTGACCGGCCCGTCGCCCCACGAGCCGACGCGATGCGGCCTGCCCGTCGGTGACATCCTGGCCGGGGTATACGGCGCGTACGGCGTGGCCGCCGCGCTGGTGGAGCGGACGCGCACCGGGCGCGGGCAGGTGGTGCGGACGAGCCTGCTCGCCGCCGTGGTCGGCGCGCACGCCTACCACGGCACGCGCTTTACAGTCGCCGGTGACCTGCCTCGCACCACCGGCAACTTCCACCCGTCGATCTGCCCTTACGGCCTGTACCGGGTAGCCGACGGATTCGTCCAGATCGCCGTTGCCAACGACGCGCTGTGGGGCCGGTTCGCTCCCGCGTTCGGCCTCGACAGGCCGCAGTGGGCGAGCAATCGCGAGCGGGTCGCCGACAAGGACGCGGTCAACGCGGCGGTGGACGCGGCCTTCAGCGAAGCCACGGCGGCCGAGGTACTCGACGTACTCGCCGGCCTGGGCATTCCCGCTGGTAAGGTTCGCGATCTGGAAGAGGTATACGCGTGGGAGCAGACTAGGTCGCAGGGGTTGCTGATCGACGTCGAGCATGCCGCGCTCGGCCAGATCACGGTGCCAGGCCCGCCGTTGCGCTTCGACAGCGGCGGCCGGACCGGGCACGCGCCGCCTCCCCTGCTTGATCAGCACGGCGACAGCATCCGTGCCTGGCTGCGGCGTCGCGATCAATAAGGCACAGCGAAGGAGTGACCGTTGTCCGAGCCCATTGAGGTGCGCAAAGTCCCCCTGCACAACGTCTCCGACGCGAGCGAGCTGGCCAACCTGATCGACGCCGGCGTACTCGAAGCCGACCGGGTGATCGCGGTCATCGGCAAGACCGAGGGCAACGGCGGGGTCAACGACTACACCAGGCTGCTGGCCGACCGGGCGTTCCGCGAGGTGCTCACGGCGAAAGGCAGCCGCGGCGCGGACGAGGTCAGGCAGATCCCGATCGTCTGGTCGGGCGGCACCGACGGGGTGATCAGCCCGCACGCGACGATCTTCGCTACGGTGCCGCGGGAGCGGGCGGCCGAAACCGACGAGCCCAGGCTCACCGTAGGATTCGCGATGAGCGATCGGCTGCTGCCCGAGGACATCGGGCGGACCGCGATGATCACGAAAGTCGCCGCGGCGGTCAAGGCCGCGATGGAGCGGGCCGGCATCACTGACCCGGCTGACGTGCACTACGTGCAGACCAAGACGCCCTTGCTGACCATCCACACGATTTCCGACGCCAAGAGCCGGGGCCAGACAGTCTGGACCGAGAACACGCACGAGTCAATGGACTTGTCCAACGGCTGCACCGCACTCGGCATCGCGGTCGCTCTCGGGGAAATCGACCCGCCCTCCGACGCCGACGTCTTGCATAACCGCTCGCTGTATTCGGCCGTGGCGTCCTGCTCGTCCGGCGTCGAGCTTGACCGGGCACAGGTGGTCGTGGCCGGCAACGCGCGCGGGGTCGGCGGCAGGTACCGGATCGGCCATTCGGTGATGCGGGACGCGCTCGACTGCGACGGGATCTGGGCGGCTATTCGCGATGCCGGGCTTGCGCTGCCAGAACGACCGCATGCCTCCGACCTGGCCGGGAAGCTGGTCAATGTGTTCCTCAAGTGCGAGGCCAGCCAGGACGGCCAGGTGCGCGGCCGCCGCAACGCGATGCTCGACGATTCAGACGTGCACTGGCACCGCCAGATCAAGGCGTGCGTGGGCGGCGTAGCCGCCGCCGTGACCGGTGACCCGGCCGTGTTCGTATCGGTGTCGGCCGCGCATCAGGGACCAGATGGCGGCGGTCCGGTGGCCGCGATCGTCGACCTGGGCGATTAGCGGCGCGCCAGGGCGCTGGCCGCACAGCAGACCGGGTTAGCGATAGCCGGCCAGCGGTGATACGAAATAGCGGGTGATTCAGGTTTCGTTCACTTCTGGCGCGGTACAAGTCTAGGCGCGTGAACCCCCACCCAAGATCATCGGAACGGATGGCGCTGCCGTGCTAGCTAAGCGCGCCAGAAGGGAGCCGTTGTGCAGGTAGCACCGAGGATCGGACGTCGCAGGGCCGTAATCGTGGTCGCGCCGCTCGCCGGGCTCGCTCTCGTGCTGGCGGCCTGCTCTGGTTCAGGGTCGTCCAAGCCAGTTTCGGGCAACGCCAAGCAGACCATCGTTTTCGCTGAATCCGGTCTCGGCACCGAGGGCCAGGAAACGCAGAAGGCTATCAACGCCTTTGAGAAGGCCAACCCGAATATCACCGTCAAGATTGACGTGCTTTCGCCGGACTCGACGACGTACCTGTCGCAGTTGGAGCACTCCTTCATCGCGGGTGCGACCACCCCTGATGTTTTTGAATCTGACGTCACTTACCCGGCGAAGTTCGCCCAGGCAGGCTGGGTGCTGAATCTGGCTCAGCTCAACCCGGACATGAGCCAGTTCTTCCCCCATGAGGTGGCGGCGGGAACCTTTGACGGCAAGCCTTACGCGGTCCCCTGGTTCGACAACCCGGAAGGGCTCTATTACCGGACCGACCTGATCAAGACCCCGCCGACCAGCCCGGCTGAGGTCATCTCCGACGCTCAGAAAGCGTTGAAGCAAGACAAGTCGCTCAAGGAAGGGCTCGCCTTCGAAGGCTCGAAGTACGAGGGCGCGATTACTGCCTTCCTCACGATCGATTCGGCCTTCGGCGGCAGCCTGGACCCGGGCAACGTGGACACCTCGGGTAACAAGGCAGCGCTGACCTGGCTCCACGATACGATTTACAAGTACCACATCGCGCCGACCGCCGTGACCGGCTGGACCGAAGGCAACGTGGAGTCAGAGTTCGTATCCGGTCATGCCGCGTTCTCCATCAACTATCCCTTTGTCGAATCGCTCGCGACGTCGGCTCCGGTCAAAGGCAACGTGGGATACATACCTTTCCCCGCTGGTCCTGGAGGCACTCCTGGGTCGGCGCTTGGCGGCGAGATGCTCGCGATCAACGCCAAGACGGCGCACTCGGCGGCCGCCTGGAAGCTCATCCAGTACCTGACAAGCCCGAGCGTGGAGACGGCCAGGGCCATCGCGACGGGTGATCCGCCCTCGCTGCCTAGCGCCTACACCTCGGCGCTGTACGCCAAGGCGCCGTATTTCCAGAACGTCAAGACGCTCAACAATTTCTCGACGCCGCGGCCGGTCAGCCCGAACTACCTGCAGGTGTCGAACGACCTGCAGGTGATGCTGTCCGAGGTCTTCGCGAACACGAAGTCACCTGCGGCGGCGCTGGCGTCGGAGGCACCGACGATCAGGAATGACGCCGGTGCAGGCAAGTAGCCGGGTGATCGGCTGATGGCGGCCACTGCGGCCGACCGCCGGAGCCGGCCGCGGGGTTCACGCCCTGCGGCCGGCGCCCGGCCCGGCTCTGAGCGCCGTCTTGGATACCTGCTGGTCGCGCCAGTGGTGATCTTGCTGCTGGCGGTCACGGCGGTACCGCTGGTCTCGAACGTGTGGAACTCGCTGCACTTCGACAACCTCAGCGACGCGGGCCTGCCGCACAAGTTCGTCGGTGCGTCGAACTACACCTCGATGTTCGGCTCGCCGCTCTGGCTGGCGGCGCTGGAGCGTACGATCATTTTCACGATCGTGACAGTGGTGTTCGACGTGGTCGTCGCGCTGGGCCTCGCGGTCATGCTGAACAAGAAGTTCCGCGGCCGGGGCGTGCTGCGCGCCGCGATCTTGGTGCCTTGGGCCGTGCCGACCGTCGTGTCCGCCACGCTGTGGAAGACGATGTTCGACCCGAGGGCTGGGTTCGTGGACTACTTCCTGAGCGCCATTCATCCGGCCTGGGCGAGCCTGACCTGGCTGAATGCCAGCGTGTGGCGCTCGTGGGCCGTCATCTTCGTCGCTGACTCCTGGAAGAATATCCCCTTTGTCGCGATCATCTTGCTCGCCGGGCTGCAGGTGATCCCGAATGAGATCTACGAGGCCGCGCGCGTTGACGGGGCAAGCGCCTGGCAGCAGTTCCGCCGGCTGACGCTCCCGATGATCAAGCCCGCGCTCATGGTCGCACTGATCTTCCGCACCCTCCAGGCACTGCTGGTCTTCGACGTCATCTACATCATGACCGGCGGCGGGCCGGGTAACTCAACGCAGACGTTGTCGTTCCTGAACTTCAACACGTTCATCGACGCCACGAACTTCGGCCTCGGAGGAGCGATCTCCGTGCTGCTCGTCGTGCTAGCACTGATCGTTTCCTGGGGGTACGTCCGGGCCTTCAGGTCATCGGCATGAGCGGCGGCGCCGGGGGGCTTGTTCGGAAAGCGCTCTTTTACCTGGCCGTGATCGTGGTCGTGCTGATCGCGCTTTTCCCGTTCTACTGGGTGCTGCGCACCTCACTTGAGTCCAACGCCCAGGTATCGGCAGGCGTCGGCGGCCAGAATGGCGTCGTGCCGTCGCACTTGTCCGGCAGCGCGTTCGTCAACGTGTTCACCCAGCAGAATTTCCTGCACCCGCTCGTCAACAGCGTCATCGTGGCACTCGGCGCGACACTGGTGACGATCGTCGTCGCGACGACCGCCGGCTACGCGCTGGCCCGGCTGAACGTCCGCGGCGCCGGGGCGATCCTGGCCTTTATCCTGCTCGCCGGGTTCTTCCCGGTGCTGGCGATGATCGGGCCGCTGTTCTTGCTGTTCAAGAACCTCGGGATACTCGACAACATCTACCCGCTGATCATCGTGTACCTGGTGTACACGCTGCCGATCTCGACCTGGCTGCTCAAGAATTTCTTCGATCAGGTCCCCATCGAGCTGGAGGAAGCCGCACGGGTAGACGGCGCGACCAGGCTCACCGCCCTGCGCAAGGTCGTCGTGCCGGTCGCCATCCCGGCCGTCTTCACCGCCGGGATCTTGTCCTTCATCCTGGCCTGGAATGACTTCGCGTTCGCGGTATCTTTCCTTTACACGTTCCCTAACTTCACCGCGCCGCTGGCGATCGTGACGTTCGGGCAGAGCCAGTTCCAGGTGTTCTACAACCTGATCGACGCGGCGGTGGTGATCGTCTCGATCCCGATCGCCGCGCTGGTCCTCGTCGCCCAGCGCCGCATAGTCACCGGCCTGACCGCGGGCTCTTTCCGCTAATCCGGCCGCCCGGCGCCCGGCCGCCCGGCTGCCCGGCCGCACCTCGTACACGGCCTCGCCGGCCGGGATCTCCGCCGCCGCCGACGCTGCCGCGCCGGCCGGGATCTCCGCCGCCGCCGACGCTGCCGCGCCGACCGGGTTCTCCGTCGCGGCCAGCACGCGCGCGCCCGCCACCAGCCCGTGCCGGCGCAGTTGCTCGGAGAACCCCGCCAGCACGGTGGCATCCTGCTCTACCTCACGCTCCGCCACGAACGTGCCGCCTGACCGGCCGACTGTTCGCGTCACTAGCCCTCGCTGGGCAAGTTCGGCGAGCGCGTGCCGCAAAGGTCATGCGGCTGACGCCAAGCCAGGCGGCGAGCTGCTGCTCGGTCGGGAGCCGGTCACCTGGCGTGACTGGCCGGAAGCGATCGCGTCCCCCTGGCCTGCCGCAAGCCGCAAGCCGCAAGCCGCAAGCCGCCGAGCGGTTCGACGATGCCGTCGAGGGCTCTACCTCGCCTTTGTTTGCCCGGCTGCTCGATGAGGTAGTGCGCGGTGACTGAACTTACTCTGGGGGACGGGATGACTGAACTTACTCCGGGGGACGGAGAGTCTGGTGGGGGAGCTCGGGACACCGGCCCCGGGCTACCCCACCAGGCACAGTACCGGCCAAGCGGGGACGACCCCGCTATCTCTCCCGCTCGGGTGCAAGTAGTAGTCATAGGCTCTGCAACGGCCCGGAGAGCTGCGAGCTGTCTGTCGGGGACATCAGGCGGTTCGCCGGCTTCAACGGCAGCAACCGCTGGCAGCGCGACCGGGTCGGTGAGGTGCTCGGCCTGCACTACGCGACCCCGTGGCCGAACCGCGGGCTGGTCAGCGCCAGGCCGCTGCGGCGTTCTCCCAGTCATCACCTGCTTGAGCGGGCAGGCGCCTGCTTTGGCTCGAAGATGGGCTGGGAGCGCGCGAATGCCTTCGCGCCGTCTGGGCAGCAGCCAGTCATTGAATACTCCTGGGGAAAGCCGAACTGGCTGCCGTGTTCGGTCGCGGAGCAGCAGGCGACCCGCTGTGCCGTGGCGGTGTTCGATCGGTCCTCGTTCGCCAAGTACCTGGTCAGCGGGCCGCAGGCGCTGGCCGCGCTGCGATGGCTTTGCATCGCGAACGTGGACGTGGCTTCGGGCCGCACGGTCTGCGCCGGCATGCTGAACGCGAGCGGCCGGTACGAGGCCGACGTCACGGTGACCGGGGTGGCGGCGGAGGAGTTCTTGCTGTTCGCCGGTGCGGCAAAGGCCGAGCGCGACCTCGATGACATCAGCAGGCGGCTGCCCGCCAGTGGCGGCCTCGGCAACGAGGCAGTTGGGGCGATCAATGCCGGGTATCCGATCGAGTCGCTTTGCCCGGAGAAGGCGTACCGTGCCTTCATGCGGGAACTGACACCCGGCTTCATCAAAGCGGGTAGGTGTCAGGTCAGCGTTGGCGGTCAGATCAGCGGGGCGACAATCTCGTTGCGCCCGCCGTTCGACCCGGACGGGGAGAAGGTACGCCGATGAAGGTACTCGGGCCGCTCGGGGCCGCTGGGCCCGCGGAGCTGGCCATCCAGGCAGGCGGCGCTACGGGAACGATGTCGATTAGCGCGTTCGACCTGTTCAGGATCGGGATCGGGCCGTCCAGTTCGCATACCGTCGGGCCGATGCGGGCAGCGGGCCTCTTTGTCGATTCGCTAGGTGCCGACGGCGCGCTCGACCAGGTCGCCCGAGTCCGGGTCGAGCTCTTCGGCTCGCTCGGCGCGACCGGGCACGGGCACGGCAGCGTCCCGGCGATCGTGCTCGGCCTGCGGGGAGAGCACCCGGAGACGGTAGACCCGGCTGCGGCCCAGCCGAGCATCGAGCGAGCGCGTGCCACCGGGCGGCTGGCGCTGGCGGGCTCGCGCGAGATCGCGTTCGACGTCGATGAGGATGTGGTGCTGCACCGGCGCAAGCGGTTGCCGTTCCACTCCAACGCGATGGTTTTCGCTGCCTTTTCGGCTGACGGTTCCGAGCTGAGCCAGCGCACGTACTACTCGGTGGGCGGCGGGTTCGTGCTCGATCAGGAGCACGCGTCGGGCCCGTCGCTCGTGCCCGACGCGGTCACGGTGCCCTACCCGTTCAAGAGCGCTTCGGAGTTGCTCGCGCAGGCAAGGGGGGCCGGGCTGCCGATCAGCGGGGTGATGCTGGCTAACGAACTGGTCCGCAGGGACGAGGCCGAGGTCAGGTCAGGACTGCTGAGGATCTGGTCGGTCATGCGGGAGTGCGTCGCGGCTGGCTGTCGTGCCGAGGGAGTCCTGCCCGGAGGCCTCAAGGTCAAGCGCCGCGCCCGCAAGCTTGCGGAGACGCTTGAGAGTTCCCCGGATGCGGGCGATCCCCTCTACGCGATGGAGTGGGTCACGCTGTTCGCGCTGGCCGTCAACGAGGAGAACGCGGCCGGCGGGCGCGTAGTGACCGCGCCCACGAATGGGGCGGCCGGCATCATCCCGGCCGTGCTGCACTACTACACGCGCTTCGTGCCTGGCGCCGACGAGGACGGCGTGGTCAGGTTCTTGCTGACCGCGGCGGCGATCGGAGTGCTGTTCAAGGAGAACGCGAGTATCTCCGGGGCCGAGGTCGGCTGCCAGGGCGAAGTCGGCTCAGCGTGCTCGATGGCAGCCGCGGGCCTTGCCGAGGTGCTCGGCGGCACGCCTGAGCAGGTGGAGAACGCCGCCGAGATCGGCGTCGAGCACAATCTCGGGCTGACCTGCGACCCCGTGGGCGGGCTTGTGCAGATCCCGTGCATCGAGCGGAACGCGATCGCCTCGGTCAAGGCGATCACCGCGGCCCGGATGGCCGTGCGCGGCGACGGCTCGCACTATGTTTCGCTCGACAAGGCGATCAAGACGATGCGCGAGACCGGCGCGGACATGAAGGACAAATATAAGGAAACCGCCCGAGGCGGCCTAGCCTTGAACGTCGTCGAGTGTTAGCCCCCGCGCACCCCAGGCGTCCGCCTGTTGCGGTCAGGTCGCGTTCGTGCCAGGTGTCGCCGGGTTTGCGGTGATTTTCGCGCAATGCCCGCTTAGCTAATTTGATCGTGCCCTGACCTGCATGCTCATGCCGTGGCCGACGGCCTGGTACCCGGGCAATCCTGAGCCCGGGCAATCCTGAGCCCGGGCGGTCCTGAGCCCGGGCGGTCCTGAGCCCGGGGCCAGGAAGGATAACCGCAGCTCACCGGGGTATTTCCCGCAAAGACGACGGCCGCCACACCGCGACACCGACACCCCCGGCCTGAAAGAACGCCACCAGCCCGAGCCGACCTCGAAAAAGCACACGCGGCGCCGGCCACACCCCGGTCCCGGGCCGCCACCGGGACCGCCCTGTCTCGTACTGAGGCCCACCTTTGGGACATCCGTGGCGCTCCAGCGCCACCTTTGGGCCATCGGTGGGCCAGCCGCTAGACAGTTTGCCGGGGCGCTGCGGCGGGTGGAATCGCCCCGGGGCTGGTCAGCGGCCCGGCCAGTGGGCGGCGGTGACTTGCCCGCCGCCTACGGCGACGATCGAGTGCAGGGTGATCGCTAGCGCGATCGCTGCGGCGGAGCTGGCCGTGCCGAGAACCAAAGCGAGGGTCGTCGCCAGCCTTGGCTGCCTGGCACGCGAAGTCTCGGGGTGCGGCGCGGCGTCCGGCTCGACGACCGGCGGCAGCTGGCGGGTTCGCGAGATCGCCGCAAGCACGCTGTCGCGCAGCTGGTCAGGCGGCGGTCGTCTTGATCGTGCCGAGCGTGCTGCCAAGCAGCGCGGCGACCTCGCGATAGGAGTAGCCGCCGTAATAGGCCAGGGTGATCGATTCGCGCTGCAACTCGGTGACCCCTTGCAAGCACCGTCGCACTCGCTCGTGCTCGAGGGTCGCTTCCACTGCATCGGCGACGTCGTCGCGAGGTTCGGAGGACCGGGCGATGCGCTGCTCTCGCTCGGTGGCCGCGGCGGCAGAGCGCACGCGATCAACAGCCCGACGATGCGCGATCGTCATGACCCACGTGACCGCGCTTCCCTTGGCAGGGTCGAAGCGGGAGGCGGCACGCCAGACCTCGAGCAGCACTTCCTGCGCGACTCCCTCAGATTGCGCCGCGTTGCGCACGACCCGGCGGACCAGGCCGTAGACCGGCCCCGCGAGCTGGTCGTAGACGCTCGCGAACGCGCGCTCGTCGCCCTTGGCTACCAGGGTGAGAAGACCGTTCAGGCCCCGGTCTTTCCCCTCCGGAAGACCAGGACCTGCACCGGCCGGCCGCATATCGTGTGCGTCCATCGACACCTATTCGGTCAGCTGGCCAGATCGGATTGGGCCAGTTCCACCGGACTTTGAATGACTGACCCGTCCTGGCATATCGAACACTGGCGGCGCCGGGCTGCGCGCCATGTCGCCGAAATCCCTGTAAGCTAGTCGGGCCCGGCGGATGTGGCCGGGCTAGGATCAGCTGACCTCACCGCGCTGTCCAGGCGCGGCATGATGGTCTGGCGGCGGAGTAGCTCAGTCAGGCAGAGCAAGCGGCTCATAATCGCTGTGTCGCCGGTTCAAGTCCGGCCTCCGCTACGAACACCTGGCCGGTACCTAGCGTGTGTCCAGCCGGGAATGGGGCGCTAGCCCTGGCTGTTCAGCAGGTAGGCCAGCGGGCGGATCCGCCCCGAGGCCAGCTGGGAATATCCATACCGAAGAAAGGCACTCCACAGTGGCCGCGACCGATATCAGGCCCAAGATCACCCTGGCCTGCCAGGAGTGCAAGCACCGCAACTACATCACGCGGAAGAACCGGCGTAACGACCCGGACCGCGTCGAGCTGAGCAAGTACTGCCCGAACTGCCGCAAGCACCAGCCGCACCGCGAGACTCGCTAGTCGCATGGCGATCAATCCCGACTACCTCGGCAAGGTGTACCCGCCTGGTGAGCCCTACGAGGTAAGCCGGGAGAAGGTGCGCGAGTTCGCCGACGCGATAGGTGACGGCAACCCGCTGTACCGCAGCAAGGCTGCTGCCCGGGAAGCGGGCTATCCCGACGTGATCGCGCCGCCGACGTTCCCGAACGTCATTACCTACGCGAGCAGCATCCAGGTGCTCGCGGACCCGGGCCTGAACCTGAACTACGCGATGGTCGTGCACGGTGAGCAGCGGTTCGAGTATGCCAGGCCGCTGCTTGCCGGCGATGTCGTCACCACTGAGGTGACGATCGCGACGATCAGGGACGTCGGCAGGAACTCGATGATGACAACGCAGAGCGTGCTCCGCACGGTCGATGGCGAGCACATCTGCACCGCCTACTCGACGCTGGTTGAGCGGGGCGGCGCGGCATGAGCGATCAGGTCAGCTACGACGAGGTTGAGGTCGGCGCCGAGTTCGACGCCGTGAACTATCCCGTAACCAGGCTGAGCCTGGTCCGGTACTGCGGCGCCTCAGGCGACTTCAACGTCATCCACTGGAATGAGCGCATTGCCAAGTCGGTCGGCTTGCCCGACGTGATCGCGCATGGGATGTTCACGATGGCGCAGGCAGGACGCTACGTGACCGACTGGGCCGGGCCCAAGGCGCGGCTGCTCGAGTTCGGTGTCCGGTTCTCCGCGCCCGTGGTCGTCCCCGACGACGACACCGGCGCGACCGTCACCGTGAGCGCCAAGGTGGAAGAAAAGCTCGACGACAATCGGGTCGCGCTGGCCTTGACCGCCAGGTCTGCCGAATCCAAGGTCCTCACCCGCGCCCGCGCCGTGGTCAAGCTCCCGTAGCTCTAGCTGGTCGTCGCGGGTCGTGGCAGCCGAACTGCTGCGGCCATGATCAGGATCGCGGGCCCCGGTCTTGTCGCAGGTGAGGTACCGTGCTGCTGCCTGATCGACATGCGTCGCAGCTGCCGCAGCCGCCTCGCGCCCTTACCATGATCAGCGGCTCGCGTTCATGATCAGGCCGTAGGCTCGGCTGGTGCCAGTACATCGAACTGAGCAGGTTTCCCTCGCCGGATACACAACCTTGCGGCTGGGCGGTCCCGCCGCACGGTTCATCGAGGTCAGTGAGGCCGACCAGGTCATTGACAGCGTGCGCGAGGCTGATCGCGCCGGTGAGCCGTTGCTCGTCCTGGGCGGCGGCAGCAACCTGGTCATCGCCGATGCCGGGTTCCCCGGCACGGTGATCCGAGTTACCGCTGGGGGCGTGTCGGTCACTGATGCTGATGAGCAGGTGCTAGTGACCGTCGCCGCCGGTGAACCCTGGGACCGGCTGGTCGACTGGGCGGTCGCCGAGAAGCTGGCGGGGATTGAATGCCTGGCCGGCATCCCGGGACTGGCCGGCGCGACTCCGATCCAGAACGTCGGTGCCTACGGCCAGGAAGTCGCGTCGACAGTCAGCACGGTGACGGTCTTCGACCGAGCGGCAGGGGCGCTGACCACGCTGACCGGCGTCCAGTGCGGCTTCGGCTACCGGACCAGCATTTTCAAGACGGCGGGCTGGCCGCCGGCGCCAGTCAGGCATGGGGAGGCCGCTGGCCCCACCGGCCGGTTCATCGTGATCGACGTGACGTTCTCGCTGCGTCGCGACCCGATGTCGGCTCCGGTCAGGTACGCCGAACTAGCCGCGCGACTCGGGATTAGCGTCGGTGAGCAGGCGCCGCTCGCCGACGTCAGGCAGACCGTACTCGAGCTGCGCCGTGGCAAGGGGATGCTGCTCGATGCCGCCGACCCGGATACGTTCAGCGCCGGCTCTTTCTTCACCAACCCCGTGCTCGGTCAAGCTCAGCTCGCAGACGTCGAAGCCCGGGCTGCCGCCAGGACACCCGGCGTCAAAGTGCCCAGGTTCGCGGCCGACGGCGGTAGCGTGAAGGTGCCGGCTGGCTGGCTCATCGAGCACGCCGGATTCGGCAAGGGCTACCAGGGGCCGGGCGGCGCCCGGATCTCGAGCAAGCACACCCTGGCGCTGACCAACAACGATGGTGCCACTACGGCCGACCTGCTCGGGCTGGCCAGGGAGGTGGCGGCCGGCGTGCGGCAGGCGTTCGGCGTGGTGCTGACGAACGAGCCGACGCTCGTCGGTGTGCGGCTCTAGACAACGCTCGTAGCCCCGCAGTTTCTAGTCGCGCAGCTCCTGGCACGCAACTCCTAGCCTCGCCGTCGGCATCAGTGGCACAACGCTGCTGTAGCCGAGCCGGTTGTCGCCGAGCCGGGTTGGGCTATTCCCGGGTTGGGCTACTCCGGGGTTGGGCTACTCCGGGGTTGGGTTACTCCGCAGGGTTGGGCTACTCCGGGGTGGCCAGCCAGGTGTCGATGCCTGCCAGCAAGGAGGCCCGCACCCTCTCTGGTGCCACCGAGGCGCGCACCGACATTCTGGCTAGCTCGGCCAGTTCAGCGTCGCTGAGCCCGTGCACCCCTCTGGCCAGCTCGTATTGCGCCGTGAGCCGGGTGCCGAACAGCAGGGGGTCATCGGCACCGAGCGCGATGCTCACTCCGCTGCGCAGCAGCTTGATCAGCGGAACATCCGCCGGGCTCGCGGCGACCCCGAGCGCCACGTTGGACGCAGGGCAGACCTCGAGCGTCACCCCGCGCTGGGCAAGCCGGTCGAGCAGGGCCGCATCACCAGCTGCCGCTACCCCGTGACCGATCCGGTCGGCCCGCAG
The DNA here is from genome assembly GCA_035716545.1 of Streptosporangiaceae bacterium. Taxonomy (GTDB): domain Bacteria; phylum Actinomycetota; class Actinomycetes; order Streptosporangiales; family Streptosporangiaceae; genus Chersky-822. The sequence continues at coordinate 56,906 of DASTJM010000101.1, forward strand.
CAGGTCAAGGCACGCGCGAACGCTCTGGGGGCCCTCGAGTTCGCCGCCGTGCGGTACCGCGATGAGGCCAGCCCTTGAAGCGATCCGAAACGCCGGAGCGAAGTCGGCGGTCACCCCGCGTCGCTCGTCGTTCGACAAGCCGAACCCGATCACGCCATGCCCAGCGCAGGCGGCCGCGAGCCGCGCGATAGTACGGGCGTCGAGCGGATGCCTGGTCCGGTTCGCCGCGAGAATCACGCTCATGCCGATCCCGGCGGCGCTGGCAGCCGCGGCCGTCGACTCGAGCACGAGTTCGGTGAATGCCGTTAGCCCGCCGAACCTGGCTGCGTACCCCGACGGGTCCACCTGGAACTCGAGCCAGCCAGAACCCTCGGCCTTCTCGTCCTGCGCCAGCTCAGTGATCAGCCTGCGCACATCAGCCTTGGTGCGCAGGACGGCCCGCGCGCTGTCATACAGCCGCTGAAACCTGAACCAGCCGCGCTCGTCGGTGCCACGCAGCAATGGTGGCCAGTCCGCCGTAAACGCCTCGGGCAGCCTGATCCCTTGCGCCGTCGCCAGCTCGATCAGCGTGCGGCGCCGCATCGAGCCGGTGAAATGCAGGTGCAGGTGGGCCTTGGGAAGCAGGTCGAGCCGTCTGGCCATCCGGCTAGCGTGCCGCAGACAAGAAGCTGGCCATCCGGGCGAGCCCTTCTTCCAGGTCGGTGTCCGCTAGCGCGGCCGACAGCCGGAAGTATCCGGGTGTCCCGAACGCCTCGCCCGGGACGACGGCGACCTCGGCCTCATCGAGCATGATTTCGGCGAGCTGGGCCGAGCTTGTGATTCGCTTGCCTGCGAGCTGCTTGCCGAGCAGGCCTTTCACGCTCGGGTAACAGTAGAACGCCCCCTCTGGAAGCGGGCAGATCACCCCGGGGATTTCGTTCAGCAAGAAAGTCATGCGCTGCCGGCGCCGGTCGAATGCCTCTCGCATGCGAGCAGCGGCCGACAGGTCGCCGGACACGGCGGCGAGCGCCGCGACCTGAGCCACGTTGCAGACGTTGGACGTGACGTGTGACTGCAAGTTGGCGGCTGCCGCGATGACGTCGAGCGGGCCGATCATCCAGCCAACCCGCCATCCCGTCATGGCGTAAGTCTTGGCAGTTCCATTGAGCACAACACAGCGCTCGGCGATCTCCGGCACCACGACGGGAATCGAGCTGAACTTGGCCGCGCCGTAGACCAGGTGCTCGTAGATCTCGTCGGTGATCACCCACAGGCCCTTCTCGACCGCCCACTTGCCGATCTCGGTGACCAGTTCAGGCGGGTAGACGGCGCCGGTCGGGTTCGACGGCGAGACGAACAGCAGCACCTTGGTCCTGGGGGTGCAATGCTCCTCCAGCTGTTCGACGCAGGTCAGGTAGCCAGAGGTCTCATCGGTCAGCACGGGCACGCACACTCCGCCCGCCAGCGCGACCGCCTCAGGGTAGGTAGTCCAGTAGGGAGTGGGAAGCAGTACCTCGTCGCCGGGGTCAAGCAGCGTCGCGAACGCCTGGAAAACAGCCTGCTTGCCGCCGTTGGTGATCAGCACCTGACTGGGCGAGCACTCCAGGCCCGAGTCTCGTGCTGTCTTGACCGCGATGGCCTGACGAAGTTCTGGCAGGCCCGCGCTCGGGGTGTACTTGTGGAAGCGCGGCTCGGTGCATGCGCGCCGCGCCGCTTCCACGATGTAGCCCGGTGTCGGGAAGTCGGGTTCGCCGGCCCCGAATCCAACCACCGGGTGGCCAGCTGCCCGCAGGGCCTTGGCCTTGGCGTCGACAGCTAGCGTGGGTGACTCCGCTATCGCTGAGATGCGAGCTGAGAGCCTGGGGGTGTCTGGTGCCATGCTCAGTATTTTCGCATCTGCCCGAGCGGTTCGACGCGAGGGCGGTTGGCGACGTACACTTACAGATCTGATGGTCCTCCGTCAGGCTGCGTGAGCATGCCTGCGTGTGCAGGCTGCGGACAAGGTCGCGGAGTACCGTCAGGATTAACCGCAGTGAATATAAGAACACGGTGTACAAGTAAACACGGTGTACAAGTAAACAGAGGGCAGTAGCTCAATTGGCTAGAGTTCCGGTCTCCAAAACCGGCGGTTGGGGGTTCGAGTCCCTCCTGCCCTGCGAGTCAGCCCGTGACCAGCGGGTTGCACCGGCGTCAGCCGGCCGATAGCGCTACAGGTGAGGACATGGCGACTCAGGTACGTGGCCCGGAGACCAGGAAGCCGGCTAAGTCGGGTGGCAAGAGCCCGGCAAAGCCGGAGCGCACCACTCCTGTTGTCTTCGTGCGGGAAGTCAGGTCTGAGCTGCGGAAGGTCATCTGGCCAACGCGCAAGGAGCTGATCACCTACACGACCGTTTCCGTGATCTTCATCCTGGTCATGGTGGGCATCGTGACCGGCATCGACACCGGGTTGACGAAGCTGGTGTTCGCCGTCTTCGGCTGACGGCGAGGCGCGGACTTACTATCCGCGCGCTGAGCGTGGCAGCATGATCACAAGAGGTGGTGCGCGCCCCGGCCGCTGATCCGGCTGGCGCGGGCCAGCGGAGTACGCGCGGGACCGTGCCAAACTGTGCGGATTTATCCTCGCGAGGATGAGAGAAAGAGCAATCGTGTCCGAGTTGCAGGACGACGGCCAGCCGGCTGGCGACGGCCAGGCTGACACGTTTGGCGAGCCCGAAATGTCGACGGCCGGCCAGGAAGCGAGCGACGTCGCCGAGTCGCGGGACGCCGAAGGCGCGGCGGACGTCGAGGGCGCCGAAGGCGCGGCGGACGTCGAAGGCGTCGAAGGCGCGGCGGGCTTCGATGCCGATGAGGACGCGGACCCCATCGCGGCGTTCAAGGCCGAACTGCGCAGGCTGCCAGGCGACTGGTACGTCGTGCATTCTTACGCCGGATACGAGAACCGGGTCAGGGCGAACCTGGAGAGCCGCACCCAGTCGCTGAACATGGAGGATTACATCTTCCAGATCGAGGTGCCGACCCATGAGGTCATCGAGGTCAAGGGCGGCAAGCGGCAGCAGGTGCAGGAGAAGGTGCTGCCCGGCTACATCCTCGTCCGGATGGACCTGACGGACGAGTCGTGGGCGGCAGTGCGGAACACGCCTGGCGTCACCGGATTCGTCGGGTTGTCGAGCCGGCCATCGCCGCTGAGCCTGGACGAGGTGACCTCACTGCTCGCGCCGGTGCCGGAGGAGAAGGCCGCCAAGAAGGCCGAGACCCTCCGCGCCGCGGCTGTGGACTTCGAGATCAACCAGTCGGTGACCGTAATGGACGGACCGTTCGCTACCCTCCCGGCTACAGTGAGCGAGATCAACCCCGATACTCAGAAGCTCAAGGTGCTTGTGTCGATCTTCGGCCGGGAGACGCCGGTCGAGCTGTCGTTTGATCAGGTCAGCAAGATCTGACGACTGGTGCAGGCCAGAACTACGAAACAGGACTACCAGTCCGATGGCTCCAAGAGAGAAGAAGGAATAGCAGTCAGATGGCTCCGAGGAAAAAGAGGGTCGCGGCGGTCGTCAAGGTCCAGCTGAATGCCGGCGCGGCGACACCGGCCCCCCCGGTTGGCACGGCACTGGGCCCGCACGGCGTCAACATCATGGACTTCGTCAAGCAGTACAACGCGGCGACGGAGAGCCAGCGCGGCAACATCATCCCGGTCGAGATCACGATCTTCGAAGACCGGACGTTCAGCTTCGTGACCAAGACTCCGCCGGCCGCCGAGTTGATCAAGAAAGCGGCGGGCGTGCAGAAGGGCAGCGCCGAGCCGCACAAGAGCAAAGTCGGCAAGATGACTCCGGCCCAGGTCAGGGACATCGCCCAGGTCAAGATGCCAGACCTGAACGCCACGAGCGTCGAGGCTGCCGAGAAGATCATTGCGGGCACGGCGCGTTCGATGGGGATTACGGTCGAAGGCTGACCGGGACTGCGGTGCGCGGATCGCGCGCCGACTGAAGTGGCAGGGCTTTCAGTGGCAGGGCCAGGCGCTGGCCCGCTGACCACGAACTCCTCCGCTATTGGATGAGATGGAGAGTTTTCATGAAGCGCAGTAAGGCATATCGCAAGGCAGGCGAACTGGTCGACTCGACCAAGCTTTACACCCCAGCCCAGGCGGTCGACCTGGCCAGGAAGACTTCGACGACTAAGTTCGACTCGACTGTCGAGGTCGCTATCCGGCTGGGGGTTGACCCTCGCAAGGCTGACCAGATGGTTCGCGGCACGGTGAACCTGCCGCACGGCACCGGCAAGACCGCCAGGGTGCTTGTCTTCGCTGTCGGCGACCGGGCCGAGGAGGCCAAGGCCGCCGGCGCCGACATCATCGGCTCCGATGAGCTGATCGAGCGCGTGCAGGGCGGTTTCCTTGACTTCGATGCTGTCGTTGCCACGCCTGACTTGATGGGAAAGGTCGGCAGGCTCGGCCGGGTGCTCGGCCCGCGCGGCCTGATGCCGAACCCGAAGACCGGCACGGTGACGGCCGACGTGGCCAAGGCCGTGACCGACATCAAGGGCGGCAAGATCGAGTTCCGGGTCGACCGGCATGGGAGCCTGCACTTCATCATCGGCAAGGCATCCTTCAACGACCGTGCGCTGGTCGAGAACTACGCCGCCGCCATCGATGAGGTCGTCAGACTCAAGCCTGCGGCCGCCAAGGGGCGTTACCTGAGGAAGGTTACGTTCTCGACCACGATGGGTCCTGGCGTTCCGGTCGATCCAGGTCTGACCAGAGGCCTGACCGGCGAACTCGAGGAAGCAGCCGCTAGCTAGCCTTTGATTTGGCCAGCCTGACTTAGAAACGGCCTGCTGGTCCGCATGCGGGTAGTGGCCTAGCCGGGCTGGCGGGAATACTTCGGGAGCGCTGCGATGCGCTGCCGGGCTTGCGGACCACCGGAGGAAGCACACCGGGGGAGCGCTGCGTACCACTGCCGGGCTGGCGGGGGAGCACTTTGGGACGCGCGCCGTTGGGAGCGCGGGCACGCGCCGCGTCCCACTGCCGGGCTTGCCGGGGCTGCGGGACGCTAGGCGGGTGCCGGAGGGTGCGCTGGGCTAATGCTGAATCCCGATTTGGTGGTTGGCGGGTCGGAGCCGTATCGTTGCTCTCGCCAAAGACCGTTGGCTGTCATCTCGCATGCGCGGGGTGGCTGAAGGCCCGGGTGACCGGGCGGCCCACGCAGGTGACCTGAGTTTGTGCCTTACGTGCGCGTTGCGCACCATGGTCTCGCCCCGGGCTTCCTGCGCGGGGCGTTCGTCGTTTTCGCGGCTGACGAGCCTAGCGGCCTTTGTCGAAGCTGACTTTTCGGCGGGGAGCCGCGCGTGCGGAACTCCCCCTAGGCAGGAGGGATGCCCATGGCGAGGGCAGTAAAGGAGGCGACGGTCGCCGAATTGACCGAACGCTTCAGCAACTCATCGGGAGCAGTGCTCACCGAGTACCGAGGGCTGACAGTTGCCCAGGTCAGGGAACTACGCCAGGCTCTGGGCGCGGACGCTTCTTTCTCCGTGGTGAAGAATACCCTCACCAAGATCGCGGCGAAAGACGCCGGAATCACGGCTGACTTCTCGCAGTTGCTCGTCGGACCGTCGGCGATCGCGTTTGTCGGCGGCGATGTCGTGCAGGCCGCTAAGGGCCTGCGGGACTTCTCGAAGACGAACCCGCTGCTTGTGATCAAGGGCGGGATCCTCGACGGCAAGATGCTGACCCCGGAGGAGATCGGCAAGCTGGCCGACCTGGAGTCGCGCGACGTCCTGCTCGCCAAGCTGGCGGGAGCGTTCCAGGCGACCATGGCCAACGCGGCCGCGACGTTCGCGGCGCTGCCGGTCCAGATGGCGCGCCTGATGGCCGCGCTGGAGGAGAAGAAGGCCGCGACCGCACCTGCGGACTCGGTTCCGGCGGTATCCGACGCACCGTCGGCCGACGCAGCGCCAGCCGACGCCGTACCAGCCGACGCTGCGCCGCAAGACGCCGCGCCACAGGACGAAGCGGGCTGAGCACCCGCTCGCGCAAGGAACGACCAAGCACAAGCTAGACGGAGGAAGCACCACCATGGCGAAGCTCAGCTCAGCAGACCTGCTCGACGCGTTCAAGGAGATGACGCTGATCGAGCTGTCCGAGTTCGTGAAGCAGTTCGAAGAGACCTTCGATGTGAAGGCCGCTGCCCCGGTCGCGATGGCAGGCCCGGCCGCCGGCGGCGGCGGCGCGGTCGCCGAAGAGGTCGAGGAGCAGGACGAGTTCGACGTCATCCTCGAAGCCGCCGGCGACAAGAAGATCCAGGTCATCAAGGAAGTCCGGCCGCTAACCGGTCTCGGGCTCAAGGAGGCCAAGGACATCGTGGACGCCGCGCCTTCCAAGATCTTGGAGAAGGTCAATAAGGAGACCGCGGAGAAGGCCAAGGCCGTGCTCGAAGGCGTTGGCGCGACCGTCACGGTCAAGTAACCACGCCAGCAGCCGGGTGCTAGCCCGGCCCGCTTACCAGGTGGGGCACCCCGGTGTCGTTGAAGCGACACCGGGGTG
>DASTJM010000102.1:0-6737 GCA_035716545.1 Streptosporangiaceae bacterium
ACGCCGCCTGACCGGCGAACCAGCAACAACCGCATAACCGTCACCGCAGGCCCCGGGCAGCGCCTATCACGGGATCATCTCGCTATGCCCGGAACCGCAGTCACGTGAGCCACGCTGAGGTGGTTATTTCTTGGTCAGACCCTCCACGACACCGCCCTGGCCAGCGCGAATACTCCTTATCGCATCTCTTCGGCGCGCATTCGGCGTGCCGTCGCGCTCCGGGCAAGCAGGCCCATGACCGACGCGCTCGCCACGGTCATCCGAAGAAGGCGCGAACCTGCTGCCCGCCCGCAGATTGCTTTGCATGTGCTACATCAGGTTCAGGACGTCGTGCTCTGCGAGGTCCGCGAAGTCCTTGGTGTTGAGCGCTGCGAGCGGAAGATCATCGATCAGGCAGCACGCCGCGATCCAGGACCGCGACCCGCTCCCGCCACCGGACCAGGTCCGCGACCAACTGCTGGAACGCCGCGCAGAGAACGAGGCTGCCCAGCTAGCCAATGACCACATCGCGAAGGAACGGACCGAGGCCTCCGAGGCGCGTAACGACTGCGGCATCTACGTGTACGCGGTCCCGCATTACCTGCGGTACCCATTCGAGGCGAGCAGGCTGGAGCCTGCCCGCTTTCCTGCTCGCAAGGGTCCCCGGGGTCAAGGGCGGCTGTGCCAGCACAAGGCCAGATGCCCGCAGCAGGAGGTTGCTGCGGGCATCCGAACAGTATCGCCGGTTTTGTTGGGTTAGGCCGTTGTGCCGCCGGCGTAGTCGCTGTTGAAGCTGGTCTCAATCGTGGTGGCCACGGACTCGGCCACCCCGGTACCGGTGAGGATGATGCCCAACTCCCGATTCTTGTCCAGCGAGTTGCTGCTGAGGTTCATGGACCCCGCCTCGACCTGCTGGGTGGACAGACCATAGTCGGCGACCATGGCCTTGGCGTGGATGAAGAAGCCGTTTGGGTCGGAGTACCCGACGACGGTGCCGCCCGCCGCCTTGATCTCGGACACCTCGCTGGCATAGCTGGACGGATCCTCCAGGACCACCCGAACGTGCACACCCGCCTGCGCCCTCGCCACGATGGCGTTGATCACCGTTGGGTCGCTGAACTCGAGTTCCTCCACATCAAGCGTCTTGGTGGCGCCGTTGATCACTGTGAGCAGGCGGTTGCGGGAGTCGGTGGGTGACCAGAGCAGGTGGTCGCCGTTGGTCGGGGTGATCGAGGCGCCCGTGTAGTCCGCATTGAAGACCTTCTCGATCGAGGCGACGTCGCGTTGGTCGTCGGTGAACACGCCGTAGTCGCGGCTGGTGGTGTAGAACTGGGAGGTCAGGTTGCCGGTGAGGATCAACGACCTGACATCGTCCACCGTGATGGTCTTCTGGTGGGTGTAGACAAAGGTGGAAGGCGACCACACGACTCCCACGCCCGCGCTCGTCAACGCGTTATACGCCGAGCTGTTGGCGGTCTGGTGCTGGCGGTCCAGGATGACCCGCACCGTGACGCCCTTGTTCTTCAGGGCAATGAGGTCGTTGACGGCCGTCGTGTCCTCCAGTTCGTACATGGTCATGTCGAGAGAGGTAGTGGCCGAGTTGATGAAGCCGTAGATGGTCGGCTGGCTGCCGCTCTGCGAGAAGGCGAATGCGGTGTAGCTGGCAGCGTTCGCCGGGACAGCTGCGGTGAGTAATGCGGCACTGGCCGCCAGTGCGATACCGACCCGACCGAGGACGTTCCTTAACATGCTTGACTCCGGTCCGAGTAATGCCTCAGAGGAGGCTCACGGGGTTTGTGCACATATTACACCACGGCGTAGAATGGGAAGAAAGGGCGGTTCGGTTTACTTGTCATGACCAACAAGGCAGTGCGTGCACGCAAAGCAGACACAATTTCATCCGTGTAGCTGTAAGTATTCGGAAGGGCACAGTTGCGTTGTGTGATCTTGCGCAGCCTCAACGCACGGGGCCGGTGCGCAGGCTCAGATCGTCAATGCGAGTTGATCGAAGATCGTGCGGAGCTTGTGGCGGGCGGGCACGTCGGTGGCGATGTCGTAGTGACTGCGGCGCAAGTTCGGGGCGAACGCGTGACCAGCGGCCAAGATCCGAGCTGAGCGGTGCCGTTCGCGCCGCGCATCGGCCGGAGCCGGGCTTTCAGCCGACCGTGATCTGCCTCGATGGGGTTGTTTTGCGTACCGCTCGACGATGTGCAGGGCAGCAGGTGCCAGTTCGTCAAGGACTCGCGGGTAGGCAGGGGCGCGGTCGGTGGTGACCTCAACTGGGACCGTGCCCGCTGCCCGGGTGAAGATCCGCCGAGCCGCGACCAGGTCACGCTTCTCGGACAACCGGACGTCTATGACCTGGCCATGCTGGTCGACCGCCCGGTACGGGTACGCCCACTGACCGGCCACCTTGATGTAGGTCTCATCGGCGGACCACCGGTCGCCCGGAGAATGGCGGCACGGGCGGCCGACCTCGATGAACTCGGGCGTGAACCGCTGCACCCCACCGGTAGATGGTGACGTGATCTACGGTGACGCCGCGCTCGGCCAGCAGTTCCTCAACGTCGCGGTAGGACAGGCCGTAACGCAGGTACCAGCGGACCGCGACCGAGATCACCTCCCGCGGGAAGCCACCGTCGACCGGCTGCTCCACCACGCCCACCTAGTCCTGACCAAAGGCGACTCCCACCGGCTCGCCGAAGCCCTCACAGGAAAAGGGGTGATCCCGCTGGCAACCTAAACAGCGCCCCGCCGGGAGAACAAGCGGCCACCAGCCCGGAAAACTGGTGGCCGCCAGCCCGGAGAAAACAAGACCACCCAACCGCCTCGCGGGCTGGGTCAGAACGGGCTAACTTAGATTTCTCCGGCTATTCTCCGCGCGGTTTCACCCGGGGGCGACCGCGCTATGGGCATCGGCGAACGGCCCAGCCCGTCAGCATCTCGTGCCGCCCCTTGCGGCACCGGCCTCAAGGCGCAATGTGGACGCCGACTGGCCGTATTGATTCGCCGGTAACGTACTGGCTGGCCACGCCTACCGGGTGATATCATTGCTATCATGAGCGATAGCCTGCTGATCCGGAACCTGCCGGAGTCCTTGAAGCCGGCCCTGCGCCGCCGCGCGACCGCGCACGGCCGGTCGGTGGAGGCTGAGGCCCGCATCATCTTGGAGGAGACCATCGCAGCTGACGAAGACTTCGTGTCCTGGTGGCTCGACGAGATGATGTCAGCACCTCCAGGCGAATGGCTGGCGGCGCCCGATCGCGATGGCGAACCACGCGAGCCGGTGACGTTCGAGTGATCCTTATCGACACCAACGTATGGTCCGAGACGACGCGCCCGAAACCGGACCCGGGCGTCGTGGCATGGATGCGCGCCCACCGGAATGAGGTGGCGATCAGCACGATCACGATCGGCGAGCTGCTGACCGGGCTGGCGCTGCTGCCCGAAGGCCGGCGCAAGGACTTTCTCACCTTCCACGTCGAAGGGCTGATCGCACGGGCACGGGAACGCAGCTACAGCTACGATGAGCAGGCCGCCCGGGCACTGCCCACGATCATGGCAGCCAGAAAACGGACCGGCCGCGAGGTACGCAAGCCCGTCGATGCCATGATCGCGGCTGTGGCCGCGTCCCGCGGCATGGCCATTGCCACACGCAACACCAGCGACTTCACCGGCATGGGCGTCGAGCTGATCAACCCCTGGGACTGAACTAGAGCCTGGCGCAGCGGATGGGGTATCAACGCACTGGTCACGGGCGCCGCCTGATGTCTTGAGCGCCTGTCAGGGTCATCCGGTCCTCCGTTCAGGCGCCGCTGATGAACCTGATAATGGAACGCCGGACCGGCAACTGCCGGCGAGAGCTGCCGGACAGGACCTTGATCTGGAACCACCGGCACCCGATGACCGTGCTGCGCGAGTACGAGGAGTTCTGCACAGGCACCGCCCGCACCGAGCCCTGAGCCTGTGAGGTGCCAAAAGTCTGCAATGAGCTGTGACCTGCGGCGACGGCAGCTAGTCGTACGGCATCATGGTCACGCGTGTCCTTGCGTCTGCTCTACCTCATCTTCGTCCGGGTGTGCGGCTGGCTGGCCCTGCTCGGCCGGTCATCGGCATCCAAGGACGCCGAGCTGCTCGTGCTGCGGCATGAGGTCGCCGTGCTGCGCAGAGCCAATCCGCGGCCCCGCCTCGACTGGGTCTTGTCCAAGCTCTTGAGGGTCTGCATACACAGATCGCAGGGGAAGGCCCGATACCTGCCTAGCAACACAAGGCCAAACGCAAGGAGATCCTACAAGCAGTCAAGGAAGCTGGCCTCGATAAGAGGTGGGCTGACCGCTGGCTTGACCGGCACGGCCGGTTTAGCCTGGCGGACCGCCTCACTCAGTTGGGCGACGCTGTGCGCTCTGCCGTTGAACCTGTCGCTGACGCCGATCTCATACCGGGCGATATCCCAGAAATCCGTAATCAGCTATCGCATGGCGCTGGAAATTACTCTTGGCAGGAGCTGCGTCCATCAATGCAGATCATGTCCGCAATCGGAGCCGCTCACGTATTGCGCATGCTCGACCTGCCGTTGGACCGGCTGCCGAGGGTATTCGGCGAAGGTCAATAAATCTACAACTATTCCAGTAGATTTGTGTAGCGGTATCGCCGTTATCGGTTGCAACTCACGCGTAAGCCTAAAACGATACCAAAACTGAATTTCTGCATTTATTTAAGACGCTTCAGAGTTTGTCCGCGCACTCCTGCAACAGCTTGTTCAAGCACACGCTTGCCGGCAGATCAGCAAAGCGCAGCACGCATGGTCTAGCCGATATCTGCCTATGCAACGCGTCGTCAGCTTGCATCTTACAATTAAGCAGCCGCTGCAGGTAGCCCTTATCAGTCCGCGTCCATTGGTAATTGTTAACGACCGCCACGAAATTAGGCTGCCCGAGCAGTGGTGGTATGTGATCAAGGATAGCCCGGAGTAGCGCATGAGCGGCGTAAGTGCGCTCGCCAAGATAATTGGCGTTTAGCTCTCTAATCAGCGCCAGCAATTTTCCTACATCGAAGGTACTTGTGGCGGCCTTCGCTTCAATTGCCTCGGCGATCCTCTCGTCGATGTACGGAACAATCCTCGACGGCGTGGCTACTACCTTGACCGGTACTTCCGGAAGCCCAGTCACCTTGCCCGACTCCTCGACGATGAACTCGTCGGTCACGTCATCGCAGAGGTCCGCGATGAGCCAATCCTCTGGAGTAGCAAACGTACGGCTTTCAACGATCTTTGCCCTGATAGCTGGCTGCGACAGCAAATCTCCGGTCGGCTGCTCGCTCCGGCTGATGCTTAGCTTTGCCAGATCATCGATCGGTATGACGGTGCCGCCGACTACGACCGGACGGCCCTCTTTGCGGGGAACGAGGAACCTTGACTTCAGCTCGTCTTCGGATATATCGAGTCGTACGATATCTTTCTGAGGATTCGACCGTCTCGACACGCGCACATGAAAGTAGACCGTTGGTTTGGGGCTCCTAAAATGGGGCGCCGCAGCTTGAGCTTCGGAGATCCACTCTTCACGAGCCTTGATGACGTCTTCGACCGATTGAACATCACGGAAGCGCCAGATGTCTGGAGCAAGCTCCACGAACCAGCAGCCTCATTGCTGCCGCTGCTTCCGAGACCCCAGCGGTCAAGACGCAGTATTGGGTACAAACGCTTAAGCGCTGCGCCATCGTCAGGGTCGGTGCACTCAAGTCCCAGGTACTCAGCTGCCTCTGCCGACGTAGCGCGCGGCATCTCATCTTCGCTACCCGCAGGCGGAGCGAAACTCATTTCCCGCACGGCGAACCAGCGCAGCAGGCGGACAACCCGTTTGGCGTCTTCGCGGCCACCCTCGCAGGCTTCGATGCCTGGCAGCCGGAGGACTAGTTCATCAGTGTCAGTCGGTCCCATGTGCTGACGCGGCTTTACCACAAGTGCGTCAGGCAGCGAATTGAAGACAACGCGGGTGTTGATTCCACGTTCGCGGCGCAGTGGCCGGTCTACGGAGATGAAGGTTGGCCACCGACCATGCACCCGGAAACGGTCATATATCGACTGGAGGACGAGCTGCTGGTCAGCGCTCAGGCTCTTCGGGCCGCTACTCATCTACTCCCGCTCTTCCGACTTCCTGGCTCATGTCGTACTTGCTCCTGAGCAGGGTACGCGCAGAAGGATCGAGCAGGCTCACCAATTTAGCCCGACTACGACCTACTCGATCGCCTCGACGCTGCCTCAGGCTCCGAGGCCATCTGTGAGGTCAACTTGCGGTCCTGGTCTCCCAGCATATGGCCGATCCCAACACACAACGTCGACAAGACTGTTGCGGCGGTAAAGCACCATTTTGCCGTGTGCCACCGAAGGCACCGGACCAGCACACCCGTGTTGCCTGGCAGAAGGCCCGGAAGGCGACTGACCTACCACGAGCTTCGTAGTCTGCTGTCGACTCGCCAGCGCGACAAACCAGCGGAGGTGAACGGAACTTCTCCGCGTATTCTCCGGGACCAGCCGTAGACGGCCGGTCCGGGCCGGACACGACCGGACACTCCATGATCAGCACCAGGACATCATCAGTGCAGGTCAGATGACATTTCACCAGGTGGTGGCAGGTGTTGGGTTCGAACCAGCGTAGGCTGTGCCGACGGTTTTACAGCCGTACTCATCGGGATGGTCGCGTTCGCGTGAAATCTTCGGCGCGTGCGGGTGGGCTGCTGGCTGGGGTTACCCCGGCTGTGGT
>DASTJM010000103.1:0-70718 GCA_035716545.1 Streptosporangiaceae bacterium
CCGCCTGTTCAACCTGCACACCCGCGTCACCCGGCCGCAGGCATTCCATCAGCAATGGTCAGGCTGGAGACGTTACCGGCAGGCCAGCGCCCGCAAGTCACACTACGCCCGCCGGGCCAGACGTTACGGGGCGCTGTTGTAGTACTAGTTCACTAGCGTTAGTCGGCTTCCCTTAGGGGGTGCGCCGCCGGTTGGTGAGCGGGACGTTCGAAGCTACGATCTCGATGCTGTCGATCGATAGCGGGACGCGCGGGGGTGCCCGCCGGTCCAGCAATGATCCGGGGCGGGCCGCCGGGACCGCGGCTCGAAGGCGGCCTCGACCTCGGCCTGGTACCGGGACAGCAGCGCGCAGACCCAGGATCGGGCCACCACATGCTCACGGGTGACCTCGCTGACCTGGCGCTTCCCGGCACTGACAGCAGCAATGACCAGCCTGGCCTTTGATATCCCGGCAGCGTCATCAGCCCCGGACCGCTAGCCCGGCAGCCACCCTTGTCCCACCGGGCGACTGTCCTCGATGTCCTGAGACGCCGCCTGGCCGGGTATGGCGCCGGGCTCTGGGTAGTGCCAAGCGGAGTACCAGGTAGCCAGCACCGGGCCGGGGCAGGGCCGCAGTGAGCGGGAAGGCAGGTAGAACGGACATGGCCGACAAGGCGCTTGAGGAGCTGCTCGTTTCATCTGAGGTGCAGACCGCGCGCGATCGCCTGGAGGACTACGCTGCGGCCGAGACCGCCGCGGAGGCCAACCCGCATGGTGAGCAGGAGCTCGGAAATCTGCGCCAGGCGCTCGTGGAGATGCCAGGCGCGGTGCGAATGCTGATCGAGGCCATCGACCGGGCGGGGGTTAGCGCGGGGGAGCCGCAGTACGATCCTGGCGACATAGCAGGCATGCCCGGCTCGGGGAATGCTCACCAGTAGGACGACGCCCGGGCCGTGATGATTTTGTGACCTCGCTACTATTCGCGAGACCTCAGGTGGTCTGCATACGGGGCGTCGTCGGCTATGGCCAATGTCCCGCAAGCAGGTCGGCGGCGCGCCGGGCCTCGCGGCGGCAGGGTGCCCCACCGGCGCGCGCTTTGCTGAGCGGGATGGGGATGGCGGGCTGGGACCGTGAACCGCGGTCTGCCTAGGATCGCGGAATGACGAGTTACCGGATCGCGGTGATCGGCGGCGACGGCGTCGGTCCTGAGGTGGTCGCCGCCGGAATGGACGTGCTGGACGCGGCTGCCGCTGGCTTTTCGTTGTCCTGGGAGCAGTTGCCCTGGGGCAGTGACTACTACCAGGCCAGCGGCGTGATGATGCCGGCTGACGGCATCTTTGTGCTCAGTGAGTTCGATGCTATTTACCTGGGCGCGGTCGGGCGGCCAGACGTGCCTGACCATGTCACGTTGTGGGGCCTGCTACTGCCGATCCGGCAGCAGTTCGACCTGTACCTGAACGTACGGCCGGTCAGGTTGCTGCCCGGCGTGGTCTCGCCGCTGCGGGACCGGGGCCCGGCCGAGATCGACATGGTCGTGGTGCGCGAGAACTCCGAGGGGGAGTACGCCGGGATTGGCGGCCGGGCCCACGCCGGCCAGCCGATGGAGGTCGGTATTGCCGTCGACGTGTTCACCAGGACCGGGGTCGAGCGACTGGCCAGGTACTCGTTCGAGCTAGCCCGCTCCAGGCGCGGCCGGCTGGCCAGCATCACCAAGTCCAATGCCAGCCCGCACCACTTCGTCATGTGGGACGAGATCGTCGAGGCGGTGCACGCTGACTACCCTGACGTCACGCTGGAGCGCATCCTCATCGACGCGGCGGCCGCTTACATGGTCAGCTCACCGCAGCGGTTCGACGTAGTGGTCGCGTCGAACCTGTTCGGCGACATCCTCACCGACATCGGCGCGGTGATCCAGGGCGGCATGGGGATGGCGGCCAGCGCCAACATCACGCCGGACCGTTCCAAGCCAGGGATGTTCGAGCCCGTGCACGGCTCGGCACCCGATATCGCCGGAACCGGGCGGGCCAACCCGGCGGGGGCGATCTGGGCCGGCGCGCTGATGCTGGACCACCTCGGCGAGCGGGCCGCTAGCAGCGCGGTACTCGGGGCACTGGAGCAGGTGCTAGCGACGACCAGGGTACGCACGCCGGACCTTGGTGGCACCGCCTCCACGACCGAGGTCGGCCAGGAGGTAGTCCGCTGCCTGCGCGCCGGCCTGCGCTAGGGCCGCAGTCACTCGCAATGTCCGCCCGACGCCGCAAAGACTGCCGCGATCAGCCCGGCGCTCCTCTCCCTGAAACGGCCGGCAGGCACGGTCACCGTGGCGGCGGCCGAGGTCGTGCCGCACTCACGGAGGCGCGCCGGGCCGCGGCCTCCCGCGAACGGAACGTCCATTGCAAACGCGAGTTTTACAAGGAGTAACCGTGCTGTATGAATACCGGGCCTATTATGCTGTGCCAGGGCGGCTAGCCGACCTAGAACGACGATTTACCGACCACACGCTAGGGCTCTTCGAGCGGCATGGCATAACTCCGGTCGGATTCTGGACCTGCTATATCGGCGCGTCGGCCGATACCTTGCATTACCTGCTCGCCTGGCCGGATCTAGCGACCAGGCAGCAAAGATGGGACGCGTTCACCGCTGATCCGGACTGGCTCGCGCGGAAGGCAGAATCCGAGGCCGACGGGTCGCTCGTCGACCATATCGAGAGCGAGATCTGGAAGCCAACGGCGTACTCGCCTATGCAGTAAAGGCAGCATGATCTCCGAAGAGGTCCGCGGGCAAGGTAGTCACCGTACCGTCGCGGCCCCGCGCTCCGGGCTTGCCGCCAAATGAGCTCTGGCCGGACGTGAAACACGCCGAGATGATGGCTCCAGCCAGCTAGCCGTCCCGCCGCGGTCCGGTCCGGGCAGAGCCGGTCCCACAACCGCTCCATAACACTGAGAAGGCTCCCTCACGTGAAAGGCTCCCAGAAAAAACCGGATGCTCCTGCCAGCGGGCAGCAAAACACTGCTAACGAGCCGCTCCCGGGCGACATTGCTGAGGCTGGAGCTAACCTGGCAGCGTGGTGGGTTTGGCGGACTACCTGGGCTTGACTCCGGCGCAGGGACGCGAGCAGGTCAGGGAGCTTCTGGCGCGTCGCCCTGTCGCGTCCGGGCGCCAGGTCACTTTTCTGCCGGCCGAGACGTTGCTGTGCCTGGCGGCGTCTTTTGTGGTCAATCACCGTCACTTCGGCGGCAGTACCGCGCACCGGGCGCCCGAGCCGGTCCCGTCGCTGGCCCGATTGTTTTCCAGGCCACCGTCAAGCGTGCTGGCGAAAATGGCGAATCTGGACGGGTCTCGTTCGCATGGCGGCCGGTGGGATGTGCTCGCTGGCGCGATGCTGCGTGATGACCCAGCGCGATTCAGCCAGCTCTACCGGGTATTACTGCATGCTGCTCGTGCCGAAGGGATCGGCTCGGGTCGGCTGCCTGATTTCCTCGGGCTGGAGTATGGCGGTGAGCTGGCATTGCTTGGGCAGGAGGAGCTTGACCTGTCGGTGCTGGAGGCCGACATGCGTCAGCGCATCGCACGTCAGGCGGGCGCCAGCCCCTGGTCAGAGCGGGAGACGGAGCGGATCTTGGTAGCCGCTGCCCGGGTAGGCCAGCATGTCTTCGCAGCTAGTGTGCTGGCTAACTGCGGCAGCAGGTGCGTGTTCTGCGGGCTGAGCCCGGCATCTTTCGGAGCCAAGCGGATGCTTTTCGCCGGACACATCAAGCCCTGGAAGGACAGCACGCCGAGCGAGCGTCTCGATCCGCGCAATGGCCTGGCTGCCTGCCCGGCCCACGATGTGGCCTTCGATACTGGCCTTCTTACCGTCAACGGCGGGCTCCGTATCCACGTGGCGCGCCCACTCGCCGACGCGGCCCGGGATGATCCGCTCACCCGGCAGTACTACGGGCGGCCACCGCTGCTCTCAGCGTTGCTTCTGCCTCCTGGAGCGCAGGCGCCAGCGCGTAGATACCTTGACTGGCATCGTGAGAAAATCTTCCTCACCTAGGACCACTGTGCTGTCGGAACGACATCAGACTGGGCCACGTTGCTGACGGGCGTGGATCGGTCTCAGCATCATGGCTCTGCCTGCCCCTGTTGCTGAGCGGCTCGGCTTGCTTCCAGGCAACGGGATCGCCGGCTCCGCTAGCGCGCTAGATCAGGAGGACGAGCATCAGCGCCATGGTCACGCCCATCGCGATCCGGCCGGCAATTGCTACGCGCGGATCCAGCAGCGCTTGCCTGGCGCAGGAGTCAGGACGCTCGACACGGGCACCGGGCCAGGCCGCGGTCACGTTCGTGGTGGTGGTGGCGTTCGGCATGACGGGCTGGGGCGGCCGCGCGGCGTGGCGGTGGCCCGAGACGGAGAGCTGGTCTACGTCCCAGACCGCCCATGCCGCCATGATCAGCACGAAAGCCAGGCCAATCACCGGAACGCTGAGCGTCCCCATGCCGCCGACGCCGCTCATGTCGCTCATGACTTGACCGCTCTGGCTGCCGCCGGATGCGGCCGTCGTGGTCACCGCCGCGAACATGTACATCATGGCGGCGCCGTGGATCAGGTGCGGCAGGTGGTGACTCGCGAGCTTGGCGCCTGGTCCGCTCTTGGCGCGGGTCTCCGCCGCGACCCGCCACCCGAACCACCCAGTGACAACCGCGAACACGGCCACCCAGGGGAGATTGGAGAGCGTGCGCAGTCCGGTGGCGAGCATGCCTGCCATGGCGATGCCCATCAGGATGTGAGCTCCGTCGATGTCGGAGTCGGGCGCCGGTCGTGACCAGGACCTGGATGCCACCAAGCGGCAGGCGCTCAGTGCCGCAACGATGAGCATGATCGCGGCGAAGACGCCGAGGATCGGCGCGGGGATCATGATGCTGGCTTCTGCGCGGGGATCATGACGCCAGTTCTGACGCGGGGGATCATGACGGCGGCTCCTGCGCGGGCGCGGATGGCGGATCAGGACCGGGCATGTGGCTGGTTCCGGTCAGCGGCCAGTACGCGAGCGCGAGAAGCACGAGCAGGGGCCCCGAGTTCGGGTCGGTGGCGCTGCCGGTGAACAACTCGCCCAGGTCCTGCCCAGCTATCCAGATCAGCACCGAGACGACGATCGCGAGCACGACGGCTGCTCTGTGCAGCGGCGCTGGCAGCAATACTGCGGTGGCGACGACCGCCAGCAGCGCCGCGAGCACGATCGACGCCGCGAGCCCGTGATGTCCGAGCAGCTCAGCGGCACCCCGGTTGACCGCGCCGAGCCAGCCCGGCTCGCCATCAGCCATCCCGGCGAGCAGGTCAGGCAGTCCCTCGGCGGTCCTGTTCGCCGCCGTGACCGCGAAGTAGGCGAGACTTCCCCACAAGATCAGCCACAGTGCCCGGGCAGTGGCAGGGCCGACCGGGTGGGCAGCCACGAAACCAGGCCTGACGGATCGGCCGGGCGCGGCCTGGTTGCCGGCTGGACCATCGCGGCTGGGCCAGATCAGCACCGCGAGCAGTGCGTAGAGGATTACCGCGCCTGGCGCTCCGCTGACCGGACTCGCGTTCGCGCCGATCACGCCGCCCAGGCCCTCGCCAAACCACCAGACGGCCAGTGACCAGGCCACCGATGCGGCCAGAGCTGCCCTGATAGCCGGACGGCACGCTATGCCAAGACCGATAAGAAGCTGAATTGTCGCGAACGCGGCGTTTGCGGGTACTGCATGCTGCTCGATTATTCTGGCCGCCCATGTGATGGGATCGGCGATCACCGCCGGATTGCCCCGGGCTGCACCGGCGAGCATGCGCCCGAACGCCGGCGTGAACATGAACGACTGAAATTGCAGCACGCCGTCGAGCAGCCAGATCGCGCCCAGGATCAATTGAAGTACCCGCCGCGGATCAGGGATCCTGTACCCGGGACTGGCTGCGCACGACTCTCCTGAGTCCGCGGCCTGGACCTGGACTGCCATGACGTAACACGCTAGGCAATTCATCACCCGCGCCGGTAACCCCACCTGGGTATTTCGATAAACCCCGGAGGGTAATTCGGAATCAGGATGAGGTATTTCGTCAGCGCATCTGATTGCTGGCTGGTTAGTCCGGCGCTGGCACCTTTGGTCCGGGCTGCGCTGCACCTGGACCGCATGGCGCGGCCGGTGGCCTTGGCGGGCACAGCGTGACGGCGTTGCCCGTGGCGGCGAGCACTGTCTCGGCGGCTGCGAGGATGCCGGCGAGCGCGGGCTGGGTGAGCCGGAATACCGAGGCCCGGCCGGCTGGCTGGGAGGTGACCAGGCCGCAGTCGCGCAGGCAGGCGAGGTGCTTGGATACCGTCGACTGCGCTAGCCCCAGGCCCGATACCAGGTCGGTTACCCGGGCCGGGCCTACGGCCAGGCGGCGCACGATCATCAGCCTGGCGGGATCGCCCAGTGACCGGAACAAGGCAGCGGCAGGAGTGAGTCCGGCGCGCTCAACCTCCGGCACCGGCATCTCTCATCGCCATAACGCGATGATAAGCACCCCGAGGACGGCGAGCCTGGGATTTAGCGATGAAAACCGTTATCATCGTCATTAGGCGATGCAACGCGTTCTTCGATGTAGGATCGCGGCCATGGCCACAGCGGCGTCTGCCCATGCCCACGAGCACGGCCCCGGGCCGGGCTCGGACCGACCGCACCTGATCGCGGCGCTAGCCCTGCTGGTGGCGTTCATGATCGCCGAGGTGATCACCGCGATCTTGTCGGGCTCGCTCGCGCTGCTGTCCGATGCCGGGCACATGCTGTCGGACGTCGGCGCGATCGGCGGGGCGCTGTGGGCGATGTCGCTGGCCGCCCGGCCGCCGTCGGGGAAATGGACCTACGGCTGGAAGCGCGCGGAAATCCTGTCGGCGGCCGGCAACGGGATCACCCTGCTTGTGGTCGCCGGGATCGTCACCGCCGAGGCCATCAGGCGCCTGGCATACCCGCCGGCCGTGGAGGGCGGCCCGGTCATCGGGGTAGCGGTCGCCGGGATCGTGGTCAACGTGGCCGTGACCTGGGTGCTGGTCAAGGCGAATCGGTCCAGCTTGAACGTGCAGGGCGCGTTCGGGCACGTGCTGACCGACCTGTACGGGTTCGTCGGTACCGTGATTGCCGGGATCATCATCGTGACCACGGGGTTTACCCGCGCGGACGCGATCGCCTCCCTGGTCGTGGTGGTGCTCATGGGCAAGGCAGCGTGGGCGCTGCTGCGCGACTCCGGCCGGGTGCTGCTGGAAGCCGCGCCGGAGGGCATGGACCTGGACAACGTCCGCGCCCACCTCACCGAGGTGCCGCACGTGCTCAGCGTGCACGACCTGCACGCCTGGACTGTCACCTCCGGGCTGCCTGCCCTGTCCGCGCACGTGGTGATCGAGGATGCCTGTTTCCAGGACGGCCACGCCCCCCAGCTCCTTGACCACCTTCAGGGCTGCCTGGCCGGTCACTTCGACGTCGAGCACTCCACCTTTCAGTTCGAGGCCGCCACTCACGCCGGGCACGAATCCGGCACCCACTAACCACCCGGAGCCTCAGGTACGGCACCGCCCGTACGGTGGCACGCAGGCCAGATGATGGCTGGCAGGCGGCCGCCGGTCTAGCTCCCGGTACGGGCGGGCGGAGGATCCTGGCCGGGGTGCGGGCGCCTGTGATCGCGGCCCTCAGCGGCCGGATTAGGGAAAACTCTGCCTGAATGTGTCACATTGCGTCCGGGTCATAACATGTGGTTACGATGTCAGGGGCGTGAAGCGGTAAATCAAGGCGTTCCGTAAGTGCATTTAGAGTAATCCGCTGTGTCAGGACCATGACATGGAGTAACCGCGCTGCCTGAATACCGCGTCTATCGTGCTGATGCGATGCGCTGCACGCAGGCTTCTGGCAGGCGGCAACAAGGCGACCGCCAGATAAATCGGCATAGGCGAGGTACGCGCCGTAAAAGCCTATGACGCACCGCGCTCGATCTCTAACGTGCAGTCACCGAGGCGGCGGGCCGCGCAGAAATGACCCGAATGCAAGAGGGAGTTTCCCCTAGGGGTATTTAGTCCCCAAGGGTACTTCGTCAATATCGTCCAACCTAGTTCGGGTATAGCGTTCGCCTCAAACGCATAATTCCCCCCAGAAAGGATTACCGTCTTACCCCCGGCTAAATTTTCAGCAGGAGAGCTGCCTTGCATGGCACCGGCCCTGCCCTTGTCGGCTGCCTGTAACTCCCGTGAGCCGCTGCCGGCAGCAGGAAGGAATATGCGATGTCCATCGCGCGAATGACAATCACAGTCCGGGGCGGCGCGCCGCCCCCTGACTTCAGGGGCCGCTGTTATGGCTCGTAATCGGGCTCAAGGCGCTAACGGGAGCAAGCGGAAGGTGACCGGATCGACTCCCAAGATGCCGGGCCTGCGCTGGGTGCCGGTGCCGCTGGCGGTTCTGATGGCCGCGCTTGGCTGGGTGGTCTTCGGCTCCGTGCTTGGCCAGCACGCGCTGGCCGCCGCTCACGCCGGCCCGCGGCAAGGCGGCCTGAGCCTCACCATGAACCAGGTGCTGTGGATGGCCAACGACATGACGAACCCAACCGGGAAGGTAGCTAACCCGAACCAGTTCACGATGCCGGCCAGCGAGATGCCCGGCATGCAGACCGCGGGTAACAAGCGGCTCCGTGTCGAGATCTACCTCAAGGACATCAGCAACAGCGTGCAGCGCTACGGGCTCGCCGAGTTCCGGCTGCTCGGGCCAGGAAAACATAGCTGGCCGCCGCTTGATAACGCGGCGACCCGGGGCGCACCGCTGTCAGCGCTGCTCTATCCGGGGTACCAGTCGACCGTTGACTTGTATTTCGACCTCCCTGCTTCGCAGAAAGGTCCGTTCAAGCTCGAGTGGGAGCACGGTGGCCACATCATGACGATCCCTGTCCATGTCATCGGCATGGGCTCAGACGTAATGGTCGGCATGTAGCAGGCGACATCGCGCATCCGGGAAAGCCCGCTGACCGGCATTCGGGCCGGTTGGCATGTCAGAGGAAAATACGAGAGGAAACATTTTATGTTAACTTCTTCCAGCGCCACCCGACATCGATCCCGATGGCGCGGTGTGCTGACGCTGGCGCTCGTGATGAGCGCCGGTGTGGTCGCTTTCCTGACACTGGTCGATAGGATTTACGGCCAGCCGTTCGGAAGCACGGGCGAGGGGGCGCGGGGCGCCGGGATAACGGTGCTCGCAGCCGTCATCGCGGTATTCTTCGGCCTTCGGCTCGCGTCCAGATTGGGTCTGGACCGTCCTGGCGTGGCCGCGACGATGAACAAGGCCGCGGTCATCTCGCTCACCTTCACGCTGCTCCTGACGCTTGCGGCGCTGGTAGTGCCATCAGCGGGAACCGCTCTCGCGAGTGGCGCGCTCGGCGCTGGCGCTGGCATCGGCGGACAACTGGTCAACGGACTGGCTGGTGCGCTGCTCGGTCAGGTCGCGGGCCTGCCCCTGTTGTTCGTGGCCCTGATCTTGGTCGACAATCTCCAGGCTGGCGACACTGCCTCGCTGGCTGGTAAGACGGCCAGTCGGGCGCGCCTGCCGCGCTTTGCCTACGTCGTGTCCGCGCTCGCCCTGCTGGGCGTTTACGGGACAACGAGCGGAGTCGCGTTCGCCTCGATGACCCAGGGCGGGACGACATCGGCCACCACGAGCTCCAACCCGTGCTCTTCGGCGCCGCACGACACGTTCAACATCTCAGCGATCAACATGACGATGATCCTGAACAGGTTTGGCGTCAACGACCCCAACGCGATGATGTACGTGCTCAACAGCAACATCGCGGCGGTGAGAGCGGAGGATGCCGCCGGGACTGTTTCGAGCGGCCTGCAAGGCAACGACGCCATCCAGCCGCTGGTGCTTCGCGCGCACATGGGCGACTGCGTCACGGTCAACCTCACCAACGCGACGACGTTCGGGCTGGAGCCATTCGACCAGCCGCCGGCGCCGCAGGCGTCGGAGCCGTGCGATGACGTGACGGCGACCAACCCGGACGGGTCCACGAGAGTCGTGGCCGACTGCGCCGGATCGCTGTCGCACACCGCGCCGCAGAACGTGGCCTGGAACGTCGATGGCCTGCCGGCCGTCGGCAGCGCCAGCCAGGTCTCCAGTGACGTCGGCAAGAACGCCGACACCACCGCGGCCCCTGGCAAGACGGTGAGCTACACCGTCTACATGGACCCGGCTCTGGGTTACGGCGCGCACGTATTCCACTCAACTGGTGACTACCGCCAGTCGCAGGGCCATGGCCTGTTCGGTGTTCTCGTCTCGGAGCCCCAGGGCTCTTCCTGGCTGGACCCGCACACGCTGCAGCCTGAAGACAGCGGGTGGGACGCCGTCATCAAGATGCCGTCCGGACCCAGCTTCCGCGAATTCAACCTGATCTTCCACGAGATCGGCGACGAAGGCTACCGCCAGATCATGGAGCCGAACAGCGCCACCTGCCAGACCAAGTTCGACGAGGTTCAGACGCCCGGCGGGTGCGAGCTTCCCGTGGTCGATCCCTTCACCTCGGCCTACCGGCCCTGCAGCAAGGCGATCAACTACCGCAGCGAGTGCTTCTTCGAGCGTGAGCTGATCCAGGAGGAGCATGGTCTGTCTCCCGACGAGGCACAGGACTATGGCTCATACGCCAACGGCGACATGGCCACGCCCCGGCCGGAAGCCTACATAGGCGACCCCTACAAGATCCTGCTCACCAACGGCGGGGCCGAGATGGGCCACGTGTTCCATGAGCACGGCGGCGGCATTCGCTGGCTCCGTAACCCGGGCGCTGCTGACCCCGACATCAACGGCGGGCTAGAGAAGTTCCCGCCCGTGACGAAGGCCTCGATCAGGCTCGACTCGCAGACGATCGAGCCGGGCGAGTCCTACGACCTTGAGACCGAGTGCGGAGGCGGAGGCTGCCAGCAGGCTGCTGGTGACTTCCTCTTCCACTGCCACATCGCGGCACACTACGACGCCGGGATGCTGAGCTACATCCGGGTCTTCGATACCAAGCAGTCAGACCTGGCGACGGTGCCAGGCCGCACGGCGAAGCCGGCGGCGGTCACCTCGGCGGGCTTGATCGGCAAGGTTATCGGAGGCAAGACCGTTGTCCCGCAATCGCAATTGACCAACCCGAGCACGCAGGTCTCACTTGAAAGCCTGGTCGAGGGCCAGCTACCGCCGCAGGGCGTTCCGCTCAGCGAAGAGGACGCGACGGTATGGAACTGGGCTAAGAGCGGCCCGGCGAGCGCTCCCGTTTACCTCGGCGAGCCTGAGTCGACGTTCTCCTGGGCCGACTACACGCCACCGAACCCTGGCCAGCGAGATCCGATCATGTTCGATCCGAGCAACGGCAGATATGCCTGGCCGTTGCTGCAACCTCACCTAGGCCAGAGACCACCGTTCTCGCCCAATGGTCACAGCGGGGCGCCGTGGCTGGGCGATAATGTCACGTCAACGAGACCGGACGGGCTGTGCCCGGAGGGTGCACCGTTGCGTGTCTACAACATCACCGCCATCACCGTCCCCATCCAGGAGACGAACGGCGGACAGGGTGCCAACGGGACGAAGATTGCGCCTGCCGTCGATCCTGATGGCGAGATTTTCGTACTCAACCAGAACATCGCGGCGACGAAGGCCGGCACGAGGCCGGCTTACCCGCTCGCCATCAGGTCCGATGTGGGCGACTGCATCGCACTGACCCTGACCAACGAGATGACTGATACCGGGGACGTTAACGATCCCCTGACTAACCCCTTCTCCAAGGTCAATATCCACATCCACTTCGTGCAGTTCGACCCGCAAGCCTCGGACGGCGTCATCACTGGCTTCTCCTACGAGCAGTCCATGAGGCCAGACTTCGGGGTGCCAGGGGAGACGACGCTGACCTCAGCGGCGGCTGCCGGAGCGACGTCAATCAATGTTGCTTCTACGTCAGGGCTGCGCCCGGGTATCAGCATCGAGGTCGGCCAGGGCCAGCCGGACACCGAGGTCGTCAACAAGATCACGGCGATCAACGGCAACACGCTGACGCTGGGCACGCCATTGCAGAACGCCCACGCGTCCGGTGAGCGGACCGGAGTCGAGTTCGTGCAGTACCGCTGGTACAGCGACGTCGATGACGGCACCGTCTTCTTCCACGACCACGTGGACGCGTTGCACTCGTGGGGCCATGGCCTGTTCGGCGCCCACATCATCGAGCCAGCGGGCTCAACCTTCCACGACCCGGTGACCGGGCAGCCGATCGACAGCGGCCCGATCGCCGACATCTACACCAAGGGCTCGGCTGGCTTTGGTGAGCAAGGCGACTTCCGCGAGTTCGTTCTGTGGGAGCACGAAGGGATCAGGAGCAGTGGTTCGCCGCAAGGCTGCGAGATGTCCAGCTTTGACATGCGCGCGGCACCGCTGATCGACCGAGATCCTAACGCCGCCGCGACACCGATCCCCGATGACGAGGACGCCAGCGTCCCCGATGGGGGCGGCGTCTACAACATGGGCTTCGAGGCACACGAGGAGCCCGCAGGATCGGATCGGGTGGACTGTACGAATATCGCCACGTCCAATGATCCGTACGTGTTCTCGTCGGTGACTCATGGTGATCCAGCTACGCCGCTGCTACGCGCTTACACAGGCGACCCGGTGGTGATCAGGCAAGTCGGGCTGGACGAGCAGGTTGGTGATATCAGGGTCACTGGCCACCGGTTCTCTGAAGAGAGGTTCAACCCCAACGGCGTGCTCACTGACGCCGGCACGGCTGGCATCTCGGAGAAGATGGACTACGTCTTCAACGCGGGCCAGCAGGTTGGTGACTTCCTCTACTACAGCGGCCGCAGCCTGGAGATGGAAAGCGGAGCGTGGGGCATCTTCAGGGTGATGAACACGCTGCACTCCGCAGGACCGGACGCCCTGGAGCCGTTGCCCGACAGGACGGCGCCACCGACCGGTACTGGATTCCCGACACTCACCTTCACAGGCAAGGCGCCGCCGGCCGCTCCGGCCGACAGCGGCTCTGTCTGCCCGAGCCGCGCACCGGTACGCAGTTACAATGTGTCGATCTTCAACGGCATCACCTTTGACCAGGGGATGCCAGGCGAGAGCGACGCGGCGCCGGAAACCGGCGGTTCCTGGGCCACGATGTACTCCCTCAGCAGCGATGAGGCAGCCATCAAGGCCGGGACGAAGCCGGTGGTGCCACTGGTCATTCGCGCCAACGCGGGTGACTGCGTGAAGGTGACGCTGCACAACGACCTGCCGACGGACCACTTCACCTGGAGTTGGGGGTCCGGCAGTACCAGAGCTGGATTCAACATCGGCAATGTCCTTTACAATCCGCAGACCTCGTTCGGCGGCGCGGTCGGGTTCGATCCTGACTCGAGCGTGGCTCCGGGCGGTCAGCGGACCTACGTCTACTACGTAGACAGGGAACTCGGTACCAACCTGGCGCTCAACACGGCCAACGAGTCGTCTTGGCGGGAAGGTGCCTACGCAGCTCTCATCGCCGAGCCCAAGGGCTCGGTGTGGGAGGACCCGTTCACCGGGCGGGCTCTCCAGTCTGGACTCTTCGCGGACATCTTCCGGCCTGACGGCACTGCCTTCCGGGAGAACGTGACGCTGTTCAGCGACCGGGAGCCGTTGCTCGGTCACGACACCATGGATTACTACCTCGACTCCGACCACTCGTACACGGACTACAACGAGGAGTCGCTGAGTCAGCTGGAAGGAGATGATCAGCACGCCCTGTGCGGCGCGAATGAGAACGGAGCCGATTCCGGGTGTCTCTGGGAGGCCAAGAGCGACAGCTCTAATGGCGGGAATGACCCGACCACGCCAGTGTTCGAGGCTTACGCAGGTGACCCGATCATCTGGCGAGTCGCCAACGCTGCTGGTGACAACCCGATCTCGTTCCAGGTCTCAGGTCACGAGTTCCCGCTTGATCACGGGCTCACGGGCTCGCAGGTCATCGAGGCTCGGACCCTGGTCGCCGGAGAGACGTTCGACGCGTACATCGTCAATGGCGCTGGTGGCGCGACTCGTGCCACGGGCGACTTCGAGTACAACGTCGGCCGTGACCCGATGATCAGGTCTGGTGACTGGGGCATCCTCCGGGTGCTTCCGCTGCCAGGCGGCTTCTCCACGGCGACTACAAATGGCGCAAGTTCATCCTTGAAGCCACTGAACTGAGGTAGCCGCTTGCGCGTTGCCGTCCCGGGTCCTTGCGGCCCGGGGCGGCAACGCCCTCGGCATTTTTCCCTCCCATAAGAACAACCGATTTCGGAGATGAGATGTCCATCGCGCTAGCCCCGTCCCGATCTCCTTTAATTCCACGTACCCTGCGCCGTATCACCATTGTCGGCGCGGCATCCGGCGCGATCGTTTTGCTATTCGCCGCGCCGGCCTTCGCGCACATCACCGTGACCCCGGACTCAGTTCCGGCGGGATCGACCACCGAGCTGACGTTCCATGTTCCTAACGAGGAATCGAAGGCGAACACGGTCAAGCTCGACGTGCTGATCCCGACGACTCACCCGATTGCCCAGTTGCTCGTCAAGGCCGTTCCCGGCTGGACGGCTACGGTGAAGACGATCACGCTGCCCAAGCCGGTCACTACCGATGACGGCACGTTCACCTCGGCGGTCTCGGAAGTCATCTGGTCTGGCGGGAGCATCCAGCCAGGGCAGTTCGAAGATTTCTCCATCTCTTGTGACTCATTGCCTGATGGGGCGGGCCCGCTTGCTTTCAAGGCGGTCCAGACCTACTCCAACGGCGACATCGTGCGCTGGATCGACCTGCGGCAACCCGGCGGGCCTGAGCCGGAGCATCCGGCGCCCGTAGTGACGCTCACCGCGACTAGCGGGCCAGCCAAAACCGGTGCTGCCCCGGCTGCGGCTCCCTCGGGCTCCAGTTCCGATGGCACGGCCCGGGTACTGGGGATAGCCGGTCTTGTGATCGGGTTGCTGGCCAGCGCTCTGGCGCTTACCGCGGGCCGCCGGCCGCGACCGCTGGCCGGGGCCGGAACCGGGACCGATACCGCGGCACCGGAGCGGGCCAGCGCCCCCAACGGGAAAGCGGGCGACAAGGCGCTCACGGGCGCGAAGGCCGCGGCCCCCGCAGGCACGAAGACAGCCGCCAAGCGGCCGCAGCAGCGTCGCAGAGGGTGACCGGCGGTGTGCCCAGGCTGCTCGATCCGTTTCCCGGAAGGTGACTGACTATGGCTCGCAGATTCATTTACCTGGTCGCAACGTTCATGTTCTCCGCGCTAGGCATCGTGGCCGTAGCTCCGGCAGCCTGGGCACACGCGACCCTTGAGGCGGCAAGTCCCGCGGACGGTGCCATCGTGTCCCGCGCACCGGCCGAGGTAACCGCGACCTTCGACGAATCGGTCGGCGTCAGCGCCGACAGCTTGCAGGTGTTCGCGCCCAACGGCACTAAGGTCGCCGATGGCGCCACAACCCACGGCAGCAGTCCGTCGGAAATCGTCGTGAAGCTGAAGACCGGCCTCGGCAAGGGCACGTACACCGTCGGCTGGCACGTGATCTCGGCTGACTCGCATCCGGTGCAGGGTGCGTGGACCTTTTCTATCGGGGCTCCGAGCAGCACCATCGTCAATCCGAACGCGCTGAACCCGACCTCAAGCCCGGTGGTCGGCTTCGCGTTCGGGCTGACCCGCTGGCTCGCGTTCTGCTGTTTCGCGCTGCTGATGGGCGCCGTCGCCTTCGTGCTATTTTGCTGGCCGGCCGGGGCATCGAGCCCGCTGGTGCTGCGGCTGACCATGGGCGCGTGGAGCGGGCTGGCGGCGTCGGTGCTCGGCGCGCTGCTGTTGCAGGGCGTCTACGGATCGGGGGAGGGCGTCGCCAAGGTCTTCTGGCCCAACGTGCTGCACGCCACCTTGTACAGCCGCTACGGCCGGTCCCTCGGAATACGGCTGATCCTCGTGGTAGTCGCGCTCTTCGTCTTCACCGCGATCCTGGGCAATCTGCGGGAGGAAGACCGGCGAGTACCTGTCAGGGCATCGATTACCTGGGGCGTGCTCACGGCGGCGCTCGCCGCGACCTGGGCCGCCGCTGATCACGCTGGGCAGGGCATCCAGGTGCCATTGGCGCTGGTCTCGGACATCATCCACCTCTCCTCAGTGGCGCTGTGGCTGGGCGGCTTGACCATGCTGGCGGCGATCGTGCTCCGTCGGCCCCGCACGCCAGGAGGTAAGGTGGCGGCGAGCGCGGCCGTGCGCAAGAGCCGCGCGGCGACGCAGGACGCGATTCAGGCCGTCGAGCGCTTCTCGCCGATCGCGCTCGGATGCGTCGGAGCGCTCCTGCTGAGCGGCACTTATCAGGCCTGGCGCGGCGTAGGCACGTGGCCGGCGCTGGTCGACACCACCTACGGCCGCCTGCTGCTGATCAAGATCGGCGCGATGCTCGTGCTGATCGGGCTCGGCTACGTGGCCCGGATCCGCATCGCCACGCTGCGCGCACCCGCAGCAAAGGTGCCGCTGCGAACCGTGGAGTGGGTAGCCGCTGGTCTCCCGAATGTTCGTGCGCTTGCCGGCGCGAGGCCAGGCCACGGCCGACTGGGTAACGGCGGGTCCCTGCACATCGGCCCAGGTAATGGCGCTGCTGCTCATGGCCACGCTGCCAACGGCGCCGCGTTCCAGGCCACGGCCAACGGTGCCCGATCGAATGGCGCTAAGTCGAACGGCGCGGGCACGAACGGCGCGGGCACGAACGGCGCCGGGTCGAACGGCTCGCCGGCGGACGCGAGTCACGCGCCGGTGACGCTGCGCCGGCTGCGGTGGTCCGTCGCCGCCGAGGCGACGATCGCCGTGGCGATCCTTGGGGTCACCTCGATCCTGGTCAACACCGCTACCGCGCGTGAGTCCTTCACGCGGCCAGCTAGCGCGGCCGTCACCTTCAATACGGGCGGACCAGGCGGGCGCGGCAGCGTCGCCGTCACCATGACGCCAGATGCGCTCGGACCGAATCAGGTCCGTGTCACCGTGACCAGCGCGGCGGGAAAGCCCTACCAGCCCAAGCAGATCAGCGTGGCCCTGCGGTTGCCTGCCCGCAATCTGGGACCCCTGGCCGTGACGCTCGACCCGGCCGGCCCGGGGAGGTACGTGAGCAAGACTGCGACCCCTATATCCGTCGCCGGTAAATGGCAGCTCGTGATTACCATCCGGAGCGATGCCTTTGATGAAACTTCTGTCATCATTCCGGTGACGGTCAACTAGAAGCAGTGGAGGTGACCAGGGATGACGTTCAAAAACGCACGTTGTCCCAGCTGAGAGGCGGGCGTTATTTGACCCCCTAGGGGGGATTCGTCCCTGGCCACCTCTGTCGCCCTCATCTAACGTACACATTGAACTTACCCACCAGTACTTGCACTGTCCGACCGAGACCGGTGAGCAGGCCTCGGCGTGTCCATCCGCCCAGCCCGGAGGCCGTCGTGGTTGTATCCAGTCGATCAAGCTCGCGAATGTCCGGAAATTACCCGAAGGAGGAAAGCAAGCGGGGCGCACGGCTTTACCATAGGGTGTCCCGCCGCGACGCGGCCTGCGTTAGTGCCTGCACCGAGAATCTCGGCACGCTGCCCGCCCGAGATGCTCGTAGCCGGTTTCTGCGCCGAGCAGCTTTCTGGGCCAAGTCGCGGGTTTCTCGTCCGCAGATTTGTCCCCCGAGTCCGCTTGACACGCCTTGATGGGCACCGCGGCCAGCACAGTCTCCCCGGCCAGGCGGGGCTGCGCTCGCAGCTGCGTCCTCTTTGGTGTAATCGATTGTTGCGATTACACATCGTGCTTGCCGCCGGGGGCGGACGTTCCCACCATCGCTGCCTCCGCTCGCAGGGACCGTACCGGAGACGTCACTACGGAGACCCGCATGTCGGCAATCGGCAAGACCTCGCCCCCCGCCGTCCCGCCGCTCCTGACTCAGCGGGAGATGATGATCGTCTTCCTGATGAGCGCGGGTCATACGGCTTCCGAGATCGCGAAGCTACTTGAGCTGCGGCCGCGTACCGTGGAGAACCGCAAGCGGAGCATCTATGAGAAGCTCGGCGTCGGCAACCAAAGTCATGCGGTGGCCAAGGCGATCTGGCTCGGGCTGCTGCAGCCGGGCCCGCCTCCGACCCTGCCGCGGCGCGGGCCGGTCCCGCAGCAGCACGCTGGCGAGACCGGGAGATCCCTGCTCGCCGTATTACTTGGTCCTGACGGCAAGAGCCGGGATGAGATCGCGCGGCAACTGATCGCTGAGCGCATACCATTCGTTCTCGCGATCAAGCGCGAAGAACTGATCCGCGACCACTGGGTGTGGTGGCAGCGCGGCCCGATAGTCGTGGTGCTCGTCGACCCCGAGCCTGAGGACTGGTCGGTCACCATCGCACTAGGCGCTCCGACCGTCCTGATCCGCGACGGCGATATCTCTGAGCAGCTGGCGATCGCCGACGCCCTGGCCCGCCAGGCCAGCGGCGTGGTGGCCAAGGCCGACGTCGCCAGCGGACTCGGCGCCACCTTGACCGCCGTGGCGCAAGGACTGATGGTGATGAGCTGGGGCTACGCCGGGACGCTGCTGAAGTGGGCGCCTACGCCGGCGCCCGCGATGCCTAAGCTCACGGCGCGGGAGTACGACATCCTCGGCTCCATCGCCAGCGGCCATACGATCCGGCAGACCGCACGCGCGCTGGGGATCGCGGCGAAAACCGTGGAGAATACCCAGGCGAGGCTGTTCAGGAAGCTTGGCGTCCGTAACCGGATGGAGGCGCTGACCACTGCCGACGCCCTGGGCCTTATCGACCGGACTCAGGTTCCCGCTGGCCAGGCGCCGCCCAGCTAGGCGGCCGGCGTTCGCTGCGCGCCCGGTTACCTGCCGGTGACGGCGAACCAGCGTTCGGCGCCGGCTGGGCCGGTGACGAGCACGATGGGCGCGAGGCAGGTCAGCGGGAGGCTCACCCTGGCGTCGATCTCGGCATCCCCAAAAACGCTGGCCTCGAAGTCACCAGTGCTCACGTTCGCGATGGCGGCGGTGCCATCGGCGTCAACGCTCAGGCAGCTTACGACAGCACGGAACGCGGGAAACGGGTTGGTGCCGCGCAACGAAACCGGAACCGCGGGATGGCTGGCCAGGACCAGTCCGCGCAGTCGCACGAGGAGATGACCATCGCGGCTCAGTGAGCCCGATCCGACCCTGATTACCCAAGGTAATCCGCCGCCCGCTATCCCGCGAACGGCATTGGCCGTATTCGCATACGGACCGGCGACCGGCGTCAGAGTGTCGAACTTCATGATCAAGGCGGAACCAGAGTCTTCCGGAAAGGCAAAGCCGCGCACAGCCGCCTGGGCACCCCGCGACGCGTCGTTGATGCTCTTCAGCGCCGTTTCATCGGCAGATGCCGTCTCGTGCATCTCAGACCTCTTCGCCCGGCGTGCGGGCCGCACGCCGCCGCCATGTCTGTTCTGTCTTTCGATCACACGTCTGGCTGGCGTCTGAGGTTCAGCCGACATTAAGGAAGCCCCCGGAAAAAGCTCTGGTCACGCGTCCTCACATACGGGAAACGTTTGGCGGGCAATCTTCGTGCCTGGATTTCCTACCTGCTTAGCTAGATTCAGCCGAGAATGAGCATTCTGCCAGCTTGTCTTCGGCTGGCTTTGAGGGGACGTTGACGGCGTACCCGGGGACCGATGCCTGAGGGAGCGGGCCGATCGTGGCGCAGCCGGGCCGGCTGCCCAGTGCGACGGCACGGGCGGTTCCTGCCGTGGACATCCAGGGCGATGCTCGTCTCGCCGCCGGCGGGCATCCGGTTTGCCGCCACCGCCGAAGCTGCCGTGCGACGCCGCCGCGGTGACCAGCAAATTTCCCCAGGCGAATGGCCTGACGGTCACTCGGCGCCCCAGGCGTCAAAGTACACGCAAAAGGACGAATGGTATCGCCCCTTCATCCCTGTAACAGGTCCAACGTGGCCAGGTACACGGCATTGACCGTTATGAAGCTTCTTCTTAGGCTGATAGCTACCTAGTGTTTCCAGCAGAAAGGTCAGCTGCGCATGAACGAGCAGACGATCCCGCGGACTGACGCCGGCCTCGGGCCCGTCCTGCTCACCCCTGCCCTGATCGTGAAGATGCTGGCTCGTCGTGAGGTCGCGCGGGTCATGAAGTTCCGTGCCGCCGGCACTGCCCTCGCACCTAACTACTAGGCCAGCCGAAGCGACGTCGCGGAAGGCTGCCATTGCCAGCTCACCGGGCGCCGCCTCGCAGCGACCATGACCAACGCAAGTGACAACTGGGAGCATAATGGGCCTCACCTCGGATGACCTCGTCGCGGCTCTGACCGTGTGCCTAGGTGAGGAGTCCACCGGGCTCGCCGACACGCTGGACATGATGCGCCGGGATCCGGTGACGCCCACGATCCTTTCCGCCTGGCTGCAGGAAGGCCGCGAGCTGAACCCGGCCCTGCGGTTCGAGCTTGACACCGAGGTGGCCAGGATCGAGTATTACCGTCGGCTCGATGCCCGCCTGACGTCGAAGATCCCCGGGCTCAGCTCCGTCAAGGGCCTGGAGATACTCGAATTGTATCCGGCGGGCCTGACCAGGCACCAGAACGACCTGGACTATGTCGCGAGCGAGGCCGATCTCTGGCAGGCCTGTGACCAGCTCATCAGCGACGGCTGGGAACTCGACACCGCGACGTTCCTGTACTTCGACGACTCCATCCAGGTAATGGCGAGCATGCGGCTCGAGAACGATGACCCGTACGGAATCCCGTACGGCGTCGAGCTCTCGACGTTCTACTCGATGGGCAACTACGGCGCGATCAGGCCGCTGGCCCGCATGCCGGAGAAGTGGCGCAGCCCGGCGATCAAGAACATCATCATGCTGCTCTACGAGCGCTACGAGCAGCCATTCCGCGCTCGCGATCTCTACGACGCCGTGCTGCTGCACGAAGCGCTGACCGACGGCGAGCTGTCCATCTTGCACCGGGCCGTTGTCAAGCTCAGCCTGGGCGTGGAGTACAGCGAGCTGCACCAGCTCGTGGCCGAGGCGGGGCTTGGCCCCTTGCCTGCCTGGCCGGCCAGGCGGCTGGCGGCCTCGGTGATCCGGGCGCGCCGGCTGGCGCTTGGCGCCAGCCACTTCCTGCGTCCGGTAGCGGGCACTGGACGGCAGATGCAGCGTCGGATGATCACCGGCGAGCTTGGCAAGAGAGAGGCACGAGCCTGGGAGCTGGTCCAGCGCCACCTTTCGGTACCTCAGGGGCTAAGCGCGGGCTTGCTCGCGTTCGGGCTGCCGATGGAGGGGCCGCGGCCGAAGGTGACGAGCACCGTGCTGTACCGGCACAAAGATCTCGCCTGGGCCGACACGCCGGTCGCGCGCCTGCTGCTGACCATCGGCGACTACGTCACCGAAGACAAGTTCGACCAGCTCACTGAGCGCATCGCGGCCCGCGCTGATGACGGTGCCGCGTCCGCGACAGAGCCCGCATGACCCCGGCCAGCCACCGAAGTCCGGCGCCGACAGATGTGGAAGGAGGATCGATGAACCGCAACCTTAGGGCCGCCCGCCGCCCGCGTATCAAGAAGACGAAGAAGTAGCAGACGGCTGCCAATCAGAGATAGCTCTAGCGGGAGGGAGGCGACGAGGTGGATCAAAGGCCGCGCAGGGCCGCTCGCCGCCCGCGTATCAAAAAGAAGTAACCGGGTCGCACCTCGTCCGGCGCCCATGCGCTGAGGCGATGCGGCCTGTTCTTGGCCGGGGTGCGAGCCGCTGACAGCGCGCGCATCGCGCCCCGGACCAGGCGCCGCCACTCGACCGACATGGCTCCGGACGGAGGGCTGGCCTTGGACGATGTCGACTGGGACCGAACTGTCTTCGCGCTGATCAGTCCTGATGCGCTGGCGCGCCAGCTGGGGACGGCAGTGCTGGACCGGATGGAGGCAGCCGGCTTTGTCCCGGTCAGCTGGCGAGCGCTCTGGCATCGTCCGGCAGATCTGGACTCATTCCACGGGCGCAACATCACCAACGCCTGGTCGACCTACCTGTACCGGCTCGTCGACCAGCTCTTCGCGTTCGGCCCCGCGGTGGCGCTCCTGCTGGCCGACGACCGCCCAGAGTCCGGGCAGACCTGCCACCAGAGGCTGCGCCTCGCTAAGGGTTCCAGCAATCCGGACCAGGCGGGACCGGGGACTATCCGGGGCGACCTGCAGTCGATCAACGTGATGCTCGCGCTGATGCATAGTGCCGATACCGCCGGTGACTCGGCCAGTGAGAGCGCCGTTTTCTTCGGTCAGGGCGGTTATCCCCGCAGCTCCGATGCCGGCGAATTGCGCAGTCTGCTCGGCCTGCTCCAGGTAGCCCGCCCCGCCGAACGACGCGGCTACGAGCAGGTGCTGGCGGGGCTACGCGCCCGGTCGCTAGCGGCGGCTTGGGATGAGCTACCGCGTCCGGTTCGCAAGACGGCCGCCGCGATGCTCGAGACCGCCGGGACCGCAGGTACCGGCGGGACCGGCGGGACCGGCGGGACTGGGGAGATCGCAGGGACCGGCGGGACCGGCGACACGGGCGGCACCAGCCAGACAGAGCTCGCCTCCCCGGGCAGCGCCGAGCGGCTGGCGGGCCTGCTCCCGGCCGAGCATCCGCTGGCTGACGTTCTGCTGTCCGACTTCACGCCGGACTCACCAGGTCCTGACCTGCACCGGGTCGCGCTGGCGCTGCGGATGTACGGCACCAATATCGATCCCTGGGAAAGCCTGGTACTCGCCACGTCCCGCCACTTCTGGCCGCGTGGCCGGGCGCCTCGTCAGCGCCCGCCTTCCGGACACTGACCGATCCAGGGGGCTGCTTCGGAACGGGCGTACGCGGCGCGGTCAGCTGGGCTCGTCTCCTGGGAGAGTTTCCGGGTCGTGCCGGGAGCCGGCCGCCGGGCTCTGGCCTTTATTTCGTGACGGTAACCACGCTGGCAGTCGAGCCTGCCAGCGTGGCAGCCGGCCGGTCCGCGCGCCGGGCGGGGCCTACAGCATGTCACCCGGGCCAGGTTGTGCTGGTGGGGCACCCTGCTGTCGCTCAGGCAGCAGCAGGGTGCCCCACCTGCACCGGGCCAGGGGCCGAAGTTCATGATCGCGGAGACTTTTCAGGGCGGGCTCGGCGTCCGTTACCGTCACGTTGTCTGGGCCAGAGCCGTCCGTCGCTGACCGGTACTTGCCGTACCGGCGGTCCGGCCGAGGGCAGTGGCGGTCCGGCTGAGGGTACTGGCGGTCCGGCCGAGGGTACTGGCGGTCCGGCCGAGGGCAGTGGCGGTGGGGCCTGCGGCATGTCACCCGGGCCAGGCTGTGCCGGTGGGGCACCCTGCTGTCGCTCAGGCAGCAGCAGGGTGCCCCACCTGCACCGGGCCAGGGGCCGAAATTCATGATCGCGGAGACTTTTCAGGGCGGGCTCGGCGTCCGTTACCGTCACGTTGTCTGGGCCAGAGCCGTCCGTCGCTGACCGGTACTTGCCGTACCGGCGATCCAGCCGAGGGCACTGGCGGTCCGGCCGAAGGTACTGGCGATCTGGCCGAGGCTAAGCGTCAAGCTCGGTGATGGCCGCCGACGCCTGCACTGCCGCGCGAAGATCCCGTTCTGCCGACAGTATCCAGCCGGCAAGCGGCAAGCCGACACAGCCGCGAGATCTCTTCGCCCCGGCCGACCCCTGGCCGAAGGCCAGCGACCGCACCCCGGCCTGCGCCGCCGCCGGCACCGGGGCGTAGAAGCTGGTCGCGAAGTAACAGAACCTGCTGCTGGCAGCGGAATAGTCGTGGCCGCCACTCAAGCCGTACCAGCAGTCGCCGTGCGCGCAGAACAGCGTGAACCCGACCATGCCGCCGGCCGCCTCGGCGACGAACACCCGCGGCTGTCCGTCGCAGACGTCGGTGATCACCCGCTGGAGCTTGGCCAGCTCCCTGGCCTCGGCGGCCCTGCCGTGGTACTTGCGGACGTTCCTCGCGCGCAGCGCGGCCATCGCGGTGAGGGTCGCCTCCGCTCCGAGTTCGCACGGGTCGAGCTGGCGGATGCTGACCCCGGCATCGGCGAGCCGCCGCATTTCCCGCGCAGCCTCACTTCGCCGTTTGGGCGCCAGCATCGCCAGGTACTCAGGCGTGCCGCCGGCAGGCACAGGAAGCACCCAGGTACGCGAGAGCGACAAGGCGGTGAACCCATGCCGGGCGAGTGCCTGGTCCAGGCCTGGCGGGTCGGCATGGGTGTACAGGAAAGCGACGGTCGGCAGGTCCTGCTCGCCGGCCCACGCCACGGCGCCGCTGACCAGTTCGCCGAGCAGCGCGGGGTCGGCGCGCCCGGGTCCGACCGGCACGCATTCGTAGCCGGGCAGCATCACGATCAGGCAGGGCACCCAGCGCTCGGGCGGCGGGGCCGTCGCCATTAACTCCGTACGGGCGGCACGGGCGGCATCGGTCAGCGGCAGTACCGGCGCCGGGCTGACCACCACGTGATGAAGATCGTAGAGTTCGCCCGGCGCGGGTTTCCTCAGCACGGTGGCGAGCGCCGCCAGCTTGGCCTCGCCATCCTCAGTCACCACGAGCGTGATCATCTGGTCGCCGAAGCTGGCGCTGCGAAGCTCAAGCCAGGACAGCTTGGTGAGCAGCGGGCCGTCCGCAGCGAGCTCAGGCCACAGCTCGGCGACTCCCGGCCGTACCTGGACGCTGACCTGGCCGTTCCCCGTCACGACAGGCCGGCGGCCGGACCGGCACCCAGGTGCGGCTGGCCGGGAAAACGGTACTCCACGCCCAGGTGGCCAACGATTAGCATGAATGAATGGTAAGGCTACCTTTGCGCCATTCATGAGAAAGCGCGTTCTCGCTGACCGCAACATGCGCGTGCTGTTCGCCGGGCAGTCGATGAACATGCTCGGCAACAGCGCGATGATCATCGTCCTCGGCATCTGGGTGAAGGATCTTACGGGTTCCAGCGGCGCCGCCGGGCTGGTCTTCGTGCTGCTCGGTGTCACATCGTTCCTGGCGCCGGTCACCGGGCTGATCGTGGA
Organism: Streptosporangiaceae bacterium; assembly: GCA_035716545.1. Lineage (GTDB taxonomy): Bacteria > Actinomycetota > Actinomycetes > Streptosporangiales > Streptosporangiaceae > Chersky-822. Next base: position 25,004 of record DASTJM010000103.1, read on the forward strand.
CAAGTTCCCGAGGCGGCCGGTGCTGATCATCAACGACTCGCTGACCGGGCTGGCGATCGCGCTGCTGCTGCTGGTGCACGGCCGGTCAGGTGTCTGGCTGATCTACGCGGTGGCTGGCGTGTACGGGCTGTCCGGGCAGGTCTACCGTGCCGCCCGCGGCGGGCTCATCCACTCGATATTGCCCGGAGAACTGCTGGGCGACGCCAACGGCCTGCTCAGCAGCCTGAATCAGGCCATGCGGATCGTCGGGCCGCTGGCTGGCGCTGGGGTTTACGCCGCCTGGGGCGGCGGGGTCGTCGCTGTCGCCGACATCGGCACGTTCGCGATCTCGGTGGCGTCCTACGCTGCTCTCCGCAAGGTCCCCGACCTGGCCAGGTCAGCGCCTGAGACGGCCGCCAGGAGAACGCCAGCCGAATTCGCCCGTGACCTCGCGGCTGGCCTGCGGCACGTCAGGTCGAACCCCGTGATCCGCCGCATAGTCCTGGCGAGCAGCGTCGCTTTCACCGGCGCCGGCATGGTCAACGTGGCTGTGTTCTCACTGGTCAGCCAGGGTATGCACCGCCCGACGTCGCTGCTCGGCCTGCTCACCGGCATCGAGGGCGCGGGCAGCGTGATCGCCAGTCTGTGCGTCGGCCCGATGATGCGCAAGACGGGCGAGTTCAGCGCGGCCTGCCTCGGCTACGTGCTGAACGGCGTCGGCCTTGCCGTCTCCGCCACGGCAACGCTCGCGGGCGCGGCGGCCGGGATGTTCCTGCTCGGCTTCGGGCTGCCGCTGATCATGGTCGCCGAGATCACCATCGTGCAGCGGCGCACGCCCGCCGAGCTCCAGGGCCGGGTGATCTCGGCATCCGATGCGATCATCACGACGCCGTTCATGATCGCGACCGCGGTCGCAGCCGCGATCATCGACGCGGTCGGGTTCCGCCCGATCTACATCGGCGTGGCCATCGGGTTCGTCGCGGTCGGGTTGTACTTGCTGCCCTACCTGGGCGAAACCAGGCCGCAGGTGCTAGCTCAGGCTGACGGGCATCCGGTCGAAGCCGCGTGAGGTCAGGCTGGGCCTGCGGTCCGCCTGCCCGGCCGGGCAGATCCGGGGGAACCGCCGCAGCAGCCGGGCAAAGCCGACCTCAGCCTCCAGCCGTGCCAGGGCCGCGCCCAGGCAGAAGTGCCTGCCGGCGCCGAAACTGAGCGCCCCGGGATCGGTTCGCTCCGGCCGGAACAGGTCGGGATCGGAGAACCTGCGCGGATCACGATTGGCCGCCCCTATCAGCAGCATGATCTCGTCGTCGCAGTCGACTTCGACTCCGTCGAGCTCGCCTCCGCCGGCCAGGCGCCTGCCGGTGTCCTGAACCGGAGACTCGAATCTGAGCACCTCTTCCACGAAAGCGGCCGGCGCGACCTGGCCCGACCTGAGGCTGTCTGCCACGCCTGCCTGGGTGAAGACGATGTGCAGCGCGCTGCCGTGCACGTTCATCGAGCACTCGATTCCCGCTGAGAGCAGCAAGATCAGATTTTGAACAAGCTCGCCCTGGCTGATCGGCACGTCAGGGGAGTCGACGAGCGCGGTGAGCTCGCTGACCAGGTCGTCGCGTGGCCGGGCCCGCCGCTCCGCGACCAGTTCGCTGAACATGCCGGCCAGCGTGACCGCGGCGGCGTCGCCTTCGGCGAGGATGTCCTCGTCGATTTCCGGCTCGAGCACGGCGCTCAGCTGACTGGACAGCCCGCGCAGCGCGACGAGATCCCAGCCGGTAGCGCCGATCAGCTCGCAGATGACCGCGGCCGGAAGCGCATAAGCGAAGCCGGCGATGAAGTCAACCGGACCGCCATCGCGGCCAGCGAGCGCCATCTCGTCGAGCAGCCGGTCTACCTGGGCGCTGACCATGGGTGCCAGCGCCCGCACGCGCTGCCGGGTGAACCACGGGGCCATCAGGCCCCTGATCCTGTCGTGGCCGGCGCCGTTGAGGCTGAGCAGGTTCGGCGCATTGAGCACCGGGTGATCCCGCCAGTCCGCATCACCCCGATCGAAGATCTCCGCGTCGTCCACGACGAAACGCTGATCGCTCAGGATCGAGCGGACTGCCCGGTAGCCGGGCACCAGCACAAGTCCCTCGCCGGCCTGAACCACGGAGCCGTGCTCATGCAGTGCCGCGTAAAGCGGATAAGGGTCAGCCGCGCCGCCTGGCTCGAGTAACGCCTCGTAGATAGCCTCAGGCAGCATAGGGTTCCTCCGGTTGAACTTTTTCAGCCTATTATGTATTCGAGCTTGGTAACGGCCGCTGACGTCTCGATGGCGGCGGCGAGTGCGGGGTCATCGGTGTGCACCCAGCACGTGAGCGGCGTGCCGACCGAGCCGCGCGAGCGCTTGGCGCGGGCCGCGCCCTGGCCGTAGCTGAGCCAGCTCGCGCCGGCCGCCGCCGCGACTGGCACCGCCCCGTAGAACGCCGTGCCGAAATAGCACAGCTTGCTCCGAGGGTCCGAGTAGTCGTAGCCGACGGCCAGGCAGTACCAGGTGCTGCCGGACGGGCAGAAGAGCGCGAAGCCGATCATCGCATCGCCCGCTACCGCGCTGATCACGCGAGCGTGGCCGGTGCCGACCTCGGTAATCAGCGTCCTGAGCCTGGCCAGCTCAGATCTCGGGTCGGTTACCCGCCCGTACTTGGCCGCGAGCTGGCCGCGCAGGCCAGCCAGCCGGGCCAGTGCGGACTCGGAGCCGAGCGAGTCGCGGTCGAGCTCGCCGATGCGCACGCCCGCGCGCTCGATCAGGGCCAGCTCGCGGCGCGTCTCCTTCCGGCGCCTGGGCGGCAGCGCAGCGAGATAGCCGGGGAATCCGCCGGGCGGCACCGGCAGTTCCCAGGTCACCGACAACGGAACGCCGGTGAATCCCCGGTCGCCGAGCGCCGCGGCCAGGCCGACGTCCTCCGGGCGGGTGTACAAGAAGGCGGCAGCGCGCAAGCCCTGCCCTGCCGCCCACGCGCAGGCAGCGTCGACGAGTTCGCCGAGCAGCCTGGCGTCGCGGCGACCCGGGCCTACCGGCAGGCATTCATACCCGGGGAGCATGACCACGAGGCTGGGCAGCCACCGGGCAGGCGGGGGAGCGGCGCCCTCAAGCCGCGCCCGCGCCGCGCGGGTCGCGTCAGTGAGCGGCAGCGGCGGCGCCGGGTTCACGAAGATGTAGTGCAGGTCGAATACCTCGCGCGGGGCGGGCGACGTCTGCACCGATGCGAGCGCGGCGACGGCAGGCTCGCCATTCTCGCTCACGATGATCGTCACGGTCTCGCCGCCAAGCCTGCCGTCCATGGCCCGCAGCCAGCCGCCGCTGGCGAACAGAGGGCCTCCCCTGGCCAGGGCAGCCCACTCGGGCGCGATACCGGCGCGGACCTCGGCGGCGATGCTCACAGGCGGCTGAGATAGGCATCGAGCGGCCTGACCGACATCCCGTGCCTGGTCTTGAACACGGCATTGCTGCGGCCGCCTTCGATCACGACCGAGCCGAGCTCGATCGCCAGCGCGACCGACTGCGCGAAAAGCAGGGCGTAAGGGCTGGCGTTGCCGGTCACGTTGTAGTCGACGCCGCACGCCCAGGTATGGAACCGTCGCTCATCGGCCAGGCATACGCCGGCCGCCACGAGCCTGCCACGCTGGCGGACCGCCAGCACGTGGGCGAGCTTCCCTAGACCGGTCACGAACGCCGCGAACGCCGACACCGGGTAGTAGTCCGCATTGCCGAACCGCGCGGCCGTACGGCCGCACAGCTCAGCTACCTCTTCCAGGTTGGTTTCCGCCGCCGGCGCGGCTGTCGTCGTGATCCCGGACTCGGCGGCGCGGCGAGCGCACCTGGTCAGGTTGGCGCGCGGCCGGACGCCCAGCCGGCGCAGGTACCCGTCAAGGTCGGTGAGCCCCGTGAGGTCGGCGCTGAACCTGTCCGTGAGGTGCCTCGCGGTCAGGCCAGTCGCCGCAAGTGCCGAGGCCGTGGCGGAGTGACGCTCGACATTAATTAACCCGATCCAGCGCACCCCCCACTGCCGAGCCAGGTCCTGGAGCGCCGCCAGCATGGCGGCGGCGACCTCGGGCCGGTGCACGGCACCGACGATCTGCGTGTCGTAACAGTGCCAGACGTGACTGAGCAGCGCGGGCGCGCCCTCGATGCGCGGCTCGACGCCGCGCAGGTTGCCTAGCGGGTCAGCCTGAGTATGCAAGGCCACCGGCAGCACCGCGGCGGGCAGCTCGGCTTTACGCTCGGTGACCACCAGGTAGCCGAACCGCTCGATCTGGCCGAGCGGGTGCTCGTGATATGCCTTCAGGTAGGCCGATTCGTAAAAGACCGGCGCACCCGTCATGCGCACGAGCTCGTCCCAGCCAGTAGAGGTCAGATCATCCGGATCGTCGTAAGTGGTGACAGTTAGGCGGCCGAGCGATCGCGTCATCGAGGGTGTTACCACGAAAAAAAGGTACTGCACGCTGCGTGAGCGCTAGAAGACCTTGAACCGCTCGGATTCCGCTTCGGCCAGCTCGGCGGACCCGGCCCGCCCGGCCCGCCCGGCGGACCGGCCTGCCCGGCCCGCCCGGCCTGCCCGGCGGACCGGCCTGCCCGGCGGACCGGCGGACCGGCCTGCCCCGGCCTGCCCCGGCCTGCCCGGCGGATCTGCAGCGCGCCGACCGCTGCGGGCAGCAGGGTCACGGTGAGAAGCGTCTTTACGGACGGCGGCCGCCAGCAGGTCAAGGTTGACCCGCTGGCAGCCACGCCGCCGCCACCGGCGCCAGCCCGGCTAGCGGTGGTTGCCGAATTGGGCTGATTCTCCCGAGCAGTACTCGCCTTAGGCGCACTTCGATCTCCTGCGGGAGGGTTTTCGGGTTCCTGGTGGATAGTTTCCATGTTGTGGAGCCATGCCGTGTTATTCAACGAAGAATCTCCACAACATGGAAAGGCTCCCTCAGGAACCCGAGACAACTCCACGATCATGACGAAAGTGCTCCCGTAAACGAAAACTCCCAACCCAGAAGCAATGCCCCTCGCCTGAATTCATACTGAAAGTCTGAATTATTCCTGGAAGAAGCGCGGTGCCGGTCGCGGCATCGGATCAGGTCCTAGCAAGTCGTCCGCGCTGGCGCCCGAGTTGCTGACAAGGCAGAAGCGGCTGATGTGATTGCCGGGATCAGAGCACCGGCACCTGGCGGTCACCACCAGAGTCCCGCGAACGCGCTGCGGTGAGCCCGCCACACCAGCGCCAGCGCGGCAACAGAGCTCGCGTCACATCTGCCTGCGGATGTCTGCTTGTTCCGGGTGTCTGCTTGTTCCGGGTGTCTGCTCGTTCCGGGTGTCTGCTCGTTCCGAGTGTCTGCGGATTGCGGTTGCCCGCAACGGGCTGACTCCCGGCAGCCACCAAGTCAGCAGTCACTCCGACAGCAACAACGAGGACTACGATGCCGGCACCGGCCCCGGCCCGTCAGCAACGTGGCCCTGCCTGACGTCGTCCCAACAACAGGAACGAGTACCCGGCGCGGCGATGGCTATGACCAGCTCCCGCGCGGAAACGGTGCTAGGCAGCCTCGCCGGGCACCACAAAACTTGCCGGGCGCTAGCCAGCGTTGCCGGGCGCGATGACCGGTGCTGGGGGCGAGCGGGCAGTCGGCCCTTTGACGACAGCCTAAGCTCGCTCGTCTGCTGGCCCGAGCCGTCCGGCGCCTCCGAGGAGAGTAACTGCGGCGCGATCCGGGCGAGCGCCTGATCAGCATCGTGGGTCGCGAGCCGGTGATCAAGCAGCGATACCTGCTCGCATGCCCGTCGACTCGCCAGCCGCGAGGCCGCGACATCTGCCCGCCAGGGGGTGCGAATATGCGATGCACGGTCAATTCGGAAGTTAACAACGGGCGCGCACTGGTCTAATATCGGCCCAGCGGACTTGAGCGCTTCTCGACGCGCTCCTAAGCGTTAATCATCAGCCGGCAAAATGATATCTATCCTGATCCTGGCCTAGCAGTTTTGCCGTGCTGTCACCGCGAGGCACAAAATCCAGCGCCGGACTATCAGAAAGGATCGCCTGCTGGAGCACCTGCAGCCGCCTGGACGGCTCGAGGCCGAGTTCGTTCTTGAAGGTGAAGCGCATGCGCTGGTAAACGCTGAGCGCTTCTTGACGGCGGCCGCTGCGATGCAGGGCGACCATGTACTGGGCGTGCAGGTTCTCGTGGAGGCTGTACTGCGACACCAGGCCGCTGAGATCGGCGAGCAGTTCGAGATGGTGACCAAGGCGGAGCCGTACCTCGATGCCCTTGGTGATGGTGGCCAGCCTTGCCTCCTCAAGGCGCTTGATCTCCGGCTCGAGCACGCTGCCGGGTCGCACGTCGGTGAGCACCGGCCCGCGCCAGATTCCCTGCGCTTGCTGCAGCAACTCGGCCGCGGCCAGGTGCTCGCCGTCGGCAAGCGCGCGCTGCCCCAGCGCGTCAATGCGCTTGTACTGGAGCAGGTCGAAATAGTCGAAGGTGTCGCGGAGCTGGTAGCCGCCTGGCCTGGTCAGCAAGATTGTCTCGGCCACGCCGCTGACGGGCATGGCGAGACCGCGCCCGAGCAACTTGCGCAGGCTCAGGATGTAGGTCTGCAGCGTGGTGAGCACGCTGCGTGGCGGCCGGTCGCCCCAGAGTTCGACGATGAGGTCTCGCACCGGGACGCTCTGGCCGGAATGCAGCAGCAAGAGCGCGAGCGCCCCGCGCACTTTGGGCGCGGTCGGGGTGACATCAGTTCCCGCGCAGGTAACCTGCAACGGCCCGAGCACTCGAGCTTCGATTGACATATCCTCAAGTGCATAGTGAACCAGCAGTTATGTCAAGTACGCAATTTTGCTTACAGCCTGAAGTGTACTTATTTAATGATCATGAGCTCAAAGGAATTAAGAGCCGAAAAGTTGGCGTGAACTGGTGGCCACATCAATGGTTCGCATGACTTCCGCGCCAGGCTGGTGACTGATCACGAACTCGGCGCGGGCAGCATGCTGAGCAAGCTCACCGGGCATCGGCGCCGGCGCCGGCCGTGGATGGTCCCGGGCTCACCTTCGACGTCGAGGTCGACGGTTGCCCGGTCTGGTCTGCGCTCGACAACCTTCCCGTCCTGGTCCGGAGCGCGGACAACCTCCCCGATCCTGGTCCGGAGCGCGGACAACCCTTCCCGTCCTGGTCCGGAGCGCGGACAACGCAGGGAACGGGAACCAGCCCAGGTTCGACATGAAGGCCTTGCTGGCCGAAAGGGACGACATGACTCCAGGGTCCCAGTCGCCCTGCAGTTCCATGGCGGCTTTGCCGTTGGCGACCAAGCCGGCCGAACTGCCGGCCCCAACCTGAGCAGGCGTGCCGAGGAAGCCGACCTGGAACGGCTTAGTGGCCATGAAGGCCGCCAGGTCATCGCCCGCTTTCATGAAGCACGGGTAATTGGCCGATATGGCCTTGACCGCCGTCTTGAGAGTCGCGATCGAGCACTCGCGGACGGCGAAATAGTCCCAGTAGAACGCATCGGGCCAGCGGTCCTTGCTTCCTACCGCGATGGGCGCGATGTGCGCAGCCTTGAGCTTGGTGACGTCGCTGTCGAGTTGCGCCAGGGTCGTGGGCGGGCTGGAGATGCCTGCCTTGGCGAACAGGTCTTTGCGATACCAGAAGCCCACCATGTGGAGGTCGTAGGGAACGCCGTACTGCTGGCCGTTGACCTGCCAGCCGGCCGCGGCGGGGCCGAGCTGGCCGATCCAGCTCGAGACCGCCTTGGTCAGGTTCTCGAGCTTGCCGGACTTGATCTGGGTGGCCTCCTGGCCACCGCCCCACTGCTGGAAGATGTCAGGCGGGTCATCCGACTGCAGCGCGAGCGGCATCTTGGTGGGGAACTGCTCGTTCTGGATCGGCACATCGGTGATGGTCACGTTGGGGTGGCTCGCGTGGAACGCCTTGATGGCCGCGAGGTACACGCCCTTGAGCGGGTTGGCCGTGGCGTTGTTCCACCAGGTCAGGGTGACGGATCCGGATTTCCCTGAACCGTCGCCCGACGCCGAGTTCGAGCCCGGGCTGCTCAGGCAGCCAGGGCGAGCGCCGCTGCTGCCGCCGTGGCCAGGGCGGCATACTTTCTGTTGCTGCGCATGTCCTTGTTCATCTCCTGACGGTGGGCCGATGGGGATGTTGCGCCGGCCTCGGCCAGGCCCCAGCGCTAAGGCACTGCGTGTTTGGGACTCTTTGGAGCACTGAGCTAGGTTCTCCGCTAGGACCGGCCGCGTCTTCTCGAAAATATTCAGTAATATTTCGGCGTGTCGTTATCGTAGAAACCCGTCCGAGTTCGGTCAACCCCCAACCTCGGTTTGGGCAGCGGACCCTTGCGCTACCCCATCCATCAGCAGCTAAGCTCTGAGCTGCTGGAGTTGCCGAGCCGTCGAAACAGATCGAAACTGAGATACGATCTGCGCTGTGCGATCTTCGACACTGGCAGGCAGCATCGAAGGAGTGGTAGGGACGTGCCGAGCATGAAGGCTGTCGGAACCGGACAGACGCCAGAGGCAGGCAGGAAGGCCCGGCCAACGCTGGCCGCGATCGCCGCCGAAGCCGGCGTATCGCTGCCGACGGTTTCCAAGGTCGTGAACGGACGGCCTGATGTCGCGCCTGATACCAGGGCACGAGTGGAGCGGCTGCTCGGCGAGCGTGACTATCACCGGCCCGGGCAGCGGCGCGGACGGCGTGCGGGGCTGATCGACCTGATCTTCAACGGCCTCGACAGCCCATGGGCGGTCGAGATTCTCCGTGGCGTTGAGGACTGGTGTTCCGCGCACGCGATGGGCGCCGCCGTGTCGGCGGTGCGGCACGGCAGCGCGCGGCCGGCTAGCTGGACCAGCGCGCTGGCCAGCCATGACACCGACGGCGTGATCTTGGTTACCTCTGAGCTGACGCAGCCGGCCTTGCGTCAGGTACGCGAGGAAGGCATACCGCTGGTGGTGATAGACCCGGTGAATATGCCTGAGCCGGATCTGCCGAGCGTCGGCGCGACGAACTGGGCCGGCGGCCTTGCCGCCACCGATCACCTGATCAGCTTCGGCCACCGCAGGATCGGCGCGATCAGCGGTCCCGCTGGCTATCTGTGCAGCCGGGCCCGGGTCGACGGGTACCGGTCGGCGATCGAGCGGGCAGGCGCCAGGTTCGACCAGGCGCTGGTCAGGCACGGCGATTTCCAGCACGAGGGCGGGTTCTTGCGCGGCGGAGAGCTGCTTGACCTGGACGACCCGCCAACCGCGATCTTCGCCGGAAGCGACCAGCAGGCGCTCGGGGTCTACGAGGCCGCGCGGCAGCGAGGGCTGCGGATACCACAGGACCTTTCTGTCGTAGGTTTCGATGACCTGCCAGCCGCGCGGTGGGTTTCCCCGCCGCTGACGACGATGCGGCAGCCGCTGGCCGACATGGGCCGGGTCGCCGCCGAGATGCTCGGCGATCTCATCGAGGACGTGCCGTTGCGGAGCCAGCGGGTCGAACTGTCGACCGAGCTGATTGTCAGGGAGTCCACCGCACCGCTGGCGACCGGTCGCGGCCCGCGATGACGGTCAGCGACGCGGCGGACGCCGGCCTCATCACCGAACCTTGGCGCGACGCGTCACTGCCTGTCGCGGAGCGGGTCGCCGACCTGCTCGCGCGGATGACGCTGGCCGAGAAGCTCGCCCAGCTGTACAGCGCCTGGCTCAGCGGGCCCGCTGACGGCAACGACGTGGCGCCGCTGCAGGGGGAATTCACCGAGGGCATGCCGTCGTTCGCCGAGCTCATCCAGGACGGGCTCGGCCAGCTCACCCGGGTCCTGGGCAGCAGGCCGCTGCAGCCGGTCGAGGGAGTGCGGGCGCTCGCCGGCCTGCAGTCGCGGATCACTCGGGCGAGCCGGTTCGGCATTCCGGCCATCGCTCACGAGGAGTGCCTGACCGGGCTTGCCGCCTGGTGCGCGACCGCGTTCCCGACCCCGCTCGCCTGGGGTGCCTCATTCGACCCTGGCCTGGTCAGCGACATGGCCGCCGCCATCGGGCGCAGCATGCGGGCGGCAGGCGTGCACCAGGGCCTCGCACCGGTACTCGACGTCGCGCGCGACCCGAGATGGGGCCGGGTCGAGGAGACCATCGGCGCGGACCCGCACCTGGTAGGAGTGCTAGGTACCGCCTACGTGCGCGGGCTGCAATCGGCCGGCGTGATCGCCACCCTCAAGCATTTCGCCGGCTACTCGGCATCGCGCGACGGCCGCAACATGGCACCGGTGAGCATGGGCAGGCGCGAGTTCGCCGATGTGATCCTGCCGCCCTTCGAGATGGCCATCAGGCATGGCGGCGCGCGCTCGGTGATGCATTCCTACGCCGATATCGATGGCGTGCCGCCGGCCGCAGACCGTGAGCTGCTGACCACCCTGCTGCGCGACAAGCTGGGATTCGACGGCGTGGTCGTCGCCGATTACTACGGCATCTCGTTCCTTGAGACTTTGCACGGAGTGGCCGGATCCCCGGCGCAGGCGGCCGCGCTCGCGCTGCGCGCCGGAGTGGACGTGGAACTGCCGAACGTGCGGTGTTACGGCTTGCCGCTGGAAAAGGCGGTGACCGCCGGCGAGGTACCTGAGCAGCTCGTCGATCTTGCGGCCGGTCGCGTTCTCAGGCAGAAAATTGAGCTCGGCCTGCTCGATGCCGCCTCAGCCGGTCAGGCGCCAGCGGGTGGCGTTGAGTTCGACTTCGACCCGCCAGCCCACCGTGAGCTGGCGCGTCGGCTCGCGGAGGAGTCCATCGTGCTGCTCGCCAACGATGGCGCGCTGCCACTGCGGCAGGCCGGGCACTACGCGATCATCGGCCCGCTCGCCGCCGACCCGCTGGCGTTCTTCGGCTGCTACACGTTCCCCAGGCACGTCGGCCATGCGCATCCTGGCACCAGCCCTGGCGTACCGCTCACTCCGGTGATCACGGCGCTTCAGCGGGAGCTTCCCAGCGCGAGGCTCGAGCACGCCCGAGGCTGCGACGTCCGAGGCGAGGACAGTTCGGGTTTTACCGCTGCCCTGGATTGCGCCGGCCGCGCCGAGGCAATCATCGCGGTGCTCGGCGATGAGGCGGGACTGTTCGGCCGCGGCAGCTCAGGCGAGGGCTGCGATGCGAGCGACCTGCGCCTGCCCGGCAGGCAGGCCGAGTTGCTCGACGCCCTCGTCGCGATCGGCAAGCCCGTGATCGCTGTCCTGATCACCGGGCGGCCCTATGCGATCGGCCAGGTCGCCGGGCGGCTCGCGGCCGCGGTGCAGGCTTTCTTTCCCGGACAGGAGGGCGGCGGCGCGATCGCGGGAGTGCTGTCAGGACGGGTGGTCCCGAGCGGCAAGCTGCCGCTGGAGATCCCCGCGTCGCAAGGTGCGCGGCAGTCGTGCTACCTCGGCGCCGCGCTGGCAGCGGCGACCGACGTCAGCAGCGTCGATCCAACGCCGCTGTACCCGTTCGGGCACGGCCTGTCGTACACCGCTTTCGAGTACGCGGACCTGTCGGTCAGCCCGGCCCGGGACGGCGAGCAACACGGGGAGGTGGCGGACGGCGCTGGTCGCGTCACGATCGGCACGGACGGGGCGGCCAGCATCTCGTGCACAGTTCGCAACGCCGGAGCGGTGACCGGCACCGAGGTGGTGCAGCTCTATCTGCGCGACCCGGTTGCCCAGGTGGCCAGGCCCGTCAGGTACCTCGCAGGTTTCGCGCGGGTCACGCTGCGGCCAGGCCAGCGCCGCCGGGTGAGCTTCAGGCTGCACGCCGACCGCACTTCGTTTACCGGGCTTGGCGGTGAGACCGTCGTGGAGCCCGGCCTGATCGAGATAGCCGTCGGTTCGTCATCGGCCGACCTCCGGCTTCGCGGCGAGTTCGACCTCTGCGGGCCAGAGCGCCAGGTCGGCTCGCTTCGGGTGCTGACCACGCCGGTCGCCGTGCACGACCTTGACGAGGACGCCGAAAGTTTTCGATAGCTCGGCCCGGCCTATGGCGGCGGCGCCGTCCGCGCCCTGACCCGCGCCGGCAAGTGTACGGGCATGCGGCACTGTTTTACGGGCGGCTCGGAGCCGCGTGGCGCAGGGACCCCATCGCTGCTGGCCGGCCCGTGACGAGCCAGGTCATGCGCTTTCGCCCTGGCCCGGCGCGGCATCGAAGCCGAGCGCGCACGAGTTGATGCAGTACCGCCGGCCGGTAGGCGCAGGTCCTACGTCCGCGCCAGGGACGACGGCACGTATTGCTGCGCCGGCTGCGGAGCTGAACTGTTCCGCTCCGATGCCAAGTTCGAGTCAGGCACAGGATGGCCGAGTTTTTACGAGCCCGCGGTCGCCCAGGCCGTGGAGCTGAGGTCCGACTACAGCATGCTCATGCGCCGCACCGAGGTGCTCTGCCACCGCTGGGGGGCCATCTGGGTCATGTCTTCAACAACGGGCAGCGGCCGGGCGGAGTGACGGCCGTGGCACTAGGGTGCCTCCTATGTGGCTTCTGCCGGGCTTGCCGGGTGGATCTGCGTCCCACGCCGTGATGCCGCATAGGCGAGTCGCGCAAAGTGACACTGCTTCAGTCAGCGGCATTGCGCTGGCGGGAGCGTTTTCGTCTTCTGGGTGAGGAGCTTTCGCTTACGGGAGCACTTCCGTCACTCTCGTGGAGTTGTCTCGGGCTCCTGAGGGAGCCGTTTCGTGTTGTGGAGCTGTTTCGTTGAATAGCACGGCAGGGCTCCACAACATGAAATCCCTCCACCAGGAACCCGAAAACCCTCCCCCGGAAACCCGAAACCGCCGAGGGGGACCCGAGACCTCCCCCGGGGAACGGAGACCTCCCCCCCGGGGTACAGCAACAAGGAGGACCACGCTGCTGTGGCTCACCGCTGCGTCGTGGGTGGGGTGCCGTGCCGGGGTGGGGTGCCGCGTCCGGGGTGCCGGGTCCGGGGTGGGGTGCCGCGTCGGGGTGGACCCGTCCTTCCGGTGAACGGCCGCTCGGTGTGGCCTTGCCGCAGCACCTGGTACTGCTCGGCGGTCAGTTCCTGCCGCCGTCGCTCGTCTGACTTCTGAATTCCGCTGCGCTCCCGCGATGCCGGCGCATCGGCCCCTCCCAGTGCTCTCGTAACCAGCCTTCTCCGCAACACGCCGCCGATGGGTCCGCATTTCCGCCCGTCGATGTACCGGAGCCAGCCTGGCACCTTCGGCCATGCCCACCACGATTCGCCTGGACTGGCTAGGTCAGGTCGGGTTTTGTCTATCTGGGCGCTGTATTGTCGAGGTTTTGTGACGCAGATACCGAGTTCGGAGCAGCCAGGTTCTGGCACGTACCCGCAGCGCCGGTTCGAGCCGCCACCCGGTGCCACTGAAGTACTGCTGGCGCGGCACGGCCAGTCGCAGGAGTATGTCCAGGGGAGCCAGTTCTCGCTTGTCGACCGTCAAGGTGACCCGCCCTTGTCGCCGTTGGGACATGAGCAGGCGAAGCTGTTGTGCGCGCGGCTCGCGCGGACAAGGATCGATGCCATCTACGTCACGACTTTGTGCCGCACCGCGCAGACGGCCGTGCCGCTGGTACGGGAACTCGGGCTTGACCCGACGGTGGAGCCCGACCTGCGTGAGGTCTATCTGGGGGAGTGGGAAGGCGGCCTGTTCCGCAAGATGGTCGCCGATGGTCATCCGACCGCGCTGCGCATGTTCGCCGAGGGCCGCTGGGATGTGATTCCCGGGGCGGAGCCGTCGGCCGCGTTCGGCTCGCGGGTACGCTCGGCCCTGGACCGGCTGGTGGAAAGGCACGCTGATCAGCGGGTGGCGGTGTTCACGCACGGAGGCGTGATCGGGCAGGCGTTCGCGGTGGCGACCGGGGCTCAGCGAATGGCATTCGCGGCGGCGGACAACGCGTCGATCTCTGGCCTGGTCGCTGCGGACGGGCGATGGGTGGTGCGCGGTTTCAACGATACGGCTCACCTGAAAGTGACCTGACTGCCAGCGCCTGCTAGCCGCCGGTCGGCCTGCTAGCCGCCGGTCGGTCAGCCAGCAGCCGGTCAGCCGTCGTTGCCGCCGCGGTGGCCGCCGCCCGAACTACCGCCGCCGCTTCCGCCGGAGCCGCCGCGGTGCTCGTCCTCCCCTCCTCCGTTGCCGCCGTGGTGGTCATCGGCCGCCGTCGTGAAGCGCGGCTGGCCGTTGGAGCAGGATGCCGTCACGGTCACCTCGCTGCTGCCTGACTTGAAGTTCACCCATGCCGTCACTGCCGGGCCGCGCCTGAAGCCATCGGACTCGAAGCCCTGCGCCGGGATCCAGCTCGTGAGCGTGACCTTGCCGCCGTTGCATGAGGCGAACACCGTACTGCCGGCGGCCGTGAAACTTACCGGGGCCGTATGGCGCGCGGAATCTGACGGCGACGCGGGAGGCCGCGAGGTCGCGGGCGGCGACTGCTGGCTGCCGGGTCCGCCCGGGCTGGTCCCGGTGAGCGTTCGTCGCACCTCGGCCTGGGTCAGCGGAGTCCCGCCAGGGCTGATCGCGGTGTTGTCGATCAGGCGCAGCGCCGCGGTCGAGCCCGCGACTGACGCGGCCGCGCCCGCCAGCAGCAGAGCCGCCACGCCGAAACCGTGATAGCGCATAGCCATACTCTGCCCGATAGCACCCAGTGGTGACGCTAACGGATACTTAACGTAAAGCTGTGGCGCGGATAGGCGGCGGGTGCCTTGGATAGCGTGACGGCATGCCGAAAGTGCTGATCATCGAGGACGATCCGACGATCCGCGGTGCGGTGACCCGGGCACTTGTGAGCAAAGGCTATGCGGTGGCCAGTGCGCAGACCGCGATGGCCGGGCTGCAGCTGGCCGTCTCCGAGCATCCTGACGTGGTCGTCCTTGACCTGAAGCTGCCCGACCTGGATGGCCGGGAGGTGCTGCGGATGATCAGGGCGGTGAGCAGCGTGCCGATTATCGTGGCCACGTCGCGCGGCACGGAGGCTGACATCGTCCACTCGCTCGACGCGGGTGCCGACGACTATGTGGTGAAGCCGTATGGCGGCGCGCAGCTTGACGCCAGGATACGTGCCGTGCTCCGCCGCGTCGCCGAACCCGCAGAGGCACCCGCGATCGTCGTCGGCGGCCTTCGCGTCGATCACCGGGCACGGACGGCGACGCTCGATGGCGCCGAGCTCGACCTGACGCCGCGCGAATTCGACCTTCTGCACTACCTGGCGTCGAGGGCCGGTGCCGTCGTCACCAAGCAGGAACTGCTCGTGGAGGTCTGGCAATTGCCTTATGGCGGGGCCGACAAGAGCCTGGACGTGCACCTGTCCTGGCTTCGCCGCAAGCTAGGGGAGACAGCGGCGGAGCCTCGCTACCTGCACACGGTGAGGCGAGTTGGGGTGCGGCTGTCCGCGCCCGGGGAGGAAGCCAGCGCGGGTGCCGGCTCTGGCGACGCCCAGGGGCTGGGCTGATGCGGCGGCGGCTTGCCTTGCTGGTATCGGCGACGATGGCGCTGACGTTGTTCGCGTTCGTGGTGCCGCTGGCAATCCTCATCCGCATCGTCGTCGCCGACATCGCCATGGCGAGTGCGACCGACGATGTCCGCGCGCTCAGCGCGTTCGTGGCGGCCAACCCGAGCGTGTCATCGGTGCGCGGGGCGATGCCGGCCAGCGGACGGCCTGTGACGGTGTTCTTGCCTGGGCGCCAGCCGATCGGGGTGCCGGCGCGGCGGACGGCTGCCGTTCAGCTGGCCGAGCAAGGTCAGAGCTTCACTGTGCTTGACCCAGGCGGACGGGAAATCCTCGTGGCCGTGCAGGGCGTGCCTGGCGGCACCGCCGTCATCCGGACCTTCGTTAGCGACGCTGAGCTGACCAAGGGGGTGACCGAGGCCTGGCTCATCCTGGCCGGACTCGGCCTGATCCTGGTCGTGATCGGCGTAGGCGTGGCTAACCTGCTTGTCGGCACCGTCACCCGCCCGATCAGCGAACTCGCCAGGGTGTCGCACCGGCTGGCCGCTGGCGGTCTCGAAGCTCGGGCGAACCCGGCTGGTCCGCCCGAGGTGCGCCAGCTCGCCCAGAGCCTGAACCACCTCGGGGGCCGGATCAGGGAGCTCATCTGGGCTGAACGCGAGTCCATCGCCGACCTGTCTCATCGGCTGCGCACCCCGCTGACAGCGCTGCGCCTTGAAGTAGAAGCCCTGCCGGAATCCGCCGATCCCGAGGGTCGCCTCAGCCAGCAGGTACTTGCGCTCGGCGACGCGGTGACCTCACTGATCGATGACGCCCGGATGCGGGGCAGCGCTGCCTCGGGCAGCGAGCTAGGTGGTTCCGGCGGCCGGCCCGGCAGCAGCGACGCGGCGAAGGTCACCGGCGACCGCGTCGCGTTCTGGCTGGTACTGGCCGAGGATCAGGGTCGGCGGATGGCCGTTGACCTGCCTGAGTCCCCGGTGCCCGTGGGCGTTGCCGGACAGGAACTCGCGGCTGGGCTCGACGCGCTGCTCGGCAATGTGTTCGCGCATACGCCACAGGGAACCGCGCTCGGAGTCTCGCTCCGTCCGCGATCCGGCGGCGGCGGCATGCTGACAGTATCGGACAGCGGGCCGGGCTTCGCCGGCGCTGACCTGATCGGGCGCGGATCAAGCGGCAGCGGCTCGACCGGCCTGGGCCTAGATATCGCCAGGCAGGCAGCGGAGGCCTCAGGCGGCTCGCTGACCATCGAGTCTGGCGCCGCCGGCGCGCGCGTCGTGCTGGAGCTAGGCCCGGCGCCATCATAGGAGCGTCTGCGGCGAATGCAACGTTCATGGCCCGGGCCTCAGCTCGGCGGCGAGCCGGCGGTGCGGCGGGACAGCGGTACGGCGGGCAGGTCGGCCCCCGACTGTGCCTCCGGCCAGGCACTACGCAAGCCTGCAGAGGACACGGTCGCCGCTGGGCCGCGCCGGCGCTGTCTTACGAGTTCGTTAGCATTCGCGCAGCGCCCTGCTATGGCCACAGGAAGCATTCTCGCTGTATCAGCAGTCGATACAAGGAGAATGACAGATGCGCAAGATGATCGGCGTCGGCGTCGGCGCCGCGGCAGTGGCGATGACGCTCGGCACCGCCGCGGGCGTGGCATCGGCATCCAGCTCACACCAGGCGACCAATTTCGCGACCGTCATGGCCAGCAAGCACATCACGAAAGCACAGGCCAAGAAGATCGCCGAGGCCAAGGTCCCCCACAGCAAGGCGATCGAGGTCGAGTCCGACGACCTGCACGATGTCGCGGTGTGGAAGGTCACGCTCGCTGTCCCGCACGGGCGGGTCATCGTCGATGTCAACAAGCGGACAGGCAAGGCGACGATCGTCAAGCACGAGAAGCGCGGCGACGACGGTCAGCGCGGTGACCGGCGTGACCGCGATGAGCAACGCGCAGCCGATGACTGGCGCGGCCAGGACGAGCGACGCGGGCATGACGACCGGCGCGGGGATGACCACGGCAAGCGGCACCACCACCGTGATAGCGACCGCGATCGCGGCCACGACGAGCACGACGGCTAAGACCGGTCCTGCGGCCGTGACGGCTAAGGTTGCCAGGCCCGCCGGCCGTGACGGCTAAGGTTGCCAGCCCCGCCGGCCGTGACGGCTAAGGTTGCCAGGCCTGTCGGCCGTGACGGCTAAGGTCGCCAGCCCCGCCGGCCGTGACGGCTAAGGTCGGCCGTACTGACGGCCGGCTGGTGACTCCCCTCGTCAGCCGGCCAGCCGCCGGCCACGAGCGACCTTGCCAGAGCCCCTCACGGGCAGATGACGTTATCTCGGAGAACAACGGCGGGTACTGCCAAGCCCCGGGCAGTACCCGCCCTTATAGTTCGTTAGGATCGCCGCGGCGAGTCCGCCAGAACGGCGCAGTCCGGCGGCGCGAGCTCGGCCGTGCATGATGACTCCGACGGAGCGACGACCGTGATATTCGGCACGGGCGTGTCTGGTGCCGCCAGTTACCAGTCGGCCACCTTCACCGTGCCGGTTCCCGTGAGCTGCCATGCCGGTCCCGTGAGCTGCCGTGCCGGTCCCGTGAGCTGCCATGCCGGTTACGCGACGGCATCGCGGGCAGGCGGCAGGTCACCAGAGTGGATGGCCCGACCGTTGACAGCGCCTTTGCGCCGATTTACGCTCCAGAAAAATGAGTCATGTCGCAGGAGGCGCTATGAGCATCGGCTACAAGAAGGTTCGCGTTACGAAGACCAAGAAGGTCGAGTCCCGGTAACAAGTCCCGGATAAACACTGCCGTGCCGCCAAAGCTTCCGTGTTACCCGGAAGCTTTGGCGTCGTCTTGTGTTCGGCCTGAAGGAGCCGGATGAGGCTGCTCGCGGTCGAAGCGCGCCAGAACGGCTCCTACAATCTCGGCCGGTACCACCAGGCAGAGAGTCTCGGTGCGGAACTCTTTGTGCTTAATGGTGAAGGCGTCGAGGGTTTCTGGCGGCCTGGCCGATACCGAATCGTCGGTTCAGCGCACATTCACGACATTATCGCCGCGGCGAAGAGCTGGCACGCGGAAGTCAACTTCGACGGCGTCCTGACGTTCGCAGAGTCCGCACTGATCGCCACCGCGGCCGTCGCCGAGGCGATCACGCTGCCGGGCATCGGCGTGCAGGCGGCGAGGAATAGCCGCAATAAGGTGCTCATGCACCAGGCGCACCAAAGCGCGGGCGCGCCGGTCGCCCGGTTCCGCTATGCCCCCACGGTCGATGATGGTCTCGCCGCGGCCAGGGAGTTCGGATATCCGGTCGTGATCAAGCCCGCTCTGGGCGCGTCGAGCAACTTCGTCTTCCGAGCCGACTCGCCGCCCAGTTTCCTGCGCTGTTTCGGTGAGGCGGCCAGGGGCGTGCGCACCATGAAATGGACACGGCTCGAGGCGGATGGCATCGATCTCGGCCCGGCCGGACTGGTCGTGGAGTCTTACCTGGACGGCTCCGAGCACTTGATCGAAGCATATGCCTGGGACGGCGAGGTCGTGCTCACCTCTGTCGTCGACCGGCTCGACGCCGATCAGCTTACCTTCGAAGAGAACGTGCACCAGGCGCCGACGGCGCTGACCGGCGATCAGCTCGACAAGATCGCGGCGGCCCTGACCGCCGCTGCCCAGGGCCAGGGCATCAGGCGCAGCGCGCTGCACGCCGAGGTGCGTTTTGACGCCGGCGAGCCGTACGTGCTCGAGATCAGCCCGAAGCCCGGTGGCGGCGGCCTCGAGCACCTGGCCAGGGTCAGCGCCGGTTACTGTCCCATTACCGCGCACATGCGGATTGCCTGCGGCCAGCGCCCGGAAGCGACCGGTTACCGCCCCACCGGCATCTACACCGCCGCCCGTGCGCTCGTGAGCAAGGCTGGCCTGATCACCGGGATCGAGGTGCCTGCGGCGGTGACAGAGTCGCCGGACCTGCTGTTTTGCCGGGTGATCGCCGAGCCAGGAGACGTGATCAAGCGTCCGCCCGAAGGCAACGGAGTCCTTGGCTTCCTCGGTGCCACCGGCCCGACTCGCGCCAGCGCGATGAAAGCTGCCGACCGGCTCGCCGCCCTTATCTCCGTCACGATCACGGACTGAACGACAGCGGGCCAGGCGGCACGGCGAGCAGCGCGGCACGGCGAGCAGCGCGGCACAGCGAACAGCGCGGCACAGCGAACAGCGCGGCACAGCGAGCAGAGCCGGGACTTCTGTGACGCATGAAGGAAAGATTGGTCAGAACGCCCTTAGGAACTTGTTGCACGCATTGCCAAACGGGAAGTGTTGTTCTTAGCTTAAGTGGAAGGAAGCGGGCGACCGCGTTGGCCGCACGCGAAACCGCACGATAAGGGGTCCTTATGACACCGCTTGCAGCTGAGAAGATCGTTACCACCACGACTGCCCCGGCCGTGTTCCTCACCACCGAGCGGGTGGCGAAGATGCTGGCCGAGCGCAAGAGCTTCCAGATCGTCAAGTTCCGCACGAACTGCTCGGACTGCGTTCCGAACCTCTAAGCCGCTCCGGCTGGATTGACCAGCCAGAACGGGTGTGCCTCCGGGGTGTGGCAGATGCTCCCCGGAGGCGACCTTTGGCCAGGCAGGATGAGGCAGGACCGGGTGGCCGGGATCGGGTGAGCTGTCCTAGGAGGAGGCCTTGTGCCAGCGGTAGTCTTCTATAGCAACGACGGCCAGGCGGACACGCTGTCCGCGGCGGCGGGCATGACGATCAAGGAAGTGCTCCGGGCCAACGGCATCCCCGTCAACGCGGTGCTGGCCAGGCTGAATGGCGACATCGTCGCCGAGAAGACCGCAATCGGGCCAGCTGATCATCTGGAGATCCGCCAGGTCAGGCACTATGACCTCGATGTGACCCGACGGCCGGCCACCCGCGTGCTGCCATCGGCGAACAAGCCCGTGTACTCCAAGTCGGTCCTGTTCGACGACTCGGGCAAGCTCGAGGTCCAGACCGAGGACATGGACGCCGCCGCGTACGTCAGCTACGTCGAACAGATCTTCTCGGCCTCGGTGGTCGAGCACGGCCTGCTCGCCCCGGACAAGCCCGCGGTCGTCGGGCTCTCCGGTGGCCGTGACAGCGTCGCGTTCCTCAAATTGCTCGAGCGCTGCGCCGACCGGATCGGCCGGTTCCCGCTGACCGCGGTGACCGTCACTGGCCTGCCTGACTGGGAAGAGCCGGCCACCTTCGGTGCCGCCCGCGCGGTCGCCGAGGGTCTCGGCGTCCGGCAGGTCCTGGTGGACAAAGAGCAGATCCGCGAGACCTTCCAGCTCCGGCGCGATTTCCACGACGTCATGCAGGATGTCGTTGGCGGCACGGACCGGCAGATGGTCATGGTCATCACGCACCACGTGATGCGCCGCATGGTCGAGATCGAAGGCGCGCGCGAAGGCGCCGGCACCGTGGTGCTCGGGCTCAACGCCGATGACCTGTTCGCCACCATAGTCACCTGGCTCACCTCAGGCTTTGCGATGGGCGGGATTCCCCGTCGCACCATCGGCGCGCTTGAGTACGTATTCCCGCTGTTCCGCGTCACCAAGAAGGAACTGACGCTCTACCTGGAACTGGTCTCGCCCGAGCTCAACCGGCAGGGCACGCCCGGCCGGTTCACCACCGGGCCGCAGGAACGCTCGATGGCCTACGCCATCACCGATCACCTGCTCGACCTTTGGCCCGGCATCGACTACTACGTGTTCGAGGCATACCAGTCGATCAGCGCGCGGCAGCAGCCGACGGCGCACGATGAGTGCCGCACGTGCGGCGCCGCCTACCTGCCGCAGCCCGACGCCTACAACCCCAAGGCGCTGTGCGACGTGTGCCACTTCTTCGCGATGCACGAGTACGCGGTGGTGCGCGTCTGAGCTTAGCTATCGGGAAAGCGCGCGCACACCGCCGCTCGCAGCGCCGCCTGCACGTCAGCGACCGAGCCGGTCCCTGGCACGAGAGTAAACTCGCTGAACTCAGGCAACTCGCGGTAGGCGCGGTCGTTGGCCTCCAGGAACGCGGTTTCCTCGCGGCCTGACGCCCGCTGATTCAGCCGGCGGTAGGCCACGTCCGGTGGCACGTCCAGGTAGAGCAGCAGGTCAGGCCTCGGCAGCCGGTCGAGGATGAGCCGCAGCGACTCCTCGTTCCTGGCGCCCACCGCCCGCGCCGCGGCGTAGTGGCAGACCGCGGAGCGGTCGGTCACGATCCAGCGGTGCGTACCCAGCTTGGGCAGCACCCGATCGGTCCAGTCCCGGAGTCGCATAAACGCCATTACCAGGTTGGTCGCGTCAGGCCCGAGCACGTCGTAGTGATCGGCAATGCCCAGTTCCGCCGCGATCTCGGCAAGCACGGACCTGGTCAGGGACGGCCCGTCGGGCGCCTCGGTCACGACGGCCTCGTCGCGGCTGGCGAGCCACTGCCCGAGCAGCCGGGCCTGAGTTGTCTTGCCCGCGCCATCGAGCCCGGCGAGACTGACAAGCGTGGCCTTGGTCGTGTGTGGTTCGGGTTCGGTCACAAGGCAAGCGTTTCTCGCCAGGCCCGTATTGTCCAATCAAAGGGTATGAAAAATGGCCACATCAACGGCTCGCCCGCTCTAGGCGGGCCTGAGCGCGCGCTCGTCACCCCCCAACCCGGGGCGGCTCACCCGCCAGCCGGCAGGGGGGATGTCCATAATCTCCGTCCCGGGGCGGCTCGCCCGCCAGCCGGCCGGGGGATGTCCCTAACCTCCGTCCCGGGGCGGCTCGCCCGCTCTAGGGGGCCGGGTGCATGTCGATGAGGCCCGTTCCGGGGCTGGGGTCGCCTGCTCCGGGAGGCCGGGTGCCTGTCGATCACCCCCGTTCCGGGCCGCGTTCCTCACACTGGCCAGCCGACGGCTGCTAGCTGGGCGCGGCGGGCAGCGGTCCGGCGACTTCCCCTGCCGGTGCGGCAGTCTCCTTGCCGGTGGCGAGTTCCGCCGCAATTTTTTCCGGCATAGTGATCTTGAGAAAGGGCAGCAACGCGAGCGCGACGGCGACGAAACCGGCCGCGACGCCGATGTAGATAATCTGGTAGCCGACCGCGCCGATGATTACCGCGCCGACCGCGATCGACAGCGTGAAAGGCGTCGTGATGATCGCATCGGACGCCGAGAGCGCGCGGCCTTGCAATTCGGCGGTGGTACGTCGCTGCACGATCGTCAGTTCGGCCACGAGGACCAGCGGCAGCCCGAGCCCGAGCAGCGCTGCGCCCGCGAGGACGCCGGTCAGGGTCACCGTGGCCGAGATAGCCATGGCGATGCCGATCAGCAGGAAGCCGGCGCTGGCCACCGCGTACTCGCCGAACCTGCGCATGAGCCAGCCGGCCCCGAGGCCAGCGAAGATGCCGCCGGCGCCTTCGAAGCTCGTCATTACTCCGATCAGCGCGGTCTTCTGGTGCAGGCCCTGGTCGACGAGCGAGAACATGGCGACGTCGATCATGCCTGCCCCGGCGAACGCGACCGAACTGGCCAGCACCATGCGGCGGATGTCCGGATGCTTCAGTACATGCCTGATGCCGGCTACGAGGTCGGTCCAGAGCTGGGAGCGCCGGTCATCGGCCTGCTCGTCCCTGGCCGGCCTCACCAGGTCGGACGGCGGGCGCAGCAGCAGGTAGGAAGCGACGGAGAACACGAAGGTCCCCATGTCGCCCAAGGCCACCGCCCGCCCGCCGAAAGCCGTGTAGGCGCCCGCCCCGAGCAGTGGCGCGACGATCCGCAGTCCCTGGGACATGCTGCTGAGCAGGCCAATGGCGTCGCCGAGCCATTCATCGGGCACCATCGAGTGCAGCAGACCGCCTCGGGCGGCCCGGTAAATCTGTCCCGACATGCCATACACGCCGGCGACCACGTAGAGGAGCCAGACGTCGCGCTTGTCGTGCACGAGGAGCAGCAGCACCATGGAAGCGGCCGTCGCCAGGTCGTTCACTATCAGCACGAGCCGGCGCGGGAACCGGTCGACGAGAAGGCCGGTGCCAGGCGACAGAAAGGCAGACGCTCCGAGCAAGAGGAAGATAAGCCCCGCCGCACCACTTGACCCAGTCAGGTCCTTTACCCAGATGCCGAGCACGATGAGCATGGCGGTATTGCCGAGCATGTTCACCGATTGGCCCGCGAGCAGTACCTGCATGTTGCGATCGGCGAGTATCCGTCTCCGCATTAATGGCCTCCCTGCCGTTGTGCCCAGTCCAGCCCGTTCGGCGTGCCTGGTCAAGGCGGCTACGCTCAGGCGGGTGCATGACCTGCCGGTGCGCAAGAAGACGATCACGCTGGCTGACGGCCGGCTGCTCACCTACTACGGCGACGTCCCGGCCACGTACTATCCGGACCGCCGGGACCTGGCGCGGCCGGATGCGTCGTCGCAGCTGCGCTATGACCACCTGCTGGGGGAGTGGGTGATCATCGCCAGCCACCGGCAGGAGCGTACGTTCCGCCCGGCCGACGATCAGTGCCCGCTCTGCCCGTCGACCCCGCGGCGGCTCACCGAGATTCCGGCGCCGCGGTACGAGGTCGCCGTATTCGAGAACCGGTTTCCCGCGCTGAGCGGGGGTCCCGGTGACGCTGGTGATCCTGGGCCGGCCGGAACGGCGCTTCCGCTGCTAGCCGCCCGCCCCGCTGCCGGCCGGTGCGAAGTGATCTGCTTCAGCTCCGATCATGAGACGTCGTTCGCCAGCCTGCCGCCCGCGCACGTGGCGATCGTCATGGCGGCGTGGATCGACCGCTCGGCCGCGCTCGCCCAGGTGCCGGGGATCGAGCAGGTCTACTGCTTCGAGAACCGCGGCAAGGACATCGGGGCCACCTTGTCGCACCCGCACGGGCAGATCTACGCCTACCCTTACGTCGGGCCGAGGACGGCGCGGATGCTGCACGCGTCCGGCGCCTACCGACGAGTCCGGGGACGCAACCTGTTCGACGACCTCGTCCAGGCTGAGCGGGACAACGCCGAGCGGATCGTGGCCGACGGGTCGCACTGGACCGCGTTCGTGCCGTTCGCCGCCCGCTGGCCATACGAGGTACACCTCTATCCGCGCCACCGGGTGGCCGACCTGGCGGCACTGCCAGCTGCGGCTAAGGCCGAGTTCTGCGAGCTGTATCCCGACCTGCTGCGGCGGTTCGACCGGTTGTTCGACAGCCCGGCGCCGTACATTTCCGGCTGGCACCAGGCCCCTGTCCGGCAGGTGCTGGCAGGCACGTCCGAATTCGCGCTGCACTTGGAGTTGTTCACGATGCGGCGAGCTTCGGGCAAGCTGAAGTACCTGGCAGGCTCGGAATCCGGGATGGGCGCTTTCGCCAACGACGTCCTGCCCGAGGAAGCGGCCCGCCGCCTCCGCGACCTGGCCTGACGTGATCGCCTCAGGGGGCGC
The DNA here is from genome assembly GCA_035716545.1 of Streptosporangiaceae bacterium. Classification (GTDB taxonomy): domain Bacteria; phylum Actinomycetota; class Actinomycetes; order Streptosporangiales; family Streptosporangiaceae; genus Chersky-822. The sequence continues at coordinate 49,781 of DASTJM010000103.1, forward strand.
CACTTCCCTGGGCTTGCCCGGCCTGAGATACCGATCTACCTCCGCCTACGGTTGCGAGCGCGAAGCGGCGAAGCGGCGGAGGACCACGCAAAGAGAGCGAGCTGGGCTTGGCTAGTGCGCGGCGACGGGGCTGGTGTGCGGCGACGGGGCTGGTGTGCGGCGACCGGGCTGGTGTGCGGCGACGGGGCTGGTGTGCGGCGACCGGGCGGGCGGTCTGGTGCGGGCCGGGTGAGCAGCATGGTGCTGCTTGCTGCTGTTGATGCCCGGGTCAGGGCGCCCGGCCGTCCCCCGCAAGACCTGACCGCAGATAGCCGGGCGAGCGCCATCCTCGGGTCATCCTCAGCGCAGCCGAGAGGCGCTTGCTGACGGCACCGTGGCGGTGATCGCTGGTTCGTTCCAGCCGGACGCCGCGAAGGCTTCCCGCACCTTGGCGGTCACGGCGTCCGTCAAGCCCGCCGGGACCAGTGCGATTACCGAACCACCGAAGCCGCCGCCAGTCATCCTGGCACCGAGCGCGCCGGCCGCAAGGCCGGCAGCCACGGCGGTGTCGGCTTGCGGCCAGGAGACCTCGAAGTCGGACCGCAGCGATTCGTGCGAGGCCGTGAGCAGCGGGCCGATCTCGGCGATCCGGCCGAGTCGCAGCAACTCGGCCGTGCGGACTACCCGGTTGTTCTCGGTCACCACATGCCGTGCCCGCCGCAGCAACTCGTGGCTGTCGTGGCTGTCCCCGCTGTCCCCGTCCTCCCCGCTGTCCTTGATGTTCGCATTGTTCTCATTATTCGCATTATTCGTGCTGTCCCCGCTCTCGCCGCCCGCGAGCGGGCCAAGTTGCGCCAGGTCCGTGATGTCGCGGAGCGCTGGTACTCCCAGCGCTCGCGCGGCCTCCTCGCACGCGGTCCGCCGGGCGGCGTAAGCGCCGTCGGTCAGCTCGTGCCTGGCCCGGGTATCGATGATCAACATCGTCAGACCCGCTGCGCTCGGGTCAAAGGGGATCTGCGTACCAGTGCCGGTACGGCAGTCGAGCAGCAGCGCTCGACCCTCCGCGCAGGTCAGCACGGCCACCTGGTCCATGATGCCGGTTGGCGCGCCGACGAAGTCGTTCTCGGCCCGGCGCGCCAGCGCGGCTAGGTCCGAGCGGGGAACGCGCACCCCGTACAAGTCAGCGAGCGCCAGCGCCGTCGCGCACTCTAGTGCCGCGGATGAGGACAGCCCGGCTCCGAGAGTGAGATTGGCGTCGATCGCGACACTGGCGCCGGCAACCCGGTAGCCCGCCGAACGCAGCGACCAGGCGACTCCGGCAGGGTAGGCCGCCCAGCCGCGTACCGACCCTGGACTCAGGCTGTCGGCTGGGACCGTGACTTCGTCGGACTCCTGGCAGGACGTCAGGACAAGGAGCCCGTCCTCCCTCCGCGATGCGGCCGCGCAGACGGAAGCCCCGATGGCGAACGGCAGCGCGAAGCCGTCGTTATAGTCGGTGTGCTCACCGATGAGGTTGACCCGTCCGGGCGCGCGCCACAGGCCGTCCGGGCGGTCGCCGAACCGCGATGCGAACCGGTGCGCGGCGCCGTCGGCCGGATCGCCGAAGCCTGACGTCATCAGGTGCCTGTCCTTAAATCGCGGGAAATGAGCACCACAGCGTCGAGTATCCGATGCCAGTCGAGTTCGGTCAGCTCATCGGAGTCCGTGCCAGCCGCCGCGACCCCGGACATCGCGCTGAGCAGCAACTCGCGCTGCACGGCGGCCGGCCGGCCAGAATGCTCGGCCAGCCGATCGGCTTCTGCGCTGAATCGGGGTGTGCGGGCGAACCTTGTCAGCGATGCTGGTACAGGTGGCCGGCTACCAGCTGGCTTGCCAGCCCGTCCAGTCTCGTCGGCCTGGTCGCCCTTGTCGGCAAGGTCCACGACGAGGTCGGCGCCAAGTGCGCCGGCCAGCGCGGTCAACGCGGTCAGCGTCGGGTTACCCCGTCCGTTTTCGAGGTTCGCGATATAGGGCACTGACAGGCCGGCTCGAATCGCGACAGCCGAGATCGTCTCGCCTGCCGCCGTCCTCCTGGCTCTGAGCCTGATTCCTAGGTCGCCTATCTCCATAACATACATCTCGTCGTTTGTGTTTCTGTAAGATATCCAGCGCGCCGGTCGGCGGCACTGCGAGAAGCGCTTGGAGATTCCCGCATGAGTAGCAAGTTAAGGCATGCCTTACGGCCCCATCCGATTGTGCTCCGCAATGCTAGCTTCGGTCGGCTATGGATCAGCCAGTTGCAGTCAGACATCGGCACCTGGCTGATGGTCATTGCGGTGCCGCTCTTCGTCTTTCACCTCACAGGATCGCCGGCAGGGACCAGCATTGCCCTCATCTCCGAAGCGGCGCCTGCGTTATTCGTCGCGCCGTTCGCCGGGCTATTGGCTGATCGCTGCGACCGTCGCCTGGTCATGGCAGGCTCGGACGCCTTGCGCGCGGCGTGCGTGCTCAGCATGCTCGCGGTCACCGCGGAAAGGCAAGTCTGGCTAATCTACGCCGCCACGTTCGCTGAAAATACCTTCGCGCAATTCTTTGATCCCGCCTGCGGCGCGATCGTCCCGGCGATCGTCGGTCGCGGCGGTGAACTCGACGAGGCCAATGGCTGGTCAACGGCGTCGGCCGGGTTGGTTCGCTTAGCAGGAGGACCGCTCGGCGGAGTGCTCTACTCGGCGCTCGGGTTCCACGCGCTAGTTTTAGGGGATAGCGGCACCTATCTCGTCTCGGCGCTCCTGGTACTTTCGCTCCCGCGCAGCCGCCCGGTCGTCGCCAGCCTGACGAGCGGCCGCCCGGACTGCCGGGCCGGCCTTGATCGCGCAGGCCGCCCGCCTCGCGCGGGGTGGCCGGGCCAGGCGGGCCCGCGGGGCCGAGCGGGCCGGCCGGGCCGATTAGGCCGACAGGGCAAAAGCCGCGTGCTGACGGAACTGGCGGCCGGCGTGCGGTTTTTGGTCAGCCATCGGGTGGTCGGTTTCCTTGTCGCCGCCAACACGCTGTTTCTCTTCGCGAATGCCGCGCTCACCGTCGCGCTAGTGCCGCTGGCCGTTCAGCTCTTGCATCAGGGGCCAAGGGATGTTGGCCTGATGATGGCTGCCCTCGGAGTCGGTTACCTGGCCGGCGCCTATCCGGGCAGGCGAGTATCGGCGACCGGCAGCTTCCGGTTGCCGATCGTGATGTGCCTGATTGCTGCCGACGGGGCCTTCGCTGGATTTTTCAACTCCCGTGACCTGCCGATGGCGCTGGTCTTCATCGCCCTGATCGGAGTATTCGGCAGCGGACTCCTCCTGCTCGTGAATGTCCAGATCCAGCGGCAGTCGCCTGATCAGGTGCTGGGGCGCACCCGCTCGGCGATCGGCGCGATCCAGATGCTCGCCGCCGTCATCGGCGCGGCACTCGGCGGCGTCCTGGCGGCCCGGGTCGGTGTCGTGGCCATGGCCGACCTTGCGCTCGTGCCAGTGGCGGCGGCGGCCGTATTGGCCTGGTTCACGCTGCCGGCAACCATAGAAGGCGCGGGCCAGCCCAGCCCGCAGAGCGCACCACATCCGTGCCCGGAGTGAGATCCGTGCGCGAAATCACGCCTGCCCGCACCGTCAGTCCCATCAATAACCCGGCGATGGTGTTGCGGCGCGATGCCCGGAGGTTGAGAGGTTACTCAGGGTCGTCCAGGATGCCTGTCCCGGCGGCTGCCGAAGTGCCCCAGGCTCTTGGAGGAGGGTTTTCGCGTAGTCCGGGAGGGTTATCGCAGTCCCGGAGGAGGGTTTACAGGTCCGGGAGGATTCTCGTGCTCCACGACGAAAAAGCTCCCGGAACATAAAAACGCTCCACCAGGAGCCCGACAACCCTCCCGGTTACGCCGGTTAGGCGGCAACACCTAGTCTTGCGTTCCCTGGCTGCCGCTCTGACCGTCCCACCCGTCCCAGCCATCACTGCCGTAACGATGACCTTTGCCGTGACCGTAGCCCGGGCCGCTGCCGTAGCTCGGGCCGCTGCTGTAGCTCGGGCCGCTGCCGTGGCCCTTGCTGTGGCCGTGGCCGTGCCAGTCGCCTCCGCCTCCGTCGCCTCCGCCTCCATCGCCTCCGCCTCCGTCGCCTCCGCTGTCGCCTCGGCCGCCATTAGCTCCGTCACCGTGATGGTCTTGGTGGCCGTGCCGGGACTCGCCGACGGCTGCGATAACCGTCACAAGAGTTTGAACAGGCACTTTGCCTGCGGGCCGAACCCGGAGCACCAGGCCGGCGTGATGCTCGTCGGCGAGCCGCCACCGGACCCGGACGACTAGGCCCTCGCGGCGAAGTTGCCGCACGACGGCACCGACTGGCTCGCCGACGAGGGCCCGGCTGTTCACGTCGACCTTCGTCGCCGCGGCCGCGCCTGCCCGATGCGTGTCTCCCGCGTTGCCGCCGGGGGTCGACGCGGAGACGATGCCGATCACGACCAGCGCCACCAGCCCGGCGGCCGCCGCTGACCCGGCCACGAGCCACCCGCCGCGTCGCCGCCTGAGCCGGGAGCCTGGCGGCCACGGGCCGTGCCAGCCGAGCCGGCGACCAGCCGATCCCGGCGGTCCTGCCGATCCCGGCGGTCCTGCCGATCCCGCTGATCCCGCCGCTCCCGCCAAGCCTGCCGCGCCCGCCGCGTCCGCCAAGCCCGCCGCGTCCGCCAAGCCCGCCGCGTCCGCCAAGCCCGCCGCGCCCGCCAAGCCCGCCGCGCCCGCCAAGCCCGTCAAGCCCGCCAAGCCCGTCAAGCCCGCCAAGCCCGCCGCGTCCGCCGACCCCGCCGCGTCCGCCAAGCCCGCCGCGTCCGCCAAGCCCGCCGCGCCCGCCAAGCCGGTCAAACCCGCCATGGCACGGGTCTGCTGCGGATCGGCCGCAGGCCCGGCGGCGGGAAGCGGGAAGTCCAAGGTAGGAGCGCTGCCGCCCGTCAACTCATCGCGCACGGCGGCGGCTCGCTCGGCTACCTCCCTTGCGGTAGCCGGTCGCTTACCAGGCTCCCTGGCGGTCAGCTGGCCTATCAGCGCGGCAGCCCCGGCTGGCACTGTCGCGGGCAAGGCAGGGAACGGCCGGGTTTGGTGAGCGAGCGCGACTTCGAGTGCCGTTCCTTCGAAAGGCGCGCACCCTGCCAGGCACTCGTAAGCCACGACGCCCAGGGAGTACAGATCGCTCAGGTACGTAGCCTGGGCACCGGCAGCCCGCTCCGGAGCCAGGTAGCCGGGCGTGCCGACGATCACACCGGTACGCGTCACCGGTGCCGAACCCACCGCATGCGAGATACCGAAGTCCGTGATCTTGACGATCCCGGACGGGCTCAGCAGGAGATTCGCCGGCTTGATGTCGCGGTGCACCAGGCCAGCCTGGTGCGCTGCCGCCAGCCCCGCTGCCGTCTGCGCGACGAGGTCCATGCAGGGCGCCGGGTCCAGCGGGCCGTCGGTGCTCAGCGCCTCGGCCAGCGAGTGCCCGGCCACGAATTCCATCACCAGATAGGCCGGATGTGAATGGTCGGGGTCACCGTAGTCGTAGATGCGCGCGATGTTCTGGTGCGACACCGAGCCCGCATGCCGCGCTTCTGCCCTGAACCGGTGCAGGCTTTCCGGATGCCGTGCGTACGCCTCGTGCAGCAGCTTGACCGCCACGGGCCGGCCCAGGACGTTGTCGTGTGCTCGCCATACTTCGCTGTAGCCGCCAGTGCCGATTCGCTCCGCCAGCTGGTAGCGGCCGCTGATGACCGGGCTAGGGTTCGATGGCATGGCAACCGCGCTACCCAGCCGCTGCCACGGTATTCGTGATCCAGACGCTGATGCGCATGCCAGCTACCATAGGTGACATTAAGTACTTAACGGTGCAATCTCGGCGACAGTCCTCGAGCCGGTCGGGTAGCCAGCCGGCCAGGCGGGTTACGCGCTCGTGGATCACTCAAATCTGATCGCGTCGATGCGCTCCAGGCCGACCTCGAGATCGGGAATGTGCAGCAAGTTGAGCGTGCCGTCTTCGAATCTGGTCTCGTCGCCTGCCAGCGCGTGCCAGTCGCCCCGCATGCTCACGGTACAGATCGTCCCGCCGGGGAACCATGGCCGCCCTGGCTGGCATGGCGGGCACGAACGGGAATCCGCCGCTGAACAGCACCCGCGGGAAGCACGGCATCGGCAGGGGGAATTCCCGCGCAATCCCCTAGCACTTAGCGATGGCTCCGACCTGCGAGTCGTCGTCGGTGGCGAGGTCGCCGAGCTTGCCCCTGAGCTGCCAGCGCGAGCTGACCTGCAGCTTGCGATACACCCTGCTCAGGTGAGCCTCGACGGTCTTTTCCGTGATGTACAGCTGCTCGGCGATCTGCCGGCTGGTCAGCTGGCGTGCCGCCAGCATGGCCACCCGCCGCTCGGACGGAGTCAGCGAGTGAACTCCCGTCACCCATACCCTGGGCGGTCTGCCGCCGCCCGCCGCCAGCCGCGCCCTGATCTCCGCCGCGAGCGCGGTGGCGCGGCATTCGAGCGCGAGCCGCAGGGCGCGGCGCGACACGTGGCGTGAACGCTGACGCTGCCCGTCCGCGCTGAGTGCAGCACCGAGCGCGTCAGCGGCCTTAGCCAGCTCAAGGCGCGCCTGGCTGCGCTCGAGCACAGCGATGGCCTCGCCGAGCAGTTCGATTCCCGTCTCCCGGTCCGCTAGCGCGGCGGCAGCCGTCAGCGCGACGCCAAGCGGCCGGTGCGCCCCGAACGAGCGGGCCAGCTCGACCTCGGCAGTGACCAGGGCTGCCGCCTCGCCGAGGCGGCCAAGCCGCGCGAGCGCCGCGCTGGCACGCGACCGCCACGGCAGGTCAAGCAAACAGGGAGCCCACCGCCGGTAAATAGTGCCGCACTCGGAAAAGTCGCTGACCGCGTGCTCGAAATCACCGCGAGCGAATCTGAGCCGTCCGCGCGCGTAGAGCAGCCAAAGGAAAAAACACGACTCAGGGAATGCCTGCTGAGGGGGACGACTTCCTGAAGCCTCCGCGGGTGCTTGCTGAGGAAGACGCGCCCTGGGATTCCCGTTCAGCCCGCTCTCGGCGAGAGCCAGGTCCGCGCCGTCGAGGTCGCCTTGCTCGATCAGGATCTCGATCCGAGAAGACAGCAGCATCGGGAAGGCGAAATGATTGCCGCCGGCGAGTTCGAGGCCGGCCTCGACATGGTTGGCTGCCTCGGCCAGGTCTCCCCGCAGCAGGGACACCTTCGACAGGTAGCACTCGATCGCCGCGGCTGGCAGCCGCTGCCCAAGGTCGAGCGCGATCGCCAGTCCGTGCTCCAGGCTGCGCTCCGCGCCGTCCAGGTCGTCGCAGGCAAGCATGGCGTGCACGGCAACGTAGGCGGCGGACAGGTCCGGTCTGAGCCGGCGGGCGGCCAGGGCTCGCCTGGCCAGCAACTTGGCGCGCTGGGCGTTCCCGCCTGGGGTCAGTGCTTCCTCGATCGCGCGGTGCGCGTCGAGCACATCACCATAGGGCGCCCAGATTCCGTGTCCGCTGGCAGCGTTCTGCTCGAATGCCGTCAGCCGGTCGAGTACCAGCTCACGCCGGCCGGTCGCGACCCTGGCGAAGCCGAGCAATTCGGCTTCGATCCTGATCGCGAGCAGCGGCTCGTCCGCGTGCCGGAGCCTGGACGATGCCGTGAGCAGCAGATCGACGGCTTCGGCAGGGCGCCCGCAGGCATGCATCAGGCGCGCCAGGCTGAAGCCGCACGCGGCTTGCTCGGCCGGGGATGACGCGAGCCGCAGCGCCTCGCGAAGGTGCCGTCCCGCGCTGGCGAAGTCCAGGCAGTATGCCTCGCAATTGCCTAGCTTGCGGCTCACTTCGGAACGTTGCGCGGCGCCGGGAGGCTCGGCCCGAGCTCGGCGCAGATAGGCAACGGCACCTTCGGGAACCCCGCGCTTGAGTATCAGCCTGGCCGCTTCGAGCAGGATGGCAAGTCGCCCGGCGTCGCCTTGCGGCGCGGTATGCAGGACGTGGGAGGCGAGTTGCTCGGCGGGGCAGCCCGCCGCCGCGAGCAACTCGGCCGCCCGCTCATGCGCGTGGCTGCGGGACGCGCTGGCCATCGCCTGGTAGACCGCCTCACGGACCAGCGGATGGGTGAAGGCAGGCGGCTGTACTCGGGCGAACACACCGCGCTGGACCAGGCCCTCAGCGAGTTCAGCGGCGCGATCGCCCACCCTGGCCAGGTCAGCTGCCACGGCGAGGCCCACGTCGTCACCGAGCACGGCGACCGCCTCGGCCAGCCGCCTGCCCTGCGCCGAGAGCAGCCCGACCCGGGCGCGGACGTACCTGGCCACCGCTCCCGGCCCCGCCGACCTGACGGCCGTGACAGCCGCCTCGGTCGGGACGACGCCGTCGGCGGCGAGGCCACGCAGGAGTTCGGTCGCATAGAGCGGGTTGCCTCGCGTCACCTCATGGCACGCCTCGCAGAACGCATCATCGGGCTCGTGGCCGAGCTCCTGGCCGATGAGTCCGCGCAGCGCCCCCATGCTGAGCGGCCTGAGCTCGATCACGCTGGCAGCCGGGTCACAGATCAGGTCTGTCAGCCGCCGGTCGTGCGCGGGCATTCCCTCGGGGCGAGTCGTCAGCACGATCGAGACCGGCAGCGTCTCGATGCGGCGGAGCAGGAACCCGAGAAATTCGAGCGACTGCGAATCGCACCAATGCGCGTCATCGATCAGCAGCGCGATTGGCCCGCGCATAGTCAGATTGGTGATCAGCCAGTAAAGGCCGTGCACTACACCGAATAGTCCATGACTGCCCTGATCGCTCCCGAGTGAGACGGGCTCGAACAATACGGTGCATTTGGCCGCCGCGCCAGTCAGCAATTCGTCCCGATGTTCGCCCGCCATGCCGAGGAAAGGGTCGAGGAGCTGCCTGACGGCCCCGAACGCGGACACCTGCTCAAGCTCAGCCCCGCGAGCGCGGAACACCGTCAGACCCGCATCACGGCACATCCTGCCGGCGTGGCCGAGCAGGACTGTCTTGCCCATCCCCGGGCCGGCCTCGACAACAATAAGACTGCCCGTTCCGGTCGCCGCTGCGTTGAATGCCCCGTAAAGGGCGGCCATCTCCGCGTCACGTTCAAGCAGATCCACGGCAATCTGCTCCCGGATTGGAGTGGTACTTGTAATCCCCTGGCAAAAATTCTACCCACTCGCAATGGCGGTATAACTGCTTCGATGGGCCAAGATTCCGCGCCCTTTGTTGCCCCCAGTCCAAATCGTCCGGAGCATCCCGTCCGACACGGCGCCGAGAGTTTTCAGACATTGCGGTAGGCTTTTACACCCCGGAGACTTGACCAGGTGACGTGCCCGTCCCGCCTGGCTGAGTGGCAGAGGCCATCGTCCCGGTGCGTTCTCCGGGTGCGGGCCCGGGCTTGGCTTGATGGGGGTGTGCTGCCGGTCCCGGCAGGTGCCGGCTTGCCGGGACTAAGCGGGAGGGTGTTCGCGTCTGGGAGCGTTGTCGGTGGTCCTGGTGGAGGGTTCACGGGTCCGGGAGGATTTTCGTGTTCCGCGACGAAAAATCTCCCGCACCTGAAAACGCTCCGCCAGGAGCCCGGCAAGCCTCCCGGCTACGCTGGCAACTGCCCCCAGCCAGCCGCAGCCCGCTTCCAGCCCGGACTCCTCCGCCGGGGACCCGGGAAACCGCTCGCGCGCCCTTGCCGCTGGTCTTCGGCGACGCGCTGGTGGCGCTGATCGCCATCGTTGCCGCCCTGTCGTGCGCACTGGCTGGCCACAGGCGGGGCACTTGGTCGCTGCCCGCGGCTTAGCCTGCTGCCTCGATGAAGAGGCGCTGGGCGATGGCCGCCGAGGCCCGCGCCCAGCGCCGAACCTGACGCCATTTTTCCGAATGGACCTTGGGTTAGATCTTCTTGTTCTTCTTGAATTCCTTGCCGAGGCCCACCATGCCGGAGCCGGTTGGCCAGCCTGAGCGGGCGAGCGGGTGCACCAGGTCGGCGTAGTTGCCCTCTTGCCTGCCGACCGGCTGCGGCGAGGTCGACTGGACGCTGTTGATGCCGCATACCGCGGCCGCGCCGTTGGCCGGGCCGCCGACCTGGGCGCTGGTCGGGATGGCGGCCGGGTCGACCCGGTGGCGTGGCCGGTGCTCTAGTACCTCGCGGAGGTTCTTGGCGTTGGCGTCGCGTGCAGTCAGCGGCCGCAGGCCGAAGACGTCCTCGATCATCGCGAGCAACGAGGCGTGCTCGTACGGGCCGTCGTGTACCACCTTGCGGTGGGCCAGGTTGGAGACGACGATCGCGGGCACCCGGAAGCCGAGCTGAGTGTAGTCGGGGATGAGCTGGCCGTCGGTCGGCGTGGCACTGTCGCCGGTGTGGTCGACGTTGGCCGGGTTGGTGTCGTCGATGACCCGCGGCGGCGGGACGTGGTCGTAGAAGCCGCCCCACTCGTCGCAGGTGACGACCAACACCGTGCTGTCCAGGTAGCCGGCGCTTGCCAGGGCGTGGTAAGCGTCAGCGATGAACTTCTCGCCGAGCCGCACGTCGGCCAGCGGGTGGTTGTCGGCCGAGGTGCCGTTGCCCTCGGTGTCGAACGCCGGGTCGATGAAGCTGACGTTCGGCAGTTCACCCGCCGCGACGATGTCGACGAACGACTTGGTCTGCAGCGGGATGCCGATCGCGTTTGGCTCGCCGTCATAGAACGCGTGCCAGAACGGCAGGTACTTGACACCCCACAGGCCAAGAAAGGGAAGGTCGCGGAAGAAGTAACCGCCAGTCGGGACGCCCTGGTTGTTCGGGATGGGGGAGAGCATGTCCCAGATCGTCGGCAGCTTGCTGGTCGTCATGCTGTTGTGGTCGCGGTCGGTCTGCGCGGAGTGCTGGTAGAACCGGTTCGGGAAGGTCTCGCCGGCGAACGAGGCGAAGTACCGGTCGAGCACGGTGTAGTTCTGCGCGAGCGCGCCGGTGACCGGGAGGTCGGGCGTGGTCTTGTGCTTACCGTTCTTGTGGTGGTTGGTGTAGAAGCCGATCGGGAAGGTGTTGGCCTTGGCCAGCGTCACGCCAGGGTTGTCGGCCGGGCTGGTCGGCCGCATCAGGAAGCCGTCCATCTTGCCGAAGTTGTGCTGGATCAGCCAGCCTTCCCAGCTGTGGTCAGGGTCGCTGTACCCGCAGCCCTGGAAGTCTGGCGCCAGCGGGTAGTTGGGATAGATGTTCCCGTCGGGTGCCATGAAGGTCAGGTCGGTGCGGCCATCGGCGCCCGGAAGCCAGCCGAGGAAGTGGTCGAACGAGCGGTTCTCCAGCATCAGGATGACGACATGCTGCAGGCCGTTCGACCCGCGTGGTGTCTTGGCCGGGGCGGCGTTCGCAACCGTCTGGGACAGGAGCTCAGACGCGGTGAGGGCCGCGCCGGAAGCACCCATGAGTTGCATGAATGTTCTGCGTGTAAGCATGAGCCCATTATGGGCACGGCCGTGACGATCGGCCGTTCTCTGGCTGCGCCGAATTGATGCGCCAGCGATCGTGGCTGCCCGCGCGCTGGCATTCGTGGTTGGGTTAGGCATAGCGGCTACGAAGGGAGCGCGAGTGAGCGTCGCAGTGGTGGTCGGGAACCCTAAGCCGAGGTCGCGGACCTATCACGCGGCGCACCTGGTCGCCACGCGGCTCGCCGGCCGGCCAGCCGACCTGAGCATCGATCTCACCGATCTCGGCCCGGCGCTGCTCGACTGGGCAGACTCGCGGGTCGCAAGCCTTGTTACCGCCTTGTCTGAGTCGGATCTGGTGGTGTTCGCCAGCCCGACCTTCAAGGCGACCTACACCGGCTTGCTCAAGCTGTTCCTCGATCGGATCGCCGCCGGCGCGCTCGCCGGGGTGACGGCCGTCCCGGTCATGCTCGGCGGGCACTGGCAGCACGCTTTAGCTCCCGAGCTCTTGCTCAAGCCGGTCCTGGTCGAGATCGGGGCGACGTGTCCGACGCGGGGGCTGTTTTTGCCGGAGGGCGAGTTTGAAGGCGGCGAGACTCTGGACACGTGGCTCGAGCGATCCCGTCCGCAAGTGCGCGCCACCGCCGGCCGCCTGGACACTGGTGAGCGCAAGCATGATCACGGAACCTAGCACCGGTTATGACCAGCGCGAACTTATCAGATCATGAACGCGGCGCCTGCGGCATTCCTGGAGCTGGCGGTCAGCCACCGGCCAATTACCGGGAAGGCTAGTAGACACGCCGCATTACTATGACCTCGTACACGTCGGAGCGGTCCCGCCAACGGCGCCGACGGGGACGACGTGAACGCGTCCGCAGAGCGAGGCAGGACCTCGGTGAGAGCACTCGGAGTGCGCGTTGTTGGAAGAGGCTGTGCTACACGAGGGAACCCAATCCGCGCAGGATTCTGTGAGCTACTTCGACCTGCTTACCGACGGGGGTCGGCTGGCTGAAAGCGAGCCGGCCGACGGTCGTGCGGCTAGGTCGCACCGAACGAGGCGGGCCATCATCAACGCCATGCGGGCGCTGCACTCCGACGGCGAGTTGCGCCCGACGGCGCCGAAGATCGCCGAGCGCGCTGGTGTCTCGCTGCGGACTGTCTGGCAGCAGTTCACCGACATGGAGGCACTGCTCGTCGAGGCCGTGAAGCGGGACAGCGAGATACTGCGGTCGCTGGTGCGCAAGATCGAGCCCGACCAGCCGCTCGCGACAAGGGTGGACTCGTTCGTCAGCCAGCGTTCCCAGATTCTCGAGGAAATGACTCCCACCTGGCGCGCGGCCCGTATCCACCAGCCTGCCTCCGCTGAGCTGCGATCCGACCACAGGCGCAAGACGGCGGGTGCCAGGGCCGAGCTCGAGGTGGTGTTCGCCCCCGAGTTCGAGCAACTGGCCGGCAACCAGCGGGACCAGCTCGTGGAAGCGCTGCACGCGATCAGCATCTGGTCGTTCTGGGAATCGCTGCGCACCGATCTCGGCCTCAGCCCGCTGCGCGCCAGAGAACTGGTCCGCGCCACCTTCGCGGCGCTATTCTCCCAGGCGGGTTTCCAGCTCGCTTACTGAGCCCGCCGATGCCTGGCGGCGCTGCGAAGGCGCACCGGGCAGAACCCCGGCGATCGTCCCGCCACCACGTCGAGCCTGCAAGGACACCGGCGCAGGCTATTGAACTTGCACAGATAGTGCAGATATCTTGACCTCGACGCCAAGGGGCTGCCTGGCGTGTCACACGTTACGACATTGGTGAGGTCCACATGAGTGCGACCGCAGAAGAATTGGTTCCTGAGCGTCCCAGCGGGCTGTCCTTCCTATGGCGCCGTCAGCTCGACTCGTATCCAGAGACTCGTGCCCGGGTGGGCTATCTGGCGATCACGGTCCTGGCCACGATCATGCTCTACTACGAGCTGTACGTCGGTGGGTCAGTCTCCACGCTCATCCTGACCAATCTGCACATGAGCTTTACCTTCTACGTTACGACCCTGGCCTTCGGCAACCTGATCGGAGCCTTCGGCTCGCTGTTTGCCGGGGTCACCGACCGGCTGGGCCGTGCGAACCTGGTGGTCTTCGGCCTCTTCTTCACCGGGATCTTCGTCGCGTTCATCTTGCCCGCGGCGACGAACAAGTGGGTTTTCACGATTGAGGGCTTTGTCGTCGGCGTCGTCGAGGGCATCTGCCTGGTGGCGACCCCCGCCCTGATCCGCGACTTCTCACCGCAGGTCGGCCGGGCCACCGCGATGGGCTTCTGGACCAGCGGCCCCGTGGTCGGAAGCCTGATCGTCGCCGTGATCGGCTCGGCGACGGTACCGGTCAGCGCGACGCCGAACTTCTGGCCGACTGAGTACCGCTACTGCGGATACGCCGGCCTGGTGGTGTTCGTGATCGCGCTGATCGGCCTGCGCGAGCTGTCGCCAAACTTGCGAGACCAGCTCATGGTGACCATGCGCGACCGCGCGCTCATCGAGGCCAGGGCCAAGGGCATCGACATCGCAGCCGCGCTCAAGAACCCATTCCGCCAGTTGGTCAAGGCCGACATCATCATCTCGGCCCTGGCCGTTTCGCTGATGCTGCTGATCTACTACTCCTCGGTCGGCTTCGCCGTTATCTACCTCAACTCGGTCTTCGGATTCTCGGTCAAGGACGCCAATGGCCTCGGCAACTGGAACTGGGGCTTCAACGTCATAGCCGTGATCTTGATCGGCATGATCTCCGACCGGTTCAGGGTCAGGAAACCGTTCATGGTGATCGGCGGCATACTTGGCGCCGTGATGGTCGTGGTCTACCTGATGCAGGCCGGCCACCATCCGAGTTACTACACAATGGCGCTCATCCTGGCGCTGCTGTCCTTCGGGCTCGGCGTCGCCTACACCCCGTGGATGGCGAGCTTCACCGAGACCGTCGAGGACAGGAACCCGGCGCTCACCGCCACCGGGCTGGCGATCTGGGGCTGGATCATCAGGATCGTCATCTTCGCGGCGTTCCTGGTCCTTCCGCACGTCGTTACCACGGTGACGCCGCTGGTCAATTACGGCGCCACGGTAGTGGCCGACGCCAAGGCCTATCCCGCGTTCGCGCTACCGCCGCCGCCCCCCAACATCGCCGCGATAGCGACCCGGGATGCCGCGATCATCAAGTTCGCTCAGACCCACGCTGACATCGTCGCGCTTGCGCAGAAGGACGCGACCCAGCTCGCCAACGCCCAGAAATTCGCGCCCGAGCTGAAGGTGATCCAGTCCAACCCGGTGCTGTTCACCAAGCTCGCTAAGTACAAGAACCCGGCGTCCATCCCGCCGGCGCTGGTCGCCCAGGCGATCAAGGCGGCCGGCGGCGGCGCCAAGGGGCTGGGAATACTCAACACCATCTCGTCCAATCAGGCAGCGATCACCGGCGTTATCGCGGTCGCTCCTGACTTGCAGAAGATCGCGCCGTTCGGGCCGCAGCTGATCGTGCTCCAGAACGCTGCGCCTGACCTGGCCAAGCTTCAGCCGTACACGAAGGTGCTGACCGCTTATTCCAAGGTCCCGCCCGCGGTGCTGGCCTTCATGGGTGCCCACGCGGCCGCCGTGCAGAAGGCGGCGGCAGACACGGGCGGACAGTGGAAGACGTGGTACTGGATCTGCTTCGGCGGCATCATCTTCTTCCTGCTCAGCATCCCGCTGCTGCGCGGCCGGTGGAGGCCGTCCGACGCTCGCAAGGATGAGGCCGAGCACGAGGCGATGGTCGAGAGGGAACTCGCCGCCCTGCAGTCGTGATCCCAAGGACCCGATCAGGGAAACCTTGATTCACGGAAACTCTGCTCAGGCGCCGGGCCGGCCGGGTGCACAACGCGCTCGCGCCGGCTCGGCGCCATTTCGCTAGCTTTCGCCGGCCTTTGCGAACCGACGATCCCGCGGGCCTTTGCCAGGCGAAGCCGGTGATCCCGCGGGCCTTTGCCAGGCGAAGCCGGTGATCCCGCGGTGACCCGCTCGAAGCCGGATACCTCTTGCCCGGGCCAGCGAGTCAGGCGGCGAGCCCTGACCAGGATTCGATGAGGGCGGGCAGTTCGGTCAGGTCGTTGATCACCGCGTCCGGGACGACCCCGTCGAACGGCGGAACCTCCGAGTGCGGGAGCAGCACGCCGCGCATGCCCACGCTCTTGGCACCGTGGATGTCGTCCCAGGGCCGGTCGCCGATGAACACGCAGTTCGCTGGATCGGCCGCGTTAACCGCCCGCATCGCGGCCAGGAAAGCCTCCCTATGCGGCTTGGCCCAGTCGATCTCGCTGCTGTATACGGCACCGTCGAAGAGGTCGAGCACGCCGTCCCGGCGGAAGATGTTCTCGTGCCAGCTGCGGGGCCACAGCGTGTTGGAGAGCACCCCGGTCTTGATGCCCATCGCCCGCAGCCTGGTGAGCACGCCGAGGGCAGCCGGATCGGTGAATGTATGCGGCTCCCAAAGCTCCACGTACGTGGCGAGAAAGGCGTCGGTCGGCTTGATGCCGGCCTGTTCGAAGACGTGGAACATCGTCCCGGTCCGGTGCTCGGCGACCTGCCGCTGCCAGACCTCCTGCTCGGCCGCGTGGATAGCGGCGGCCAGGTGGTCGTCGCCGGGGAAATGCGGCGCGCAAACCGACTGCCATAGCGCGGCGTGATCGATTGTGTGCCATGGGGTGAGAGTGCCGCCCCAGTCGAAGATCACCGCGTCGATCGCCATCACCCGATCGTACCTGGCGCGCCCGGCGTGCCTGGCGCCCGGAATGAAGCGCATCGGTCCTGATCAGTACGCCAAGCGAAGAATCATCGGAAAGCGGGATTGGCTGCCTGTGCTTGGGCCAAGATGGCAATGGGAGAAGTGCCTTCGGCGCGGGCGCAAGGATTGACGGTTTGGTCGTCGCCCCGTCGATTGCTGTTTGGTTCAGGCACTTAACGTGACCAGCCGGACGCTCCGGCGCCGGCCGGAATGCGGCACACGAGGAGGAACGGATGCGAAAGCTGCACCATAGCGGTCGCCGGCTGACCGGAGCCATCGCGGCCACCGGCACCGCGGGCGCGATGATCGCAGGCTCGCTTGCCCTGTCAGGGACGCTGTCGGGCACTGCGCTGGCAGCGAAGACGACGGCGGCGCATGTTGCCAGGCATCACCACGCCGGCTCCAACAGCTGTCACCTGGCGCACGGGATCAAGCACATCGTGCAAATAGCCTGGGACAACATCCACTATTACCGGGACAACCCCAACGTTCCTTCCGACCTGGAGATGATGCCGAACCTCCTCAACTTCATCGAGGACGACGGCACGATGCTGACCAACAGCCACACGCCGTTGATCGCGCACACGGGTGACGACTTGCTGACGACTGCGACGGGACTCTACGGGGACCGACACGGCGATCCGATCGCCAACAGCTACCGGTCCTACAACGCCGACGGCACCACCAGCCTGTCGTCGGTCTTCTCGTACTGGACCGGCGCAATCCCCAACGGGACGGCTGCGGGCCGTGACACCAACCCGAACATGGTGTACTCGCCGGTGCCGCCGGCCACGGCATCGACGCCGATCACGCCTGACACCGTTACCCCAGCGCCGTGGGTGCCGTTCACCAAGGCAGGCTGTAACTTCGGCGAGGTCGCGACCCAGAACACCGACCTGGAGAACGCCACGCCGGACATCGCGAACCTGTTCGGGCCGAACTCGCCCGAGGCTCAGCAGCTCGCCGCCGATCCTGACTCGTTCAAGGACGCTGAGGCCGCGGACTACGAAGGCCTCGCGGTGCACTGCGCCAAGCACAACACATTCTGCTCCAGTGCCGCGGCGGTGAAGTTCGGCCAGACCACCCCGACCTCGACCGAGGTGCCTGACCTGCTGCCGCAGCAGCCAGGCGGCTATCACGGCTTCGATGAACTGCTCGGCCACAGGTACATCGCGCCGCAGATTGGCGCCGGGACCGCGAACCTGATGCGCAACGGGTTCCAGGTCACGAACTCGTCGGGGAACCTCGTGGACCTCGACGGGAACGAGATTGACGGCGGCTTCCTGACCAACCACCCCGGGTTCCCCGGATTCGGCCCGATCAACGCCGCGCAGTCGCTGGCCTACGGCGCTGACATGCTCGAGAGCGGCGTGCCCGTCGTCCAGCTGTACATGGCGGACGTCCACGGCAACGAGAGCATTACCGGCCTGAGCGGTCCTGGCCAGCCGTGCTTCCACGCTCCGGCGGCGCTCGGCAGCGGCAGCGCGTGCTACGTGGCCCAGGCGCAGTACTACAACGACGCGTTCGGCAAGTTCTTCCGGCGGCTGGCCGCCGACGGCATCACCGCCAAGAACACGCTGTTCGTGCTCAGCTCGGACGAAGGCGACCACGAGGCCGGCGCCAACGCCGGCCGCGCGATCCAGCCGACCCCGGCCAACTGTGATGGCGCGACGGTCAGCGGCGACACCGTGACCCCCGACGTGCTCTGCACCTACCCGGCTGGCTCGTTCGGCGAACTGGCCGGCAACATGACCGGGCTGCTGACGGCGGCTGGGAACACCACCCCATTCGCCTTGGAGAATGACACGGCGCCGGAGTTCTATGTCACTGGCAACCCGGGTCCGCTTGCGCCGGCGGTGCGCTCGCTTGAGCACCTGACGGCCGGACTGACCGCGGACAACCCGTACACCGGAACCAACCAGCCGATCACTAATTTCCTCGCTGACCCGACGGAAGAGGCCATACTCCACATGGTCAACGCCGACCCGGCGAGGACGCCGACGTTCGCGATGTTCGCCAAGCCCGACTACTTCCTGTCCACCTCGAACGTCACCAGCTGCGGCAGCACCTGCGTGACCCAGACCACGGGCTTCGCCTGGGATCATGGTGACTACGCGGCCGAGATCGACACCAACTTCATCGGCATTGCCGGCCCTGGGGTCAAGCACCTGGGCCTTGACGGCAATGAGCCTGGCGACGGGCCGAACTCGGCTGGCCCTGATAGCGGCCAGACCGAAGTCGTGCAAACGCACCTCAAAGGCCCGTGGACCGACGAGGCCGACATCAGGCCGACGATCTTGTACCTGGCCGGCCTGAAGGATAACTACATCCACGATGGACGGGTCATCACCCAGGTCGTGGCCAACCCGAACCGGGCGCTGCGCCAGCCGGGAGCCAACTTCCTGGGCGAGTGCTACAAGCAGCTCAACTCCAGCGTTGGCAAATTCGGGGCCTTCACGCTGGCCGCCGACACGGCTGCTGTCGAGTCCTCCAGCGCCGGCGACTCGACGTTCGTGAACACGGACACCGCTCTGCGCGGGCTCGAGGTAGCCAGGGACAGGCTCGCCATCAGGATCAAGGACTCGCTGGACCGGGCTGCTTTCAGCGACCGCCGGATCAGGCATCTCGACCAAGACATCGTCGGCTGCCTGACGATCATCCACCGCGCGCACAAGCTGATGGAGGACCTCGGCTAACTCGCGGCTCGTTTCCTTGGCAGGCAGTGACCCTGGCATTGATGCTGGGGTCACTGCCCGTTACTGACGGCCGCCATTTCTGGCGTGTTATTCGGGTAGCACGTTGACTGGCGGGGTAGGGCTGCGTTGCGGCTTGCGTTCCTGGGACACTAGAGAGCAGGCTAGGCGCGATCGCCGCTAGCGCGCCGCTGGCGCGCGGCTGGCCAGGAGGGATACAGCTGATGGCCGATCCGGACAGCCGAGCACCGCAGCGTGCCGCTGGCACCGCCAACGGCAAGGGGAGTGCGAACGGCGTGGTGACGGGGACCGTCACCACGAATGGCCGGGTGGCCAGGCGCGACTCGGACGACCTCGTTGCCGAGATCGAGCGAACCAGGCAGAATCTGGCGCGCACCATCGATACCCTCGCCGAGCGGGTAAGCCCGGCGAGCAATGTCAGAAGGTTCAGGGAGCGGGCCACCGAAGAGCTGCGCAAGCCCGAGGTCCAGCTCGCCGCCGCAGCTGTCGTGTTCGCCGTAACCGGCATCACGATCTACCGCATCTGGGGTCGCCGCCCGCGCGGCTAGCTCGTCGCCCGCACAGTCCGTCACCCGCGCGACTTGCCCGCAGCTCGTCGTCGCGCGGCTGGCTACGCCGCCCGTGCGGCTTGTCGTCGCGCGGCATGCCCGTAGCCGCGGTCGGGGGCTGCGCTTATCCTTGGGAAACGCAGGCGGTGCCTTCTCAAGGAGCGTGGCCGGAGATGTTCGAGCGATTCACGGACCGAGCCCGCCGGGTAGTGGTACTCGCCCAGGAAGAAGCCAGGCTGCTCAAGCACAATTTCATCGGCACCGAACATCTGCTGCTCGGCCTGATCCGCGAAGGCGACGGAGTAGCGGCGGAGGCACTCGAATCAGTAGGAATCGGGCTTGACGCCGTCCGGCAGGAGGTGGCCGTCATCGTCGGCGAGGGCGAGGGCGAGGCCGAACAGTCGGGGCACATCCCGTTTACACCGCGGTCGAAGAAGGTACTTGAGCTAGCCCTGCGTCAGGCGCTCCAGCTTGGCCATAACTACATAGGAACCGAGCACATCCTGCTCGGGCTGCTCGCCGAGGGCAGCGGAGTCGCCATCAAGGTGATCAAGGAGTCCGGCGTCGAGGTCGCCCAGCTCAGATCGCAGGTGATCAGGTTGCTGCCGGACGCGCCCGCGGTCGAGGAAGTTGAGAGCAGCAGGCGCCGCTCGGTGCTGGCTAGCGGCCGGGGACGAGCGCAGTACGCACACCTGCATACCAGGATCAAGGACATCGAGCGCAGGCTGGCCGCGATCGAGGGCCGGGCGGGCACCGGACCAGACCACACTGCGATCAACCGGCAGATCGCCAGCATCAGGGAAGACAAGGACGCCGCCGTACGGGAGCAGGAGTACGAGCGTGCCGCGCAGTTGCGCGACACCGAGCGCCAGCTGCTGGCCGACAAGGAAGCCAGGAAAGCCGAGTGGGCGGCCTCCCATCCCGACCTGCCGACCCTGGCCGCGAGGTTCAGCGACCTAAGCGAGGAAGTCGGCCGACTGCGCGGGCTGCTCAGCCAGCACGGTATCGACCCCGGCAGGACCGTCATGCTGGACCCGGCCGCGGACCAGCCCGGGACCCGGCCCGCAAGCCAGCTTGACCCCCGACCCCGGCCCGTAAACCCGCCTGGGCACCCCGGCCCGAGCCCCACCCCTGAAGCGCAAGCCGACTAGGCTGCGGTCCCCGGCTCGAAACCCGTCCCCGGCCCGAGATCCGTAACCCGTGCCCCGCTGACAAGCCGACTAGGACCGCGTTTCTGGCCCGAACCGCAGGTCCCGGACCCGGCCGCGATTCCGGGCCGCGAGCCGCTCATGCCACCCCCGGTTGCGGCCGAACCGCTGAGATGCTCGGCTTGGCGCGGAGGGCCTCGCTTTACCGGCGCCGTTGGGGCACCCTGCTGTCGCTAGGACGCAATGCCAGGAATTTAAGGGGGGTTCTGGGGCTGGTTTTTGGCTTGTCTGGGCTGGCTGGGGGTGGTGGGGGTGGTGGTGCCGGGCGGGGTGATGGTGGCGGTGCAGGTGACGGTTTGTGATAGGGGGCCTTTGAGGTT
>DASTJM010000104.1:0-51806 GCA_035716545.1 Streptosporangiaceae bacterium
CAGGGCCGTCAGATCCTCTTCCTGGCGTGCACGCTCGAAGGCGGCGTCAAGTTCGCTGTCGTAGCGCGCCAGCACCTCAGGGTCAGCGTTGGCGGCCAGCACTGCCCTGATCGCGGCTGGGGTGCAGGCCGGACGATCTAGAACAGCTGGGCGACCGGGCAGTGGTGCGCTCATGAGTCCAGTATGCGCCCCCCTACTGACAGCGTGGCCGTGATTGAGGCGCGAGTCCGTTACGCGTCTCAATGAATCCGACGCGTATGAGCCCACCAGCGCGGGATCTATGCGCCGAATGGGTACCTGGGGCTCAACGGGAGGTGAAGAGCCATAGGCCTCACTCCGCGTGCTGGCTGCTGAGGCCGAGCCTGAAGTCGAACCCGAATCGGCCTGGCCAACCGCTTCATGGTGATAAGTCAGGGACCCTGATGCCCAGACTGATCCCCTATCGACCACATGACCGGATTGGCTAGCCGGGCTGCCTCCCAGCTGGGCCAGCCTGCGCCACATCGCTGCTCCCCGCAACCGGTCCTCTCGCTTCGCTCGCCCCGGTCGGGCAGAGATCTTGCCCATCCAGCGGGCCGCCAACCCATACCGGCTTCGCCGCCTGCTGCGCCGCCCGAGCCGTCGCAGCCTCACCTCTCCAAAATGGCCCGCTGGGCAACATCTTGCCCTCCCAGGGTCGGTCGGTGTGCGGGTCCTGCGCGCCGTGCCGTCTGGGGCTGACCACCGGGAGGCAGCCGCCGCCCGGCCAGCCACAGCCCAGCCATGAGAGGACCGCACCCAATGACAACAGACACCGAAGACACAGCCACGGCAGCCCGCAACATAACCCTCCGCGACCTCGAAGCGCTGCTGCGCGACCAGCAGGCCCGGAAGGTCGATATCGTCGCCCCGGCCTGGGCGATCCGCGCCCGCCATGGCCACCTCGTGATCGACGGCACGGACCCCGAACTCGGCCCGAACGGCGTCACCATGACGACCGGCACCTACACCCCGACGGAGGTCTGCGACCAGGGCCTGGCCGACAAGCTCGGCATCCCCGGTCACTACTTGCGCCGCACTCGCGAGCAACGTCCGCACCTCTACGACGCCAACGTCAACGGCTGGCTCGACGGCGACTCCCGCAAGTTCCTGATCCGCTGCCTTGCACCCACTATCGGATCTGGCCCAGGCGCAGCAAGGGCAATCCTCTCTGACGGATACAAGCGCATCGACAATCTAGACGTTCTGCTCGCCGCGCTCGACGGCGTCCGCCAAGCCGGTGTCCCGGTCCAGGTCGACGGCTGTGACCTGACCGAACGCCGCATGTACGTCCGTGTCGTCTGCGAGCAAGTCCGGGCACTGGCTCCTGCCCTGCTGGACGCGGCATGACCATAACCCGCGACGCGATCCGCGCGGTGCACCACGGCGAGCGGCTAGACGAAGGCGTGGTCACCTGGTCGGCCAACACGCTGGACAAGACCCTGGCCCTGATCACCGCCCGCACCACCGACGCCGTAACGGCATTCCTCACGCCTGGCTACATCGACCGCGTCGTCAAGGCAATGTCCGCGCAGGCCGGGCACCCGCTCACCGACCCGCTAGACGCGGTCACCACCGTGAGCCAGCGGTTGCGGTTCACCGACGCCCAGCGCAACGAGATCCTCGCGCACTTTATCCGCGGCGGCGATGTCACCGCCGGGAGAGTCATGCACGCCGTCACCAGCGTCGCTCAGACCCTGCCCGACGCCGACGCCGCCCACGACCTGGAGGCCGCAGGCCTGCGCGCTCTGGAGATTGCGGCAACTCTCTGACCACCCAGCCATCACCAGCAAACCAAGCCACCAAGGCCTGGCACCCGGTCAACCCGGCCTCGGTGCCGGGCCTTCCGCATGCCCCGAAGGAGACACCCAACATGCTCGACACCACTCTCAGGCAGCCACCGCTGCGCACCCAGCCCGCCCGCACCCGGCCCGCCTACACCGACACCGCCGCGCTCAACGACATCCACGCCCTGCTGACCAGCAACACGAACGGCACCGGCACAGACCAGCCAGCCCAGCTCCTCGCCGACATCACCACCGTTCTGGCCAGATCCAGGCGTCCCATGATCCCGATCCGCGACATCGAAGCAGTCGTCAATGAGACCCCGCTCGGCCGGCCGGTCGCCAGCATCGACGCCGGGAACGCCACGATCACCGTCCGCCAGGAGCCAGACGGCCTGGGCCTGCTGATCCAGATCACCACTTCCACGTCCGCCGAACACAACTCACTCACAGTCACCCTCGACAACCACTGCCTCCACCACCCAGCCCCGCCAGCCAGGCACACCGCCTAGCCGCCCCGCCCCATCCCACCGTCCCGACGACCGGCCGAGCACGACAAAGAAAGGCATCCATCAATGGACACCCAAACCGAGCACGACACCGACCTCACCGCCCAGACCGATTCACCCGACGACGCGCCCGACACCCCACGGAGACACCTGACGACACCCAGCATCCACACGAGACACGACGCATGATCGCCGTCAGCGACCTGGCCGGCCACCCAGGCAACGTTCGTGACGACCTGAACCTGTCCGACGAGTTCCTAGCATCGATCGCGGCCGAAGGCGTCCGCATCCCGCTCCTGATCACCAGCGGCCCCGACGGCCAGTGGCGCGTCATCGAAGGCCACCGTCGCCTCGCCGCATCCATCAAAGCAGGGCTAGCCGGGGTGCCCTGCGACATTGACCCGGACCGGGCAGGCGACGAGGCGGGCCAGTACCTGGACATGCTCCTGGCGAACAGCGACAGCTATCGCGCCAACTACACGGTGCTCGAAGAAGCGGCAGCCTTGTTCGCAGCCCACGAGGCCGGCGCCACCCGCACTCGCCTCCGCAAAGCCACCGGCCGCACCGCGGCCCAGGTCAAGACCGCCCTAGCCGCAGGATCCCTGTCAACGGAAACCAAAGCGGCCGCAGCCCAACTCGGCTGCGAACTGAGCCTCGACGACCTAGCCCTGCTCGCCGAATTCGACGGCGACGCACCGGCAACAGACCGACTGCTCAGCTGCCTAGAACAGGGTTACCCGCTCGAATACGCCGCCGCCCGCATCCGCCAGGACCAGGCCGAAGCTGCCAAGCACCGGCAACTGCGCGCCGAACTCCAAGCCGCAGGCATCACCGTCACCGACGGCCTGCCCGAGGGCGCAGCCTGGCTTGACACCCTCAGCCACGACAACGAGAACCTCACCCCCGACACCCACGCCGGCTGCCCGGGCCACGGCGCCACGTTCCACTCCTGGAACCTGCTCCACCCCTCCTACTACTGCGCCAACCCAGCCGAGCATGGCCACACCAGCCGCTGGGCGCCCGCCAGCACAGCCAGGGACAATCCCGACGGCACGGCAACCGCCACCAGCCAGCGCCCAGAGCCCGCCCCCGAGCCAGACCGCAGACGCGTCATCAACGGCAACAAGGCCTGGCAGGCCGCCGCCGACGTCCGCCACCGCTGGATCGCCACCACCTTCTTCCCCCGCCGCACCGCACCACGCCAAGCCTGCGAGTTCCTCGCCCGCCAACTCCTGACCATGCCCGACCCGCTGCGCTCCGGCCTGGCCACTGCCCACTACAAACAACTCTTCGCCAAGCTCACCGGCCGCCCCGCCGAAGATTGGCACGCCGACTGCGACACCGCCACCACCGGCCGCCTCACCATCATCACCCTCGCGCCCGTCATCACCGCCTACGAGCACGCCATGACCGAAGCCGAAGGCCGCAACACCTGGCGCACCGACCGGTAAAGCCCCTGCCCCCGCCGCGACGCCGGCACCTACCTCACCTTCCTCGCCACCATCGGCTACCACCTCTCCGACATCGAGCAAGCCGTCGCCGACGCCACCCCCTGAACCGGCACCACCACCCTCGCCAGCACACTCACCGACCACACCGGCAACAACGACGAAAGCACCGCCATCGCCGCCTGATCGACCCAGTCAGTCGCAGCACAGTCAGCGGCATCTGCCATTTCAAATCCAAAGTTTTGAAAATTAACCCCGTGACCCGCCTGCCTCCAGCAGGCGGGTCCGTCGCTTAGAAAGGAACTCCCGCTCATGACCAGCACCAGCACACCGCCCTGGGCGCCAGACACCGGCCACGCACGCGGCGCCGCCGTCACCGGCACCGACGGATACCTCATCGACGTCCGCGCCCAGATCACCAACGGCCCCGACGTATTCACCATCGCCGGCATCCGCGACACCACGGTCTCGCCCATGCGTGACCGGATCCGCGCCGCCGTGCTCAACAGCGGCCTTTCCTGGCCCGGTCGCACCATCACCGTCCATCTCAGCCCGCCGGGCCTGCATGGCTGCGGGCTCGACCTGCCAGTAGCCGTCGCCGTACTCACCGCAGCCGGAACCATCCCCGCAGGCATGACCGCGCCATGCCTGTTCGTCGCCGAACTTGGCCTCGACGGCAGCCTCCGCCCCGTCCGGGGAGTCCTACCGGCCGCGACCGCCGCAGCCGACGCCGAGCCGACCGTCGTCATCGTCGCACCAGACAACGCGGCCGAAGCAGTCTTGGCACCCGGCATGTCCGTCTTTCCCTGCCCGTCCCTGCGCGCCAGCGTGTACAGGCAGAGCGGGTGGAGTTCCCAGCAGGCGGGGAGCGCGGCGGCGAGGTGTTCGTAGCCGGGGCGGTAGATCTGCTCGATCCAGGCGCGGAGCCGGTCGACGGCTTCGTCGCGCGCCGTGCCGGTCAGGTGCCACCAGCGGGGTGGCGGCTGGGGTGTGTAGCCCTGGTTATGGGCTGCCGCGAAGGCGGTGGCGAGGTCGGTGAGCTGGTGCCTGAGAGAGGCGACCTGGTCGTCGAGGCCGTCGAGTGCGTTCACCACTGAGGCGTGGCGGCCGACGATGGTGGTGATGGCGTCGAGCCGTTCGGCGTGGCCGGCGAGCTGGAGGAATACGGCTGCGAGCGCATCGTCGTCGCCTGTGGGGTTCATGCTGCTTCCGGGTCGTCATCGCTGCGGCTGTCGTCCCACGGGTCGCTGGGTTGCGCCCACGGGTAAGGGCCGCTGAAACCTGGGTCCGTCGCGCGAGCCTGGTCCTCGGATGGCCAGGTGCCGGGCGACGCAGGCTGCCAGTCGGGTTCCGGCGCGGGGATGAGGGTGGCGGTTTGCTGGCGGGCGGCGCGGGCTCGGCGGTAGGCGGGGTCGTTCCAGGCCATGCGGAGTTTGGCGATGACGGGGGAGTGGCCGCCGCGGATGATCAGGGCGCGGGTGGCGGGGAGTTGGCGGATCATGTCGGGGGTCATGACTTCGTAGCGGCCGGTCCAGTCCTGGCCGTGTTCGCGCATGGCGGCGGTGCCGCACAGCAGGGACGCGGTTTCGAGGGCGTCGGGGTCGGTGATGCCGGGGAGCCAGATCTTGGCGCCGGAGGTGTCGCTGATGATGCGCGCTCCGTCGTTGCCCCATCGAGCGCGCAGCTGCGCCTCGCCATGCGCGATGGTAATAATCTGTATGCCTTTCCCGCCCGAGTCTGCGAGCCAGGACGGAACTGGTACCGGGCAAATCTGTGTCACCTCGTCCAGGGCGAATAGCAGCGGGGCGTCAAGGCGGCCGCCCGGCATCCGACTGCCGGTCAGCGCGGCGATGTAGTGAATCTCACTGGCCAGGCACGCGAACAGCGGCGCGACGGGGGAGTCCTCGCCCCTGGTCTCGGCGATGAGGTACAGCGTCCCGGCGTGATGCAGAAATTCTTCGATGCTGAAATTAGCCCGGGGTGCTGTCGTCACGGAAGCGGCAAGCGCCGGATCGGCGAGGAACGCCATTGCCCGGCTCATCGTCATCCGCACCGTCTGCGCGGTCCGGTTGGCGTGACCGCGCAGCTCGGCGAGCTGGCTGGCCCACTGCCAGCCGGTCTGTCCGCCGCTGCTGACCAGGATCGTCTCGGCGTCGGTGCTGTCTATGCCGGTGACCCACCGGGCGACGGCCTGCAGGTCCAGATCGGCGAGTGCGGCGGCGTGGAAGTAGGCGCGCAGGTAGTCGCTGGCCTTGCTGGCCCAGAAGGTGGCTTCCTCGACACCGTTCTGGCTGACGGAGTACGCGAAGGCGTCGGCGCGGCGGATCGCCGTGGCCGGGTCGGCGCAGCCGTCGATCGGGTTCCACCGGAAGGTCGAGGGCACGTCGCCGATGGCTTGCGGGTTGAACACGTGCACCGGGCCGCGCCGGGCACGGATGCCCGAGGTGAGGGCGAACATGTCGTGCTTGGTCGTCGTGGAGACGACCGGTCCCGGATAGGGCATGACGACTGAGGCCAGCCATCCCGTCTTCCCGCTGCGCGGTGGGCTGGTGACGACGGCGTGTTCGTCGAGCGGGAGCCGCAAGGCGTGGCCGTAGTGGGCCCGGCCCATCAGGATCGAGGTGTCGCTGGCCGGGGAGAGCACTCGCTGGGCGACGGTCAGGGACGGGCGGCTTCTGCGGCTGCGGCGGAACATCGCCGGCCGTCCCCACCGCAGCCACAGTTCGGCGACGCTGGCGTGCCCAGATCCGGGATGCAGGCGCAGGTGGAGACGGAGCCGGAGGTAGCGGACGCGGTGTCGGGGTAACCGGCGCCACGGGATGAACGGCAAGAACGCCCACTTCACAGCCGCCAGGCACACGCCGCTGACGGCGATTAAGACGATGAACCTCATCGGGATTCCTCAGTGTCATTCATGGTGCTCTGGAGCGTGCGGACGTGAGCGAGCAGGACGCGGCGGGCTGTGCCTGGTGCTAGGTCAACCTCGGCCGCGAGTGCCGTCGCGATGCGCGACACCGACTTGAGCGGGATCGTCGCCAGGTCGTGGCGCTGGCTCGCCAGCTCGAGTAGCCGGGCCTGCTTGCCAGTCCCCGGCTTACGGCCCGCTGGCAGGACCCTGGTTGTTCGTGGCTGGTCAATCGGCTTTCGGCTGGTGGATGCCATTCGGCCGGGCGCGACCGGGCATTCATCGATGACCCAGCGGCGGAACCCGGCCAGAGTCGAAGCAGGTGCCAGGCTGAGTCGCAGCAGCCACTTCAGCGAGGTGCCGATCAGTGCGATCGGCGTGGGCTCATCGTCTGCCAGCGCTTCTCCGGTGCGACGGGCGCGGGCGATGACCCAGGCCCGGACGACCCCTATGAGAGTGTCGGAGGCCAACGCATAGACAGCTGACGGCATCACCCAGATGGCGAGATCACGCCAGCCCGGCGTCGAGGCCAGTGCGTTCATCGCCAGGCTGATGCCGACACAGGCAATGTTCAGAAGCCTGGCCCTGACAGCTCGTCTGGCATGCAGGGCTAGCGCTATCCCCAAGGTGGCGAAGATGAGCGCGCCGATGTCCGGGATGCCGGCTTCCAGCGCGGCGACGGCCGGGTTGTGCTTGACAGTGCGGACGAGCACGTACTGGGCATCCCAGCTGACCACGGCCGCCGCGATGGCCAAGACCGCGAGTGCGAGCATCGCGCCTTTCAGCCACCCGCGTGCGCGATCGCTGTCCGCCGCGTTCCGGCCAGCCTGGGCCGCTGCGGAGGGCAACTGGATGACCGCTGCACGATCCCCGGCGTCAGCGTGTCGTACGACGCGATGCACGTGTGATGTCTCCTTGCTGTTCCGGCATAAGTGAGGCTGTGGTGATGTGGCCCGCCGCTCGTGCTGATGCCTGATGTACGCGGTGGATGTCGGTGAGCATCTGACGTTGCAGTACTTGGTCACGCGGTGTCCTCGTTTGGCGAATCTAGCCTCAGCTTATGAATTAACTAGTATTTGCGACAACTAGTCTAGCCAGAGGGACTAGCCGAGGAGGCTGCCTCCGGCACTGAGCTGCTAGTACGCTGTGGCGTCAGGAGGGCCTGATGCTGGAGCGCGATGCGCCGTACGTGCAGATCATTGAGCACTACCGTCGGCAGATCGCCGCCGGACGACTCAAGGACGGCGACATGCTGCCCTCCGGCCGCGAAATCGCCGCCGAGTTCGGCGTCTCCATCGCCACCGCAGCCAAAGTCGCTACCGGCCTGCAAGCCCTGGGTCTAGTCACCGCCAGACCCGGCGCCGGCACGGTCGTCACCGCCCCGAGGCCGCCAGCCGACCGAGCCCAAGGCGGCCCGATCATCATCACCCTCGCCGCCCGCAGCCCAGCCCGCACAGGCGAAGACAGCCAGCTGATCGAAGCCGGACTCGTCCAGGCCCCGCAGGAGATCGCCCGGCAACTCGGGACAGAACCTCTTGGCCAGGTCATCCGTCGCCGCCAGGCAACGACAAGGAACGGCGAGACAGCCGCGATCCTGACCTCGTGGTTCCCCGCCCACCTGAAGGACGCCTGCCCGGCACTGCTCGACGCATCGCTGTCAGACGATCGGCTCGGCGGCTACGAACCGGCCTGGGGCGAGGACTGGCTATCAGCCCGCCCGCCAACCTCAGCCGAAGCCCGCGAATTCAGCATCAAACGCGGCTCCCCAGTGCTAATCGCACACAGCCGTCGGTTCGACGCCGCGGACACGGTCGTCGAGTACGCCGAACTCATAGCTCGCGCCGACACCCGAGTCGAATACCGATACGAGTTCAAGTAGCAGCAAGTTAGTAAACTAGATGCTGTGACGCATGTCGATCACTCGTCAGCCGCAACGCGAAGTGCCGCGCATCGCGAGTACACGCGAAGGCGAGCCCGGCAGATCGCATACGGCACCTGGCACCCGTGGGCAGACGCCGAACCAGTCCGCGCTCACGTGCTCAGACTCCGCCGCGCAGGAGCGAGCTACAAGGCGATTGCCCAGGCGGCCAACGTCAGCCCAGCGACGGTCCACACCCTGATCAACGGCTGCCAGCGATCTCACCAGCGAATCGGCTCTACCCAAGCACGTCGGCTCTTGGCCGTGAACTCCGCCGCCCTCTCCGACCACCGATGCCTGGCATGTGGCTCACGCCTTCGGCTGCAAGCTCTCGTCGCGATCGGCCACTCACCGACCAATCTCGCTAAGCAACTCGATGTGTCAGCCTTGCGGCTGCGTCGCATCCTGACAGGCGAGACACGCACCGTCAGCGCTGTACTCCACGTTGCCGTCACCAGCCTGTACAGCCAGCTATGGAACCAGTTGCCATCAGAAGCTACTGGGCGCCAGCGAGCATCAGCCGAAGCGGCGCGTCAATTGGCCAAGACGTCAGGCTGGCCACCTCCAGCGGGCCTAGATGACGACCGGATCGATGATCCCGCCTACGGACCGCGGGTCGCTTGGCGTCCAGCGCATGGAATGCATCCAACCGACACCTCTACCTGAACCTCCCATATACGAGACTGAAGATAGCTTCAAGATTATATTCGCAGATCGCGGCTTACTTGCATGACGGAGTCCGTTAGTGCGAGCGGTCCCAGGCACCCCATATGCGATAGCTTTTAACCACTTCGATGGAGGCCGCAAAAAGTCGCTCTTCCTGTTTATGAAGAGGCAACTTTTGTGGTTACAGCATCCAAGGGTTGTGCGCGAAGTCGACCTAGCAATTCCTTGCCAAAGTCCGTGATCGAATAGGATGTTATCTCCGGCCCAGGCCCGGCGAAGCCCATTCCTCCCTGACCAGCACGCTGTATCAGTCCGTTACTTGCGAGCACTCCGAGCAACGGAGCCAGGACGTGCTCAAGACCAGGATCCAGCATCGCAAGTTGTTTGGCGTTGTACCAGTTCTGTTCAGGATCCTGATCCTCTGGTCGAGCATCCGAAGTGAGTGCTATGTCAGCGCGAGGGCGTTCGAACTGGGCAAGCAGACGAACATGCGGTGCCTCTACCTGACTGATGATCGTTGCGAAGAGGATCTCCGCGCTAACGCGCGAGCCATCCTCCAGTGCTGAGGCGAGCGAACGCGCCAATCCGTATAGCTTGTCTTGAAAGGCCGCATCCTGAGCGGCGAGCACGACTTTAGCGCAGAGCAATGCGAGGTCTGGGTCTTCTTCGCACCGCTTATCGAACTCATCGACTGGAATGCCAGCTAGGGCGACGCCCAGTATGAGTGCATAGGTGGCTCGTTCAACTCGTTCTTTATTCGTGCGCGCAACGAACTTCTCAAGCAGGAGTTTTGCTGGAACGCCGATCACGGCTATTAGTGCAGCGAGCCCGGGATGGGCGACTCCAAGTGCCACGATTGAGGAGTCGACCGCCGCTTCTCCTATATGCGTGGCGCGTTCGCGATCACGGGCCTCCGCCTCATCCGTGACTATATTGCTCACTTTATCCACCGCAGGGTGCCTCCGACGGACCGCAAGTGATACGCGAGGCCTGACTGCCTGCGCACTGCCTATGCCAGGTTAGCCGTCTGGACCTACCTTCGCCTTGTCGACCAAGCGGACGCCTGATGATGTCACAAAATACTGGTAGCATGTTAGCTAACGCAGGTTGTCAGTTGATGCCAAGGAGCCGCATGAACCGTCACGTTAGGCCGCGAGCGTTAGGAGCGGACGCAGCCAGGCATGCCAGAACACGCGCTACTCAGAGCTCTCGCAGCCGATCAGCCCGAAGTCAGGAGTGGCTCACGGTCGAGCAGGTCTGCGACGAGCTTCAGGTTTCGCGCAGGACGTTCGATCGGTGGCGGGCGCGCCGCAATGGTCCGCGCTGCGTCCGGCTGGGTGGTAACGGCCCCGTCCGGATCAAAAGGTGCTGGCTTGAGGACTGGATCGATGAATCTGATCCGGGTACGTCATGAACGACAAGCCGACCGCAACCTACGATGTCCGCATCTGGAAGATCGAAGTTCGTGAAGACCGTCCAGCGCCGTACCGGGTTCGCTGGGTGGTTGCCGGCCAGCGGTTCGGCGAGTCTTTCGTTACTTACCCGCTTGCGGACGCCTACAGGTCGCAGCTCGTCACCGCAACCAGGAAAGGCGAGCGTTTCGACCTGGAAACCGGGCTGCCTGAATCGCTCTTGCGCAAGATCACCGACGTCAGTTTCCTGACCCACGCACAAGAGTTCATCGCTAATGCCTGGAAAGACGCAGCGGCAAAGAGCCGGATCTCCATCGTCGAAACGCTAAGCCGAGTTCTCCCAGTCGTGACCCGCAACCTCAGCGGCAGACCGGACGCCGGCGTCCTCCGCGCGGCACTGCGCAAGAGCCTCAACAAAGGCGACCACGCACAAGAGCTCGATCGCGAAGAAGCCAAGGCCATGGCCTGGCTCGCCAAAGCATCACGGCCGGTTAGCGCTTTCGACGAAGACTCCGTGGTCTGGGACGTGCTAGACGCGCTAGCCACGAAACTGGACGGCTCGGCCGCTGCCCCCGACTACTTCGCCAGGCGCCGACGCGTCCTCCACCGAGTACTCGGTTACGCGGTGCGCAAGAAGCGACTAGAGAAAAACCCGCTCAGCAAGAACAATCTCCCGGAAGGCTGGACGGCTCCCGAAAAGCCCGAAGAACAAGTCGACCCAAGATCGGTCGGCAGTCCAGCCCTGATCGCGGCCATGCTCATCGTTTGCGCCACAATTGGCAAGAACCAAGGCCCGCGCTTCGTCGCGTTCTTCGGCTGCATGTACTACGCGATGATGCGCCCCTCCGAAGTTGCCGCCCTGACCTTGACTGGCTGTCACCTCCCAGCATCCGGCTGGGGATACCTAACTTTCGCCAACTCCAGTACGGCCGCCGGCGCGGCCTACACTGACGACGGCACGGTCCACGAACACCGCGGCCTCAAAGGCCGTACCAAAGGCCGATCGACAGAGTCGCAGCAAACCCGCCGCCCGGTGCGCCGAGTCCCCATCCCGCCCGAACTTGTCAAACTCCTCCGTGATCACATCAAGCGCTTCGGCGTCGGCGCCGACGGGCGCATCTTCCGCAGCGAGAACGGCAACGTCATCCACCCGTCGACCTGGTGGCACGTCTGGCGCAAAGTGCGGACCAAGGCCCTCACCGACGAGCAACTCGACACGCCACTGCTACGCCGCCCCTACGACCTCCGCCACTCCGGCGTCACCTGGCGCCTCAACTCAGGCGTCCCGGCAACAGAAGTCGCCGCCTGGGCCGGACACAGCGTCGAAGTCCTGATGCGCGTCTACGCCAAGTGCATGATCGGCTTGGAGGACATCTGGATCTCGAAGATGACCGACACTTTGCACCTTGGCGATACGGGCTGAAACGGAATTTCAAGTTTATTTGATTCATTCCAGGCGGGTGGGCCGCTGATATTTCCCGCGATTTCCGTATCGTTATCGTCGCCTAGACTGTAGAGACCTTGCGAACTCTGGATAGTCTGTGCCGTCGATGCAGGCTTGAGCCGTCGTGATCGCGTTGTACAGCCGTTCGTAGTCTCTGCGGAAAGTTGGCTCGGATACGACTAGAGCCTGAATTATCTCGGCAAGATGGCTTATTACGATGCCGCGGCGGCGCGA
The DNA here is from genome assembly GCA_035716545.1 of Streptosporangiaceae bacterium. Classification (GTDB taxonomy): domain Bacteria; phylum Actinomycetota; class Actinomycetes; order Streptosporangiales; family Streptosporangiaceae; genus Chersky-822. The sequence continues at coordinate 12,339 of DASTJM010000104.1, forward strand.
CGCCAAATAATTTAGTGGCGGATCAGCCGTGCCCGTAAAGGAAGTCTCGCCGTTGTTCAGGGACCATTTCCACTGAGCATGGGCTAGTTTGTTGCGATCCTGTATGACGGTGTTGAGGTCGTTGCGTAGTAGGTTGGCTATCGTTCCGTACTGAGTTGGCACGCCAGTTGCAGTCGTTGAGACTGCTATCTCCAGGTGGAGCGGCACCGAATAATGCCTTCGAAACGCCAATTCTACTGCTCGAAGCCATCGGTCCAGTTGTGTGCGCTCTCGGCTGAGCAGCTTGCGCTCCTTGGGATTAAAGCCACCGGGATCAGAAATGATCTTGCGTAGGTGCGCCTCGGCCAGCAAGCCGATCATCAACTGATGCATCCTTGACGCAAAGTCCGTAGCAGGAATGTCCCCCCGACGAATAGCCATTTTATGTGCACGTTCCGCCTGCGTCAGGCCCGCTGAAACAGCCTTAAGGTTGTCGCTGTGCTTACGGAAAGGATGCGCAGCCGGAAGAGACGACACTATCTACTCCAAGACGCCGAGACTCGCAGGGCTAACATAAACGCTGTGAGCCTTGGCGTCCGGGAGTCGAACCCGGCTTCTCCCTGGATTGCTCCAAGGCGCGCCCCGTGCGCCCACGCCCACGATCACTTTAACCGACGCGCCAGGCAACTTTCGTGAACTGATGCCGTCGGATCATGGGCTGGCTAGCGCGGTTGTGCTGAATTCCAGCCGCGCCAGGAGACTTGGGCGGAGCTGCTCGGCCACCGCTGTGCATAGGTGCTCAGCTATCTTCGGGGTCATGACCGGCTTGCGGTAGGAAGTTCCCATCTTCCGCGCCAGGCCGTTCAGCAGGTCGGCCGCCCTGGTCTCCGGGCGCGTGTTCTCGGTCAGGTAAACCGCGACAGCGTCGTCGGGCCAGCTCGCGGCGGCCGAGCTCGCGAGCGCAGGGGCCTCTTCCGCGATGACGGCGAGCATCCCGGCCCGCACGGCGGTCGGGTCCTGGATCAGGAATTTCTCCAGGTCCGCCGACGGCAGGAACACCACATCCGTATTGCCTGCATATTCCGCGCGCTTGTCACCGTCGAGAAGGATCGTGAACGGCACTAGCAGATCCGTCGCCAGCTGCCTCAGCACCTCGGCCAGGGGCCTGCTCAGGTCTGCGCCGTGGAGAGAGATAACCGAGCAGTTGCGCGCCACCACGTCGTAACCGAGCTGGGCCAGGATCAGCGGGTATGACGCCTTGTCGCTTGGTCCCTCAACGAACAGGACATGCTCGGCGAGCGCGACGTCGCCAGGCTCGATCCCGAGTTCCGCGAACAGGTGCCGTCGGCCGAATCCGTCGGCGAACACCGGGTGCATTGCGGTTCCCGCAGTGTCCCTGGTCACCAGCCAGCACGCTTCAGGGTCGGTTGCGTTGAGGAACACAGGCGAATGCGTTGCACACACGTACGTGTGCTCCGGGTGATCGAGCAGGAACCTGACGAGGCGACGTTCCGACCCCGGATGCAGGAAGGCGTGGGGCTCGTCGATCAGGAAGATCCGTCCCGGCTCGGAGAACAGCACTAGCGAGACCAGGTGCAGTGCTTGCGCTACGCCAGTTCCACTTTCGTCGAGCGGGGTGTTGCGGCCAGCGAAGCGGTCCCGGTAGGTGATTCGGACTAGCGGCTGGTCGTCGTCGACAGCTTGAGTAAGGATTGCGCCGATTTCCGGGAACAGTTCGGCCATTACGCGTTGCAGCTCGTGGAATTCCGGAGCATCGTCGTTGCGCCGGGTGAAGATCGCCATACCGAGGTCGGTACCGGAAGGGCCGGGAGTTTTCAGACGCCGTGCAGGGACCGTGCCGGGGATGGCGCGCTGGGCGGGGACGAACGTCAGCCGTGTCAGCGCTGCCTCGGCCAGCGCCTTAGACGGAAGGCTCCAACTGTTCCAGACATCACGCTCTCCATCTCGGACAACTACCCCTCGGCTGCCGTCACTGATGCTCAACTTGGACATGCCGCGATTGTTAGGGTCCGGTTCCCAGGCTGCCGTTACAGTGCCCGCAGCGCTGGTTACTTCGTATCGTTCAAGGACGGCTTGGTGCCCCGTCTCAAGCTCGATGGTCATATCGCCTAGCTCAATGCGGGCCACGGGCAGCTGAGCGAACCAACCCATGCCGGGGCGGAGCCCTGCGATCGCCTTCAGAAGATGGGTCTTGCCGACGTTGTTCCGCCCGGTAAGCACTGTGATGCCGTTCGACAGTGTGAACCAGTCGCTGTCGGCGATGCCAGGCACGTCCCTCATCCGCACGCTCAGCGTCGCCGAGCCAGCCAGACGCTCAGTCATGCGCCGACGATACCGGCGAGCCCGAACTCATCCAGCAGATCTATATCGCACGGCAGATAGCTAGGATTGGCGCGGAGCCGCTGCGCCTCAGCGTGACCGAGACATCCTTGTGCATCCATGGGGGAACGACTCGTTCTGTTCTTCGCCCCGGTGATATGTGGCCTGCGCTAGGCGTCAGCCAAAGCCCTACCCATAGGGAACTGGCGACCGGCACTCCGGAGCGAAGCAGCGGAGGTCGCCGGCTGGCGGGGCGCTGCCTCGAAGCCCTAGGACGCATACGTGACGAGAAGGGCGAATCGAGTTGAATCCTGGGGGGCGCATGGGGGGCGGAGGATTTCAGCCGCTGGCGTTTGCCGACGTCAGATGGCATAGCCAAATCGGGCCACGAGAGACCCCGGCAGGGCTCTAAGACGATGTTTCCGCAGGTCAGGCGGGGCGCCCCCAGCAGGATTCGAACCTGCGCACACGGCTCCGGAGGCCGTTGCTCTATCCCCTGAGCTATGGGGGCTGGCGCTCGCTGCCATCCGGGGCTGAATGCGGTAATGCGACCGGCCTCAGCCTGAATCTCCGATGGCGACTGAGCAACGATACCAGCCGCCGCCCTCCCATGACGCACTCACAACACCATGCACGGCCAAGACCACTACCAGGATCACCAGTACCAGCACCAGCACGGCACATGCACCGCCCGCTCGCCCGGACCTGCCACATAGCTCAGCCGCCCGTCTTTCGCCGAGGCCTCGCCGAGGGCCTGCTACCCACTCGCAACACCCCTGCAGGCTCATAAAACGACCGGGCACCACCGGCTTAACCACAAACAACGGCGGAGTCACAACGATCTGGCGGACACGTGCCCGATCTGCGAGCGGGAACGGCCGCTTGGCCGGTAACCTCACGCCGTGAGACAGGGACTGGGGCGAGTGCTGGTTGTCGATGACGACGAGGTCATCCGGCAGCTTATCGCCGTAAACCTGAAGCTCGAAGGCTTCGAGGTGTTCACGGCTGTCGATGGCCAGGACTGCCTCGACCAGGTTGTCGACCTCCAGCCTGATGTGATTACGCTCGACGTAATGATGCCCAGGCTGGACGGCTGGGTGACGGCGACCCAGCTCCGCCGCAACCCGGCCACTTCCAGTATCAAGGTTGTCCTCATTACCGCGCGCGCGCAGGAAGATGACAGGGACCGCGGCAGGCAAGTGGGCGTGGACGCCTACCTGACTAAGCCCTTCGACCCGGCCGAGATGATCCGCGTGGTGCGGGAGCTGGCGGGCGCGCCCAGCAGCGCCTACGACTAACCACTCGCCATACCTCGTGATCCTCGCCGAGCTGACCACGCAACTGCGGCGCTACCTCCAGGCGGCTGCCGCAAATGGTGACCTGCCACGTTCCGCCGCCGGGCTGACCGCTCACGGCACCTGGCGCCCGAAAGTCACCGCCGTCACTCCGGTCACCGCCGCCACTCCCGCCGCAGCCCGCGCCCCTGGCACCTACGCTACCTCCCTGCCATTCCAGCTTGCCCACCTCACCGGCGAGCCCCCCGTGACGGCAGCCAACCGCGTGGCCGAGGCGCTGACCGGCCTGCCGTGGATCAGCGCGGTCCGCCCAGCGAGCGGCTACCTGACCATCACCGTCACCCAGGCGTGCCTGGCGGCCGCGCCGGCCAGGATCATCGCGGCGGGACCGGCCGTGGCGCGGAGCGACGCACTGGCCGGCCAGGAACTGACGGCGCCGCGCCTGCCGGATCTCGCGCTAGAACCAGTCTGGCCGCAAGCCTGGCGGGCGCAGCATCGCGCGCTTCTCGGCCGGCTGGCTGAGGCCGCAGGTGCTAGCGTCCAGTATTTCGAGGGTGAACGCATGCCTGCCACGCCATCAGGCGTCTGGGCGAATGAGCGCACTCCCGCGGCCGCGATGGCCTGTCTCGGTGCCGATGCCGTGAGGTACGCGCTGGCCCGCGCCGCTAGTCCTGTTCAGTCCGTTATTGAGGCGCAACTGGACCGTCCGCTGGACGTATCGAACCCGTTCGTCCTGGTCAGGCACGCGCATGCGGACGCGGCGTCCACGCTGCGGTGGGCGGCTGAGCTCGAGCTGGCGCCATCGTGCCCGCCAATGCCGAGCCGCCCGGCCCCAGTCACCGCCGCGCTGCGGCCCGGCGAACTCGGCGTGATCGACCACCTGTCCTGGTTCCCTGAACGCGTCGCCTCCGCATCGCGCCGCCGCAGGCCCGTCGACCTGACCGCATATCTGGAGACGCTCGCCGGCGCCTGGATCGACTGCTCGAAGCGTTATCCGGCGTTGCCGTTCGGAGGGAGCGGCGCGCCCGCAGAACCGGCGGGCGACCTGGCGCGAGCGCGATATGAGCTGGCCGGCGCGGTTAGGACGATAATCGCGGCGGGGCTGGACTTGCTAGCGGTCACAGCGCCCGTCAGAATCTGAGTGTCCCAGGTCAGGCGCCATCAGGCGCCAAGGTCACGTGCCAGCGAACAAGCTCTTGTCAGATACTCCTGGTTCATATAATTTCAGCCTGATATTAATCCGCTACTTACGGCGACAGTCGTCTGCCAAGCAGGGTTCAAGCGTGAGCGAAGCGGGTATCGCATGGCGTGTAAGCCCCCAAGGCGTCGACGATATCGGCGTAGTTCCACCCCCATAGGCCAGGTCTTACCAGCCGTCCAGGCGGTCGGCCAGAGCCTTTCCGGAGTCGAAGAACCCGCAAACTTGGGCCGTCGGCTAGGCGGTCCCAGGATGCGGCAGCAGTACTCGGGCGCGTCCAGAGGTCTGAAGGAATGCCGTGGCCGCAGTTGGTGTTACACTGGGCGAGACACCAGTTGCCCCATCCTGGGGCGAGGTGTATATCCGCATCCCGCCGAGCCAACACTGTCTGTCAGGCCAGCGACAGCGGGTTGCTCTCGGTGACATCCGTCCGTCGGGAGACGTTCAAAGCCTGCACGCGCCTAGGGCTACTGCTGCGCACGGATGGATGGCACATGCGGCAATCAGCCGGGTGGGGACAGCAACGGGAATGGCGGAAAATACGAGATCCGGCCTGACAGATCAGGTCGGCAGCGATAGCGGGAGCCGCGTGACCGACAGCTCAGGGCGATCGTGTCTCGGTAATCCCGTGTCTTGGAAGGACCCCTTGTGACCGATACCACCGATCTGTTCTCCGCTTCACCGGAGCCGTCGCCGACCGACGGGATGGCGGCCGACGCCGCTGCTGAGCAGGGCCGCGGTCCTGCCAGGGCGGAGTCTTCCATGGGCCAGAGCGGCGAAGCGCGCTCCTGGCCCGGTGGTCGGGATACCAACGACGCACAGGGGCCACCAGGGACTGACCGCCTGGCGGGCATGCTGCTCCCGGAGTTGCAGCGGCTGGCGCAGTCGCTTGGCATTACCGGCACAGGCCGAATGCGCAAGGGCCAAGTCATCGCGGCCATTGCCGAGCGCCAGCAGGGCGCACGCGGTGCCGGGCGGGTCCAGCCAGGCGGACCTTCGGAGGCCGATCGGCCATCTGACACCAAGCAGAGCGAAGTTAACGGAAATTCAGTCAAGCGGAATGCGCCTGCGGGAGCCGGCGCCGACCGCCCCTTTGAGCAGGACGCCATGGAATCAGAAGGATCAGGGCAGCTCAGCATGGTCAGTGAGTTCAGTGCCGCGCTCGGCGAGCCCAGTAGCAGCGACCAGGGAAGCCCGGCGGTTGCGACCACTGGGCCGACCGTTGGTGAGGGCACTGGCAGCGGAGCGGGAGCCGCCGGGGGAGCGGCGGTGGCCGGCACGGTCAACGGCCACGAGATGAGCGGCAAGCCGGAGGGCGCGACCACGCAGGTGGAGGTAGCAGGCGGGTCGGCTGAAGCCGGCGGCAAGGCCGCGCCGGCCGTCGTAGCGCAGGCCGATGCGGGTGCCCAGTCAGGCACCGTGGTCGCTGAGGCGAGCCAGGAGACCAGCACTGGCACGGGCCAGCCGGCGCAAACGCTGGCCGCCAGCGGCGCCGGTCACGCTACCGACCTCGACCAGGACAGTGCCAGCAGCGACAGTGCCAGCAGCGGCGGTGGCAGGAGCGATCTTGCCAGCCAGGACGGCGATTCCGCGGGCGGGCGGCGGTCCGGCGGCCAAAGTGAGTCGGGTTCGCGCCGGGATGGCCAGCGCAATGACCGCCGGCAGCGCACGGGCAATGGCCGCAGGGATGACCAGAGTCGCTCGTCGGATGGTGGCGACCAGAACGGCAGCGGGCGTGGCGATCGTGACGGCCAGCAGGGCCGCGGCGACCAGCAGAACAGCCGGAACGACCAGCGTGATGGCCAGCAGGGTCGTGGCGACCAGGGACATCGCGATCAGGGCGGCAGGGACGACGACAGGGACGGCCAGAGCCGCCGCAGTCGCGACCGCGACCGGTTCCGCAACAGGAACCAGCAGGGCACCAACCGGCGCCGTGAGCGCGGGTCGGGCGAGTCAGAGCCGGTGATCACCGAGGACGACGTGCTGATCCCGATCGCCGGGATCTTGGACGTGCTCGACAACTACGGCTTCGTGCGCACGACCGGCTACCTGCCTGGTGCCAACGACGTTTACGTGTCGCTGTCCCAGGTACGCCGTTATGGCCTGCGCAAGGGTGACGTAATCGAGGGCGCGATTCGCCAGCCGCGTGAGGGCGAGCGCCGCGAGAAGTTCAACGCGCTGGTACGCCTCGACAAGGTCAACGGCCTCGACCCGGACGAGTCGAAGAGCCGGCCAGACTTCTCCAAGCTGGTGCCGCTCTACCCGCAGCAGCGGCTGCGCCTGGAGTCCGACCCCACGATCATGACCACCAGGATCGTCGACTTGATCTGCCCGATCGGCAAGGGCCAGCGAGGCCTGATCGTCTCCCCGCCCAAGGCAGGCAAGACGATGATCTTGCAGGCGATCGCCAACGCGATCACCAAGAACAACCCCGAGTGCCACCTCATGGTCGTCCTGGTGGACGAGCGCCCTGAGGAAGTCACCGACATGCAGCGCTCGGTCAAGGGCGAGGTCATCCACTCGACCTTCGACCGCCCAGCCGAGGACCACACGATGGTCGCCGAGCTGGCCATCGAGCGAGCCAAGCGCCTGGTCGAGATGGGCCACGACGTGGTCGTCCTGCTCGACTCGATCACCAGGCTCGGCCGGGCCTACAACCTGGCGGCGCCGGCCAGCGGCCGGATCATGTCGGGTGGCGTGGACTCCACCGCGCTCTACCCGCCGAAACGCTTCTTCGGCGCGGCGCGCAACATCGAGCACGGCGGGTCGCTGACGATCCTGGCGACGGCGCTGATCGAGACCGGTTCGCGTGCTGACGAGGTCATCTTCGAGGAGTTCAAGGGCACCGGCAACATGGAGCTGCGGCTGCGCCGCGAGCTAGCCGACAAGCGGATCTTCCCTGCCATCGACGTCGACGCGTCCGGTACCAGGAAGGAAGAGCTGCTCATGACCCCTGAGGAGCTCAAGATCGTCTGGCAGCTCCGCCGGGTGCTGCACGCGCTTGAGCCGCAGCAGGCGCTCGAAGTGCTGATGGAACGCATGAAGGAGACCAAGAGCAACGCGGAGTTCCTGCTCCACGTTCAGAAGACGACGGTGGCCTCCTAGCCCTGTCCGCATTGCGCGACGGCGTCGCCCGGTCCCGGGCGGCGCCGACGCCGCTTCGCGGGCCGTCCGGGGCGGGGCGCCCGGCCGGAGAGCACGGTAGTGCTCGTTGCTGCTGTCGGCGGCCGGTTCGGGTGGGCAGCAGGGTGCTCGTTGCTGCTGTCTGCGGCCGGTTCGGGTGGGCAACGGGGTACTGGTTACTGCTGTTGTGGGCGGGTCCTGAATTGGGGAGGCCGGGCGTCGGCCTGTCGCTGTTGCCGTGCCCGGGGCGCGGTTTTCATGATCGTGGAGACTTCACCGCGCTTTGCGGGGATCCTTTTCACAGCGGGGAGAGTTCACCGCTCATAGAAGAGAAAACGCTCCCGGACACGAAAACTCTCCCCGCAGGAGCCGACAACCCTCCCCGAACCTGGCCACGAACACTCAGAACCGCTGGCTGCGGCCGGGCCTGCTTACCGGCTCGTGGCGGGAGCCCGGTTCACGGTGGCAGTCCGGTTCGTGGCGGGAGTCCGGTTCGTGGCGGGAGCCTGGTTCGTGGCGGGAGCCTGGTTCGTGGCGGGAGTCCGGTTCGTGGCGGGAGTCCGGTTCGTGGCGGGAGTCCGGTTCGTGGCGGCAGCCCGGTTCGTGGCGGGAGCCCGGCAGGTGGCGGGAATCGCCGGGGCACTTGGATCGTTAATGATGTGGCACACTGGTAGGCCGATAGCGCGGTACCGGTTCACGTCCGCGAGCGTCGCCAAGATATTGGTGACCCGCGCTGGCGACCCGGCGACCGACGGAACCAGGAGAAGACATGAAGTCCGGCATTCACCCGCAGTACGTGGCTACGAAGGTCACCTGCACCTGCGGGAACTCTTTCGTCACCAGAAGCACGTCGCGGACGGGCGAGATCCACGCCGACGTCTGCTCGAACTGCCACCCCTTCTACACCGGCAAGCAGAAGATTCTGGACACCGGTGGCCGCGTGGCCAGGTTCGAGCGCCGCTTTGGCAAGCAAGGCGGCCAGTCCGGCCAGGCTAAGTAGCACGACATCACCGACCGCCTGCCTGCACGGGCTAGGCGGTCGGTTCCTGCCTGGCCGCAGTGCTTCAGACAGCTTAAACACAGCCACTGAAACAACATTCGAGGAGGTAAGCGGTGCTCGAGCGGCTTGCCGACCTCGCATCAGAGCACGCGCAGCTAGAGAAGGACCTGTCCGATCCGGCGGTACACGCCGATCAGGACCGGGCCAGGACCCTTGGCAGGCGATATAGCGAGCTGACGCCGATCGTGGCGGCCTACAGCGAGTGGCGGCAGGTCAGCGACGACGAGGCAACGGCGCTTGAGCTGGCGGGCGAAGATCCGTCTTTCGCTCTCGAAGCCGAGCAGCTGGCCAGCCGCAAAGCGGAGCTTGAGCAGCGGCTTGAGCACCTGCTCGTGCCGCGTGACGCGCTCGACGGCAAGGACGTGATCCTTGAGGTCAAGGCCGGGGAGGGCGGCGAGGAGTCGGCGCTTTTCGCGGCGGACCTGCTGCGCATGTACCTCAGGTTCGCCGAGCGGCAGGGCTGGAAAACCGAGATCCTGGACTCCACGATCACCGGGCTCGGCGGTTACAAGGACGTGACCGTGGCGGTCAAGGCCGCCGGACGCGGCCGCCTCGCCGGGACGCCTGACGGCGCCTGGTCGCAGCTCAAGTACGAGGGCGGTGTGCACAGGGTGCAGCGCGTGCCCATCACCGAGTCGCAGGGCCGGATTCATACCTCGGCGGCCGGCGTGCTGGTCATGCCCGAGGCCGATCCGGTCGAGGTCCATATTGATCCGAACGAACTGCGGATCGATGTGTTCCGGTCGTCGGGACCGGGCGGGCAGAGCGTCAACACCACGGACTCGGCGGTGCGGATCACGCATCTGCCCAGCGGGATCGTGGTCTCGTGCCAGAACGAGAAGAGCCAGCTGCAAAACAAGGAAGCCGCCATGCGCGTCCTGCGGGCCCGGCTGCTCGCGGCGGCCCAGGAAGAGGCCGAGGCACTGGCAGCGGCCGAGCGCCGCAGCCAGGTGGCCACCGTTGACCGCTCCCAGCGGGTCCGCACTTATAACTATCCCGAGAACCGGATTTCCGACCACCGGGTCGGCTACAAGGCATACAACCTCGACCAGGTACTCGATGGTGACCTGGACGCGGTGATCGCCGCCCTGCTGGACGCGGACCGCGCAGACAAGATCGCCGCGGCCCAATGAGGGCAGCACGCCTGAGCCCCGCGCACCTGAGCCCCGCGCACCTGAGCCCCGCGCACCGCAGACCCGCACACCGCAGACCCGCATGCCGCAGACCCGCATGCCGCAGACCCGCATGCCGGAGACCCGCGCAGTGAGCTTGCTGCGCAGCGAGGTCGGGCTCGCTGTGACCAGGCTGGCCGAGGCTGGCGTCGAGTCACCGCGGGCTGACGCTGAATTGCTTGCCGCGCACCGGCATGGCGTGCCGCGGAGCAAGCTGCACCTGGTTCCCGATGCCGACTTTGACCCCAGGTTCTGGGATGACGTGGCGCGCCGCGAAGCCAGGGAGCCGCTCCAGCACATCACGGGGATCGCCTACTTCCGGTATCTCGATCTGGAGGTCGGCCCTGGCGTGTTCGTGCCGAGGCCGGAGACCGAGGTGATGACGGGCTGGGCGATCGAGAAGCTCACCGAGATGGACGTCGCCGAGCCCGTCGTGGCCGATCTGGGCACGGGATCGGGTGCCATCGCGCTGGCGATCGCACAGGAGGTGCCGAGGGCGCGGGTGCACGCGGTGGAAGGTGACCCGCTTGCTAGGCCGTGGACCGAGCGGAACATCGCGCGGTGCGCGGCTGCCGCGCCGCACACCGCGGGCCGGATCAGCTTGCACCCTGGCGACTTCCGCAGCGCGCTGGCCGACTTCAACGGGGCGGTTGACCTGGTGATCAGCAACCCGCCGTATATCCCCGTCGGCGCCAGCGTGCCTCCCGAGGTGGGCGAGTACGAGCCTTCTGCCGCTCTGTACTCAGGCGCCGACGGCCTCGACGCGATCCGGGTCGTCGAAGCCGTGGCCAGGCGCCTGCTCCGGCCCGGGGGCAAGGTCGCCGTAGAGCACGGCGCTCCGCAGGGCACGGCGGTCTACTGGGTCTTCGCCGAGGAAAACGGCTGGCAGCAGACTCGTAACCACACCGACCTGGCCGGGTTGGACCGGTTCGTCACGGCAACCTGGCCGTGATCGGCGCAAGCTGGTGTCTCAGCATGCGGGCCATGCTCATTGCCATAGAGTTGGCGTGATGCCTGACGATTCTCCTGCCTGGTGATCAGCGGTGCGCGAGTACGAGTACTTCCTGACACTGCTGGTATCCGCTGCGATCACGTACCTGCTGACGCCCCTGGTGCGCAGGACGGCGATCAAGATAGGGGCTGTCCCGGCGGCGCGCGAGCGTGACGTGCACGCGGTGCCGATCCCGCGGATGGGCGGGATCGCCATGTATTTCGGCGTCGCGGCCGGACTGCTTGCCGCGACCGAGCTTGTCCCGTTCCGCAACGTGATCGGCGGCACCGGCCTCGTCAATGGGCTGCTGCTCGCCGGAGGACTGATCGTCGTCATAGGCGTCATCGACGACCGCTGGGGGATCAGCGCGATCGCCAAGCTCGCCGGCCAGGTCGCGGCTGCCGGAGTGCTGGTCGCCAGCGGCGCCCAGCTCACAGGGTTCCCGCTGCCAAGCGACAATGTGTTCAGCTTCACTCAGAACGAGGGCCGCGTGATCACCATCATGCTCGTGGTGGCCACGATCAACGCGGTGAACTTCATCGACGGGCTCGACGGGCTTGCCGCTGGCATCGTCTGCATCGCCGCGATCTCTTATTTCATCTACTACTACTCGCTGACCAAGGTCACCTCAGGTCCGCTCGCGCTGCCCACGGAAGCCGGCCCCGCGCTGGTGTCGGTTGTGCTGGCCGGTGCGTGTCTCGGATTCCTGCCGCACAACTTCCATCCGGCCCGGATCTTCATGGGCGACACGGGGTCCATGCTGCTCGGGCTTGTGCTCGCCTACGTGCCGATCTCCGCGATCCAGACGCTCGACTTCACGAGCCTGGCCGGCCGTGCGAACCGGTACCCCGAACTGCTGCCGCTGCTGCTGCCGGCCGCGGTCATGGTGATTCCCTACACCGACATGCTCAGGGCGGTGGTCAGGCGGACCAGGGCGGGCCTGTCGCCCATGGCGGCTGACCGCCAGCACCTGCATCACCGGATGCTGGACATCGGCCACTCGCACCGGGCGACCGTGCTGATCCTGTACGCGTGGGCGGCGCTGTTCACGGCGTCCGTCGTCGGGCTTTCGATCGTGACCGCGCCGCTGCTCGTGCTCGCCGGGATCACGCTGGCCGCCGTGCTCGTGCTCGTGCTGCTGTCGATCCCGCGGCTGCGCTGGTGGGAGCGGCGTCGTCCGCTCGTCCCTGTCTCGGGGCCGGCCCCGCCGTCGATTGGCGCTGCGCGACCTCGCCCCCGTGTGGCGCAACCGAACGTGGGAGCCGCGCACTCCCAGCCGGGCAACTCGGGCGGCGGCCCGCACATTTCGCTGCCAGCGGACAGAATCGGGGCCGACGAGGCTGACGCGACCGTGCCGCGGCCAGTGCGGAGGGCATCTGGGTCGATCATCCCCTGATCGCCGCGTATGTGCCTGTTACCTTCGGCCTGTTCTCGCTGTGTGAGCGCTGCTTGGCTCGACGACTTCGGTGCTCCAGATCGGCGCCTTTCGTCACGTTCGGTGATCTGGTGGGGTCAAGGTCGTAGAGCTTGTGATATCTTTCACATGCAGCCGCGGACAAGCCGGCTGCATGGCCCGTGATACGTTTCGGTCGCCTGATAACGCAGGAAGCGCTGCTTGCGAGAACAGGCGAACGCACGCGTCACCCGACACCTGCGCCGAACGACTTTCCCGGCCGTCCGACAAGTCGCCGGGTGATCCACCGGAGTCTGATTTCCATGCTGGCGAACTACGCTCAGATCGTCCGCCGGTCGGCACTGACCACTGGCGTGATCGGCGTGATCATGGCGGCCATCAGCCTTGCTATCGGAGGCACTAAGGGCCTGCTCGGAGCGGTTCTCGGGATCGCGCTCGTCGCTGTCTTCTTCGCGGTCAGCGTCCTGGCGGTCGGCCGCGCCGCGCGCAGGAGCCCGCAGGCCATGATGGTCACGGCGCTGACCACCTACATCGTCAAGATACTGCTGCTGTTGTTCTTCGTGACGAGGTTCGCGGGAACGACGGCGTTCAACCCTCGCTTGTTCGGCCTGACCGCGATCGTCTGCATCCTGGTCTGGTCCGCTTCGCAGGTTGTCTGGTCCATGCGGCTCAAGGCGCCCTACGTCGAGCCCTTCGGGCGGTGAGCTGTCGTGCGGGGACAAGGATGCGGGGCGCGGGTTTATGGCAGACGATTCGCAGAACGCCGGCTGGTCGATCTTCGGCTACCTGATCTCGGGCATGGCCGTCTACGGCGGGCTCGGCTGGCTTATCGGGCATTTGACGCACATCGCACTGTTCTTCCCGATTGGCATGCTGGCTGGCCTCGGCGCGGTGTTCGCGGTCATCTACAAGTACGGGCGGCAGTGACCTGGCGCTCCTGGCCGGCAATTCGTGCCAGGACGCTGCCGGGCACCGGCACGCCTTATAGTCATGTTCACCCCGCCGACGGCGGCGGCGAGACACCCGGTTACGCTCGCCTGACCGTCAGGAGGCACTGTGAAGCACGGTGTGTCAAGCACAGTGCGGCGTTGAACGACCTCGCGCGCCCGCGCATAGCCGGAGGAGACCGAATTGACCGCTGACGTACTAGCTCTCGCCGCGGCCAAGTGCAGCGAGACTTCGGCGCATCTGAATTCGCCTTCTCATTGCGGCTATCCGGCGCCAGGTTACCCGGAGAGCTTCCTGTACGGGCCGCTCTTCCGGATCGGCTCGTTTACCTTCAACAAGCCGATGCTGCTTGCGGTCATCTGCGCCGCCATCGTGATCCTTTTCTTCTGGAGCGCGTTCTCCAAGCCGAAACTGGTTCCGAAGGGCGCGCAAAATGTGGGTGAACTTGGCATCTTGTTCGTCCGGGATCAGATCCTGCGGCCGATGATGGGCAAGAAGGGCGACAACTACCTGCCGTTCCTTGTGTCGCTCTTCTTCTTTATCTGGCTCATGAACATCATGGAAATCATCCCGGTGGCGCAGTTCCCGTCGATGTCCGAGTTCGCCTTCCCTGCCGCGCTGACGCTGATGGTCTACGGCATCTACAACTACCTGGGCATCAAGCACCAGGGCTTCGGCGGCTACTTCAAGAACATGATCCCCAGCGGGGTGCCGGCCGGCATCCTGGTGATCCTGGTGCCGGTCGAGATCTTGCAGTACATCATCGTCCGGCCGTTCACGCTCGCCGTCCGGCTCTTCGCGAACATGTTCGCAGGCCACATCCTGCTGCTTGTCTTCACGGTCGCGACCTGGTACCTGCTCAGCGCGGGCATCGGGCTGCTGTGGAGCGCCACCTCCTTCGTCCTGACCGTGGTGCTGACCGCGTTCGAGATGCTGATCCAGGCTCTGCAGGCCTATATCTTCACGATCCTGACCGCTCAGTACATCGGCGGCTCGCTGGAAGCGGAGCACTGAGATGCCGAGCACGCGGAAGAGCGGAACGGGAAGCCAGGCGACCGGCCTAGCCGCCGGAGACCGGCCCATGGTTTGCCAACTAGCAGGCGGGCTGTCCGCCGGCTTGACCGAAAAGGAAAGCGCACATGCTTGAGCTTGTCCCGCACCTCGTACACCACGTGCTCGCGGCGGCGACCAATAACAACACCACCCTCAACATCAACATCGGCGCGGTCGCCTACGGCCTCGCGGCCATCGGCCCCGGCATCGGCATCGGCCTGATCTTCGGCCACGGCGTCGAGGCCATGGCCAGGCAGCCTGAAGCGGCGGGCATGATCCGGTCCAACATGTACATCGGCTTCGCGCTGACCGAGGCGCTGGCGCTGATCGGAATCGTCATCCCGTTCATCTTCAAGTACCCGAAACTTATTTAAGCAGCGGCAAGGAGAGCAGCAGGCATGCCGTCAAGGATCGTGGCAGCGGGAGCATCGAACCCGCTGGTACCGCACTGGCCCGAGCTGATCATCGGCACGATCGCGTTCCTGATCGTGTTCATCGCGCTCGCCAAGGTGCTGATGCCGAGGATCAGCAAGACACTCACCGAGCGCAGCGAGGCGATCGAAGGCGGGCTGAAGCGCGCCGA
Source organism: Streptosporangiaceae bacterium (assembly GCA_035716545.1). Classification (GTDB taxonomy): domain Bacteria; phylum Actinomycetota; class Actinomycetes; order Streptosporangiales; family Streptosporangiaceae; genus Chersky-822. The sequence goes on from DASTJM010000104.1 coordinate 27,495, forward strand.
CGACGCTCAGGCGGAGGCCAGCAAGCTGCTTGACCAGTACCGCGCCCAGCTGGCCGACGCCAGGCACGAGGCGGCCAGGCTGCGCGAGCAGGCCAAGGAAGAAGCGGCCCAGATCCTGGCGCAGGGCAGGGCCGACGGCGCGGCCGAGAAGCAGCGCCTGATCGACTCGGCGGGCGCCCAGATCCAGGCCGACCGGCAGCAGGCGCTCACCGCGCTGCGCGCCGAGGTCGGGTCGCTCGCGGTCGAGCTGGCCAGCAAGATAGTCGGCGAGTCGCTGGCCGACGAGGCGAGGCAATCGCGCATGGTCGACAGGTTCCTCGACGAGCTCGATGCCGAGAACGCGGGAAGGGTCGCCGCACGATGAGGGGTGCGAGCAGGGCATCGCTGGCGGCGGCCAAGGACCGCCTGGCCGCGGCGCTGGCTGATGGCACGGCCGGGCAAGCCACCCGCGTGGGCGATGAGCTGTTCGCGGTGACCGGGCTGCTTGATCGCGAGCCTGCGCTGCGCCGCAACCTGTCCGATCCGGCCATCTCGGAGCATGCGCGAGCAGGGCTCGCTGAGTCACTGCTCGGCGGCAGGATCTCCGGCATAACGCTCGCGCAGGTGACCGGGCTCGCCGCGGACCGGTGGTCAGGGCCAGGCGATCTCGCCGATGCCACCGAAGACCTCGCGGTAGTTGCCATCTGCGCCGGCGCCGACCTGGAAGGCCAGCTCGATGAGCTCGAGGACCAGCTGTTCAGGTTCGGCCGGATCGTCGGGGCCGACCCGGCGCTGCGGTACGCGTTGTCCAACTTCTTCGTGCCCGCGCAAGGGCGCCGCGACCTGGTGACCGACCTGCTCGCTGGCAAGGTCACCGACTCCTCGCTGCGGCTGATCGGCCAGGCTGCCGCGCAGCCGCGAGGTCGTAGTGTGGATGCGAGCCTTGAGCGCTACGCCGGCCTGGCAGCGGCGCTGCGCGAGCGGCTTATCGCCGAGGTGCATGTCGCGGCGACGCTGACCATCGAGCAGCGCACCAGGCTGGCGGCAACGCTCAGCGCTGCTTACGGCCACGACGTCCACCTCAACGTCGTGCTCGACCCAGATCTTATCGGAGGCATGTCGGTCAGGATCGGTGACGAGCAGGTCAACGGCAGCGCCCTCGCCCGGCTCGCCGAGCTGCGGCGCACCATGGCTGCCTGACCGGCCAGGACAGGACCGGCGAGCGTGCCGATGCACAACAACCAGACGAGAAAGACGCGAAGAAGATGACCGAGCTGACTATCCGGCCCGACGAGATCAAAGACGCTCTGGCGCGGTTTGTCGAGCACTACGAGCCAGCCGGCGCGGCCACCGAGGAGATCGGCATCGTCACCGAGTGCGGCGACGGCATCGCCAGGGTCGAAGGATTGCCGTCGGCCATGGCGAACGAGCTGCTCGAGTTCGAAGACGGCACCAGGGGCCTGGCGCTGAACCTCGACGTACGCGAGATCGGCACCGTCATCCTCGGTGACTACAGCAGGATCGAGGAAGGCCAGCGGGTCAAGCGGACCGGCGAGGTGCTGTCGGTGGCGGTGGGTGACGCGTTCCTCGGCCGCGTGGTCGGTCCCCTCGGCGAGCCGCTCGACGGCCAGGGGCCGATCGAGAACACTGAACTGCGCGCCCTCGAACTGCAGGCACCGAGCGTGGTGCAGCGGCAGCCGGTGAAGGAGCCGCTGCAGACCGGCATCAAGGCGATCGACTCGATGACCGCGATCGGGCGCGGCCAGCGGCAGCTGATCATCGGCGACCGCCAGACCGGCAAGACCGCCATCGGCATCGACACGATCATCAACCAGCGCGCCAACTGGGAGTCGGGCGACCCGGCCCGCCAGGTCCGCTGCATCTACGTCGCCATCGGCCAGAAGGGCTCGACGATCGCGCAGGTCAGGCAGTCCCTGGAGGACGCCGGCGCGATGGCGTACACGACGATCGTGGCGGCACCCGCTTCCGACCCGGCCGGCTACAAGTACATCGCTCCCTACACCGGATCGGCGATCGGCCAGCACTGGATGTACCAGGGCAAGCACGCGCTGATCATCTTCGACGACCTTACCAAGCAGGCCGAGGCTTACCGGGCGATCTCACTGCTGCTGCGCCGGCCGCCGGGTCGCGAGGCTTACCCTGGCGACGTCTTTTACCTGCACTCTCGTCTGCTTGAGCGCTGCGCCAAGCTCTCCGACGAACTCGGTGGCGGCTCGCTGACCGGCCTGCCGATCATCGAGACCAAGGCGAACGATATTTCCGCCTATATTCCTACCAACGTGATCTCCATTACTGACGGGCAGATCTTCCTGGAGACCGACCTGTTCAACTCCGGCGTCCGCCCGGCCATCAACGTCGGCCAGTCGGTGTCCCGAGTCGGCGGCAACGCCCAGATCAAGGCCATGAAGAAAGTGGCCGGCACGCTGCGGCTAGGACTGTCGCAGTTCCGCGACCTTGAGGCGTTCGCGGCGTTCGCCTCCGACCTGGACGCGGCATCGCGCGCCCAGCTCGATCGCGGCGCCCGGCTCGTCGAGCTGCTCAAGCAGGGCCAGTACAGTCCGTACCCGGTCGAGCGCCAGGTGGTTTCGGTCTGGGCGGGCACCACCGGCCAGATCGACGACGTGCCGGTAGCCGACATCGGCCGGTTCGAGGCCGAGTTCCTCGATTTCCTGGGCCGTGAGCGGCCCGGCATCTATGACACGATCAGGGAAATGGGGGAAATGTCGGAGGACACGACGACCGCGCTCAAGGACGCGATCACCGGATTCCGCCGTAACTTCGAGACCAGCGACGGCGAGCTCCTCGTGACCGACCAGGGCGAGGAGCCGGTAGGCGATGCGGATATCGAGCAGGAGCGCGTGCCCCGGCACGTGCCTGCGCCCGCCAAAGACACGGAAGCGAACTAGCCGATGGGAGCACAGCTTCGCGCGGTGCGGCGGCGGATCGCGACGGTCAAGTCCACCGCCAAGATCACCAAGGCCCAGGAGCTGATCGCCTCGTCGCGCATCATCAAGGCGCAGCAGCGTGCCCGCGACGCCGAGCCGTACGCGCGCGAGATCACGGCCGCCGTCGAGGCAGTGGTGAGCCGGTCGGCCAACATCACTCACCCGCTCACCACCGAGCCAGCGAGTTCCACCAGGGCCGCGGTGCTCATCCTGACCAGCGACCGCGGGTTCTGCGGCGGCTTCAATGCCTCTGTGCTGCGCGAGGCGCAGGGACTAACGGCCAACCTGGCAGAGCGCGGTATCGAGGCGATCCCGTTCGTGTCGGGACGCAAGGGCATCGGCTGGCACCGGTTCAGGGAGCGCGAGCTGGCGGGCGAGTGGAGCGGCTTCTCCGACACGCCCAGGCACCTCAACGCGACCGAGATCACCAACGCGCTGCTCGAGGCCTTCCGCAAGCCAGCCGATCTTGGCGGGGTCGACGAGATCCACGTCGTCTACACCGAGTTCGTCTCGATGCTGACCCAGCGGCCGGTCATCCACCGGTTGCTGCCGTTGCAGATCACCGACGTCGAGGACCGGCCAGCCGGGCCCATCCCCGTCTACGACTTCGAGCCCTCGCCTGAGCAGGTGCTTGACTCGCTGCTGCCCTGGTATGTGGAGAGCAGGATCTTCCACGCGCTGCTCGATTCGGCGGCGGCCGAGATCGCGGCGCGCCGGCGGGCCATGAAGGCAGCGACCGACAACGCCAACGAGCTGCTCGAGAAGCTCACCAGAGACGCCAACAAGGCCCGGCAAGCCGAGATTACCCAGGAAATCAGCGAGATTGTCGGCGGCGCGAACGCGCTGGCCGAGTCGATCGGGAGTAAGTGAGATCATGACCGCAACCGCAGAGCACGCAGCCGGAGCCGCAGCCGCAGGCCAGGGCACCGGCCGGGTCGCGCGGGTGATCGGCCCGGTGGTGGACGTCGAGTTCTCCGCCGACGACATGCCGGACATCTACAACGCCCTGCACGTGGACGTCACGATCGGCGGCCGCACCAGCACGCTGACGCTTGAGGTGGCCCAGCACATCGGCGACAACACCGTCAGGGCCATCTCCATGCAGCCCACCGACGGCATGGTGCGCGGCGCCCTGGTGACCGACACCGGTGCCGCGATCTCGGTGCCGGTGGGCGACGTCACCAAGGGCCACGTCTTCAACGCGCTCGGCGAGACGCTGGACGTGCCGACGTCGTCGCTCAACATCACCGAGCGCTGGCCGATCCACCGTCCCGCGCCGCCCCTGGACCAGCTCGAGCCGAAGACCGAGATGTTCGTCACCGGCATCAAGGTCATCGACCTGCTCACCCCGTACGTGTCAGGCGGCAAGATCGGCCTGTTCGGCGGCGCTGGCGTGGGCAAGACCGTGCTGATCCAGGAGATGATCCGCCGGGTCGCGAAGAACTTCGGCGGCGTGTCCTGCTTCGCCGGCGTGGGCGAGCGCACCCGCGAGGGCAACGACCTGTTCCTCGAGATGACCGAGACCGACGTTATCCAGGACACCGCGCTGGTCTTCGGGCAGATGGACGAGCCGCCCGGCACCAGGCTGCGGGTCGGCCTCTCGGCGCTGACCATGGCCGAGTACTTCCGCGACGTCCAGAAGCAGGACGTGCTGCTGTTCATCGACAACATCTTCCGCTTCACCCAGGCGGGCTCGGAGGTGTCGACGCTGCTCGGCCGCATGCCGTCGGCGGTCGGTTACCAGCCGACGCTGGCCGACGAGATGGGCCAGCTCCAGGAGCGCATCACCTCGACCCGAGGTCACTCGATCACCTCGATGCAGGCGATCTACGTGCCAGCCGACGACATCACCGACCCGGCGCCGCACACGACGTTCGCGCACCTGGACGCCACCACGGTGCTGAGCCGGGCGATCACGGAAAAGGGCATCTACCCGGCCGTCGACCCGCTCGACTCGACGTCCCGGATCCTGGACGCCAAGTACATCGGCCAGGAGCACTACAGCGTGGCACGCGAGGTGCAGCGGATCCTGCAGCGGTACAAGGAACTGCAGGACATCATCGCCATCCTCGGCATCGACGAGCTATCGGAAGAGGACAAGGTCACGGTGCAGCGCGCGAGGCGGATCGAGCGCTTCCTGTCGCAGCCGATGTATGTCGCCGAGCAGTTCACCGGCATCCCCGGCGCGTTCGTGTCGCTTGAGGAGACCACGAGCTCTTTCAGGGCGATCGCCGACGGCAAGTACGACCACGTGCCCGAGCAGGCGTTCTTCATGTGCGGCGGGATCGAGGACCTCGAGCGCAAGGCCAAGGAGCTGGAGCGGTGACGCTCCAGGTAAAACTTGTCGTCCCCGAGGGCGAGGTCTGGTCTGGCCACGCCACCCGGGTCGTTGCCAAGACGCTCGAGGGCGACGTCGGCATCCTGACTGGTCACACGCCAGTGCTCGGCGTCATCTCGGCGGGCAGTGTCGTCCGGATCCTCCCGGTGGACGCCGCTGGCGATGCCTGGATACATGCCGCGGTCGGCGGCGGCTTCCTGTCCGTCGCCGACAACCGGGTCTCGATCCTGGCTCGGCAGGCGATACTCGGCGGCGACGTTGACAAGGCATCGGCCAGGGCCGATCTAGAGGTAGCGCAAGCTAGTCAGAGCGCTGAATCCGCGGAAGCCAGCTACCTCAGGGCCCAGCTCCGGGCCGCGGGTGACGAAGCCTGACCGACCCAGCGGAGGACAACGGCATTGCGACGGGATCTGGGGCTCATCGACTGGATCCTGATCGCTGGCGTCATCCTCGCCTTGCTCTACGTCGCGGCCGTGGCCGTCCGCAGGATGGCGATCAGGCGGCCAGGCGGCGCCGTGGAGTGCAGCCTGCGCACAGAAGGGGATGACCGCTGGCGGCGCGGGGTCGCGGCCTACCGGACCGACCAGCTGTACTGGTTCAGCAGCCGGGGCGTGTGCCTTCGGCCGAACGCGGCCTTCGACCGGCACTCGCTGCAGCTTGTCGCCCGGCATGACCACGAGATGGCCAGACCGCCCCGCGCGGCGAGACAGACCGTCGTGGTGCGCTTCGAGGCTGGTGCAGATCGCGAGCCCGTCTGGCTGGCGCTCAGCCGGGACGCCCTCACGGGGCTGCTGGCCTGGCTCGAAGCGGGCCCGCGGCACTGGTTCAAAGGAGTGTTCTGACGGCGCTAGCGCTGGCCGCCCGGCTTCCACAGCAGGTCGCCGTCCGGCTCGTTGGCCGCGCGCGCGAGTATGAACAGCAAGTCGGACAGCCGGTTCAGGTATTTCGCAGGCAGCCTGTTCACCGTGTCGCCGTGAACCTCGATCGCGGCCCAGGCGCTGCGCTCGGCCCGGCGCACCGCCGTCCTGGCGACATGGAGCAGCGCGCTGCCCTTGGTCCCGCCCGGCAACACGAAGCTGCGCAGCGTGGGCAGGTTGGCGTTGTATTTGTCGCAGGCCCGCTCGAGCGCGGTGACATAATTGTCATCGATACGCAGCGGGGGATAGGGCGGGTCGGCCGAGACCGGGTTACAGAGATCGGCACCGACGTCAAACAATTCGTTCTGAATTCTGATCAGTAGCCCGATGATGCCCTCGGGCAGCCCGCCGGCAGTGACAGCTACCCCGATGGCGCAATTCGCCTCGTCAACATCGGCGTACGCGGCTAGGCGCAGGTCGGTCTTGGCGGTGCGGCTGCCGTCGCCGAGCGCCGTCGTGCCGTCATCGCCCACCCGGGTGTAGATGGTGGACAGGACAACGGGAGTATCGTTGCGATCTTTGGCCATGAACCTACGCTACCGGGAGCCCGCGGAAAGCCGGCCCGGTGGTCAGCTAGTCCGGTGGTCAGCCAGCACGCCAACTCCCGCAGACCTGGTACTTCCTAGTAGGGTTTGTTCACAATATCTGGACTCGGTCTGGGAGTCGGAATGTACGACTACGTCATTGTGGGCGCGGGCAGCGCCGGCTGCGTGCTTGCTGCCAGGCTCACCGAGAACCCGTCGGTTCGCGTGCTGCTGCTCGAAGCCGGCCCGCCCGACGACGCCGACGAGATCCACATCCCGGCCGCGGTCAACCTGCTGTTCCAGAGCAGCTATGACTGGGGGTTCCGCACCGTACCGCAGGACCGGGCGGCGGGGCAGTCCGTGTACTGGCCGCGCGGCCGGGTGATCGGCGGTTCGTCGTCCATCAACGCCATGATTTATATCCGCGGCAATAAGCACGACTACAATACCTGGCGGGACGAATACGGCTGCGACGGCTGGGGTTACAACGACATACTGCCGTACTTCCTCAGGGCGGAAAATAACTCGCGCGGTCAATCGCCTTATCACGGCGGATCTGGCCCGCTGAGCGTCGTCGATCCTAAGTTCAAGTCACCGGCTGCCCGAGCGTTCATCGAGTCCGCGGTGAATTCAGGCAGTTCACCCAACAACGACTTCAATGGCGCTCAGCAGGACGGCGTCGGCTTCTACCAGGTGACGCAGCGGGACGGGCGGCGCTTCTCGGCGGCCGACGCCTACCTGCACCCGGCGGAGGAAAGGTCCAACCTGACCGTGCAGACCGACGCGCTCGCGACGTCGGTGATCATCGAGGCGGGCAGGGCCGTCGGGGTGCGGTACCTGTACCGGGGGATCGAGCAGACGGCACGCGCAGAGGCCGAGGTCATCTTGTGCGGCGGCGCGATCAATAGCCCGCAGTTGCTGATGCTGTCCGGCATCGGCCCGGCCGACCACCTGCGTGATCACGGCATCCTGGTGCAGGCTGACAGTCCCGGCGTCGGCGCGAACCTGTCCGATCACCCCATCGTCACGGCACTGTGGTCCACGCCTGGCGTGAAGAGCCTGGCCGAACTGGCCGGGCCCAAGAACCTGTTTCGCTGGCAGCTCACGCACTCAGGGCCGATGACGACCAACATCGCGCAGTCCGGCGGGTTCGTGCGGAGCGAGCCTGGCCTCCCCGCGCCTGACCTGCAATGGCATGCGCTCCCGGTGCCGTTCCGCAACGGCGGCCTTGCCGATCCGGCCGATCGCGGCATGTCGGTGCTCGTGACGCTGGTAGACGTGCGCAGCAGGGGCCGGATCGTGCTGCGCAGCTCCGATCCCCGGCACAAGCCGCTGATCGACCCCGGCTACCTGTCTGACCGCACTGACCTGGAGACTCTGGTCACGGGGATCGGCCTGGTGCGGGAGATCGCCGACGCCAAGCCAATGCGCAAGCTATGCAAGGGCGAACTGGCGCCTGGCCCCGACCTGCGCTCCGATGCTGAGCTGCGCGACTTCGTCCGGCACGACGTCACCACGATCTACCACCCGGTAGGCACCTGCGCGATGAGCGGCCAGTCCCAGCTCGACGCCAACCGTCTCGCGGGTGTTGTGGACACCGAACTGCGGGTGCACGGCATCGAGGCGCTCCGCGTGGTAGATGCCTCAGTCATGCCGACGGTGCCGCGCGGCAACACCAACGCACCGACGATCGCGATCGCGGAGCGCGCGGCTGACCTGATCTCGGGCCGGGCCCCCCTTGCCGCCCTGGAGCCAGCCGACTTGGTCCTGGCCGGCGCCTAAGCTCTCCCGCTCTCCCCCTCTCCCGCTCTCCCGCTCTCCCGCTCTCCCGCCTGATCCCCGGCCCGCCTGCCCCGGTCCCGGTTGCCTTTCCCTCGCCCCCTGACCCCGGTCCCGGTCGGCCCTGGCCTCCCTGCATCGGGCCGGTCGCCTGTTCCCCGGGTCTCGGTTCCCCGGCCGCGATGTTTCCCGGGCTCGAGAGGGTTGCCGGGCGTACTGGGAAGGGTCGTCGGGTTTCTGGGGGAAGGTTGTCTGGTTCTTAGGGGAGCGTTTTCATGCCCGGGAGCTTTTTCATCGTGGAGCGCGGACAACGCTCCCGGACCCGGGAACTCTCCCCCGGGAGCACGGTCAACGCTCCCGGACCCGGGAACTCTCCCCCGGGAGCACGGGACGCCTACACCCACCTGGGCTGGGAACCCGGACACCCGGACAGCCCCGACCGGCCCCGCGTTAACTTCGTCGCCCTAGCGTCCCAGACCCAGCCGTGGGTCATCAATGCGCTTGGCAGGCTACTTGTTGTAACGCTTGCCGTGCAACAGCGTGGCTAGGGTCAGGATCTTCTTCATGTCGGCGTCGGTCCTGGTGAACGAGGTGAGGTTCACCATGGGCTTCATCCGCTGCCGGGTGATGGCCTTGGCCTTAGCGAACTCGCGCAGGCCGTCAGCACCGTGTATCCGCCCGAAACCGGACTCACCCGATCCTCCGAACGGCAGCGACGGCACGCTCGCGAACGAAATCACCGAGTTGATGGACGTCATGCCCGAGTTCAGCGCCCGGGCGGCGTTCATCGCCGCGTTCTTGTTCCTGGCGAAGATACTGCCGCCGAGGCCGTACTTGTTCGCGTTCGCGAGCTTCACGCCCTCGGAAAGGTTCGCGACCGGGGTGACAGTCATCGTGGGGCCGAAGGTCTCATCCGTGATCGCGGTGCTCGTTTCGGGCACGTCAGCCAGGATCACCGGGCCGACGTACGGCTTGCGGATGCTGCCAAGGCCGCCCACTACGGCCCGCCCGCCGCAGGCGATGGCGTCGGCGATGTGCTGCTCGATTACTTCGACCTGGCCAGGCATGGTCATCGGCCCGTAGTCGGCCTCGCGGTCATCACCCGGGCGCAGGCTGGCGACCCGGTCGGCGAGCTTCTCGACGAACGTGTGGTAGATGTCATGGGCCACGTAGATCCGCTCAATGCCGATGCACGTCTGGCCCGCGTTGGACAGGGCGCCCCATACCGCGGCGTCCGCGGCAGCATCCAGGTCGGCGTCGGACGATACCAGGAGGGCGTCCTTGCCCCCGCACTCGGCGACCATCGGCGTCAGGTTCTCGGCGCAGGCGGTCATGACCTTCTTGGCAGTCTTGGTCGAGCCGGTGAAGGCGATCTTGTCGACGCCGCTCTTGGCCAGCAAGCTGCCGGTCTCGCCCTGGCCGGTCACTAGCTGCAGCACAGGGTAGTCGGGCACGACCTCAGCGAACGAGCTCACGAGCCAGCCGCCCACCGCCGGGCTGAACTCGCTCGGCTTGAACACCACCGCGTTGCCGGCCGCAAGCGCGTAGGCAATCGAGCCCATCGGCGTGAACACCGGGTAGTTCCACGGCCCTATGACCCCGACAACGCCCAGCGGCTGATATTCGACTGTCGAGGCCTGGTTGATGGCCACGATGCCGCTGCGCACCTTGCGCGGGCCGAGTACCTTGCGTGCGTTCTTGGCGGCCCAGTCGATGTGGACCACCGCGAGCAGGATTTCAAGCTGGGCGTCAGGGACTGGTTTGCCGGTCTCCGCATGCACAAGCTCAGCTAGTCGCATGATGTACCTGGTCAGGTACGACTTCCACGCCAGCAGCTTGGCCCGGCGCTCCTTGGCCGATAGTGCCGACCACCAGGCCGCCGCCTCGCGCGCCCTGGCAACCGTCTCAGCAACCTCGTGCTCACCGAATACAGGGAAGGTGCCCACCGGCTCGTTTGTCGCCGGATTGAGCGAGTCAAAGGTCTTGACCATGCCGGACTGCGCCGACGTACGAACCTTGGTGACCATCGCCTGAACCATCCTTTGGGTGAGCGTCGGCGAACTGCCTTGAGTGAGTCCCTGTGAGCCAGTAAATCCCTGTGAGCCAGTAAATCACTGCGTAGCGGGAGAAAGGTACTGTCAGGTAACTGACGGCGGTCAGCGACGTGCGGGGGTGGCCCGGTGAATCAGGATCGGCCTGGCAAGCCGGCGCAGCCGGGTCAGCGTGGCCAGCCGAATCAGCCTGGCCAGCCGGCGCAGCCGAATCAGCCTGGTCAGCGAGCGCTGCCTGGTCAGCGAGCGCTGCCTGGTGAGCCGGCGCTGCCTGGTCAGCCTGGCGCGGACAGGCGCTGGCTCGCCGAGGCGATCGGGCTGTCGGCGCGGTGTCAGCCGTCGGAATCCGCGTTCAGCGTCGGGGCGATAATCGTGGGTGCCGACGGCCGGCTGTTCGGCCAGGGTTACTCCAGGCAGTCCGATCCGCAGGATCACGCCGAAGAAGTCGCGCTGCGACAGGCTGAGGCCGGGGGGAGCGCGCTCAGCGGCGCGACACTGTATAGCTCACTCGAGCCCTGCTTGCGGCGGGTATCGAGACCGATCCCGTGTGCGGAACTCACGCTGACCAGCGGGGTCAAGAGGGTCGTGATCGCATGGCTTGAGCCGCCGATCTTCCAGCCGGGCGGAGGCGCGGCGTGGCTCGCCGAGCGTGGCGTCGAGGTGATCGAACTTCCGGACTTGGCTGCCGAGGCCATGGCGATCAACCAGGCCCTGCTCGACCGCTACTAGGAGAGTGCGACGCGGGCGTTGTTTGATTTGCTTGAATTCATCCGGTACACCAAAGTGCTATTGGCGTTGCTGGTTGGACCACTGGGGTCACTGGGGTAGCCGGGGTGTACTGCGGCTCGTGAGAACGCGGACTGGTCCGTGAATGCGGGAATTGATGGTGCTAGCTGGGTGTCAGGGCGCGTATTGATGTTGTCCCGGCAGAGACGGCATTGCGCCTGAATGATGCCGTACCGGGCATCGGGACTCGCGTCAGGCACCGGCGCTAAGCGTCCATGCGCCCTCGACCGTCGCCCCGGGCACCGTGTGACGGCTCAGCCGCGAGACCAGACACGCTGGCATCATTCGCGGGTTCGCGTAGGCGCAACCGGCTCTGGCACGCACCGTTACCGTCGTGGCGCCCTGGCGGGAGGGTTCTCCGGCGTACGTGCCGAAGACCCTGCCCATGATGGCGCCCGCGGGGAAGAGGCCGCGATCAGCCCCGGCAAGTGAACGCGGCCTCTGCCCAGATACTCGCTTCGGCGTTAGCTGACTTTTAGACGCCAATCAGGGCCAAGTGGTTGACATACGCGACGTTGTGATCAATCCGAGCGCTCTGGATGCGTCGCGTCCGATTTGCCGTCCGGGCTACCGTGAGGGGGTCGGGACGCGATCATTAGCCGCAGATGATCACGACGTCTGCTCAGGCTGACGCGGCGGATCCGGCGGTCCGGCAGGTCCGGCAGGTCGGGCAGGTCCGGCAGGTCGGGCACGTCCGGCGGTCCGGCAGGTCGGGCAGGTCCGGCAGGTCCGGTCTGGCCGGTCCGGTCCGCCTGGGTCCGGTCCAGCAACGGGCGCACCAGGCTGTCAACGACGTTTGGTCAGGCCGTCGACGGCTTGGCCAGGTGAAACATGACGTGCGGCCGAAGCGGGCTGCCCTCGGGGATTCTAGGGTGCCCGAACCTTGCCACCTCGGTCATCCCGATCCTGCGCATCACCGCCTGGGACGGTTCATTGAGCACGGCGGTCATGGACCAGAGTTCGTCCAGGCCGGCGCCGTCGAATGCGACATCTCTCGCCGCTTTGGCCGCCTCCGTCGCATAACCGTGGTGCCAGGCGTGCTTGGCGAGCCGCCAGCCGACCTCCATCCCGCCGTTGCCCGGCACATCCTGCGGCAGAGGATTGAGTCCGGTAAAGCCGATGAACTCTCCGGTACCGGATACCTCAAGTGCCCACAGACCGAATCCCTGCTCGGCGAATCGTGTCTCGATGAGATCCACCAAGTTGTCGCTGGCGGTCCGGTCGAGCGTCTCGGGAAAGTACAGCAGCGTGTCCGGGTCGCCGTTCATCACGGCGAACGGCTCACGGTCTGACTCTTGCCAGCGGCGCATGACCAGTCGCTCGGTGCGAATGGTGTCGAATCTGCGTGTCGGTCCCATGTCGGCTCTCCCATCGGCTGGGCAATGTGGCTCAGTCATGATGTGGGGTCAAATTAATTCCGTCAAATGGGTTATTTCATGCAAAAATCTCGGCTATTGTAGAAATCAGTTGCGCGAAAGGCTGACCGCCAGGGACCGAGTACACCGCGACCCTCGCGCGCCGCGGCTGCGTTTTCTCACCCCGATGACGGGGCTGAGGATGGGGTTACTGACCCAAAGTTAACTAACATCGTAATGATTGAGGAACCTTACTCATCAGCGGCGATGAGCCCGCTCGTGGTCGCGGCGATGAGAGCTGGGTGCACGACGTCTGCCCCGACTAGCGCCTGCCCGCATTGATCGTTCATCAGAAGAGCCGCAAGGCTCCGTCGTCGGTGCCGCGCATAGCCTCGTAGTCCAGCGTGACGCACCTGATGCCACGGTCCTCGGCAAGCACGCGCGCTTGCGGCCGGATCTCCTGTGCCGCGAAGACCCCCTGCACGGGGGCCAGGAGCGGATCGCGATTGAGCAACTCAAGATAGCGGGTCAGTTGCTCGACGCCGTCGATCTCGCCGCGCCTTTTGATCTCGACCGCGACGCTCACGCCGCCCGCGTCCCGGCACATGATGTCCACTGGCCCGATGGCGGTCGGGTACTCTCGCCTGATTACCCGCCAGCCGTCGCCGAGCACGTGGGGCTGGGCTGCGAGCAGTTCCTGCAGGTGCGCCTCGACGCCATCCTTGACCAGGCCAGGGTCCTCGCCGAGCACGTACGAGGTGTCGGAGATGACCGCATCGATGTGCACGGTCAGCGTCTCGCCCGATTTTCCGGTCACTACCCACTGCGAGTCTGACTCGGCCAGGCGGCAGGGCGGTGACATCCAGTTCAGCGGCTTGTACGAACCGCCATCGCTGTGCACGAGTACCGAGCTGTCCGCCTTGACGATGAGCAACCGCGTGGCAAGCGGCAGGTGCGCGCTCAATCGGCCTGCATAATCCACGCTGCACCGGGCAATCACGAGTCGCACGGGAGCCAACTGTAATGCCTGCCGCTTTAACCCGCTGCGTGTCGGCTCAACCGTAAGCGTCAGGCCCACCTTTGGGACATCCATGGCGCTCCAGCGCCATCTTTGGGTCATCGATGGGCCTCCGGCGCACGCTCCAGCGCCATCTTCCCGGCGGCGGTGATCGCCGCCGGGACGGGCAGCTCAGCCAGGACCGCGTGATACGCGGCGAGTTGCTGTTCCGATCCAGCCCAGCCAAGCCTTCCTGTGATTCTCCTGAGAATTCCTCTGGGTTCGCTTGACCCTCGATATGCCCTCGCCAAGACTCAGAGCCACGTGAGGGAAGGGGTGTTTATGTTCCATTTGTCAAAATATCGTCGTTCTGCATTCACGCTCGCGGTGGTGCTGCCCCTCGCGGGCGCGCTGGCAAGTCAGGGTGTCGCCAGCGGACAGCCGGTCACCGCCGCTCACGCGCGAACCGCCAGCGGATCGGCCACGAAGTGGACCAAGATCTCGACCAACACCAATCTCAGCATTGCCTCGGCCGGCTTGTCCCGCACGGCCGACGGGCGGCTCCACGTCGTCTGGGCGAGCCGCGACGGGCTCACCTTCTCAATGCACTACTCGACGGTGGGCGGCCGGGCGAAGCTGCTGAACACGGGCACGATCGTGAAGCACTGGGCGGGCATATCGTCCTATCCCATGCTGGTCTCCGGTCCTGGCAAGGGCTTGCGGCTGATCTTCACCGGCGGCAACGGCGTCAGCAACAGCCCCTTCGACACAGGTGCGATGTATACGGCGACAGCTACGCCGGCGGGCACTAGCTGGAAGCTGGTCACCGGGTCGCTGTCGCAATCGAAGCTCGTGCCGCTGACGAATACCACGGCTGCCACCCGGTCCGATGGCACCCCGGTCGCGGCGTGGTCCACGTTTAGCGCCCTGGGTTATCACGTCGGCGTTGACCCGAACATCCCGGCAAGCGCCCCCGATCAGTCATTCGGAGTCGGCGCCGGCGACGAACTGGTCACCCCGACCGTGATCAGAGCCAAGAATGGCGCCATTCTCGGGGCCTGGTTCAATGGCTCGGGCCAGGCTGACCAGGGGTACTACGTTGCCCAGATCCTGCCCGCGAAGGCAGCGGCCGTCAAGGCGCCGAGCTCGGGCGGCAAGAATGTCGGCAACAACCAGAACCTTCAGCCTGTCGCCTTTACCGCCAGGGCGGGAGGCAGGGAATATCTCGCCTATTGCGTGCCGACCAAGTTCCTGAACTGTGCGCACATCGACCTGTGGCGCGTCGGCGCGGCGAAGGCCATGACAGTGCCTGGCTCGTCGTCAGCGAACGGCAGCGGCCTTTTCGTCGCGATCGCCGCCAGCCCCGGCGGGCACCTCTGGGTGCTGTGGGTCAACACCAGGACCAACAAGATCGAAGTTGTGCGCACTAATGCGGCCGTCACCAGCTTCGGTTCGGTCAGGACGCTCAGCTCGCCAGCTCACCTGGCCGAATTCCAGGGCTTGCAGGCGCAAGGCAGCGCCGGCCCGCTCGACGTAATCGCGCTCGCCCTGCAGAACGGAAGCACCAGCGGGCCTGGCTACTTCGACACCCAGTTGCTGCCGGCGCTGCGCATCCGAGCCTCGAAGTCGAGCGTGCCGAATGGCAGGACCACGACGATCACGTTCACCGTTCAGGACACGGGCGACAGGGTTTCCGGTGCCACGGTGAAGTTCCTCGGGGTGACCAAGAAAACCGGTTCGAAAGGCATGGTCACGTTCACGATCAAGAAAGGCACGGCCAAAGGCAAGCACCTGGTGACGGCGACCAAGAACGGGTTCTCTGCAGCGTCTTTGACGATCAAGGTGACTTGAGCGGCCGACCTGACCGGCTGAATTGACTGCGCCGGGCAGGGCGCGGGCCACCAGACAGCGTGGCTCCGCCCTGCCCGGTCGCCAGTTCGCCGCGCTGCTCGGTAATGTCTTGACATGGAGATTCGCGCCGTCGGAATCGTCGGGCTCGGCACTATGGGTGCCGGCATCGCAGAGGTATTCGCGCGCGGTGGCATCGGCGTGACGGCCGTCGAGGCCGATCCGCAGGCACTGGCCCGTGGCCTGGACACTTTGAACGGCTCCCTCGCCCGGGCCGTCAGCAAAGGCCGGCTCACCGACGACGAGCGGGCCCAGATCGCCGCCCGGGTCAGGGCCGCGTCCAAGCTCGCCGATCTGGCCGACTGTGACCTCGTGATCGAGGTCGTGCCCGAGCAGCTGGCGATCAAGCGTCAGGTGCTGGCCGAACTCGATCAGGCCTGCCGGCCCGACGCGATCATCGCGACCAACACTTCCTCGCTGTCGGTCACCACTATCGCCGCGGGGTCCGCCTATCCCGGGCGAGTACTCGGCATGCATTTTTTCAACCCCGCTCCTGTCATGCGCCTGGTCGAAGTCGTCACGACGGTGCTGACCGAACCCGGAGCCGGCGAGGCGGTCAGCGCGCTGGCAAGGCAATTGGGCAAGACTCCCGTCCAGGTCAGCGACCGGGCAGGGTTTGTCGCGAACGCGCTGCTGCTGCCGTACCTCAATCACGCGGTCCGCCTGCTGGAGACCGGGCACGCGAGCCGCGAGGACATCGACGCGGCGATGACAAGCGCGGCCGGCCTGCCGATGGGGCCGCTGGCCCTGCTCGACCTGATCGGCCTCGACACCTCGTGCGCGATCCTCGAGGTGCTGCAGCGCGAGTTCGGCGGCACCAGATACCTGCCGGCGCCCGCGCTCCGCAGGCTGACTGACGCGGGCCGGCTCGGCCGCAAGACCGGCGCCGGGTTCTACGACTACTCAGCTTGCCGGTCCGCATCCAGTTCGTCCTCTTCAGGGTCGGAGAAAGCAGACCATCCCCGTGCTCCCGGCACGGTGACGCTGATCGATCCGGGTGGCAGTGTCGGTGCCGATGCCGCCGAACCTGTCGGCCCTGGCAGCGAGCTGGCGGCCGAACTGGCCAGCTTGCTTGGTGCCGCCGGAATCAACGTCACCCGGAGCCCGGTGCACAAGACCGACCTGGCGATTGTCGCGATCGGCCCCGAAGGGGGCGTGCTCGGCCCCGCGATGGCGGCCGGGCGCGGGGCGGACGCCGTCGGGTTTCACCTGGCGACGCCCAGGCTCGCCGAGCTGGTACCAAGCCCGCTGACGTCGGACGAGGCACTTCGGGCCGCCCAGGCTCTGGCTGGCAAGCTCGGTCTGCACACCGTCCGTTCCGCCGACCGGCCAGGGCTTCTGGTAGGCGGGCTGCTCTACCCGCACCTGCGGGACGCCGTCGCGATGGTGGCCGACGGTTACGCGACGCCAGCCGATGTGGATGCGGCGATGATGCTCGGCTGCGGCTATCCGCGCGGGCCGATCCGGATGCTGGCCGATGCGGGCCTGGCAAGGGTGGCTGACGTGCTCGCCGCGATGCACGCCGCCTACGGCGAGTCGCAGTTCGCCCCGCCGCCGCTGCTGGTTACCTGCGCCCGCGCTGGCCTGGCGCTAACCAGCGCCGTCACGGGAAGATGAGCCCGAGGAAGGCGCGCCGCCTGCCAAGCGACTTGCCGCGGCGCCCGCGCAAGGCGGGCCGCACTCCGCCGGCTCGCAAAGAGCCGGGCATCGAAGGCTCGCCGGCCAGGCTCGGCCCGCCGCAGACGCAGAGCTGGCCGGACGGCGACTGGGTGGTACGACAGGTGCCAGGCGCGGCGGCGGTTAAGCTCTATCGCTGTCCTGGCTGCGATCAGGAGATCAGGCCTGGCGTCGGCCACGTGGTCGTGTGGCCGGCCGAGGACCCCGGTCCTACCGAGCGCCGCCACTGGCACCATCGGTGCTGGGAGCGCCGCCCGCGCCGGCCAGGACCGCCACTGCTTCTGTAACGCCGGGTTCAGCAGAGGGGAATAGATGAGCGAGCAGCCGGGTACCCGGGTCGTCGAGATCTGGGCCAGCACCAGGCTGCCGGCCAGGCGCGAGGACATCGTGCTGCGCACGGCCGATGGCCTTGACCTCGTCGGCGAGCTGGCGTTGCCGCTTGACCGGCCACCGGTGGCGACGCTGGTCTGCCTGCATCCGCTGCCAACGCAGGGCGGCATGATGGACAGCCACGTGCTGCGCAAGGCATCGTTCCGGCTGCCCGCGCTGGCCGGTCTCGCCGTGCTGAGGTTCAACACCCGCGGCACGTCGTCCGAGCGCGGCACCAGTCAGGGCCAGTTCGACGGCGCGCGCGGAGAGGGCAAGGACCTCGCCGCCGCGATCGGGTACTGTCAGGCGGCCGGGCTGGCCCGGTTGTGGCTGCTCGGCTGGTCATTCGGCACCGAGGTCGCCTTGCTCTGGGGCAACATGCCAGGCGTCGAGGGGGCGATCTTGCTTTCGCCGCCGCTGCGCCGGGCCGGGGACGAATCGCTTGACCAGTGGGCTGCCAGCGGGAAGCCGCTGGTGGCGATCGTCCCGGGACTCGATGACTACCTGCGCCCAGACGAGGCCCGGGCCAGGTTCAGCCGGGTGCCGCAGGCGAAGGTCATCGGCGTCGATCACGCGAAACATCTGTGGGTGGGGGAGACTTACGTCCGTATCGTGCTGAATGAGATCGTGCGGCAGGTAAATCCCGATGCCTGGCCGCTGCCCACTGAGTGGAAGGACGGGCCGTGAGCCTCTTCGACCTGACAGGCAAGACCGCCTTCGTGACGGGTGCCTCGCGTGGCATCGGCCGCGAGATCGCCGTTGCGCTCGCCCAGGCTGGCGCGGACGTCGCGCTCGTCGCCCGGACCGCCGAGGGCCTTGCCGACACCGCGGACGATGTGACGGCGGCTGGCCGCAAGGCAATCGTCATCCCGGCTGACGTCACCGATCAGGCCGCGGTCTCCGACGCGGCGGCCGCGGCCATCGGCAAGCTGGGTCACGTTGACATCGTGATTAACAACGCGGGCGGCTCCAACTTCATGGTGAGCTTCCGTGACCTGCGGATTACCGGCTGGGACAAGCTGATGCGGCTCAACCTCAGCTCGGCCGTCTACGTCTGCCAGGCATTCGCCGGTCATCTGCTCGACCGGGGCGCAGGTTCAGTTATCAACGTCGCCTCGGTCGCCGGCGTCGCGTCCGCGCCGCTGATCAGCCCGTACGGAGCCGCCAAGGCCGGACTCATCTCTCTCACCAAGTCACTCGCCGTCGAGTGGGCCGCGTCCGGCGTCCGGGTCAACGCGCTCTGCCCAGGCTGGACCGCCACCGATCTCAACCGCAATCTGTGGGAAGACCCCGTCTCGGGGCCGGCGACGATTGCGACCGTTCCCATGAAACGCTGGGCGGCAGCAAGGGAAATGGCCGGCCCGGCGGTGTTCCTCGCCAGCGACGCCTCGTCCTACATGACGGGCCAGACCCTCGTCGTCGACGGCGGCCAGACGGTGAATGCCTGAACTCTCAGACCGTGCAGGGGCGCGGCGGGCGGCTCGGACGGGATGTTGTGCTGCTTCGCTCTGACGCACCGCGTCCGCCCGCACCGCCCGCCGCTGACGGGGTTTAAACAGCGACCAGCGAAAACGCCCCGCCGCGCTCTTGGCGCGGCGGGGCGTTCCAGCTAAAGCGGGACTACTCGGTCCACCACTCTTCTTCGCCGTCGCCGCCCTTGCCGTTGACCTGCTTATGCTCGGTCTTGGCTGAGTGCGCCCGAGACGACGCGCCAGGGCCGCCGTTGGCCGGAGCAGCGGCGACCGCACGGGACGGCGCGGCTTGCAGAGCCGGGGCCGGCGGGGCGCCCAGGCTTGCGGCACCCGGGCCGAGCAGCTGGCTGATCTGCGACAGGTGCGCCTGCACGGTCTCGTACTGCTTGTTCGCCTCGTCCACCCGCCGCTGCGCGGCGCTTGCGTGCCTGTCGGCCTCTGCCTTTGCCTCGGCAAGGAACTGGTCGGCCTGCGCCCTGGCCTGGGCGACGATGTCGTCGGCGTTCTTTTTCGCGCTGCTGACCAGTTGCTTGGCGTGGTCGTCGGCGTCGCGCCGGGACTGCTCGGCCTGCGCGCTGGCCTTGCTGGCGCGCTGCTCGGCAGTGGATGCGCGCTGCTCGGCCTCGGAGACCAGGCGCTGGGTAGCGGCCTGGGCGGCGGCGAGGCGCTCGGCCTCCTGCCGCTCGGCTTCCTCGCGCCGGGAGGCCAGCTGGATGTCGAACTCGGCCTCGGCCTGAGCCCGCTGGGCCTCGCTCTCCTCCAGGATGCGCTGCGCCTGGCTGCGCATCTCGTCTGCCTGGCGCTTGGAGGTCGTGAGGATCTCGTCCCGCTCGCGCTTGGACGACGCCTTCATCTGGGCGACCTCGCGCTCGGTCGTCGTGCGGAGCTTAGCGATCTCGCGCTCGACCGCGGCGCGCTTCTCGGCCACCTCGTGGTCCACCATCGCGCGCATCTTGGCGACCTCGCGCTCGGTCGTCGAGGTCAGCTCGTCGGACTCGCGCCGCGCCGAAGTACGGATGCTGTCGGCCTCGCGCTCGGCCGAGCTGCGCAGGTCGTCGGTCTCGCGCTTGGCGTTGGCGCGCAGCTCGGCGGTCTCGTTCTCGGCGCCGGCCCGGAGTTCGGCGGCATCTACCTTCGCCGACGCGAGTACCTGGCTCGCCTCGGTCCTGGCTTCCTGCAGGATCTCATCCCGCTGCTCCTCGGCGAGCCTGAGCAGCTGCTCGATCCTCGAGCCGAGGCCGGAGTAGGTCGGACGCTCCTGCTCCTGCATCTGCCGGTGCGCGTAGGCGAGCTCCTGCTTGAGCGCTTGCTCGTTCTCGCGGATCGCGCGAAGCTCGCTGTCCTTCTTCCTTAGGTAAGACTCGACCTCTTCCTGGTCGTAGCCGCGCATTTTCTGGGAGAACCGTGGCGGCTGCTCGTCATCGAAGAAGGTACCGAGCTGGGCATTGATATCGGGCTGCATGTCGCCTAATCCTGGGGTAGCCGGGGTTTGTTGCGTCCTAGGACACCTCTGGCCCGGGATATCCGTGGTCAGCGAGCTTGCTCGCTGCCCTTTGACATGCTGCCGCACCCCCGCCGTTTGCCAGGGTCACAGCCCGCAGGCCACTTCACGTTTCCCGGTGCATGGCAGCGTACTCCGCTGTTGGGCAGTTGGTGGCGTGTTCGCGGCTGCTCGTGGCCTAGCTCCCGAATTAATTAGAGTTGCCCGCCTTGCCCTTCGTGAAGCCGGTCCGGCGATTGGACGAGTTCGGTCAGCACGCCGCCAACGTCTTTAGGGTGAACGAACGCGATCGCCGCTCCCATTGAGCCGTGCCGGGGCCTGGAGTCGAGCAACCGGATGCCAGCCGCTTGCAAAGCACTTATGGACGCGCTGATGTCATCGACGCCGTAGCCGATGTGATGCACCCCTTCGCCGCGCCGCTCCAGGAACTTGCCGACCGGGGTTTCGGGGCCGAGCGGCTCGAGCAGTTGCAGGTAGGACACGCCGGGCACCGGGGCGCCTTCGGTTACCGCGAGCATTGCCTCCTTGACGCCCTGCTCTTGGTTCGTCTCCATGCTGACTACCTTCAGTCCGAATGCCGACTCATAGAACACGACCTTGGCGGCCAGGTCCTTGCACGCTATCCCGACGTGGTCGATGCGGGTGAACATGGCGCGTTCTTCCTTTCCTGGCGCTGGCGTGCGGCGGAAGCGAGCCGGTGGCCCTGAAGTATCGTTGCAGGCATGGGTGAGGCAGTAATAGCCGGCGGTGCCAGGACGCCGATTGGCCGTCTGCTCGGGTCGCTCAGCGACTTCAGCGCGGCGCAGCTTGGCGGCATGGCGATCAAGGCCGCGCTGGACCGGTCGGGCGTTGCCCCGGACAAGGTCGACTACGTGATCATGGGCCAGGTGCTCCAGGCAGGCGCTGGCCAGATTCCGTCCCGGCAGGCGGCGGTAGCGGCGGGCATTCCGATGACGGTGCCGTCGCTCACTCTTAACAAGGTCTGCCTGTCCGGTCTTGACGCGATCGCGCTCGCCGCCCAGCTGATCAGGGCGGGGGAGTTTGACGTGGTGATGGCCGGCGGCATGGAGTCCATGACCCAGGCCCCGCACCTGCTGCCAGGCTCCCGCAAAGGATTCAAGTACGGCTCGGCAGCGCTGATCGACGCGATGGCGCTCGACGGCCTGACCGACGCGTTCGACCACCTGTCCATGGGGGAGTCGACCGAACGGCACTGTGCCAGGCTCGGTATCAGCCGGGCGGAGCAGGACGAGTTCGCGGCCAGGTCTCATGAGCGGGCCGCGGCCGCGATTAAGAATGGCCTGATGGCGCAGGAGATCGTGCCGGTGCCTGTGCCGCAGCGGCGCGGCGACCCGGTGCTGTTCGACACCGATGAAGGCGTCAGGGCCGACACCAGCGTGGAGACGCTGAGCAAGCTGCGGCCATCGTTCACGGCCGATGGCACGATCACTGCCGGCACGGCATCGCAGATCTCGGACGGGGCTTGTGCGGTTGTCGTGATGTCGGCGGAGGCGGCCGCGGCCGCCGGAGTGGCCGTGCTCGTCGTGGTAGGCGAGCACGGCGTGGTCGCTGGCCCGGACAACTCACTGCACAGCCAGCCGTCGAACGCGATCTTTCGCGCCTTGAGCAAGGCCGGGCGGCCTGTTCCCGATCTGGATTTGATCGAAATCAATGAGGCGTTCGCCGCTGTCGCCATTCAGTCGATGCGCGACCTCGAAGTTGGCTCTGAGATCGTCAACGTCAACGGCGGCGCGATCGCACTCGGCCACCCGATCGGCATGTCAGGGGCGAGGCTGGTGCTGCACCTC
The DNA here is from genome assembly GCA_035716545.1 of Streptosporangiaceae bacterium. Taxonomy (GTDB): domain Bacteria; phylum Actinomycetota; class Actinomycetes; order Streptosporangiales; family Streptosporangiaceae; genus Chersky-822. The sequence goes on from DASTJM010000104.1 coordinate 49,922, forward strand.
ATCTACGAGCTGCGGCGGCGCGGCGGCGGGCTTGGCGCGGCGGCGCTATGCGGCGGCGGCGGGCAGGGCGATGCGCTGCTGCTGACCGTGCCGTCGCCTGGCAGTAGCTGACGCGGGTGCGCGACCAGCAGGCCGATGCGCTCGTCGCGGCGGCACGCGGCGGCGACGCGCGCTCGCTCGCGCGGCTGATCTCGCTGGTGGAAGACGGCTCGCCCGAACTGCGGCCCGTCATGCGGGCCGTGGCGCCGCACACCGGCAGCGCGCAGGTAATCGGGCTGACTGGGTCGCCGGGCGTGGGCAAGTCGACGGTCACTGACCGGCTGGTGCGGGCTTTCCGCGCCCAGGGGCGGCGGGTCGGGGTGCTCGCTGTCGACCCGACCTCACCGTTCAGCGGCGGAGCGCTGCTCGGCGACCGGGTGAGGATGGCCGACCACGCCACCGACACGGGCGTCTTCATAAGGTCGATGGCCAGCAGGGGGCACCTGGGCGGGCTGTCCTGGGCGGCGCCGCAAGCCCTGCGGATACTCGACGCCGCCGGGTTCGACGTGATCTTCGTCGAGACTGTGGGAGTGGGGCAGGCCGAGGTCGCGATCGCGGGGCTGGCCGATTCCACGCTGGTCGTGCTCGCGCCCGGGCTCGGTGACTCGATCCAGACAGCCAAGGCCGGCATCCTGGAGATCGCCGACATCTTCGTCGTGAACAAGAGCGACCGGCCCGGTGCGCACGATGTCGTGCGCGATCTGCGGAACATGCTCAACATGGCGACCTACGACCGGGGCTGGAAACCGCCGATCGTGTCGGCGGCTGCGGCGCCCGGCGAAGGGATCGATGAGCTGGTGGCGAAGATCGGGGCGCACTGGTCGTTCCTGGGGGACTCTGGGTTGCGGCAGGAACGCCGGCTGGCCCGGGCACGGGAAGAGATCTCCGCGATCGCTGTCGCGGAGATCCGCCGGCGGCTCGGAGGTTTGCCGGGAGAGTCGCGGCTCGACGAGCTCGCTCTGCAAGTCGCCCAGGGAAAGCTCGACCCGTACTCGGCCGCCGACGAGCTCGCGGCTGGCTGAGCCTTGCACGGGATGACTGAGCGCTTGGCCTCCGTCGGCACAGCCGCCCGCTTGCCGTGCCCGGGTGCTTGCGTGTGCCCGGCCCGGGTGCTTGCGTGTGCCCGGCCCGGGTGCTTGCCTGTGCCCGGCCCGGGTGCTTGCCTGTGCCCGGCCCGGGTGCTTGCCTGGTCGGCCCGGGCGCTTGCGTGTGCCCGCCCGGGTGCTTGCCTGGTCGGCCCGGGTGCTTGCGTGTGCCCGGCCCGGGTGCTTGCCTGGTCGGCCCGGGTGCTTGCCTGGTCGGCCCGAGCGGCTTCAGAAGGTTGCGTGATTTGAGGTAAATGCCGTTTCTGCCGCGCGACGACCGCGCATTCTGCTGGGCGGGCTTGGGTCCCGCCAGCCACAGCTGTCTACCTTTCACCAAGGAATGCCCGAGGATAGGCGTTGGGCGGGCTTGTTTCGCTTGACGGTTTGTGTAGCTGTTGCTGGTGAGGCGGCAGGGGCTCACGGGGGTTGCTGGGGTTCGCGCCGGTGCACCGGGTTCCCGTGGATGCGGGAATTGGTCTGTAAACAGGGATGGTTTGTCCCTGTTTACCCCATCACGCCAGCGCCGGTCAGCCGGCACGGATGGTTGCTGGTCGAAGTTGGGTGTCGATACGAGTATTGATGTTGTTCTGAGCAAGCGGCATTGTGCCTGAACGGGACCGATGACGCATCGGGGCTGCGTGGTAAGGGCCGGCGGGCGTTCTCCCTGTCACGAGAGGCAGGCGCGGGCGAACTCGCGTGGCTGATGTGACTAGCCGGACACGAGGTCAGGGAGGTATTCGCGTCCGGGAGGGCTGACCGCA
>DASTJM010000105.1:0-104854 GCA_035716545.1 Streptosporangiaceae bacterium
GTCCCGCAGTCCCGCAGTCCCCGCAGTCCCGCAGTCCCGCAGTCCCGCAGTCCCGCAGTCCCCGCAGTCCCGCAGTCCCGCAGTCCCGCAGTCCCCGCAGTCCCGCAGCCCCGCAGTCCCCGCAGCCCCGAAGACCCCGCAGCGACCCCCTCCGTGGCCCAAAGATGGCGCTGTGGCGGCTATGGCAGGAACTTTAGAGATTGCCCGGGGGGAGTGTGCTGTCCGGAGACCTGCCAGGCGAGTCGCATGGGCGGTTTTCCGGGTTCTGGGCAGAGGTTTCCCGCGTTTGGGAGCATTGACCGGGATAACGGGAGTGTTGTCGGGTTCCTGGCGGAGCGATTTCGGGTGCGGGAGATTTTTCGTCGCAGAACACGAAAATCCTCCCAAACCCGGAAACCCTCCACGAAGACCACGGACAACTCTCCCCGGACACGAAATTCCCGCCAGGAACCCGTCACCCCCAGGACAACGAAACCACTCATCCAGTCACGAAACCCTCGCCCGGAGGCGATTCCTGGTTCCGGGGGCGGCTTCTGGTTCCGGGGGCGGGTTCTGGGCGCGATTTCCTCGTCCCGAGCGCGATCCCGCGGCGCTCGGGCGTGATTCTTCGTCCCGGGCGTGATTCTTCGTCCCGGGCGTGATTCTTCGTTAAGATTCTTCGTAAAAGAGCATGATTCTTCATCCCAGAGCGCGTCTTCATCCCAGAGCGCGTCTTCATCCCAGACGCGTGATTCTTCGTTCCGGGCGTGATTCTTCGTTCCGGAGACGATTCCTCTCCTCGAAGGCGATTCCTCGTTCCGGGGGCGATTCCTCGTTCCGGGGGCGATTCCTCGTCCTGGGTGCGATTCCTTGCTCGGGTGCGATTCCTTGCGGGTGCGATTCCTTGCTCGGCGCGATCTCTTCCCTGACGCGCGCTGCGCTTGCGCGGGAGTAACAATGGCGCATCACATTTCCGGTGACCAGCGCCGGAGAGGAGCATAACGCACAGCTTGCGCCGAGTTTGCGCTAGCAGGACCTTGGCGGCACTGCTCGCCGGGCAAGGTATCGTCGGCCTATGGTCGAGGCGGTGCTGCGGGCTAGGCGCCGCAAAGCGAAAGAACGCCTGAGGCTCGCGGCAAGTGAGTACGCGGGCCTGGGCTGGCCCGTGTGCCCTGGCGCGCAACCTCGTGGAGCGGTGCCACAGCAGCGTAAGCCCGGTCACACGGCGACTGGCCGGGCCTGTTCCTGTGACCGGATCGGATGCCCGGCGCCGGGTGCGCATCCCCTGTCGCCCGCGTGGAAGAGGCAGGCGACCGCCGATGTCGCGGTCGTCGGGCACTGGTGGACCGAAAGCCCGCGAGCGACCATCTTGCTGGTGACCGGCCGGTCCTTCGACGTGCTCGATGTGCCGGCGGCGGCCGGGACCATAGCGATGCGGCGGCTCGGGGAAAAATGCCTTGCGCCTGGGCCGGTAGCGATCAGCTCGGGCGACCGCAGCCTTTTCTTCGTCGCCACCAGGGCCACCGGAGACGAGGACGAGTGGTGGTCGTGCCATCTCGACTGCGAGCCTGATGTGGTACCAGACGTCAGCGGGCTGCGCTGGCATTGCAGGGACAGCTACGTGGTCGCGCCGCCCTCGCCGCTTGGCAACGGGATGGCGGCCAGGTGGCTAGCCGAGCCCGGTGCCCGCGAGCTTCCTGACGCGTTGCGGCTACTGGAAGTGCTGGCTGACGCATGTGAGGAGATAACGCCATGACGGCGGCGACTAACGACGACCTGTACGCAAGGGCCTGCGCGGTACTGCCAGGCGGAGTGAACTCGCCGGTCCGGGCGTTCGGCGCCGTCGGCGGCACGCCTGTGTTCATGGCCAGCGGCGAGGGACCGTACCTGACCGACGTCAGCGGCAGGAGCTACGTGGACCTGGTCTGCTCCTGGGGGCCGATGATCCTTGGCCACGCTCATCCGGCAGTGGTCTCGGCCTTGCGCGCCGCCGTGAGCCTGGGCACGTCGTTCGGCACGGTGACGCCAGGCGAGGTCGCGCTCGCGGAGGAAATGGTCGCCCGTACGCCCGCGGAGCGAGTCCGGCTGGTCAACTCGGGCACGGAGGCGACGATGTCGGCCTTGCGGCTGGCGCGCGCCTTCACCGGCAAGCGCCTCGTGGTGAAGTTCGCTGGCTGCTATCACGGGCACGCGGACGCCCTGCTCGCGGCTGCCGGGTCAGGCGTGGCGACCTTCGCCCTGCCCGATTCGCCAGGCGTGACCGGCGCGGTCACCGCCGACACCATCGTGCTTCCCTATAACGACACCGAGGCGGTCAGGCAGGCCTTCGCCGAGAACGGCGCCGGCATCGCCTGCGTGATCACCGAAGCGTGCCCGGCCAACATGGGCGTGGTGCCGCCATCGGCCGGATTCAACGAGTTGCTCGCCGCGCTGTGCGGCGAGTACGGCGCGCTGCTGATCATGGATGAAGTGCTGACCGGTTTCCGTGTCTCAAGCTCGGGCTGGTACGGCCGCGAGGGAGTTGCCGGGGACCTGATGACCTTCGGGAAGGTCATGGGCGGCGGGTTGCCCGCCGCGGCCTTCGGCGGCCGGGCTGACATCATGGACCTGCTGGCACCGTCCGGGCCGGTTTACCAGGCCGGCACGCTGTCGGGTAACCCGCTGGCGACCGCGGCCGGGCTGGCTACCCTCTCCGAGTGCACGCCCGAGGTTTACAAGCGGGTCGACGAGGTGGCCGCGGCCGTTACCGATCTCACCAAGGCAGCGCTGACCGCCGCCGGCGTTCCGTTCGCGCTCAATGAGGCCGGGAATTTGTTCTCGTTCTTTTTCGGCATTAGCGAGCCGGTCAGGGACTTCACGCAGGCTCGGGCTCAAAATGGCGCCGCCTACGCAGCCTTCTTCCACGCGATGCTCGATAACGGGGTATACCTGCCGCCATCGCCCTACGAGGCGTGGTTTGTCTCCGCTGCGCACGATGACGGGGCGATCGGCAAGATCGCCGAAGCCCTTCCTGCCGCTGCCGTTGCGGCGGCTGCGGCGTTGGGATAAGAGTGCCGGCCTGATCGGATCACGTCAGGTTTTGCGCGCTGATCTGCCAGTATGTCTGTGGGCCGCCACGTCGGCCGGTCCGGGGGCAAGGGAAAGGGGCAGATCATGGCTATTCGCAGCGTCATCAGCACGCTCGCACCCGATGGCACCGAGGTTATGGGCCCGGGCATCTTGATGTACCACCACCCGAGCAATGACATCGTGAACGGGAGCCTGCTGACGGTCGAGAGCAATCATTTCTGCGTGCTCAAGTCGCGCGGCGCTATCTTCGCCGTTTACGAGGGCGGCCAGTACCCGGTGCAGACCACGGACCGGCCGATGCTGGGCAGTATTCAGCAGGCGTTCTACAGCGGCCAGTCGCCGTGGCAGTACGAGGCTCTATTCGTGTCAGCGGCCAAGAGCGTTGCCAGGTCCGAGGGCCTCGCGCTGTCGCGTGAGCTCGCTGAGCTCGTCTACGACGTGGACTATTACGTGCATGTCGACACCAAGGAAGACGCGGTCAAGCTGGTGACCCACATGCCGTATCAGGGGCACTTCCTCACCACCGAGGCGCTCAACGCCTACGCCGGGCCGGTGCTCGGGCAGGCGATCAACCAGCTCGTCCAGGTGACTCCGCTCGAGCAGGTCAACGAGCGGATCCACGAGATCACCGAGCTGGTGCGCGGGCATCTGCAAGACTTCCTGTCGGCCTACGGCATCACGCTCAATGACGTCAAGGTGCTGATCAAGCCGCGAGACGAGCGGATGCGCGAGCTGATCTCGCTGCGCGCCTTCGGCCTGTCGGAAATGGAAGCCGTCCGATACTACGTGGCGATGAAGATGGCCGAGCGCGGCCTGGTATCGGCGCCGAACATGGCGGTGGGCGAGCCCTTCAACATCGGGGTCACTCCCCTCGGCACTCCGCTGCCAGGAATGCCCAGGCTGGGCGACGGGGCGGCCGCGGACGCGACCGCCGCTCCGAAGGCGGGAAGCTAGCGGCGATGGCCGACAGCCTCGCCGACCGGCTGTGCGGTCTTCTAGCCACCGACCTCTATACCGAGAAAGGGCGCCTGCGCTCTGATGACCAGCTGATCAGGCAGCGAGTTGGCCGGGGCCTCGGCGAGGCGTCGGCGCACCTGCGAGAGCTGATCAGCAGCTGGCGTGCCGACCGGGTACCGCCATCGACCAGGGAGCAGCCGTTCCCGCCGGCGGAGCTCATGGAGCCGATCCGGCGTGCCGAGCAGCTGATCCGGGCGATCGACGATGTCGCGACAATGATCAAGGGCCTCCCCGTGCTCAATAGCGACAAGGTCTGGGACCGGGTCCGGAGCGCGGGACTCGATGAGCTGATGCAGTTCGACTGGACGATGGTGGGCGAGTCGGATGTGCTCGCCCGCGACCTTGAGCGGGTGGCTGCCCTTGACGAGCTAGACCTGGCAGCGGTCGAGGGGAAGTTGCGGACGCTGAGGGAAGTGGCCGGGGAGCGGCAGCGCTATATCGAGATCTCCTGAGCGTCGTTGGGGCACCCTGCTGTCGCGTTGACAGCAGCGGGGTGCCCCACCTGCCAGGGGGGTGGTTTTAGCGGTGATGATGACGGCGCAATCGCACCGAGATGTGCTCGAAGTGCTTGTGCTGGCCGGCCGGGCTGGGCACCAGCCGGCGGAATGAGCACTCGAACAGGGCGTGCCTGCTGACCTTGTTCGGCTTGCCGTGACTGTCGCCGAACTGGACCCTCGGGTGATTGCGGAAGCAGACCAGGTTCCGCAGCACGACGTTGGTCACGACCTCGTTCGCGTCGTGGTCGGCCATCCGGTTCCTGCTGACGACGACGCTGCCGACGACCAAGTTCCTGATGACGCCGAGCCAGCAGGAACGTAGTTTCCTGACTACGAGGGTCCCGTGGACGAAACTGTCCTCGTAGTCGCTGAAGACCGGGCTCTTGAGGTGCCGGAAGACGCCATGCGGCCTGCAGGTCGTGCCGCCGCCACCGCCGGCCTGGATCACGTTGCGGCCGATCACGCTGTTGTGCACGACGATGCCGAGCGCGCGATTACCGAAAATACTGCCGAAGACGATTGAGCGGCTATTGCGCGAGGGCTTCTTCGGATGCGGGTCGTCCAGGCACGGAGAGTGCTTAGCCTCGCAGCCGAGAATGAGCGTGGCTCCGCGCTCGACGAAGATGTTCCGTTTCACGATGAGCCGTGAGTGGTGCCGTCCGAATGCCGCGATGAGGTTGCTGTGCTTGCGTATCAAGATATTGCCCTGCACCAGCGCCGGGCCGCGATCGACCACGCAGGTGCCGCGGACGATGACGCTCCAGTGCCTTCCGGTCAGATGCCCTGGCTTATGGAACGTTCCGTGACAGACGAAGGTTGACCAGGCCGGAGCGGCGAAGGCCGCGATTACGGGCCCCGCTGTCAACCCGCCGAGCAGCGTCCCGGCGATCGCGGCGGCCCCGTACAGCCTTTTATGACGGCGTTGCATATCCATCCCCTTTTTCTTGTTCTTCCCGTGGGGTGGCGCGTTGGAACACGTTAACAGACGGGTCCATTAACGTTGAGTTTCGTGTTGCTATCGTGACCTATTTAGGCCGTCACGCAATCCACAATCCTGATTAGAATCTTTTAATTGGCAATCGGTGGCAATTAAAGGAGGAAAGGATTGTTTAGCCGATGGCGATTGCGATGATGCCGGCGACGATCGCGGCAGCTCCCGTAAGCCGCCTTGCGAGGCCGCCCTCCCCGAGCAGGCGCCCGCCGAGCAGCACCCCGAAGAGCACGCTAACTTCGCGGGCCGGCGCCACGACGCTGACGGCCGTGAAGCTCAGCGCCGCCAGCACCAGGATGTAGGAGAGCGGTGCGAGCACGGCGGCCCCGATGGCCTGCGGGCGGAACTCGCGCCAGACCTTGCGAACCCGCTCACGATCGCGGACCACCACGGGGGTGAGGACGACCGCCATGACCGGGAAGGCGGCGTAGCCCTGGAGGATCGGCGGCGTGTGCAAGGTGCCGACCGCGTATTTGTCCCAGATCGTGTACGAGGCGATGAACACGCCGGTCACCAGGGCGAACACGACCACCTTGGGGCCTGGCCGCCGCTGGCTGGCAGCACCTGGCGTTCCGACGAGCACCGCGCCGCCGATTATGGCTACGATGCCGGCGATGGAGACCGGACCTGGTCGTTCACCGAGCAGCGCGATGCCGCCAAGCGCGGCGAGCATAGCTCCGCTCCCTCTGCCGATCGGATAGACGACCGACAGGTCGCCAAGGCCGTAGCCGGTCTGAAGAAACAAGAAATAAGCCGACTGGAGCACCCCCGTGCCCACCAGGAAGATCCAGGACAGGCCGGTCAGCCGCGGCTGGCTGATGAGCACGTCCCCGGCGACGGCGGGCACGTAGGCGATAGCGGCGCCAGCGGCGACCAGCCACAGGAAGAACGCGGCTCCGGTCGTGGCCGCTTGCTTGCTGAACAGGTTCCAGCTCGCGTGAGCGATGGCGGCGGCCAGCACGAGCACAATCGCGGTCGGACTCAACCTTGCGTCGTCCTCTACGTCTGGCGCTACGTCTACGGGCTACAAGGTAGTCTGAGCGCGCTATGAGCGCGGATTCAGTGACCGTCGTGCACCTGGTACGGCACGGCAAAGTAGAGAACCCGGGCGGCGTTCTCTACGGACGGCTGCCGGGCTTTCACCTGTCCGAGGATGGCCAGATGATGGCGAAGGCCGCGGCTGATTACCTGGCCGGCCGGGATATTACCGTGCTGAGGTGCTCACCGCTTGAGCGAGCGCGCGAGACGGCCGAGCCGATCGCGGCGCAATTTGGGCTTCCGGCCGAGGTGGATGACCGTCTCATCGAACCATGGAATCACTTCGAAGGACTGACTGTGGGAGTCGGCGACGGCTCGCTGCGCGCTCCGCGCCACTGGATCTACCTGCGCAACCCTTTCAAGCCTTCATGGGGCGAGCCTTTTACTCGGGTCGCCGGACGGGTGCTTGCCGCTGCCGCCGACGCTGCACGGGCGGCGCGCGGGCACGAGGCGGTATGCGTGAGCCACCAGTTGCCGATCTGGGTGGCCCGCAGGTCGGTCGAAGGCAAGCGGCTGTGGCACGACCCGCGCCGCCGGCAGTGCGCGCTCGGCAGCATTACGAGCCTGACGTACATGGAGGATAAGTTCACCTCGGTCAGCTATGCCGAGCCCTCAGGTCCGGCGGGCTCGAGGAAGGCTGGCGCCTAGCTCACGGCCCCGGCACCCAAACCGAGGCCCGTACGAAGCCGTGAACTCGCGTCCTGCACAATGGGTTGCGGTACTACTGTTTGTAGGAGACCTCGTTTGTGATCCGCATCCGGACAGCAAGACTTCTGAACTGGGCTAGCCCCGCCGGCACGGCGGCGCTGCTCGGCGCTGCGGTGCTTGCGGTCAGCGCATGCTCAGGCGGTGCGATCGGCGCGAACAACCAGACGAGCTCTGGCCAGAGCTTCGTCAGCGGAAGTTACAGCAGCAAGTACCTGGCTCCTGGCTCCAGGCCAGCCGCGCCCGCCGTGACTGGCACCACGCTGACCGGGGGGCGGTTCAGCCTGGACGCCGAACGCGGCAAGGTCGTCGTGATGAACTTCTGGGGGTCTTGGTGCGGGCCATGCCGGGCTGAAGCGCCGGCGCTGGCCGCGCTCGACCGCTACTTCGCTCACAAGCGGGTCGACTTCATAGGTGACGACGAGAATGACTCTCCGGACTCCGCCCTCGCGTTCGCGCACACGTTCGGCATCGGCTACCCCAGCCTGAACGATCCAGGCGGAGTGACGGCGCTGGCCTTCCACAGCACGGTGCCGCCGAGCGCTATCCCGAGCACGCTGGTGATCGACCGGGGCGGCCGCATCGCGGCCATCGTCGTGGGCGGCGTGACCTATAACGGGCTGCGGGCACTGATCACCAGCGTACTGACGGGGAAGTCATGAGCGCAGACACGGCCGCCGCCGCTCAGCAAGCTCCGGCGACGGGAAAGCTCGGTCCTATCGGCTGGCTGCGCTGGACGTGGCGCCAGCTGACCTCGATGCGGACCGCGCTCGTGCTGCTCTTCCTGCTCGCGCTGGCCAGCATTCCCGGGTCGGTGCTGCCGCAGGAGGGCATCGACCCGGCCGCGGTCACGCAGTACTACGCCTCGCATCCGGCGCTGGCCCCGGTACTCGCGAAGCTCTCAGCGTTCGACGTGTTCGGCGCACCCTGGTTCGCGGCGATCTACCTGCTGCTCTTTACCTCGCTGGCCGGCTGCGTGCTGCCGAGGACGTTCCGGCTGGTCCGGTCGTCGCGGCAGCCTCCGCCCAGGGCGCCACGCAACCTTGGCCGGCTGCCGCAGTCGGCGAGCTTCCGCTCGGCGTTGCCGCCGGACGCCGCGCTCGCGTCCGCGGCACGCCTGCTCGGCCGCCGGCGGTTCAGGCTGAGGGCCGGTCAAGGCTGGGTCTCTGCCGAGAAGGGTTACCTGCACGAGGTGGGCAACCTGCTCTTCCACGTGGCGCTGCTCGGCCTGCTGTGCTCAGTTGCCCTCGGCGGACTCTTCGGCTACAAGAGCAACAAGCTGCTGATCGAGGGCGATAGCGTCGCCAACACTCCCACGGCGCTCGACGTGTTTCATCCGGGCAGGCTGGTCTCGGCTGGCGACTTGCAGCCATTCAGCCTCACGCTGGAGCGCTTCGACGCCAAGTACATCACTTCCGGCACTCAGCGCGGCGAGCCGGCGTCGTTCGAGGCCAGGCTGAAGTACGCCTCCCAGTACGGCGGTCCCGAGCGCGGGTTCGACTTGCGCGTGAACCACCCGCTGAATGTCGACGGGGTGCAGGTGTTCCTGATCGGCCACGGGTATGCCCCGGCGTTCAAGGTCACCGACGGGCACGGGCACGTGGTATTCAACCAGCCGGTGCCGTTCATCCCGGTCGAGCAGTCCGGGTTCACGTCTGAAGGCGTGATCAAGGTTCCCGACGCCAGTCCGCGGGGACTGGGTTTCACCGGATTCTTCCTGCCCACCGAGTACGTGACGGCGACCGGGGATCTCGCCTCGGCGTTCCCGGCTCCCGAAGTGCCGCGGGTGAGCATGATCTCCTATGCGGGCAACCTCGGGCTCGACAGCGGGCAGCCGCAGTCCATCTACAGCCTCGACACGGCCGGGATGCACCGGCTCGATGTCACGACCCGGCCGCTCGCGCCTGGTCAGTCGCTCAGGTTGCCGCATGGGCTTGGCACGCTTACGTTCACCGGGTACCGGCAGTGGGCGAGCCTGGCGATTACCTATGACCCAGGGCAGTTTCCGGCCCTGGTGTCCGCCGTGGCGGCGCTGGCTGGCCTTCTGCTGTCCTTCCTGGTGCGGCGGCGGCGGGTCTTCGTCAGGGCCAGCAGCGCCGATGCCAGTACGGTGGTCGAGTTCGCTGGCCTGACCAGATCGGATGCGGCCGGCGGGTTCGAGACCGAGTTCGCCGAGTTGTCGGCGGAGCTGAGCAGGGAACTGGGCGGTTCCGAGAGGGCTGGCTCAGGGGCCGGTGAGGTTGCTCTTGCGCAGTCAAAGGGAAAGTGAGTAGCCATGGTTAACTCCGCATTGGCCCAGATCAGCAACGCGGCCCTGGTGTCGGCGATTATGGTCTACGGGCTGGCGATTCTGGCCTACAGCTGCGACCTCGCCTTCGGCAAGCGGCAGGCAGCCACGGACGCGATGGCCTCAGGAGCGAGCGCGGCGGCACCGGCCCGCGTGTCGGCGCTGGTCGGGGCCGCGGCTGAGACGCGCGGCGCTGGCACTGACGCGGGTGCTGGCACTGACGGGGCTGAGCGCTCATTCGGCGCCGATCCCACTGATGCTTCCCAGCTTGCCGACCTGAGCCGAGAGACCGTCGGCGGAGGGGCAGGCGGCGCGGGCGGCACAGGTCAGGCCGGTCGCTGGCCGATGGGATCGTGGCTGCGCACAGGGTTCGTGCTGACCTGCATCGGCCTGGTCGTGCACACCGCCGCCATCATCACCAGGGGCATCGCTGAGCACCGCGTCCCGTGGGGCAACATGTACGAGTTCATCGCCGCGATAACGTGCGCGGCAGTGCTCATACTGGTGCTCGCTGGCGTCAAGTTCCGCGCGTACTTCACGGGCTTGTTCGTGCTGCTGCCCGTCGAGATAGCCCTGGTCGTCGACGTGGTGGTCATCTACACCCCGGCTGGTCAGGTCGCTCCGGCACTGCAGTCCTACTGGATCGCCATCCACGTCACCGCCATGGTCGTCGCCATCGGCATGTACATCTTCGGTACCGTGGTGACTGTCTTGTACCTGCTCGCGGCCAGGCACGAGCGGCGGGTCGCCGCTGGCGAAGAATCGGCGGCCGAGGGGATCATGGCCCAGCTGCCGAGCGCGGCCAAGCTCGACCAGCTATCGTACCGGGCGATCCTGTTCGCCTTCCCTGCCTGGACATTCGCCGTCATCGCCGGGGCGATCTGGGCCGATCATGCCTGGGGCCGCTACTGGGGCTGGGACCCCAAGGAGACCTGGTCGTTTATCACCTGGCTGGTGTACGCGGCCTTCCTGCATGCCCGGGCGACGGCGGGATGGCGCGGACGGCGGGCGGCCGTCATCCACCTGTTCGGGTTCGCCTGCCTGATGTTCAACCTGGTCGGCATCAACTTGTGGGTTACCGGCCTGCACTCCTACGCGGGGATTCATTAGCCCTGCCCGGCTGAAGGTCCCAGCCAGGCAGGTCGCGTCACGCGCCGTTGTCGGTGTCGCTGCCGCTGCCGGTGTCGCTGCCGCGGTCCCGGTCGCCGCGAATCCTGCGCGCGAGCTCGAGCAGGAAGTCCGGGTTGTCGTCCGGTGCGATGAACCTGGCTGACTCCATCGCCGACGGGTGCTGTCGCATAGCATCATGGCCGCGTCGGCCGGTTCCGGGCCAGATGCCTGGCCTGGTCCCCCGGTTTGGTGCCGACCACAAGCTCTGGTGCGTCCCGGAGGACCAGCTGCCGGTCAGGTCGTCGCAGACGGCTCGCATCCGCACGTCACGCCGCCCGATGAGCAGCCATGCCACCGCCCCGAAGACCCAGAAGGCCACGAGCACCGTGAGCCACAGTCGCTTAGACGGGAGGTCGAAGTGGTAACTCGGCGTCATTGCGATGTCGATCACGCACGGCACCACGAAACCGACCGTTAGAAGGGCAAAAACCGTAGCGAGCATCAACATGGACACAGGGTAGCGGCAGGTCAGGCGGGTCCGTTGCCGATTCGGGCTGGTTGGCCGGCCAGCCGACCAGGCTTTTCGGCCGGCCGGGTTTCCGCCGCACGCCTGACGCCAGGGAGCAAACCGTCGTAACCTGGCGATCTAACCTCGTACGGGGAGCGACAGTCATGCAGCGGTTATTGAATCTGTTGCGACGCCGGCGGCGGCCGAGAGGCAGAGCGCGATCGCTCGCCCGGCCGCTGTCGCCGCAGCGCTCCTGGCGCGAGACGGGCTGGTGGGCGGCCGGGGGCAGCATCCGCGAGGCGGGCCGGCGGGCGGCCGGGGGCAGCATCCGCGAGGCGGGCCGGCGGGCGGCCGGGGGCAGCATCCGCGAGGCGGGCTGGCGGGCGGCCGGGGGCAGCATCCGCGAGGCGGGCTGGCGGGCGGGCGGGGGCAGCACCCGGGGGGCGGGCCGGCGGGCGGGCAGGGATAGCACCGGGGTTCCGGCCGATGGCTGGGCTCAGCTCGGCGGACCGGCGCAGGCTCGTGGTGGCCCGCCCGGGCAGCCTGCCAGCCGTCGGCGCCTCATCTGGACCGCTCCTGCGACCAGCGCTGACTCTGCACCGCGGTCGGGTTGGGCGGAACTTGCCGGGCTCGGAGGACGTGCCAGCCCGCCCGGCCTGCCTAGCCAGTTCCTGCGGTCGGGCGACCATCCTGATCCCGGCGAGGGCGGGGTGCCAGCCGGGCGGCCGGCCGGGAATGCCGCTCTGCCGACCCCGCCGAGCCGGCCCGCTCCTGGCCAGTCCAATGCCGCGGCAGGGGCGCGCCGTCCCGGCGAGCGCGGACAGGCTGCCCGAGGACGAGCGCTGAGCAGCCGTCAGGGTCAGGCGAGGGCCGCTATCCGTGAGGCACCCCGCCCGGACGGCTCCCGCGCCGCGACGCAGTCTGTCGCCTCAGCCAGGCCCGCAAGGCCGGGAAGGCCGGCTTCCGGGCGAGCCGCGAGCCAGGCGCCCAGATCGGCGAGTCACGCTGGCGATCCGTCGGCGAGGCCAGCCGCCGCGCCGGCCCGTGACGGGCGCGCCGCCACGCCGAGTTTCGCCGCCGGTGCTGTCCTGGCTGACCGAGTGGTCGCTGACGCGTCCGCTGCTGTCCGTGAGGCTGCCACTCCGCCGGCTCAGGCACCGGCAGTCGTGCCCTGGTACGCACGGGCCAGGACCGGACCTTCCGCTCCCGGCCACAGGCACTGCGGGCATCTGGAGCCGATTGTGTACCGTGACTGGGCGCCGGATGTCGAGCCGCCGCCGCAGATCGTGCAGGCAGTTGACCGGCTTGCGGAGCTACCGCAGCTGATCAAGGAACGACTGCGAGCCGGTCTGGACGCGATCTACGTCGGGCCGGGCGGAGTGCCGGACCTGGACGATATGGGAGCGCTCAGTGGTGTACCGCTGCCGTCAGGGCGCGCGACCTGGGATGTGTGCGCGGGCGCGTACGGTGAGCGAAAGGTCATCGTCGGCTCGCGCCCATCCCCGACGCCCGATGTCATGTGCCACGAAATCGGCCATGCACTTGATGACATCGACGGAACGCCGCAGTCCTGGCAGTCCGACTCGCCAGAGTTCTGCGACCTGTATCAGCAATGCCTACCGTGGATGACCAGTGACTTCCACCGGCAGTCAGGCCACCTTGGGCGCAGGGAGTTCTTCGCTGATGCGTTTGCCGCCATCGCGTCAAGCCAGCGCCCTGCGCTGGTCGAGATGGTCGGCGGCAATACAAGAGCGGCGCTAGGCGTCATGCTCTACTTCAATGTGAAGTACGGCATCTAGGGGTGGTGGTGATGCGGCGATGTACGTAATACGACTGCCCAACGGCAATCTGCTGGTGCCAGAGTCGGCAACCGCGCGCGGCGGCAGGCTGGTCAGTGACGCCTATGTTGAGATCGGCCCGGCTGACGCGGACTATGAGAGATTTGCCGAAGGCGCTCTGACAGAGGAAGAGATGGATGAGCGCAGGAAACGCTGGCGTGAAGGTGATGATCGGCTGCGCCGGCAGTTTCTTGATTTCCTAGCCCAGGGTGGACAATCAACAGAGGCTACCTGAACGTTCACTATATCTGCGCCTGATCTGCCGTATCGCGCGTACGGCTGTATCGCAGTCAGATATGGCGTACTCGATTGCGAATGCCGATCATGAGCGTGGCTCGATCGCCTGATCGAGCCGACCTCTGCCATTCCCGCTCGCCACCCGGCGGGAAATGGATGCTGAGTCCAACCAACATGGCCAGACCATCGCGCGGGTCCCGCTTCGCGGGACTCGCGCGGTCGGCTAGGTGCCCGGCCGGGGGTCAGTTACCTGAATCAGAGTTCGCAGTAGACCCGTCGTTGATGCCAAGCAGTGCTCTGATCTCCACTTCCCGATACCGTCGATGACCGCCTGGAGTGCGGATGCTGCTGATCCGACCAGACGCGGCCCACCTGGTCACAGTCTTTGGGTCGACACGGAAGAGTGCCGCGACCTCTCCGGGAGTAAGCAGGCGATCACTGTGCCCATCCATTCGTTTCTCCTTGATACTCGCCTTGGCCCCCCGCATGTACTCACCTCAAGCCTCCCCACATCATAGTCTTAATAACATAGATCACTATTCTCGTTAGATTCCGTAAAAATTTGCTCACAAACCTTGTAGGTCGCTTTGACTGGGACCTGTCTACCATGGCGGGTACACGTAGGGTGGAGCGGTGTCAAACCTTGTGTCGGCCGATGAGATCCAAGCAGCAGCTAATCGCCTTAGCGGTATCGCTCTACGCACACCCTTGGTGCCACTGCGTATTGGCGGAGAGCAGATACTCGTCAAAGCGGAGTCGTTGCAGCCAACCGGCGCGTTCAAACTTCGCGGTGCGTACGCCGCGATAAGCGCGCTGCCGTCGGAGCAGCGCAACCGTGGAGTAGTAACTCATTCTAGTGGCAATCACGCTCATGCGGTCGCCTATGCCGCCGCGACACTCGGCGTACCGGCGACTGTCGTTGTTCCGTCCAATGCTCCGGCAGTCAAGGTCGCCGCCGCGAGTTCACTAGGCGCGACGGTCGTGTACTGCGAGCCGAACCTTCAGGCGCGCGTCGCCGGCGTCGAGCAACTGGTGAGCCAACACGGCTTCACCCCGATCCCGCCCTTTGACGACGCTCAGGTTATCGCCGGCCAGGGCACAGTCGGGCTGGAGATTGCCGCTGATTGTCCAGACGTCGATCTGGTGGTCTGCCCCGTGGGAGGCGGCGGCCTCATCTCGGGAGTCGCCGCCGCGATCAAGGCCGCTCACCCGGCCGCTCTGATCGTCGGTGTCGAGCCGGAATTCGCAGCCGACGCGAGGGACTCGCTGCGTGCTGGCCACCGGGTGGCATGGCCCTCATCGGATACCGCGCGGACCATCGCTGACGCGCTCCGGGTAGAGCAGATCGGTGAGCTGCCCATGTCGCACATCAGCAGGCTGGTCCACGACATCCTGACGGTCTCAGACGAGGAGATCTTCGCGGCCATGCGATCGCTGGCCACGAGCGCCCGGCTGGTCGCCGAACCCGGCGGCGCCGTCGCCGTTGCGGCCTGCATCTGCCGCGCGGGCCAACTGCCGAAGGCGCGCCACCCGGTGGCGATTTTGTCAGGCGGCAACGTCGACTCGCGCCTCCTGGCAGCAGTGCTGACCTCAGCCGACTCCGGCGTCCAGCGCACGCCGCCGCCCAGCTGACTCCTTTGCCGGGGACCGGCCCCGTCCGGCGCGGCCCGGTCCGGCGCGCGGGGGTCCGGCTCGTCATAGCCAGCCGCGCCCGGCGAGTACGCTGAATCTGTGCGAGCGACGCTTTTTTACACGGCCCTGCGACTAGGGCTCTTCGTCGTCGTGTTCGGGTTGCTGTTCGTCGCTGGCGCCCGTGGCTTCCTGCTGCTCGCCCTGGCGATCTTGGTCAGCGGAGTCATCAGCTACTTCGCTCTGAACTCGCAGCGGACCGCGATGGCGGGCGCCATCGGCCGCCGGGTAACCGACTTCCGCGCCCGGCTGGACGCCGGCGCCAAATCCGAGGATGACGACTAGCTGCCGCTAGCCCATCATCCCGCCCCATTGGCCTAGTCCGCCGGCTGAGGCTGTCCTTCCGCTTTTGGCCGTCTGCCCGCTTTTGGCCGTCTGCGTATCGCCCTGTTGCGGAACGTCTCGTGCGCGAAAGCCCATCTTGGAGCATCGATGGCGCAACGGCGCCATCTTCGGCGAGGACCGGCCACCCTGACAGACAGGGCCGATGTTCCGGAACTAGTGAGCTCGAAGATCCGAAAAAGTCTAATAAGATCTGAATCATGTCATCAGATGCGGTAGTGGGTCAGTTTGATTTTCAGACTTGCCTGGTCGGGCAGGTTAGTGCTTCCTGGTGAGCGACCGCACGTCCTAACCGCGCCAGATGCCGTAGCGGGTGCTGGCCAGCCATGGTGGCCCGCAGGCTCCTGGCAGGATCCCGGACCAACGCCCCTCGCTGCCACATCCAGTCTGCTTTCCCGTCGGCCTCTCCCCGTTCTTTCCCCGGCAACAGCAGCAGGCAGGACCACGTTGCTGTTCCGGGCTCGCACTCAACTGCGATTGGGTCCTACTTACTGCTGTCGGGTTGAGCAGCAACGAGGGCCACGTTGCTCACCCGTCCGGACGAACAACAGCAGCAGGCAGGACCACCTTGCTGCCCGCGCGCCGGTGCCGGGGTGAGACCGGCGTTGACGGCCTGCGTGTCAGTTGCGGGGCACGTCGCCAGACGGGAAAACTAAGCTGATTCGCTATCCAGATGCGTGAGGCCGTCAGGAGTCGAGTACTTATCCGGATCGCCCACGGTTTGAGGGGCCGGGCAGTTAGAACTCTCCGCGATCCCCCGGCGCGCACGAAAACATCGGCATTCAGCACAGTCCGGTGCGCCGGCCAGCTGCCGGGGTGCTGCGGGGCCGGGGTGCTGCGGCGCCGGGCTCTTGGCGGGAGAGTTTTCGCGTAGTCCGGGAGGGTTATCTGCGGTCTTGGCGGAGGGTTTACGGGTCCGGGAGGATTTTCGTGCTCCACGACGAATAAGCTCCCGTACCTGAAAACGCTCCCCTAGGAACCCGACAAGCCTCCCGGGAACCCGGCGAGCCCTCCGGGAACCTGACAACCCTCCGGGGAACCTGACAACCCTCCCGGGAACCCGGCGAGCCCTCCGGGAACCTGACAACCCTCCCGGGAACCCGGCGAGCCCCCGGGAACCCGGCGAGCCCCCGGGAACCCGGCGAGCCCCCGGGAACCCGGCGAGCCCCCGGGAACCCGGCGAGCCCCCGGGAGCAAGGCGAGCCTCCCCGGAGTCGGCGAGCCTGGCCCGGCCGTCAGCTTGGGAGCCAGCCGCCCGCGGTCAGCATCGCCATGATGGACGCAGTGGCGTGCTCCCGGTCCATGACCGAAGTGTCGATGGTCAAGATCGCGTCGGCGGGCTCCTCATAAGGGTCGGACACGCCCGTGAAGTGGTCGATCAGCCCGGCTCTGGCCTTCGCGTACAGGCCCTTGCGGTCGCGCGCTTCGCAGACCTCGACCGGTGTCGCGACATGGATCAGCAGGAAGTCGCCGACCTGGGAGACCATCTGCCTGACCAGCTCGCGGGCGGCCGCGTACGGCGCGATCGGCGCGCAGATCGCGATGCCGCCGTGCCTGGCCACCTCGGTCGCCACATAGCCGATCCTGGCGATATTGAGGTCCCGATCCTCGCGGCTGAACGTTAGCCCAGCCGACAGCAGCGACCTCACCAGATCACCGTCGAGGAGCGACACGCGACGGTCGCCGCGCTCGGCGAGCTGGTCACGCAGATCGCGCGCGATGGTGGACTTGCCAGACCCGGAAAGCCCGGTGAGGAACAGCACGAACCCGCGCTCCGAGCGTGGCGGCCTGGCGTGCCTGAGCTCCCGCAGTACCTGTTCGGGCGCGAACCAGGCCGGGATCTCGGCGCCGGTATCCAGCATGTCGCCAAGCTGGTCGGCGGTCAGGTCCTCGATCTCGGTGCCGGCCTCGATCAGCGCGTGCGGCCGCCACACCTCGGCCCGCTGGTCGTAGGCCCAGTCGCCGGCCGGGAGAACGGGGATCGGCGCGCCGGGCAGTACCGCCGATCCGGCAGCGGCCCCGGCACCGGCCCCGGCAAACGCGCTCGCAAACGCCCCGGCAAACGCCCCGGCAGACGCTCCGGCAGACGCGCCGGAGGAGCCCTCGGCGCCAAGGTCAGCCATCAAGTGCGTAGCACCGTAGGCGGCCGCCACGATCGCGCAGGCGGCCAGCTCACGCCAGCCACCGCCGGCCGGGCCGCCCGAACCAGCAGTCAGAGCACCAGCAAGCAGATCAGCCCGCGACGCGAGCGGCACAGGTACCACGAGCGTGCCGGCGGGCAGGTTCCGCGCGGCCGCGAGCACGACCCTGATCAGCGACTCGGGCTGATGCACGACCTCGGCCGGGTCGGCCACGAGCGGCAAGAGCAGAAGCCGCGCCCTTAGCTGGCCGGCCAGGTGCCTGAGCTGGCCGATCTGCCGCTTGCCGAGCGGCGCCCTGGTGGCGAACGCGAGCACGAAAGCCCCGGCGAACTCTGCCCTGGCTTGCTCCGGCGAGATCATCAGGCGCCGGAACGAGCCGTGCTCGACCGGCCGGTTCTTGCTCACCGGTCCCGCCAGCCGCAGACCAGGACCGGTGACGCCTGCCCAGGCTCCCGCGATCTCGGTTCGCTCGGTGATCGTGAGCACGGCGAGCGGAGTGCCCTCCGGATCGCTCAGCATCAGCCGGTCAGCTCTCTCGAGCGGGGAGCCGAGGGGCACGTCCAGCGTGACCGGAATCGGCCACGGCGTACCGTCGGCGAGGGTCGCCGAGGCAACCACGGCCTCGGCGTCGGCGCTCGTCATGAACCCGCGCAGCGGCGCGAAAGCCCCCGACAAGATCAGCTCAAGGTCGCCGAGCTGGCGGGTATTCAAGGTCAGGGAGGGTAGTGCCGTCTCCCGCGATGCGTCTTCGGCCTGAATCCCTGCGGTCACTGGTTCCTCCATCGAGTGCCCGGCGGCCCTCCCCGCATTTGCACCCACTGAGCGTACTAGCGCCGTGGCCGTGCCTGTCGGCGCAAGCCCGTAGACTAAGTACATCCCGCGTCCAGCCTGGCCGCGGGCAAGTCGTGCTGCCCGCACGAATATGCGAACTTCCCCGCCGTCGCATTCCAGAGCATTGGGGACTCCACAGCGATGAGCATTACCGGTCTGATCGGCGCTGTCGCCGAGGACCCGCAGCTACGCGCTGCCCTCGACTACCTCATCCAGCCCGGCGCGGGCGACGCCGACCTGGTGGCGCACGCCGCGCTTCGTCCCTTCCTGATCGGTGCCCTGGCCAGCGCCACCGGCCCGGCCAGCCCGTCCAGCCAGGACAGCCCGGACACCCTAGGCAGCCCGGACACCCTAGGCAGCCCGGATACCCTAGGCAGCCCGGACACCCCGGCAGGCGCCAGCAGCGCACCGAGCCGGCCGTTGGTGCTCGCGATCACCGCGACCGCTCGTGAGGCCGAGGACCTGACGAGCGCTCTCAGCTCGCTGCTGCCTGACCCGCACGCGGCCGCCTACTTCCCGGCCTGGGAGACGTTGCCGCACGAGCGGCTGTCGCCGCGCTCGGACACTTCAGGCCGGCGCCTCGCGGTGCTGCGCAGGCTGGTCAACCCCGATCCAGGAGACCCGAGGTCAGGTCCGCTGCAGGTGGTGGCCACTCCGGTGCGCAGCGTGCTGCAGCCGCTCGTGGGCGGGCTCGGCCAGCTTGAGCCCGTGCGGCTCGATATAGGCGACGACGCCGATCTCGAGGAAACGGTCATCAGGCTGGTCGAGATCGGCTACGCACGCGTCGAACTGGTCACCAGCCGGGGCGAGATCGCGGTACGCGGCGGCATCCTTGACGTCTTCCCGCCCACCGAAGAACACCCTCTCCGCATCGAGTTCTTCGGCTCCCAAGTCGAGGAGATCAGGTCATTCAGGGCCGCCGATCAGCGCTCGCTCGGCATCGCGGCTGAGCGTCTCTGGGCGCCGCCGTGCCGCGAGCTCCTGCTCACCCCGGGCGTCAGGCACCGCGCCAAGCAACTCGCCGGCGAGTACCCAGGGCTCGGTGAGGTGCTCGGCAAGATGGCCGACGGCATCACGGTCGAGGGGATGGAGGCGTTCGCGCCGCTGCTCGCCGACCGGATGGAGCTGCTCTTCGACTCGCTGCCACCAGGCGCGATCGCGGTCGCCTGCGACCCGGAGCGGATCAGGACGCGCGCCTCGGACCTGGTGCGGACCAGCCAGGAATTCCTCGAAGCCTCCTGGGTAAATGCAGCCGCCGGCGCTGAGGTCCCCATCGACCTGGGCGGAGCCGCGTTCAAGCCCATCACAGATATTCGCGCGTCCGCGGCAGACCTGGGCATCAGGTGGTGGACGATCACCCCGTTCAGCACTGGCGAAACCACGGGCGGAACGGATGGCGACGCAAGAACCGCGGGCCTCTGGGCCGCTCGCTCCCATGGCGACCCGGCCGACGAAGGCTGGCTGGCCGACGCCGACGGGCGGGAGTCCTTCAACATCGCGGCCAGCCCGGCGACCGCCTACCACGGCGACACCGTCAAGGTGCTGCACGATGTGCGCGGCTGGCTGACCGGCGCCTGGCGGGTGGTCATGGTCACCGAAGGCCACGGTCCCGCGCAGCGCCTGGCCGAGCTGCTCCGCAGCGCCGACCTGGGGGCGCGGGCCGGCGAGGTCGACGGACCGCCGGACCCGAGCGTCGCCGTGGTGACAACAGGCGAGCTGGACGGCGGCTTTGTCTGGCCGCGCCTCAAGCTGGCCGTGCTCACCGAGGCAGACCTGTCCGGCCAGCGCGCGGGCACTCGAGATCGCAGCCGGATGCCAAGCAGGCGGCGCGGCGGAATCGACCCGCTTCAGCTCAACCCGGGCGACTACGTGGTGCACAGCCAGCATGGCGTCGGCCGGTACCTGGAGATGACAAGCCGGACTGTTCAGGGATCAACGCGGGAGTACCTGGTCATCGAGTACGCGCCGAGCAAGCGGGGTCATCCGCCTGACCGGTTGTACCTGCCGACCGACCAGCTCGACGAGGTCACCAGGTACTCAGGCGGCGAGGCCCCGAGCCTGCACCGGCTCGGTGGTGCTGACTGGGCGAAGACAAAAGGCCGGGCCCGCAAGGCGGTACGCGAGATCGCGGCGCAGCTCATCAGGCTCTACTCGGCGAGGATCGCCTCGCCAGGGCACGCGTTCGGGCAGGACTCGCCCTGGCAGCGCGAGCTTGAGGACGCGTTCCCCTACGCCGAGACCCCGGATCAGCTTGCGGCTATCGACGAGATCAAGCGCGACATGGAAAAGCCGGTCCCGATGGACCGGCTCGTCTGCGGCGACGTCGGCTATGGAAAGACGGAGCTTGCCGTGCGGGCTGCTTTCAAAGCGGTCCAAGACGGTAAACAGGTCGCCGTGCTCGTCCCCACTACGCTGCTGGTCCAGCAGCACATGGCGACCTTCGGCGAGCGGTACGGGCCGTTCCCTGTCGTGCTCAGGGCGATGTCCAGGTTCCAGTCAAGCCGGGAGGTCAGCGAGACGCTGGCCGGGCTGGCCGATGGCACGGTCGATATCGTCATCGGCACCCACCGGCTCCTGTCGCCAGAGACCAGGTTCAAGAACCTGGGCCTGATCATCATCGATGAGGAGCAGCGCTTCGGCGTCGAGCACAAGGAATACCTGAAGTCGATGCGGACGCAGGTCGACGTGCTCTCCATGTCGGCGACCCCGATCCCGAGGACGCTGGAGATGGGCATCGCCGGGATCAGGGAGATGTCGACCATCCTCACCCCGCCCGAGGAACGGCACCCGGTGCTGACCTTCGTCGGACCCTACGACGAGAAGCAGATCGGCGCGGCGGTGCGGCGCGAGCTGCTGCGCGACGGCCAGGTGTTCTTCGTGCACAACAGGGTCGCGTCGATCAGCAAGGTGGCGGCCAGGCTCGCCGACCTCGTGCCCGAGGCCAGGATCGCCGTCGCGCACGGCCAGATGAACGAGCACACGCTCGAGAAGATCATGGTCGACTTCTGGGACAAGCAGTTCGACGTGCTCGTCTGCACGACGATCGTGGAGTCGGGGCTCGACATCCCGAACGCCAACACCCTGATCGTGGACCGGGCCGACGCCTACGGCCTGTCTCAGCTGCACCAGCTGCGTGGCCGGGTCGGGCGGAGCCGGGAGCGCGGGTACGCGTACTTCCTGTTCCCGCCGGAAAAGCCGCTGACCGAGACGGCACACGAACGGCTCGCGACCGTCGCCCAGCATACGGAGATGGGTGCCGGCATGTTCGTCGCCATGAAGGACCTGGAGATCCGGGGTGCCGGAAACCTGCTCGGCGGTGAGCAGTCGGGGCACATCGCAGGGGTTGGCTTCGACCTTTACGTGCGAATGATCGGCGAGGCGGTGCACGAGATGCGCGGCGACGGCGCCGCCGAGCGGGCCGAGGTCAGGGTCGAGCTGCCGGTGGACGCGCATATTCCGCACGACTACGTGCCTGGTGAGCGACTACGGCTGGAGGCCTATACGGCGATTGCCGCGATCGACGGCGACTCCGACATCGCCGGCGTGCTCGAGGAACTGACCGACAGGTTCGGGGCGCCGCCCCAGGCGGTGCTGAACCTGCTCGAGGTCGCTCGCTTGCGGGCCAGGGCGCGGCGGGCCGGCCTGACCGACATCGCGCAGCAGGGCAACCACATCAGGTTCGCGCCGGTCGAGCTGCCCGAGTCGCGCGAGGTCAGGGTAGCGCGGCTATACCCGAGGACACTGCTCAAGCCCGCGGTGCGTACCATGCTCGTACCGGTGCCCAAGGTCGGCGGCCGGCCCGGCTCGCGGCAACTGGGCTCGGGACGGCTGAGCACCGGGACAGGGTCGACGTCCCCCATCGGGGCTCCCGCGCTTCGTGACGGCGAGTTGCTCGCCTGGTGCGAGGAGCTGATCGAGGCGGTCTTCGGCGACCAGATGGCTGGCCAGGCGACTGGCGGCCAGCAATAAGCTGCTGGCGTGCACAGTGCCAGCTCACACAGTGCTGGCGGGCGAAGGAGCGTAGCAGTGCAAGGGATTGTCGGGAAACAGGCGGGTGCCATCGCCGTAGCCGTGGCGGCCGGGGCGCTCGTGGTGAGCGGGTGCTCGCAAACGCAGTTCGGCGCGGCCGCGCTGTACGGCAACCAGCGGGTCTCGAGCGCTAAGCTCGCCGCCGAGGTCGCCAACCTGAACGCCGGCTTCCAGAAGTACGAGCACAAGACTCAGATCAACTACACCCAGGCAGACCAGCCGAGGCAGGTGCTCAGCTGGCTGCTGCGTTTCGCGACCGCCAACGAGATCGCCGCCACGCGCGGCATCCACGTCACAAACACCGATGTGGCCAAGGCTCTGAAGACCGAGTCGTCGATCGTCAGGCGATCTGGCGACACCCTTACTGAGGCCATGGTGCTGAACGGGCTGCCCCCCGACATGCAGTACCAGCTCGGCCGCTGGGTCACGATCCAGGAGAAGCTCGACAACCAGCTCGACCACGGCAAGCCTCCGACGTCGCAAGCCCAGTCGACGGCGCTGACCGCCAAGGTCAATCACCTGCAGTGCGTTGCGACGAAGAACCTGGACATCAAGGTGAACCCGCAGTACGGCGTGTTCGACTACGCGCAATACGCGGTCGTCGCCGCGCCAAGCAACCTGGCGACCACCTCGCCGTCCCCCGGTGCGACCCCGACTCCGGGCCCGCGGCTCAGCCCCCGGTGCTAGCGCCGTGCTAGCAAATACCCCGATGCGCAGTGCCTGATCAGGACGGACACGCGGTCTACGAACTGGCCCAGGTGATGGACCGGCTCCGCCGCGAGTGCCCATGGGACATGCGGCAGACCCATGCCTCGCTCGCGCCCTACCTGCTTGAGGAAACCTACGAAGCGCTCGACGCGCTTGACCGGGGCGACCTCGCTGACCTGCGTGAAGAACTTGGCGATGTGCTGCTGCAGGTCGTGTTCCACGCCAGGGTGGCCGCGGAGCGGACCGACGGCACGGCGTTCGACCTCGATGACGTGGCCGGTGACATCGCGGCGAAGCTGGTACGCAGGCATCCGCATGTTTTCGGGGACGTTGCTGTCTGTGGCCCCGAGGAAGTCCGGCGGAACTGGAACGCGATCAAGGCAGCGGAGCGGGCGGCGGCAGGCAGCGCGAAGACCTCTGCGCTCGATGGCGTGCCCATGAGCCAGCCCGCCCTCTCGCTGGCCGCCCAGCTGCAGCGCCGGGCCGAGGCCGCTGGTGCACCGCGCTCGCTTGCCGACCTCCCGGCGAAGGCGCCTGAACCGGCCGGGCCATCGGTCACCGGCGGCGAGGCTGGTGAGCGGCCGGCCGGCACCGTGAGCCAGCTGGGTGCTGACCTGTTCGCGCTGGTCTCGAAGGCACGCGCGGCTGGCCTCAACCCTGAGCTTGAGCTGCGTCACGCGGCTCGCGTTTATAGCGACCGCGTGCGTGCGTGGGAGTCATCGGGCTGAAGCGAACGTCGCGCAAGGTACCTCTGGCGGCCGGCCGGCGCGGGATGCGGTCGAATCCCCGTGATGCGGATTGATGTTGCGAACTGGGTGTCAGCCGCTGTGCCGGCTGGCCGCTGCCAGGCGTGGGGTGCAAGCGTCGCGAAGGCTTGGGTTCCCGGTTCTGGCGCCTTGACCGAGGCTGCATCATTGATCAATAGCCCGCAAGGTGCGGCGAACAGGATGGATGCGATGAAAGACGAAGTTCGGTGGGGGGACCTGCGGCCGATTCTGCAGGACATGGCGGACCGCATCGGTCGCGTAGAGCAATTCCTGGCCGCGTCGGGCATGCAGGGATCGGCCGCGACATTCCAGGCCCCGGTGTTCGACTCGCCAGGGCAGGTTGCCGCCCAGGCGCGCGGCATCTATCCGGGCGATATGCCGGACGACGGTGTCCCGGACAACATCGTGATGCTCGCCAGGTCGGGTCAGCTCGTGCAGGCAATTCAGCAGTACCGTCAGTTGACCGGCATTGGCCTGAAGGAAGCGAAGGCGATCGTAGAGCAGGTCGCCGCAAGGGGATACTGACCGGCGAAACGAATTCGGCGCCTGATCGGGCGGGACGGTTCGCTACTTGATCGAGCGCAAGGCCGGAGTTCTTGGCCGGCCTGGGCCAGGTTCGAGAGCCTGACCGGCGCCTGGGCCAGGTTCTGGAGCCTGACCGGCCTGGGCCAGGCCCGAGCGGTCCTCAGGTCGCCGGGCACTCTGTGCCTTGGCGGCTCCCTGTGCCGTCGCGGTTGTGAGTCTCGGTCTGTGATTTCGCGCTGCGAGTTGCGCTCTGTGCATTTCGCACTTGTGAGTTTCGCAGATTCTGCGCGCGGCCTCGGTGCCCTGGGCACTGTCGGCGGGATCGCGGATGCCGTGACCGGCGTGCCTGGACGAGTCGCCCGCTTCGTTCGGTTAGGCTCGCCTACTGGTGTATCAGCCTAGCGGCAGGGAGATCGCGTGCCGTCCATCGAAGCCATCCACGCCAGGCAGATCCTCGACTCCCGCGGTAACCCCACGGTCGAGGTCGAGATTGTGCTTGATGACGGTACCCACAGCCGGGCGGCGGTGCCGAGCGGCGCATCGACCGGCGCTTTCGAGGCGGTTGAGCTGCGAGATGGCGGCTCCGACTACGGCGGCAAAGGTGTCCAGAACGCGATCAGGGCCGTGATCGATGACATTCAGCCAGAACTGCTCGGAGAGGAAGCCGACGAGCAGCGCCTGATCGACTTCGCGATGCTCGACTTGGACGGCACGCCGGACAAGTCCAGGCTCGGTGCTAACGCGATCCTCGGCGTCAGCCTGGCGGCGGCCAAGGCAGCCGCCGAGTCGGCGCAACTGCCGCTGTTCCGTTACCTGGGCGGGCCGAACGCGCATCTGCTCCCGGTCCCCATGATGAACATACTCAACGGCGGCGCCCACGCCGACACCAACGTCGACATCCAGGAGTTCATGATCGCGCCCATCGGCGCGGGCACGTTCTCCGACGCGCTGCGCTGGGGCGCCGAGACCTATCACGCACTCAAGTCGGTGCTCAAGCAGCATGGCCTGAGCACGGGGGTCGGAGACGAGGGAGGCTTCGCTCCGGACCTTGAGCACAATCAGGCCGCGCTTGACCTGATCATCGAGGCGATTGGCAAGACTGGCCTTGTGCCAGGCCGAGATGTCGCGCTGGCAATCGATGCGGCCGCCAGCGAGTTCCACGGGCCTGATGGCTACCGGCTCGAAGGCAGCAATAGATCGTCAGCCGAGATGACCGGCATCTACGCCCGCTGGCTGGATTCCTACCCGATCGTGTCGATCGAGGACCCGCTGGCCGAGGACGACTGGACAGGCTGGCAGGAACTCACCGCGGAGCTTGGCAGTCGGGTCCAGATCGTAGGCGACGACATCTTCGTCACCAACGTGGACCGGCTCCGCCGCGGGATCGAGACCAAAGCGGCGAACGCGCTGCTGGTGAAGGTCAACCAGATCGGCACGCTGACCGAGACGTTCGGCGCTGTCGACCTCGCGAGCCGCCATGGGTTCGCCTGCATGATGAGCCACAGGTCAGGAGAGACCGAGGACACCACGATCGCTGACCTGGCGGTTGCTTTGAACTGCGGCCAGCTCAAGACCGGCGCGCCGGCAAGATCCGACCGGACCGCGAAGTACAACCAGTTGCTGAGGATCGAGGAGCGGCTCGATGACGCGGCCGTCTACGCGGCTGCCTCGGCCTTCCCCCGGTTCGCGCCGGGCGGTCAGTGAGCGTGCCCGCCAGCAGGCAGGCGGGATCGCGGTCCCGGCCTGCTGTCAGCCATCCGCACTTCACCGGCCGCGCTGCAGTGCTGGCGATCGTGCTCTGCGGCATCGCGCTCAGCCTGGCGTACCCGGTGCGCGAGTACATCTCGCAGCGCAAGCAGATCGATCAGCTGCTCGCCCAGCAGGCGGCCATCATGGCGCACAAGGGGCGGCTTGAGGCCGAGCACAAGCTGCTGCACAGCCCCGCTTACGTCGCCCAGCAGGCGCGGGACCGCCTGCACATGTGCTTGCCGACGCAGACGTGCTACGAGATCATCGGCCGGTCGCGCAAGCCAAGGGGCGCCTCGTCTAAGGCAGTCGCATCGCCCTGGTACGCGCGAGTGTGGGCGTCGGTGCGCCAGGCCGACGCGCCGCGGCCGCACCCTCATGCCAAGCCGGGCGGCCGGGTCCGGCAGAGCCGGCAACAAGGACGGCAGCGACCCGCGCGTACCGGCAAGGCGCATGACGGGTGAGCGCCGACCCAGCTGACGAGGCCGCGGTGGCCAGGCAGCTTGGCCGGTCACCACGCGGGATGAGGGCAGTCGCCCACCGCTGCCCCTGCGGGCTTCCTGACGTCATCGAGACGGCTCCCAGGCTCCCGGACGGTACACCCTTCCCCACGCTGTATTACCTGACGTGTCCGAGGGCCTGCGCGGCCGCTGGGAGGCTCGAGGCTTCGGGGCTCATGCGGGACATGTCGGGCCGCCTGGCGGGTGATGAGAGCCTGCGAGAGTCCTACCTCGCGGCGCACCGTGACTACGCCGCGAGACGTGCGCGCGCGGCGGACGCGGCCGGCGTGGCGCCGCTGGCCTCCGATGCCGCGACCGCCGGCGGTATGCCGGACCGCGTCAAGTGCCTGCATGCCCTGGCTGCGCACGAACTAGCCGTGCCGGGCGCGAATCCCCTTGGCCGCGAGGCCTTGCTGGCGATGGGACAATGGTGGTCGTCCGGGTGTTGTGTCAGAAATGGCGGTGCTGATGACTGAGTCGAGTTTGGATGGCCAGCATAAGCGTGTCGCTGCGATCGACTGCGGCACCAATTCACTTCGGTTGCTGATCGCCGACATCGACCCGGGCCATGGCACGCTGGCGGACCTGCGGCGGCGGATGGAGATCGTCAGGCTCGGGCAAGGCGTCGACGCGACTGGCAGGCTGGCGCCGGAGGCGCTAGCGCGCACGTTCGCGATGCTAGGGCAATATGCGGAGGCAATCCGGGAGTCCGGCGCGGAGGCGGTGCGCCTGGTCGCGACCAGCGCGACCAGGGACGCGTCCAACGCTGATGAGTTCAGAGCTGGCGTTCAGCGGATTCTCGGCATCGAGCCGGAGGTGGCGACCGGGTCGGAGGAGGCATACCTGTCCTTCTCCGGAGCTACGGCCGAGCTCACCCACGCCGCTCCGGCAGCCGGCCAGCCTGAACCGCCCTTCCTGGTGGTCGATGTCGGCGGCGGATCAACAGAGTTCGTGCTCGGCACAGGGGCAGCCGATGGCGGGGCGGCCGACCTGGCGGCCATCTCGACCGACATCGGATGTGTCAGGCTGACCGAGCGGCACTTGCATGACGATCCGCCGGCCAGTGCTCAGATCGCCGCCGCCGAGGCGGACATCGACGCCGCGCTCGACTCGGCGGCTGCCTGCATCCCGGTCGGCACCGCGCGGACCCTGGTCGGGCTAGCCGGATCGATAACGACGGTCACGGCACTGGCGCTTGGCCTGACAGATTACAACGCCGAGCGGGTGCATCATGCGCGCATCTCCGCCAGCCGGCTGCACGAGGTAGCCGCGGCTCTGCTCAGCCAAAATCACCAGCAGCGGGCCGCGCACAGGGCCATCCATCCTGGGCGCGTGGACGTCATCGCGGCCGGTGCGCTCATCGCCGATCGCATCGTGCACCGATTCGGCTTCCCCGAGCTGGTGGCGAGTGAGCACGACATACTCGACGGGATCGCGTGGTCGATGGTCCTGGGCGATACACGGACCAGCGCCAGGCGATGAGCTCGCCGAAAACTGAGCCAGAGCCGGACCGCGGGCAGGTTCGCGGCCCGGTCCTGCCGGGCACCGGCTGGCCAGGAGACCCGGCGACGCCAAAGACGCCCGTGGCCGTCGACCCGGGCACGGTCGCCGGGCTGGCGGCGACGGCAGGAACGCTCAGTGAGCTGGTAGCAAGGCAGTCGGTCTGCCGTGCCTGTCCGCGGCTGGTGTCCTGGCGTGAGCAGGTCGCGGCGCAGCGGCGCCGGTCATTTGCTGGTGAGCAGTACTGGGGCCGGCCGGTACCCGGCTGGGGCGCCGAAGACCCCCGCGTGATCATCGCTGGACTTGCGCCAGCCGCTCATGGCGGCAACAGGACGGGGCGGATCTTCACGGGAGACCGCAGCGGCGACGTGCTCTTCGCTTCGCTCTGGCGCTGCGGGCTGGCCGCCCAGCCGGCCAGCGTCACCGCAGGGGACGGACAGCGCTTGATCGGAGCGCGCATGGTGGCGACCGTCCGGTGCGCTCCGCCCGGCAACAAGCCGTCGAATCCGGAGCGGGATACCTGCGAGCCGTGGATGTCAGCAGAATTCGGCTTCGTGCTCGGGGGCGCCCGCGCCATCGTCTGCCTAGGTCACTACGCCTGGCAGGCCGTCTGGCGTCAGCTGGGCAAGACCGGTTACCCGGTGCCCAGGCCACGCCCGGCCTTCGGCCACGGCGCCGAAGTCGACCTTGACGGGCTTCTGGTCATGGGCTGTTATCACCCGAGCCAGCAGAACACCTTTACCGGCCGGGTCACCGAGCCCATGCTCGACGCTGTGTTCAGCAGGGCGAGTTCGTACGCCGGCTTGCGGCCTGGAGCAGGCTAGCCCAAGGCCAGGCCGAGCCCGCGCCCAGCTCGCGGCGCTGGTATCGATGGGACTCCCGATGCACATGGCCGTTTCGCAATGTTTTGAGTCGTTCGCATAGAGCACTTTGGTGCGCTCTACCGCATTCGCTCCGATCTTGAGACACGAAGGGGGAGCGCGTGTTTACTTATTGTCACAATGGCTCGGATTGGCTGCCGCAGTGGATCAAGCTGCCGCGAATGATCTACTTGCTGGCTTACAATATCCAGCTGTCCGTTTCCGGAGAATCTTTGAATAAACTGCCTCACATGGGGTACGATTTCCGCGCCCCCGTAGCCCAAAGGAAGAGGCAAGCCCCCTAAAAGGGTACCAGTGTCGGTTCGAGCCCGACCGGGGGTACTTGTGAGTACCACAGCGTATCATTTTCCCCTCCAGCCTCATTTTCCCAGGTCAGAGGCATATGCAACGAGCAGGAGCACTGTGCATTTGCACACGGCTACGTGTGAGTACAAATTTGCGAATCACTAATCCCGATTGACGCATCGTTGACTCAGACGAAAAGGCGAATCACATTACGCGGGGAGGGTCGGCGAAGGGATGCGCCGCGTTCAGCAAAGCAGCATCGCCCGTTATGATAAGAAATTATCCTGAACAGGTCAACGGGTGCGGCCGCAGGCTCCGGCTCGCATAGGCCTGTGACTGGTGTGGCAGAAGTGGTCGCGTTAACCGTCATCTCGTCGCTGTCCGTGATCAAGTCAGAGGGCGAGGAAACAGTGACCGGAACCGTGCAAGATCCGGCACGCATCGGTCGCGACCGGCGATCTACCCAAAGCCAGAGCTGACTGAGCTCGGTGACCTAGCCGCTCCGATCAGGCCCAGCGCGGGTCAGCGTTATCGCGACGATGACCCGCTTGTCCCTGGCCATTGCCTGGCGGTAGTCCTCCCAGTCGGGATGCTCGCCTGACACCTTGCGGTAATAGTCGACCAGCAGGTCCATCGCCTCGGGCAGGTGAACGATCTCAGCGGTGCCCTCCGCCTGGATCCACTGGCCGAAGAACTGGTCCGTCATCACGCACAAGGACGCACGGGGATCACGGGCCAGGTTTTTCGTCTTGATGGCCGTCTCCCGCGTGCTGACCAGCACGCGGCCGGCGTCATCAACGCCAACGGTGACCGGTGATAGTTGCGGCAGCCCATCAGCGCGGGCAGTCGCCAGCACGGCCCGGTGATGGGCACGCATGAACTCCCGAGCTCGCTCAAGATCCATACCGCGAGTCTAAGCGCCGTTGAGGCGGGTACGCCGCTGTATTTCGTACTCGTGCACGATGGCGGCTGCGTACGCGTGCGTGAGCCCGTGCTCGTCGGCTAGCCAGGTGGCCCGCTCGGCATGCCGCATGAAGGATGGCCCTGACTCCAGGCGATGGAACCACTCTCGGAGATCGCTACCAGTGACCCGCGGAATCCGCGCTATCAGGTTCTTGTGCATCTCCGGAGAGTGGATCAGGGACAAGGGGCACCTCCATGCCGAGATTCTCCTGTGTCGAGCCTGCACCACCAGGCGTCCGCTGGCAAGACCTGAACGTGACACTTCTGTTACTTGGCCAGGGAGTTAACGCGTGGTGCGCCGGTCGCGGTGAGCCGCGGCTGGCGGAGTCCGGGCAGTCGTCGTGAAGGCTGAGCCCTGGACGGCTGGCTCGCTCGCCTTACGACAGGCGCTCGAAGATCATCGCCATGCCCTGGCCGCCGCCCACGCACATCGTTTCGAGCCCGAAGGTCTTGTCGTGGAACGTGAGGCTGTTGAGCAGCGTGGAGGTGATCCTGGCGCCCGTCATCCCGAAGGGATGGCCGACCGCGATAGCGCCGCCGTTGACGTTGAGCTTGTCGATGTCGATGCCCAGGTCACGGTAGGAAGGGATGACCTGCGCAGCGAACGCCTCGTTGATCTCGACCAGGTCGATGTCGTCGATGGTCATCCCGGCCCGGGCGAGCGCCTGACGAGAAGCCTCTACGGGTCCGAGTCCCATGATCTCCGGCGAGAGCCCGGTCACCCCGGTCGAGACGATCCGCGCCAGCGGCGTGATGCCAAGCTCGGCCGCCTTGCGGTCGCTCATGACGATGACCGCCGCCGCGCCGTCGTTGAGCGGGCAGCAGTTGCCCGCCGTGACCGTCCCGTCCGGCCTGAACACAGGCTTCAGCCCAGCCACTTTCTCCAGCGTGGTCCCGGCCCGGGGTCCGTCGTCGGCCGAGATCACGGTGCCGTCCGGCAGCGTGGCAGGGGTAATGTCCCTGGTCCAGAATCCGTCTGCGATCGCCTTCTCGGCCAGGTTCTGCGACCGCACGCCGAACTCATCCTGCTCAGCCCGGGTGATACCCCGCAGCTGGGCCAGGTTCTCGGCGGTCTGGCCCATGGCGATGTAGACGTCGGGGATCTGCCCGTCCTCGCGCGGGTCGTGCCACACGGGAGCGCCGGCGGCTGCCCGCGACTCAGACCGCGAGGCGGCCTCGGAGAACGCCTGGTTCTTGGTGTCAGGCACCCCGTCGCTGCTGCCCTTGCTGAACCGGCTCACGCACTCGACGCCGGCCGAGATGAACACGTCGCCCTCGCCGGCCTTGATCGCGTGGTAGGCCATCCTCGTCGACTGCAACGACGACGAGCAGTACCTGGTGATCGTGGTGCCGGGCACGCAGTCGAGCCCCATCATCACCGCGATCACACGGGCCATGTTGTAGCCCTGCTCCCCGCCAGGGAGGCCGCAGCCGAGCATGAGGTCCTCGACCTGCGCCGGGTCGAGCTGAGGTACCTTCGCCAGGGCCGCCTTGATCATCTGGATCGTCAGGTCGTCTGACCTGATCGACGTCATGGTCCCCTTGAATGCCCGTCCGATGGGCGAGCGTGCGGTCGCGACAACGACTGCCTCAGGCATGGCGACTCCCTGGGCTGGCGAAAACGGCTATATGTACTGAACAGTAGCTTACGGCTGCTCATTCCGCGTAGACCGGCCGACAGGTGCCCTCCGGCCATCGCCAGAGCGCGCACCTGCCGCACATAGGAAAGACAAGCTCCGATCAGGACCGGCGATGTCCGCGTGAACCATGCACCATGGCCGGGCGCAGGCACACGTGCCAGGCCTGGCCTTCGTCGATGACGTTGACCTCGCCGGCGCGCTGCAGGTCAAGCAGCAGACCGCGCAGCCACCGGTGCGCGTGAAACCTGCGGTACCAGGCCATCTCCACGTCGAACGCGTAGCCGACGCAGTGCGCGCTCGGCAGCGGCGCGACGTACCCGAGCTCCCGAAGGCGCCGCTGGTGCTCGACGCTGCGCGCCAGGCTGGTCACCCAGAGAGCCGGCGTATCCGCCGGCGCCACCATCGCGAAGTCGTCGGCTAGCTGGTTCAGCCAGGCGACAGCCTGGGGCGTGGTCCTGGCCAGCCAGATTCCGGCGGTCCGCGGCGAGCGGCCGGGCAGCGCGCGGCGCTCGGCCGACCGGGCGGCTCTCAACCAGAGGGTGCCGGCCTGATGCCGGTAGCTGAACTTCAGCTTGCCGGCAGCGGCCAGCTCATCGAGGTCGATGAGCTCAGGCGCATCGAGCACGTCGGCATCGGTGGCATAGCCAGGGTCAGAACCCCACCACAGCGCGTCGATCTGGGCCAGCATCGAGATCCTTATCAGGGCTGCGATGCTGGAGGCACTGCGCGGCCCTGGAGCGTAGGTCCGCACTTCGGACAGGAGCCTGGCCACGGTCTCGTCCCGGCCGTCGGGAGTCGCCTCGAGCACGGCGGTGAAATGGTTCTCCCCGAGGCGGCGCGCCAGCATGTGCTCGGCCGACTGCGCGTCCTTGTTCCCGAACTCGGTGAACTCGGCGACGAGTTCGCTCACCGCCGCGCGGAAGTGAGCGACATCGGGTTCGCGCGGCGCTCGCCCCGCAGTCAGCGGTCTGCCCAGCGCTGCACCCCGGTCGGTTAGCCAGACTGTCACGACGCCCCCAAAGATCGGCAGTGAGTCACGAACCGCACAGCGCACCAGAGTGTAACAACGCGACTGCGAACTGTAGTGGCGTTTAGCTCTCCGTCCCCTCTGCCTGGCCTGGCATGATGACGACAGTGATGCGTCGCGAGAGCAATCTGTGCCTGGCTGCGCTAGCTTGTCCGGCGGTTACGCTGGCAGTGGCCCGCGACGGGCTGGCACAACGGCGAGTGGGGATGGAAATGGCACCTTATGAGTCGCTGGTCGACCTCATCGGGAACACGCCGCTGCTGCGGCTGCGCAAGGTAACGCGGCAGGTCGGCGGCGGTTACGCCCCCGCTGTGCTCGCGAAGGTGGAGTACGTCAATCCAGGCGGCTCGGTCAAGGACCGGATCGCCCTGCGCATGGTCGAGGCGGCCGAGGAGTCAGGCGCACTGCGGCCTGGCGGCACGATCGTGGAGCCGACTTCGGGCAATACCGGAGTCGGACTGGCGATCGTGGCGGCGCAGAAGAGCTATAAATGCGTCTTCGTCTGCCCGGACAAGGTAGCGCAGGACAAGATCAGCGTGCTGCGTGCCTACGGCGCCGAGGTAGTCGTCTGCCCGACCACCGTCTCGCCGGAATCTCCTGACTCGTACTACAGCGTTTCTGACCGGCTGGCCGCCGAGATCCCTGGCGGCTGGAAGCCAAACCAGTACAGCAACCCCGCGAACCCCGAGTCGCACTACCTGACGACCGGACCCGAGATCTGGGAGCAGACCGAGGGCACGGTCACTCATTTCGTCGCGGGGATCGGGACCGGCGGCACCATCTCGGGTACCGGCCGGTACCTCAAGGAAGTCTCGGACGGGCGTGTCAAGATCATCGGCGCCGACCCCGAGGGCTCGGTGTACTCAGGCGGCACTGGCCGGCCTTACCTGGTCGAGGGCGTCGGCGAGGATTTCTGGCCGGATACCTATGACAAGACGGTCTGCGATCAGGTCATCGCGGTGAGCGACGCGGACTCTTTCCTGATGACCCGCCGCCTGGCCAGTGAGGAGGCCCTGCTGGTCGGCGGATCGTGCGGGATGGCCATGGTGGCGGCCCTCCGGGTGGCCGGGCAAGCCGGCCAGGACGACGTGATCGTCGTGCTTTTGCCCGATGGCGGCCGAGGCTACTTGTCAAAGGTGTTCAACGATGACTGGATGGCCGACTACGGCTTCCTGACCTCGGAAACCGCCGAGCCGAGGATCGCCGACGTGCTGATGCGCAAGCGCGGTCAGCTGCCGCTGTTCGTCCATGCCCACCCCGACGAGACGGTGCGCGGGGTGATCGAGACGCTGCGCGAGTATGACGTATCCCAGCTGCCAGTGCTCAAAGAGGAGCCGCCCGTGATGGCGGCCGAGGTCATGGGCTCGATTACCGAGCGGGAACTGCTCGATGCCCTGGTCACGGGACGTGCGACCCCGGATGAGCCGGTGTCGCGGCACATGTCGGACCGGTTGCCGATGATCGGGTCAGGAGAGCCGATCAGCGCCGCGATCACCGCGCTGGAGAAGGCCGGCGCGGCCGTGGTGCTAGTTGACGGAAAGCCGGCCGGAATGATCACAAGGCAAGATGTGCTGACCTTTCTGGCCGGGTAGAAATCTCCCCGGCGGCCCGCTACTTTCACAGCACGGGCCGGACATACCGGGAGGCTAGCGCTGATGGCTCAGATTCACGCGGGTGATGGTTTCGAAACCCTGGCGATCCATGCCGGGCAGGACCCCGACCAGCTCACCGGCGCTGTCGTGCCGCCTATTTACCAGGTCTCGACCTACAAGCAAGACGGCGTCGGCGGGCTGCGCGGAGGTGCCCTGAGCGGCACGAGTGCCGGACCAGGGCGCTGGGTCGAGGGTTATGAGTACTCCAGGACGGCCAACCCGACCAGAGGAGCGCTCGAGGAGTGCGTCGCCGCCCTTGAAGGCGGGACGCGAGCCCTGGCCTTCGCCTCCGGCATGGCGGCGGAGGACTGCGTGCTTCGCACCGTCTGCCGGCCCGGTGACCATGTGCTGATCCCGCACGACGCTTACGGCGGCACGTACCGGCTGTTCGACAAGGTGCTCGCTTCGTGGGGCTTGCGCTACCATCCTGTCCCGATCAGCGACGCGGCCGCGGTGCGCGCGGCCGTGGCGGAGTACGGCGCCCGGCTGGTCCTGGTGGAGACGCCCACGAATCCGCTGCTGTCGATCGCCGACATCGCTGTTCTCGCCGACATCGCTCATTCGGCTGGCGGGCTGCTCGTCGTGGACAACACGTTCGCCTCGCCGTACCTGCAGCAGCCGCTCGCGCTCGGAGCCGATGTCGTGGTGCATTCAACTACCAAGTACATCGGCGGCCACTCGGACGTGGTCGGCGGCGTAGTCATCGCGAATGATCCCGACCTGGTCGCGCGGTTCGCATTCCTGCAGAACGCGACGGGCGCGGTCCCTGGTCCTTTCGACGCCTGGCTGACCCTGCGCGGGGTCAAGACCTTGTCCGTGCGGATGGAGCGGCATTGCGACAACGCGGCCGCGCTCGCCCGCGCGCTCACCGCGCATCCCAAGGTCACCGCCGTGTACTACCCGGGCCTGCCCGATCACCCTGGCCATGAGATCGCGGCCAAGCAAATGCGCGGGTTCGGCGGCATGGTGTCCTTCAGGCATGCCGGCGGCCCGCAGGCGGCCAAGGACGTCTGCTCGCGTACCAGACTGTTCACGCTCGGCGAATCGCTCGGCGGGGTCGAGTCCCTGATCGAGTACCCGGCGACGATGACCCACGCGTCGGTCGCGGGTTCACCGCTTGAGGTGCCGGCGGACCTGGTCAGGCTTTCGGTCGGCATCGAAAATGGCGACGACCTGATCGAGGACCTCCAGCAAGCGCTGGCCTAGCCGCCTCCAGCAAGCGCTGGCCTAGCCGCACGGCACCCGCTTCGGCACGCATTATCGGCAGCAACGTTCTGCCTGCTGCTCTGGTCAGTGCCGCGCCCACCGCCCGGCGGGCCTGTGGACTGTTCGTGCGCGCGGCTGCGCGCCTCTTGCCTGGCCTGCTTTCCTCCTGATTTATCTGCGAGCGCTCCACTCGGGCAACTGGCGCGGGGAGATCGTGGCGTCAGAGCCGAGCTTCATGCGGGCGGCGCTCTGCTCGTGGCTGATTACGTGCATGACGGCGTTGATCAGCGCCAGGTGGGTGAACGCCTGCGGGAAGTTGCCCAGATGCCTGCCTGATCTGGGGTCTATCTGCTCGGCGTAGAGCAGCAGCGGACTCGCGTAGGACAGGACTTTCTCGCACAGGTCACGCGCGCGGGCGTGCTCGCCTATCTCCGACAGCGCGGACACGAGCCAGAACGAGCAGATCGTGAACGTGTTCTCGACGCCGGCGAAACCGTCGTCGGTCTGCTCGGCCCGGTATCTGCGCACCAGGCCGTCCTGGCTGAGTTCCTCGGCGATGGCAAGCACAGTCGCCTTGATGCGGTCGTCGCTCGGCGGCAGGAAGCGAAGCAACGGCATCAGCAGCAGCGAGGCGTCCAGCGCGGTGGTGTCGTAGTGCTGGCAGAACACGCCGCGATCATCGAGCGCGTTCGCGCAGACATCGGCGTGGATCTCATCGGCGGCGCGCTGCCACTCGGCGGCGATCTCCGGCTCCGCCCTGATCCTGGCCAGCCGGGCGCCGCGGTCAGCCGCCACCCAGCAGAACATCTTGGACGAGGTGAAATGCTGTGCGTCGCCGCGCACCTCCCAGATTCCGCGGTCGCGTTCCCGCCAGTGCATGAGCGCCTGCTCGACCTGGAGCTTGGCCATCTGCCACACCCGCTCATCCAGCCAGTCCTGGGACTTGGTGTGCAGGTAGAGCGAGTCCAGCACCGCACCCCAGACATCGTTCTGCCGCTGGCTGAAGGCGGCATTTCCTATCCTGACCGGCCGTGCGCCCTGGTAGCCGCGCAGGTGATCGAGCAGTTGCTCGTCGAGGTTACGAGTGCCGTCGATGCCGTAGACGATCTGGAGTTCGTCACGGTCGCGTTCGACCAGGTCGGCGATGAACGCGAAGTAGTCGGCCGCCTCCCATTCGAACCCGAGGGTGAAAAGGCCCCACAGGGCGAATGTCGCATCCCTGATCCAGCTGTGCCTGTAGTCGAAATTCCGCTCTCCGCCCGGCGCCTCGGGCAGCGAGGTCGTGGCTGCCGCCGCGATAGCGCCCGTCGGGGCATAGGCCAGGCCCTTGAGGGTGAGCGCGCTTCTGGCCAGGTAGGTGCGCCAGCGGTGGTCGGGCAGGTTGCCCCGGGCAAGCCAGTGCCGCCAGTGGTGCGCGGTCCAGATCATCCGCTGCTGCGCCTCTTCGTAAGTCTCTGGCGCCGGCAGCCGTCCCCAAGACAGGGCGCAGAACCTGGTGTCTCCCTCCCTGAGCAGGGTACGGGCCCTGGCGCTCGACCCTTCGACGCCGATCCTGATGTCAGAAGTGAGGGTGAGAGTCGGCCCGTCGCCGTCCGGGGTGACGCAGACCTGATGGAACCCGCGGTCGGTGTGCGTCCAGCGAGCGCGCTGCCTGCCGTAGTCAAATACCGGCTCGCAGTCCATGATCATCTGCACCGAGCCGTTCGTGCAGCTCACCGTGCGCAGCAGCAGGTGGTCGGCGTCGTAGTCGGTCGGCGGCCTGCGATGTGAGCCGCGCTCGGGGTTCTGGTGCCGCCACGGGCCCATCACAAGGCAGTCGTGGATGATTACCCAGCCTTCGCCGGAACTCCAGGTGGTCTCGAGCACCATCGTGCCCGGCAGGTACCTGCGATCGGCCGGGACGAGTACATCGGCGGGGCCGAGCCTGAACCAGCCCGCGTCCCGGTCGAGCAAAGAACCGAACACGCTCGGTCCGTCCATCCTGGGCAGGCACATCCACTCGACCGATCCGCTCGGCGCTATCAGCGCGGTGACTTCGCCGTCGGAAAGGAATCCGTAGTCGGCGATCGGAGGGAACGGCGAAAAGTCGAAGTACCCGGCCTGATCATTCATTGCATCTGTGTACCCAGATGCCAGGTCAAGACGCTGCCCAATGCGGACGCCGCTAATGCCAGACCATCAGGACCAGGATCACGATCCAGATCAATGCGACGAGGCCGCCCATCATCGCGATCCGCCCGCGCTCAACGCCCGCGAGGTGCAGGGCCTGCGCCTGGTCAGGCACGTTGTGAGCCGGGTCGGGCGACGCGGGCGATGCGGGCGATGCGGGCTCCTGCGGTGCTTCGTCGCCAGCGGTCCCAGGTACCCGCCCGGCGGTCAGCTCGGGGACACGCGCGACGGTCTCCGCAGCCGCTGCCTCGTCCAGCGCCTTGATCGCCTTACGCTGGTCACGCAAGATCAGCGCGAGCAGCAGCAGGGCGACGACGAAGAGAGTCGCCGACACGATCACCCACGGCTTGCCTGCCACCGACGTCATCGAGGCCAGCGCCTCACCCGCGATGCCGGCGCCTAGCGAGGCGAGCGCGAAAATGAACGTGATCCTATTCAGGTACCTGACTATGCGCGGGTCGCGCTGCCTGATATAGCGCGGCGTCGACATGATCGCCAGCGTGACCGGGCCAATCGTAAAGACCACGAAGACCAGATGCAGCCAGAGGACCAGATTCTGGGAAAACGACATGCGCGCCAGTCTAGAGCCCGGGGCAGGTCACTCTAACGCGCCTGCGCGACAGCCGCGGAAATACCAGAACCAGGCGCGGCTGATCTTGATCTTGCTGACCTTGCTGACCTGGCTCTGGCATTCCGAAACCTCCTGCCGCGCCGCCCGGTGAACCCGCGTGTCTGGCCGGGCAGCGCGTCACTGCGCGGGAAAGTCAGGCCTTCTTGTTCTGGATCCAGGCGAAGGCAAGCAGGCCAAGGCCGACCACTGCGGCGACGCCGCCACGGAAGAGGTGGCCACCGTGCTTCACGTGACTGCCGACGTCCAGGAAGCCGGGAGCCGCGCCAACGAACCAGAGAATGCCTACGACGAGGGCCACGACACCGATGACGGCGAGGGCCAAGACCATCGGCTTCCTGCCGCTAACTGATGCCGCGTCTGCTGTGCTCACTTCTTTTCCTCCTCTTAAGGATTTTCGCTTGGCCGCATGTCCGGATAGCCGATGCAGCCGGATGGCCGATGCGCTCGATCTCCATCGGCGGGCGACCACGTGCGGCACCGTACTACGGACAGAGGCGGGACGAGTGCTTACTTCACGAAAGCGACTGATTTTAATGCCCGCTGAACTCGGCTCCCTCGTCCCTTATCCGTTGCGCTCTCGCAGAGTTACCTGCTTGTCGCTCTGCGGGACCGCAGGAAATCGCTGACGACGTACTCGCCCAGGCTGTCCGGCATCGCGCGGAGCACGCGGCCGCCATTTCGCTTCGCCACTTCGTCAACGAACGAACTGAGCCGTTCGTCGTCAGCGAGCATGAAGATGTTCAAAGTGGCCTGGCGCCTGGTCATCTTGTCGACCTCAGCCATGGTGAGCTCGAGTGTCTCGGGGGAAGGCGGCCAGTCGAACCACGACCGGCCGTCCCGGCGCAGATGGGCGGTCGGTTCGCCGTCGGTGATCACGAGGACGACAGGGTTGTGCTCAGGCCGGCGGTCGAGGAAGCGGCCCGCCAGGACCAGCGCGTGGTGCAGGTTCGTGCCCTGCACCATGTCCCAGCCCAGGCCGGCCAGGTCGGTCTCCTTCAGCTCCCTCGCGTAGTTCGAGAAGCCGATCACCTGCAGCGCGTCCTGCGGGAACCTTGTCCTGACCAGCGAGTACAGGGCGAGCGCCGTCTGCTTGGCCGCGCTCCAGGTACCGCGAAGCGCCATTGAGTACGACAGATCGACGAGCAGGCAGACGGCCGCCGAGGCCCGTCGCTCGGTCTCCGCGACCTCGAAGTCGCTGACCGAGAGCCGTACGCGGCGCCCGGGGCCGTTTTCCCGGCCGGCCCGCAGCAGGGCGTTGCGCACGGTAGCCGCTGTGTCGATCGGCTGCTCATCGCCGAACCGCCACGCCCGGGTAGCCCCGGTCAGCTCGCCGGCCTGGCCGACATCGACCTGGTCGTGATCTCCGTGCCCGCCCTCGGCCAGCTTGGCGAACACCTTGCGCAGCGCCGTATCGCCAAGCCTGCGCACCGCTTTAGGAGTGAGCTCTAGCTTTCCTTCGTTGTTCTGCAGGTAGCCCTGCCGCTCAAGTTCGCGCTCGATGCGCTTGAGCGCCTCCATGTCGTCGACCGCCTGCCGGCCGAGTGCGCGCCTGACCGCCTCTTCATCGATGTCGTCGAGCATGGCCCCCGGGTAGTCCTGGCGCAGCGCCTGCTCGAGTTCGGCCAGGTCCGCTAGCTCGGACAGGGCCGTGGTGGCGTCGCCGAGGCCCAGCGGCTCGCTGCCGGACATCCGCTCGCGCCGCCCCTGGCCGTCCCAGTCGACATCTGGCCTGCGGGCACGGAGTGCCTGCGCCAGCCTGGCCATCTCCTGAGCCAGCCCGGCATCTTCGAGCGTCTGCGCCATCAGCCCGGCAAGCTCGTCGCGCTGCTCGTCGGTCAGCGAATTGAGCAGCCGCTGCGCCGCCGCCATCCGGCGGACGAGCGAGTCGACAAGCTCGTCCAGGTTCTGCGGCGATTCGGGAAAGAACTCGCCGTACTCGGCCATGAAGTCGTCGAAGTCCTGCTGGGTGTGCTCGCCGCGGGCGTCAGCGTTGATCATGTCCGTCAGCGCGGACATCATGTCCCTGATCCGCTGCATGTCGCCGGGGTCAGAACCGGGTGACATCGCGTCCTTCATGCCGCGGAACTGGCTGTCGAGCACCTCACGCCTGAGCAGGTCCTTGAGCTGCTCAAACGTTTGGGCGGCGGCCTGGCTCCGCCACTGATAGCCGGCGAGCTGCCGGATGGCGGTAGCGGTGTCACGAGACACTGAGTCGAGCTCGGCCTCGCGCATCCTGGCGTCGTCGCTCGGGTCAGGGAAGAGCTCAGCCCGTTCCTGGCCGATCGCGGTGTCGAGGAGCGCGCTCGCCTGCTCAAGTAT
This sequence comes from Streptosporangiaceae bacterium, assembly GCA_035716545.1. GTDB lineage: Bacteria > Actinomycetota > Actinomycetes > Streptosporangiales > Streptosporangiaceae > Chersky-822. The sequence continues at coordinate 40,828 of DASTJM010000105.1, forward strand.
GCCGTCGAGCCTGCCGCTCCTGCGCAGCTCCCGCTGCCGTTCCCTGACCTGCCTGAGCAGATCGTCAAGGCCACGCCGGCCCGACAAGCCGCGCCGGGTCAGATCCCGCAGGGCGCTGGCCGGGTCGTCGCCCGCGAGGATCGAGTCGCCGAGGGCGTCGACGGCACCCCGCACGTCGTAGGGAGGCTCGAGCGGGTCAGGTCCGCCGTGATACTCCCCGTAGCGGTAGCCGCTCACAGTCTCCTGCCTTCCTTGCCGGCTCGGTTCTCGCGGCTCAGTCGTGGCGGTTCAGTGGTGGCGGTTCGGTGGTTGCGGTTCGGTGGTTGCGGTTCGGTGGTTGCGGTTCAGCTCCGGTAAACGGTGCCGCCGTCGACGGTGTCCTTGGACAGCCTGCGCATGAGATAGAGGCCTTCCAGGGCAAACTCGAGCGCGGCGGCCGCCTGCCCGAACGACTCACCGCCGCCGCCGTCGAGTCGCTCCATGATCCGGGCCAGGCCGGGTACCTCCCCGATCCTGCGCAGCAGTTCGGCCGCGGGAAGCAAATCAGACGACTCGACGCTGGCGCCTTCGGCGAATCTGGCGACGAGGCCGGACAAGTCGGCGCTGCCCAGATGTGCCCGGAACGTGTCCGCGGTCGCGCGGCGCAGCAGGTGCTCGAGCACCTCGGCTTCCCTGCCCTCCTCGCTGACCTCGAACTCGACCTTGCCGCGCAGCGTGCTGACCACGGCAGGCAGGTCGCAGATCCTGGCGACCGGCTGGTCCTCACCGCCGATAGCTGCCCGCCTGACTGCGGCGGCGACCACGGCCTCGGTTGCCGCGATCGCGAACCTCGCCGAGACCCCGGAGCGCGCATCGACCGCCGGCGAGCTCCGCACCAGCCTGGTGAACCGCGCGATCACCTCGATCAGGTGCGGCGGCAGCACAGCGTCCTGGGCGTCGCCGGCGCTGCCCGAGTTACCCCAGGCGATTTCGGCTTCCTGCCTGACCACGGCAAGCTCGTCGTCTAGCGAGAGCGGGTAGTGGGTGCGGATCTCGGCGCCGAACCTGTCCTTGAGCGGCGTGATGATGCGGCCGCGGTTCGTGTAGTCCTCCGGGTTCGCGCTGGCCAGGAGCATGATGTCGAGCGGCAGCCGCAGCGCGTAGCCGCGCACGGCGATGTCGCGTTCTTCGAGCACGTTCAGCAGTGAGACCTGGATCCGCTCGGCCAGGTCGGGCAGCTCGTTGAGGCAGAAGACCCCGCGGTTCGTGCGCGGCACCAGCCCGTAGTGAATTGTCTCCGGGTCACCCAGCGTCCGGCCCTCGGCGACCTTGACGGGGTCGATGTCCCCGATGAGGTCGCCGACGCTGGTGTCGGGGGTGGCGAGCTTCTCGCCATATCGCTCGTCGCGGTGCCGCCAGGTCACCGGCAGCTCGTCACCAAGCTCGGCGGCCAGCCTGCGGCACCTGACGCAGGCCGGCGCGTACGGGTGATCGTTGATCTCGCAGCCGGCGATCACCGGCGACCACTCGTCGAGCAGCCCGGTGAGGGTGCGGATCAGCCTCGTCTTTCCCTGGCCGCGCTCCCCTAGCAGGATCACGTCGTGGCCCGCGATCAAGGCACGCTCCAGATGCGGACGTACCGTCTGATCGAACCCGAGTATGCCGGGGAACGGGTCGTCTCCCGCGCGCAACCGCGCGATCAGGTTCTGCCGCACCTCATCCTTGACGCTGGTGAACCGGTGCCCGCTCGCGCGGAGCGCACCCAGTGTCCCGGCGCTTGGGGCTGCTGTGACGGTGTCTGGTGAGGACTGGCGTTGTGGCTGCACGATTCGACACTATGTCCATTGCGGCGTGGTCCGCATCCTTGGAGGCTCAACATGACGAAGCGCGGGCCCATCCTGGTCATCGACATCGGCGGTACGAAGATCGCCGCCGGAGTTGCCGAGCCAGGCGGGCGGCTCATCGCCTGGGACCAGGTGCCCACACCGCGCGACGTGGATGGCGAGCGGCTGTGGCGGACCCTGGAGTCGCTGCTGCTTGCCGTGCTCAAAGTCGCGAAGGTGACCGACATGGCTGAGCTGTCCGGCGTCGGCTGCGGCTGCGGCGGGCCGATGGAGTGGCCAGCCGGGCGCGTCTCTCCGCTGAACATCCCGGCCTGGCGGGACTTCCCGCTCCGTGCCAGGCTCGCGGAGCGATTTGGCGGCGAGCACCCGGTCCGCGTCCACAACGACGCGGTGTGCATGGCGGCCGGCGAGCACTGGCGCGGCGCCGGGCGCGGCCGGCGGCACATGCTGGGCATGGTGGTCTCGACCGGCGTGGGCGGCGGGCTGATACTCGACAGTCACCTGATCGACGGGGCCTCAGGCAACGCCGGCCACATCGGTCACGTGGTAGTCGACCCCGACGACGGCCCGTTGTGCGTGTGCGGCGGGATCGGCTGCCTGGAAGCCATCGCCAGGGGGCCGGCACTCGTGGACTGGGCGCAAGGCCAGGGCTGGCGCCTTGACCAGCCAGGGATGACCGCCAAGGACCTGTCCGGCGACGCCGCTCAGGGGCACTCGGTGGCTCGCGCGGCAATGCGCAGGGCCGGCCGGGCACTCGGCATCGCGATTGCCTCGGCTACGAACCTGTGCGACCTGGACGTCGTCTCGATCGGAGGCGGCCTGTCCCAGGCCGGCGCGCTGATCTTCGAGCCCCTCCAGGAGTCGCTCGCGGCCCACACGATGCTTGAGTTCGCCCGTGAGGTCCGCGTAGTTCCCGCTGCACTGGGCCAGCACGCTGGTCTAGTCGGCGCCGCCGCCCTCGTCGTCGCCGCCGACGCCTACTGGACCGGTGACTAGCCCGACTACCCGCGCCACCCGCGCCCCGATTCCCGGGCGGGCGCGGCCCGCCGGCGTGATGGGGGAGGCTGTCGGCGTAGGGAAGGTTGTCGGGTTTACCGGGAAGGCTGCTAGCACAATTGGGACGTTGCTGGCGCTGCGGGGAGGGTTGTCGGGTTAGCCCGGAGGGTTGCGGCGTAATGGGAACGTTGCCGGCGCTGCGGGGAGGGTTGTCGGGTTAGCCCGGAGGGTTGCGGCGTAATGGGAACGTTGCGGACGCTGCGGGAGGGTTGTCGGATTCCCGGGGGAGCGTTTTCGGGTGCGGGAGCTTTTTCGTCGTGGAGCACGAAAATCCTCCCGAACCCGGAAACTCTCCTCCAAAACCGTCGTCAATGTCTCAGGAAACGGGCTGCATGCTCGGGTCTCGCGCGGGCGTACCGGGTGGTGCCAAACTCCTTGCATGAGGGAATTAGCGGAGGTTAACTACGATGACATTCTGAGGGCGCACAAAGTGCTGCGCGTAGTCGTGCGGCAAACCCCCATGCTGCACTCGAAGATCCTTGCTGACCTCGTTGGCGGGCCGGTCTGGCTCAAATGCGAGCACCTGCAGCGCGCGGGCTCGTTCAAGATCCGGGGTGCCTACTGGCGGATCTCCCGGCTGACCGATGCCGAGCGCGCACGCGGCGTGATAGCCGCGAGTGCTGGCAATCATGCGCAGGGTGTCGCGCTCGCCGCATCCGTTCTCGGCATCCGGGCGACTGTCGTCATGCCGGAGAACGCGCCGCTTCCTAAGATCGCCGCCACGCGCGGCTATGGTGCCGAGGTTGTGCTGCACGGAGCCGCCATCGCCGACTCGCTGGCCAAGGCGCGTGAGATCGCCGACGAGACCGGCTCGGTCTTTATCCACCCGTTCGACCACCCTGACGTGATCGCGGGCCAGGGCACCGTCGGGGTGGAGATCATGGATCAGTGCCCGCAGGCGCGCACAATTCTCGTTCCGGCCGGAGGCGGCGGGCTTGTCGCGGGTGTCGCGCTCGGAGTGCGCGGCCACCAGACGGCTCCTGTTGGCGCCAGAGAAGCTGAAGCCCCCGAACACGTCGTCGCGCCGGAGGTCATCGGCGTGCAGGCGGAGGCGATCGCGCCGTTCCCTGGCTCACTGCGGGCGGGCCGGCCGGTCACCGTCGTCGCCTCGCCGACCATGGCCGACGGGATCGCTGTCGCCACCCCGGGCGACCTCACATTCGAGATCATCAGCAAGCTGACCAGCCGGGTGCTGACGGTCACTGAGGATGGCCTTTCCCGGGCAATGCTGCTGTGCCTGGAACGTGCGAAGCAGTTCGTCGAGCCATCGGGCGCCGCCGGCGTGGCCGCTCTGCTGGAGCACCCCGCCGAGGTCGAGCCGCCGGTCGTGGTGCTGCTCTCTGGCGGCAACATCGACCCGCTGCTGCTGTCCAGAGTGCTGCGGCACGGGCTGGCCGCCGCTGGGCGCTACCTCGCGCTGCGTTGCCGGATCTTCGACCTGCCGGGTTCGCTGGCGGCGCTGCTGGCCACGCTTGCCGCGCATGGCACGAACGTCCTCGACGTCGCGCACGAACGGGTGTCTGCCAGCCTCGCTATAGAGGAGGTTGAGGTTATGCTCCAGCTCGAGACGCGTGGCCCCGAGCATAAGGAAGAGATCATCGCAGCGCTCCGCGCCACCGGCTACCAGCTCGAGTTCGTCTGACCGGCCGCGGCTGACCAGCGGGCGCCGCCGCGCGGACCAAGCGCCAGCCGGACGGCGTCGCGCGTGCCGGGCTTCTGACGGGCGCCGCCGCGCGGACCAGGCGCCAGCCGGACGGCGTCGCGCGTGCCGGGCTTCTGACGGGCGCCGTAACGCGGACCGGGTGCCATCCGAACGCCGCCACGCGGACCGGGCGCCACCCAGCCGGCGTCACAGGTTGCCGCGCCGCTCCTGCTCCCGCTCGATTGCCTCGAACAGCGCCTTGAAATTGCCTTTGCCGAATCCCTGCGAGCCGTGCCGCTCGATCAGCTCGAAGAACACCGTCGGGCGGTCCTGTACCGGCTTGGTGAAGATCTGCAGCAGGTAGCCGTCCTCGTCGCGGTCGGCGAGAATCCGCAGTGCGCGTAGCTGCTCGACGTGCACCCGGGTGTCGCCGACCCACTGGCCTAGGGCGTCATAGTAGCTGTCGGGCGTTGACAGGAACGCAACGCCAGCCGCCCGCATGCGCTCGACCGCCGACACGATGTCGTCAGTCTCAAGCGCTATGTGCTGGACTCCAGGCCCGCCGTAGAACTCCAGGTACTCATCGATCTGCGACTTTCTCGGCCCGGTCGCCGGCTCGTTGATCGGGAACTTGACCTTTCCCGAGCCGTCGGCCACGACCTTGCTCATCAGCGCCGAGTACTCGGTCGCGATGTCGTCACCCACGAACTCCTTCATGTTCGTGAAGCCCATCACCTTGTGATAGAAGTCGACCCACTCGTCCATCAGGCCCAGCTCGACGTTGCCCACGCAGTGATCGACCGCCGTGAAGAACGGCCGCTCGGGCGGCGAGACGAGCGGGACGACGGTGGCATAGCCAGGCAGGTAAGGACCCGCGTAGTCGGCTCGCTCGACAAGGGTGTGCCTGGTATCGCCGAACGTGGCGATCGCCGCGGTCACAACCTGGCCGCCCTTGTCCTCACTGACCCGCGGCTCTTCCACCGGCCGCGCGCCATGAGCGGTCGCGTACCTGAACGCATCGCGCGCCGAGGGCACCTTGATCGCCAGGTCGATCACACCGTCGCCATGCGCGGCGACATGCCTGGCCAGTGCCGTCCCCGGACGCACGGGCCCCCGCAGCACAAACCGCGCCGACCCGGACTCGAGCACGTAACTGGCCTCATCCGGGCAGCCAGTCTCCGGGCCCCGGTACGCCACGCATCGCATGCCGAACGCCGTTGAGTAGAAATGCGCGGCCTGCCTGGCGTTGCCGACCGCGAACACGACCGCGTCCATCCCCTCGACTTCGAACTCATCGCTGCTGCTCGCGACGCGCCGTGCGGACTCAGTCGAAGTGGTCATCGGTCATCCTCCCGGAGTCGGCCTACCCCTTCGCAGGATTGATCACTAGGACAGGATGTGCAACTGATAGCTGATTAGATAGACAATATGTATAACCTACGACGCAACAGTCCGGCAGAACTGAGCACGATGACGCCATGATTGACAAGCTGGACGCCAGGCTCATCGAGCTGCTGGCACGCGAACCCAGGATCGGGGTGCTCGAAGCTTCCCGGCGGCTAGGCGTGGCACGAGGCACAGTCCAGGCGAGGCTGGACCGGATGCAGCAGCGTGGCGTCATCACCGGCTACGGTCCTGACATCGATCCGGCGGCGATCGGGCACGCGGTTACGGCATTCGTGACAGTCGAACTGACTCAGGCGGCCGGCCGCGATCAGGTCGCCGGGCACCTGGCCGGCATCGCCGAGATACTCGAAGCCCATACGATCACCGGGCCTGGCGACGTGCTCTGCCGCGTGGTCGCACGCACCAACGCCGATTTGCAGCGGGTGATCGACGCGATCGTCGATGTGCCCGGTGTCGTGCGCACCGCCACGGTGATCGCGCTGGCGACTACGGTCGGCTACCGGACGACGCCGCTAGTGCGGGCAACAGCCGCTAGTGCGGGCAACAGCCGCTAGCGCGGGCAACAGCGGCCTCGCAGTCCGCTGACCCGCAAATCGGCTAGTCCTGTGGCTAGTCCCGGCTAGTGCCCCGCCGGTCCCCTGCCCGGGTAAGGCAGCTCGGCGATCTCGCTGGCGATCGTGCTCAGCGCCTCGGTGAGTTCGTGACGATCCGATTGGTCGGCGAAGAACATCCAGCCCACGCTGATCCCGCCGATTGCCATCGCCGCCTTCACCCGCTCGGGCAACCCGGCTCCTGGCTCGGTCAGCAGGTCGATCAGGAACTGGATTCGCTCCTTGAACAGCTCGCCCCTGCTCTTCGCCGAAGCCAGCATGCTCACCGCGGCCTGGTTCTGATGGAGCATGCGGAAGACCTTGTCGCCCTCGGCGACGATGTCGACGTAGCGGCTCATGATCTCGCGGCGTGCCTGCGCGGTCCTCGGCTGCTCCCGGCCCCAGGCAATGAGCTGGTCCATCTTGTGTGAGTAGTCCTCGACCAGGCTGGTGACGATGTCTTCCTTGGACTTGAAGTGGTAGTACAGCGCCGCCTTAGTCACATCGAGGCGCTCGGCGATCTCACGCAGCGAGGTTCCCTCGTAGCCGTGCTCAGTGAAAAGCTCCACCGCGACCTGCTGAATCCTGGCCCTGGTGCCCGACCGGGTGCGTGAGTCGCGCTCGCCAGCTGCGCCCTGAGCGGCCGCGAGCGCCGTGTCGACCCGCTGGGGGTCATTCATTGTCGTGCGCCACCTCTGCATTAACCTACTTGACGACCGGTTAGTGAGCAGCATAGGCTGACTCACGTGAAAATGCTAGCCGGTCGGCAAGTAGGTTACTCGCAGGCTCTCCATTCTGAAGGGGAACGGAATGGGCAGCCCAAACTGTCGGCAACTAGGCCGGCATGGCGCGGTGCCGGTCGCTGACCGGGGTACGGGGCCGATGGGCAGAAGGGCGAGGCCAGTCTGGGGACGGTCGGCCGGGTCGGACCGCGCCTACGATGGCCCGGGCGTTTGCCCGGTGAGCTGAGACGTGAACGAGGGAGCAAGAACTATGTCAGAAGTCGAGGCGGTGGTCGGCCAGGAAGCCGAGCCATCGGTAGGCCGCAGGCGCGATGTCGTGCTCGTCTTGCCTGGCCTGCTGCTCGCGCTCATCCTTGCGATGCTTGACCAGCTCGTGGTCTCCACCGCTCTGCCGCGTATCGTCGGGGATCTCGGCGGGCTTAACCATCTGTCCTGGGTTGTCACCGCCTACGTGCTTGCCTCCACGATCACGACGCCCCTGTACGGCAAGCTCGGCGACCTGTACGGCCGCAAGCGGCTGCTGATCTCCGCCATCGTGATCTTCCTCGTCGGCTCCGCTCTCTCCGGCCAGTCGCACTCGATGGACATGCTCATCGCGTTCAGGGCGATCCAGGGCCTTGGCGCCGGCGGCCTCATGGTCGGCGCGATCGCGACGATCGGTGACATGGTCTCGCCTCGCGAGCGCGGTCAGTACATGGGCTACATGATGGCCGCGATGATGATCGCGATGATCGCTGGCCCGCTGGTCGGCGGCTATATCACCGATAGCCTGTCCTGGCGCTGGATCTTCTACATCAACATGCCCGTCGGCGGCGCGGCGCTGCTCTACATCATCGCGACGCTGCACCTGCCGGTGCACAAGATCGCGCACAAGATCGACTACCTGGGGGCGGCTGTGCTCGCGGTTGGCGCAACCGCGATCGTGCTGGTCACGACCTGGGGCGGCAGCCAGTACGCCTGGGGATCGGCCACCATCTTGTCGCTGATCGTCATCGCGATCGCGGCGGTGGCGGCGTTCATCTGGGTGGAGTTCAAGGCGACCGAGCCGGTCCTGCCGATGCACGTATTCAAGAACCGGAACTTCAGCCTGGCCAGCTCCATGAGCTTCCTGCTTGGCCTGGCGATGTTCGGCGCGATGACGTTCCTGCCGCTATATCAGCAGACCGTTCAGAACGCCTCCCCGACGGTCAGCGGCCTCATGCTGATCCCCATGATGCTCGGCGCTACCACGACCTCGCTGATCGCGGGCCGGTTCACCGTCCAGACCGGCCGGTACAAGGCGCTACCCATCATTGGCGGCGCGATCATGACCGGCGGCATGCTGCTGCTCGCGACGCTCGGCCCGAGCACTTCGCGGCTGACCTCAATGGGCTTCTTCGTGATCTTCGGTATCGGCATGGGCTTCTTGATGCAGATCACCACGCTGATCGCCCAGAACAGCGTGGACCCGAGGGATATGGGCGTGGCCAGCAGTTCGCGGTCGTTCTTCCAGCAGATCGGCGGCTCGATAGGCGTGTCGATCTTCGGCGTGATCTTCTTCCGCGCGCTGAACTCCTCGCTGGCGGCGAAGCTGCACGGTTTCAAGGTCAATGGCACCGGCGGCCTCAGCCCGACGGCCGTCAGGCACCTGCCGCTCCCGGTCAGGGAGGTCGTGTTCGCCGGGCTAGCGCATGGCCTGGACGTGGTGTTCATCTGGGCGGCACCGACCGCGGCTATCGTGTTCGGGCTCGCCTGGCTGGTAAAGGAGATCCCGCTGCGGGGCCACACCAGCACCCCAACGGAGTCCCAGCCCGAACCCGAGCCATCCATGGCTGCCTGACCAGCTAACTCAGCACGGTCCCCGACTCACCCAGTCCGGGACCGTGTTTTTTAGCAACTTCGCTGCCGCAGCCCTCCTCCACCGGCCCGCGCGACTCCGCCGTCACCTTGGGAGGCGCCGGCGGTGGCGTCGGCGTACCGCGCTAGGCCGCATCGTCAGCGCCGCGCGCCAAGCCAGGCCAGGCTGCAAGCGGACGAGTTGGCCGTCAACGATGACGCCGAGGTCAATGAGCACTTTCCGGGTACTCCCCGAGAGCCTCGCGCTCAGGGCACGGCTCGCCCTCAGGACACTGATGGCACCGGAGCGCCATCTGCGGGTCATCGATGGCGTGGCCAGACGTTAGATCGCCCCATACGGGACGGCGTCAATGATGTCGACGGTGAGGCTGCGCCCGTTGGGCAGGTTGTAACTCGCCGTCTCGCCCACCTTCTTGCCCGAGATCGCCTCGCCGAGCGGAGACTTAGGCGAGTAGACGTTGATCGGAGCGCCGCTCTCCTCGCGCGAGCCGAGCAGGAACGTCTCCTCGGTGTCCTCGCCCTCGAACTTGACCGTCACGGTCATGCCGGGGCCGACCACGCCCTCAGTACGCGGTGGCTCGCCAACCCTGGAGTGAGTCAGGATGTGAGTGAGCTGGTGGATCCGTGCCTCCTGTTTGCCCTGCTCCTCCTTGGCTGCGTGATACCCGCCGTTTTCCCGCAGGTCGCCCTCTTCCCGAGCTGCCTCGATCTTCTTGGCAATATCGATCCTGCCCTGGCCGGAGAGGTGATCGAGCTCGGCCTTGAGCCGGTCATACGCCTCCTGGGTGAGCCAGGTGACAGTGTCGTCACGGGTCTCGGTCACAAGCACTCCTCGCATCCGCCGCACGGAGATTCACTCCGCCGGGCCCCGGCCGGGCCCCAACAGTTGGGGGTAATTCATCGAGACTACTTTGTCTCAGCGAGTCAATTCAACCATCTACAGTTCAGTGAACTATTTCGAATGTCAGATCGATTTTAGACCACCACCAAAGGTAAAAGTCTCCCACAGGATTCGCCCCAGATCGCTAGCAGACGCTGGTTTCGGCCCGCTAACGGATCGGTGAAGCCACGAGAACTTGTGATCAAACACGACGTCCGCCGTCCCAGGTGTCCCGATCTGGGCGGGGAATGCGGGCGGCGGTGACGTGCGTTACCCACTCTGTTGCCAGGTCGCGGCACCTGACTCTGGGTCAGGGCGTGCGGGGAGCCGGCAACCTAGTCATCGCTCGCCCGGCCGGCCCCGTCGAGGGAGATATTCCGTATGTCAGCAAGTAGCAGTGAGTCAGTCGCAGCATGCGCAGAGCAGCCGGTCCCGGGCGCTGGCGGATCAACTGGCAGTTCAGTTGCCCCTTGCGGGGGGTCGTTGCGGCTGATGGCGGTGCACGCCCATCCGGACGACGAGTCGAGCAAGGGCGCGGCGACGATGGCCAAGTACGTGCGCGAGGGGGTCGACGTGCTTGTCTGCACGCTGACCGGCGGGGAACGCGGCGACATCCTCAACAAGGCCATGGACCGGCCTGAGGTGCAAGCGAATCTGCCCGCGATCCGCCGGGATGAGATGGCCAGGGCGCGCGAAATACTGGGCGTGCGCCAGGAGTTCCTCGGCTTCATCGACTCCGGCCTGCCAGAGGGCGACCCGCCGCCCGCGCTGCCGGAAGACTGCTTCGCCGTGCAGCCGCTCGAGATCGCGGCGCGGCCGCTCGTCAGGGCAGTGCGCGAGTTCCGTCCGCACGTGATCCTCACCTACGACGAGAACGGCGGTTACCCGCACCCCGACCACATCATGACCCACCGCGTGTCGGTCGAGGCATTCGAGGCTGCCGCCGATCCTGAGCGCTACCCAGGCTGCGGCGATCCGTGGCAACCGCTGAAGATGTACTACTTCGTCAGCTTCCACAAGGCCAGGATGACGGCGATGCACGACAAGATGCTCGAGCTCGGACTTCAATCGCCCTATGCCGAGCGGCTGGCGAAGTGGACCGATGATCCGGACCGCAAGGTCTTCGAGGTCACCACGAAGATTGCCTGCGCGGACTACTTCGAGATCAGGGACCAGGCGCTGATCGCGCACGCGACTCAGGTGGATCCGACCGGTGGCTGGTTCACTATCCCGCTGGAGGTGCAGCGCGATGCCTGGCCGACCGAGGACTATCATCTAGCCAGGTCGGTCGTGGATACCGACGCGACCGGCACTGTCGAGGATGACCTTTTCGCCGGTATCCGAGAGAAGGTGCAAATTTGACCTTCCTGGTAGCCGCTGCGGCGATCCAGACAGCGGCAGCGACGAAGACAAGCTTGCTCGCGCAGCCCGGAGCAGTCGCGTTCCTCGTGGTTTTCGGCATGGCCGTGCTGTTGTACTTCGTCTTCAGGTCAATGTCCAAGCATCTGCGCAAGGTCAACCAGATGGCCCGCGACGAAGAGGACAAGCAGCAAGCGATGGCCGCCGGGCGTAATGACAGCAGTGGGTCACCCGGCGGCAGGTAGCCGCATGCCGTAGGCGAGCAGCGGCGATTCCGGCCGCGGTGAGAAGTCCCGCTCGGGCAGCCTGACGAATCCGGCCCGTTTGTAGATGGACCGCGCCGCGGTCATGTCGGGCTGGGTCAGCAATACCAGGTGCCTCACCTCGCGGAACCTGGCCCGCTCGATGATCGCCATGAGCAACGCGGAACCGACCCCGCCGCGCTGGGCCGAAGGCGCGACCGCAAGCGCCCGGATCTCAGCTTCGCCGGGGCCAGTCACCACCTCACCGGCTGCCGGCCAGGGCTGCAGCATGATGGTGCCGAGGATGGCGCCGGCCTCCACCGCGAGGAGCACATCGCCGATTCCGTCGGCTCCTAGCGTGCGCAGCCGGGTTTCATATCCCGAACTCGGGTCCAGGTGATTGCCAGCCAGGTAAGCCGCGACCCTGATGTCACCAACTTTCGTCATTTCCGACGGCAGCGCATCACGAATCAGCACGAATGCGATCCTAACCGGGCCGCGGTCAGAGCCGATGTGTGCTCCCCGCGTGGATGAGCACACTAGCCTTGAGATAATCCGGGCCAGCACGATCGCAGGGGAGTGCCGCGAGATGAGCCAGTCAGTTCCCGAGGTACCGGTCGCGCAGGTGCCAGGCGACGGATGGCTGCTCGACGTCCGCGAGCCGGACGAGTGGGCCGCCGGCCACGTTCCGGGTGCGACGCATATCCCGCTTGGCGAACTCGGCCTGCGGACCTCCGAGATCCCCGGCGACGAGACCGTCTACGTGATCTGCCGGTCGGGTCACCGCTCGGCCCACGCGACCGGAGCTCTGACCGGTGCGGGCTGGAACGCGGTCAATGTCGCGGGCGGCATGCAGCAGTGGGCCGCCGAAGGCCGCCCCATGGCCACCGATGCAGGCGCACCCCCGCGAGTGATCTAGCGCTGGCTTGCGAGCCGAATCGGGTGACCGGTCGCATACGCGGAAGATCCGGACGCTGTCCGGATCAGGCGGCCCTCAGCGAACTGGCTATTTCGAGGCTGGCTGTCTGGCGACTGGCCCCTCGATGGCCCAAAGGTGGCGCTAGAGCGCCCTGGATGTCCCAAAGGTGGGCCTGGGCGCGAGGCAAACCAGTGCCCGGGGCGTGCCGCGCCGGCGGGCGGCGGGCGCACCTTGATGGCTCGCCTTTGATAATGCTGACGTCGCTCTGACCGGATAGGGGCCGTTAGGCGGCGCCCAGCCCGAGCAGGAGGCCATCGGCGGCGACGGCGGGTGAGCTGGTGATGAACATCGGCACGCCGTCGGCCGGCGCCTCGATGGTCTGCAGCACCTCGGCGCCATCGAGCGTGCTCACGGTGCCAAGCACCTGGCCTTCCGAGACGGAGTCGCCCGGCTCGACCGCTGGTGACCACCAGCCGGCGTCGGCGCAGCGCAGCCAGATGAAGCGGGTCAGCCTGACCGGCGCGGCGCCGGGACCGGCAGAAGCGCCGCCCTCGACCATGCCCAGGTGCGCCAGCACCTGGTTCAGCCCGCGCACGTGCAGGCCGACGGCCGCAGTCTCGATGATGCCGCAGCCGCCTGCCTCGGCGGTGATGGCCGGGATGCCGATCCCGGCGGCGGCTGCACTGGACGTGCCGCTGATGGGGCGGTCAGGGCCAGGTTCCTGCCTGATGATGTAGCCGAGGCCGTACGCCAAGGCCAGCCCGAGCGCGCGCTCCTCGGCTGGCCCGGCGTCATAGAGCGCGAACGGTTCGAGCGCCTCGGGCTGGTCGCCGCAGTGGGCGTCGATCACCGCGTCGGACCCCGCGATCAGCTTGGCGAACGCGTCGTGGGCGAACCGCTCGGTCAGCGTGCCGGCCGGGTCACCGGGGAAGTACCTGTTCAGGTTCTTGCCGTCCGCGGGGATCACGAACGGGCTCCTGGCCTCGAACGCGGGCAAGTTGAGCACCGGCACGGCGAGCACGGAACCGCGCAGGTCGAGCGCGCCGAGCCCCGACGACCACTGACGCACGCCGGCCATCGACGCGTACTCGCAGCCGTGCACTCCGGCGATGACGGTCAGCCGGGGCCCGTCGCCGGAACCGGTTACCTCAACGACCGGAACGTCAAACCCGGCGATCCCGACCGTACGGCGCCTGACATTAGTACCCATCGAGATTTAGCCCTTCCCCGTGGATTTCCTTTGCCTATGCGCGCTGCCTATGCGCGCGTGAACACCCGCTCGGCGGCAGCCGCGACCCTGAGCAACTCGAAGTCGGCGCCGCGCCGCCCGGCTAGCTGAAGCCCGACCGGCAGCCCGGGAGCGGGCACCGGCATCGAAAGCGCGGGGTGGCCGCTGAGGTTGTACGGGCCGCTGAACCGGCCTTCGCCGTTGTCGTCGCCGAGCCCGAATGGCGGGTCTTCGGCGGGTGCCACGTAACCGACGGACGGCCCGGCGAGCGCGTCGACGCCGGATAGGCTCGCCTCGATCGCGGCGGTGAGCTCGGCCTGCTCCGCCCGTGCCGTGGCGAGCTCCGCGCCGGTGACCGACGCGCCGAGTTCGAGCAGCGCCCTGGTGCCGTCGCTGTAGCGACTGGTATCCCGGCCGGCGTGTGCCTGAAAACCTTCGTAAGAAACGATAACGCCCAGGGTTTGCTCCCAGCGTCTGAGCTGATCCAGCCAGGAGCCGGTCACCTCGCGCAGTTCCCAGCCGGCGTCGGCGAGCGCCGCCAGCGCCGCCCGGATGGCATCGGCCACGGGCGCGGTGACGGAGGAGTCAGCGAGCTGGGCGCTCAGCACTCCCACGGTGAAGTGCCCGCTGCCGGCGTAGTCACCCAGGTCGGGCGCGGACCGTCCGGCGAGCACCGCCAGCAGCCTGACGGTGCCGAGCACGTGAGCGGTCAGGGTGCCCGCGTGGTCGCAAGCCGGCGAAAGCGGGAAGATGCCGTCGACCGGCACGAGCCCGTAGCTCGGCTTCAGCCCGACGATGCCGCAGTAGCTGGCCGGGATCCTGATCGACCCGCCGGTATCGGTGCCGATGGCGAGGTCGCAGACGCCAGCGGCGACCAGCGCCGCCGACCCGCCCGACGAGCCGCCTGATGTGCGCGACGGATCTCTCGGGTTACGGGTGTCGCCGACCTCTGGATGCGCGAACCCGGCCGCGTATTCCAGGCACTGGGAAGCGGCGAACACCTCGGCGCCTGCCGCGCGCAGCCGGGACACGATCTCCGCGTCCTTCCTGGCCGGGGCGTCGTCGCTGGCCGGGCTGCCGCACCTGGTGGGCACCCCGGCGATCTCGACGATGTCCTTGACCGCGACCGGCTCGCCGGCCAGCGGCCCTGACGCTGCCCTGTCCGGCGCGCTGATGACGGCGGCGACCGCGTTGAGCGGCGGGCCGAGCCGGTCGAGCCGCTCGTAGGCGGCCAGCAGGTCAAGGTTCGCGCGCTCGCAGACCCGGCTGCCCCGCTCGATCGCCGCGATCAGGTCGATGATCCGGCCGATCAGCGGTGCGCCCGGGCCGGCCAGCCCGCCGAGGATCGCGGCGACCTCGGTGGGCCGGTGCAGCACGGCCAGGTCACGGTAGATGCCCGAATGGGTCTTCGCCGAGCCCCGGTTGAACTCGGCCAGCCTGGCCAGCGAGCCATCCAGATCGGACGGGTCGAACCCGTCGAGCGGCATCGCCGTGACCGGGGCCTGCGCGAGCACCTGCCTCGCGACCTCGAGCATCAGCTCCCGGTAGGCCGGGTCGTCGAGCGTGTCCGCGATCGGCAGGTCGCTGACGGCACCAGCCGCCAGCATCGCGCCGTAGGCTTCCTTGGCCCAGATGTAGCCGAGCACGTTGTCGGTGACTGTCGCGTCGGCGAGATCGGCTGCCAGCGCTTCGACCCGGCCGGTGATCGTGCCGTCAGGTTCGCCCACCATGAAGGTCGCCCGGTTGCCGCGCAGGATCGTACCGGGCTCGATGGCGTCGGCGCCGAAATTCACGCACGCCTCCACGACCCGGGTCGCCCCGAGCTTTTCTTCCAAGATCGTTGTGTTGAGGCCGTTTTGCAGCGACAGCACGTAGCTGTCACCGGTCAGGCGGCCGGCCACGCTGTCAGCGGCGGACGCGGTGTGGTGCGCCTTGACCGCGATCAGCACCGGGCAGTCAAGGCGTTCGGGCAGGTCGGCTGGGCTGACTGCGCTGGCCGGCACGGTGAAGTTCTCCACCGGCCCGGTGATCGAGATGCCTGCCGAGTTGACCGCGTTGACCACCCTGGAGTCCGCGTCGGCGACCAGGACATCGTGGCCGTCACGCACCAGGCCGGCGGCGACCGTGCCGCCGATCGCACCGCACCCGACCACCACATAGCGCACGGCTCGGAACGTTACAACACGGTAACTACATCGGTCTAGGTATACGCCTACTATTTACAACTCGCCGGTTTGCAGCCAGATTATGAAAAACAAAGGTTTGTCTAGGTGAGGCGAGCGGCGTGGCTTGCTAGCGGGCGGGCAGCCGGGTTACCGGCGGCCAGTTCTGGGGCAAGCAGCCGGGGCTCACCGGCCCGGCCGTCGTTCCAGTACTGATCGGCCGGGTGCTCTGCGGCTGGCTCCTCGGTAGGCGCCCGTGCTGGCCAACACTGGGTTCTCTGCGGCGGCGGTAGGCGTTGCCGGGTTCCTGGCGGCCGGGTTCGAAAGGGAGCGGCCGGGTTCCGGTCGCGCGAGATCTAAGGAGCTTGCGTGAGAGTTCGATTCACCGCGGCGAAGGCTCTGATCGCGGCCAGCGCACTCGTCATCCTGGCCGCCTGCGGATCAGGGGGGAGCACGTCGTCAGCTGGCGGCAGCGGGGGCGGGGCCGGAGTGCCCGTCCATGGCGGGAACCTCATTTTCGACGCGACGCAGGACGCGCAGTCGATGAACGCCACGACGGTATTCGACAACAATTCGATCTGGATCTTCGAGCAGATCTACCAGACTCTGTACACGGTGACGAACAATGGCAAGGGCGTGCGGCCCGAGCTGGCCACCAGTTACACGATGTCGGCTGACAAGAAGACGTACACCTTCAAGTTGCGGCACGGCGTCGAATTCTCCAACGGCAAGCCGATGACCTCGGCCGACGTGAAGTTCTCGATCGACCAGAACCGCAAGGCGGCGCAAGGCTGGGCATACCTGGACTCGGCGATCTCTTCCGTTGACGACCCGTCGCCCGACACCGTGGTCATCCACCTGAAGTTCCCTTGGGCGCCGTTGCTGGCCGACTTGTCGATCTTCGCCAATGGCGTCGTGCCGAACAACTACGGCGGGCAGACCGAGGCGCAGTTCTACACCCACCCGGTCGGCACCGGTCCGTTCATGTGGGGTTTCTGGCACAAGGGCCAGGCGCTCAAGCTCGTCAGGAACCCGCATTACTGGCAGCAGGGCCTGCCGTACCTGGACAGTGTTACCTGGGACGACGTGCCCAGCGACAACACCAGGGAACTTGAGCTCAAGGGCGGCCAGGCGCAGGTCGACCAGACCCCGGCATGGTCAACTGTCAGCAGCCTGAAGACGACTCCGGGCGTGAGCATGGACCTGTTCAACTCCACGCAGACCAACTACCTGGCCTTCAACGAGCTGCGCAAGCCGTTCCAGGACGTGCACGTACGGCGTGCGATCTCGTACGCGATCAACAGGGAGGCGCTGGTCAAGGCCGTGCTGTTCGGCAACGGCAAGCCGGCAAACGCGCTATTCCCGCCGCAGGTGCCGTTCTACCAGGCCGCTACCCGGGGCCTGCAGTTCGACCTCGCGGCGGCCAAGGCGGAGATGGCGAAGTCCAGCGTTCCGCACGGTTTCTCGACCACGATCACGATCCCGTCGGGTAACTCGGACTATCTCACGATCTCCACGCTGCTGCAGGCCGAGCTGAAGCCGCTGGGAATCAACGTCAAGATCAGCCAGCTCGACCCGAACACCGCGAACACCGACTTCCAGGATCAGAAGTACGACATGGCCCTGACCTTGTGGACCATGGACATCCCCGACCCTGACGAGCTGGCCACCTTCGCGGTCGACCCCAAGTCGGGCGCCAAGTCGTTCTTTACCTCCTACGACAACCCGACGGTGGTCAAGGACACCCACGCGGCCGAGGTGACGACCGACCCGGCCCAGCGCCAGAAGTTCTACAACATCGTCCAAGCGGATTCCGCGGCGGACGCGTTTATGGCATTCCTTTACTACTCGCCGTATCCCTACGCGACCACGAGCAATGTGCACGGCTTCTATGTGACGCCACTCGGCAACATGCACATGGAGGACGTCTGGCTCAGTAAGTAACGGCGGGATCAGATCGGATGGCGCCGGCGGCTACCTTCATGCGCCGCCGGCGCCGCGCCGCACCGACGTCTGCGGCACCTCGAACAGCACCGCAACAGGGAGGTGATGGTCATTGGGGCGGATGACGTTTGTCGTCCAGCGTCTGCTGATGCTGATCCCTGTCGCACTAGGCGTGACGATCATCGTGTTCTTCATGATCCACCTGATCCCCGGTGACCCGGCGCGGACCATTCTCGGTATCCACGCCACCCCCAAGGCGGTCGCCATACTGCACAAGCAGTGGGGTCTGGACCGGCCGCTGGCCAGCCAGTACTGGCTGTTCATCGACCGCCTGGCACACGGAAATCTGGGGCAGAGCCTGTTCTACGGAGTGCCCGCGGCCGGGCTCATCGCCGATCGCGTGCCAGCCACGCTGTGGCTGGTGATCTACGCTGCCGTGCTCGCCGTCGTCATCAGCGTGCCGCTCGCCATGATCGCGGCCAGCCGCAGGGACGGCGTGCGCGACCACATCGTCAGGGCGGTGCCGCTACTCGGTCTTGGCATGCCGCCCTTCTGGGTCGGCATCCTGCTGATCTACGCGTTCGCCATTCACGCGCATCTGTTCCCGGTCAGCGGGTACGGAAGCGGGTTCGGCGGCCACCTGCACTCGATGTTCCTGCCGGCCCTGACCGTGGCGATCGCGCTGGCCCCGGTGGTGATCCGCAGCCTGCGGGCCAGCATGCTGAACGTGCTCGGTGCCGAGTACATCACCACCGCCAAGTCAAAGGGCGTCCCGGCTCGCCAGTTGTTCCTGCGGCACGTGCTGCGCAACGCCGTCATCCCGGCGGTGACCGTGCTCGGCATCAACATCAGCTTCCTGATCGGCGGCACGCTGGTCATCGAGAATGTCTTCGCGATCCCCGGCATCGGCCAGCTGATGATCAACTCGATCTTCCAGCGGGACTTCCCGGTAGTTCAGGGCGTGACCCTGGTCTTCGGGGTCCTCGTCGTCCTCGTCAACCTGCTCGCCGACCTGTCCTATGCGGCGCTTGACCCGAGAGTCAGGTTCGGCCGATGAGCGTCATCTCCCGGCCAGGCGGCCCGGATTTCAGCTCGGCGGCCGATGCCGCTGGCGCGCACATCGCGCCGCGCCGGGTGCGCCGGTGGTACACCCAGCCCGCGCTCGCCGCCGGCCTGCTCCTGCTCGGCATCCTCGTCGCGCTAGCGATCGCCGCGCCGCTGCTGACCTCGTACAACCCGATCAAGCCCAACCTGAGCGCGACGTTGCTCGGACCTGACAGCCACCACCTGCTCGGCACCGACCAGCTTGGTCGCGACACGTTCACCAGGATGCTCTACGGCCTGCGCAACGACCTGCGGATCGCCTTCATCGCGGTGCTGCTGCCATTTTGCATCGGCACGGTGCTCGGCAGCATTTCCGGCTACTTCGGCGGCTGGGTCGACGGCGTGATCATGCGGCTGGTCGACATCGTGGTCGCCTTCCCGTTCTTCGTGCTGATCATCGCGCTCGTGTTCGTGCTCGGGCCAGGCGAGCACAGCATCTACATCGCGATCACGCTGGTCGGCTGGATCTCTTACGCTCGCATCATCAGGGGCGAGATCCTGGTTGCGAAGCGGCAGGACTACGTTCTTGCCGCCCAGTCCGGCGGATTGTCGAGCGTGAGGATCATGGGCAGGCACCTGCTGCCCAACGTGATCAGCCAGGCCTTTATCTATGCGATGTCCGACATCGTGCAGGACATCCTGGCGATAGTGACGCTCGGCTACTTCGGCCTCGGCATTCCGCCGCCAACCCCTGACCTCGGATCGATGATCAACGACGGCCAGAACTTCTTGACCACGCACTGGCAGCTGTCCACGTTTCCCGGCCTCGTCGTGGTGATCGTCGGACTGTCGCTCTCACTGATCGGCGATGGCCTGGCCGACCTCATCAGGCCAGGTCAGGCATGACCGGGCCGCGTCTAACCGGGGCGGGCGCGACCGACGCGGGCGGCGCGGACGGTCTCGTGCTCCAGGTCCGCGACCTGCATGTGCGGATCGCGGCCAGGCACGGCACCGTCCGCGCGGTGGATGGAGTGTCCCTCGAGGTAGCGCGCGGCGAGGCGGTAGGCCTGGTCGGCGAGTCAGGCTCAGGCAAGAGCATGACGTTGCGCGCGATCCTCGGCGTGCTGCCGCCCGAGGCCAGGGTGACCTCAGGCCAGATCCTGCTCGACGGCGTGGACATGGTCGGGATGAGCAGCGCGAACCTCAATCGCATCCGCGGCCCGAAGATCTCGATGATCTTCCAGGAACCGATGAGCGCGCTGAACCCGGTGATGCGGGTGGGGTACCAGATCGCCGAAGGACCGCGGATTCACCTGGGCTACAGCAGGGCACAGGCGGCCGCGCGGGCGCTGGAGCTGATGCGCCGGGTCGGCATTCCCGACCCCGAGCGCAGGTTCCGCGCGTACCCGCACGAGTTCTCCGGCGGCATGCGGCAGCGAGTGATGATCGCGATCGCGCTGTCCTGCGACCCGGAGATCATCTTGTGCGACGAGCCGACCACCGCGCTCGACGTCACCATCCAGGATCAGATACTCAGGCTGCTGGCGCGGCTCTGCCGTGAATCCGGGGTGAGCCTGATCTTTGTCACCCACGACCTGCCGGTCGTCGCGCAGCTATGCCAGCGGGTGGCTGTCATGTACGGAGGCGAGCTGGTCGAGCGCGGCACGGTGGCTGACGTGCTGCTCGATCCGCGCCATCCCTACACGCTCGGACTGGTCAGGTCGGCGCCTGACGTCGAGTACGTGCGGGAGTCACTCGTGCCGATCCCGGGCTCGCCGCCCAGCCTGGTCAGCCCGCCAGCGGGCTGCCGGTTCCACCCCCGGTGCGCATTCGTCGAGGAGGACTGCCGGGTGGAAGCTACCCCGCTGCGTCAGATCGACGGCGGCCGCTGGACGGCCTGCCTGCATTATCAGCGGTGCGAGGAAGCCGCCGCGGATCGGATGAGGCCATGACAGCTGACCAGGTGGCTGGGGCGGCTAGCTCCGACAGCCCGGGCCACGGTCCCCTGCTGTCCGTCAGCGGCATGGCGGTCTCGTTCGCGGTCGGATCCAGGCTTGCCGCTCGCGTCAAGAACGAGCAGCGCTTCCTGCGCGCGGTCGACGGCGTCGACCTCGACATCAACCGCGGCGAGGCGCTTGCCCTGGTTGGCGAGTCTGGTTCGGGCAAGTCGACGTTCGCGCTGGCGCTGGCTGGCCTGCGGCCGCCCGACCGCGGCCAGCTCACGTTCGATGGCCGGGTGCTGCCGCGCCGCCGGTCAAAAGCTGACCAGCGGCGTATCCAGATGGTGTTCCAGGACCCGTACTCGTCGCTCAACCCCAGGCTGACAGTCGGCGGGATACTGCGCGAACTGCTCAGGGTGCACCACATCGTGCCGCCCTCTGAGGCCGACGCGTACTGCGGCCAGCTGCTCACCACGGTCGGGCTGGGAGCGGAAGCGATGCGAGCGTTCCCGCGCCAGTTTTCCGGCGGGCAGCGGCAGCGGGTCGCGATCGCGCGGGCGCTCGTGCTGCGACCGGACCTGCTGGTGGCTGACGAACCAGTGTCGGCGCTCGACGTGAGCGTGCAGGCCACGATCTTGAACCTGCTCCGCGACCTGCGCAATGAGCTGGGCCTGACGCTGCTGCTGATCTCGCACAACCTGGCGGTGGTCAGGCACCTGTGCGACCGGGTCGCGGTGATGTACCTGGGCCGGATTGTCGAGGTCGCGCCCACCGGGCAGCTGTTCGCCGACCCGAGGCACCCCTACACCAGGGGACTCCTCGCCGCCATCCCGAGGCTGACCGCGAGCCAGATGTCCGCCGTTGATGGCCCTGCGGTGGTCGGTGACCCGCCGAGCGCGCTCCGGCTGCCGCGGGGCTGCAGGTTCCGCACCCGCTGTCCGATCGCACAGCCGGTCTGTGAGGTCGAAGATCCGGTGCTGACCTCGGTCGGTGTTGACGGGCACAGCGGCGACGGGCATCAGGCTGCGTGCCATTTCGCGTTCGGCGGGGTTTCCGCGTACGCGGGGCCGGCGGGTCCCGCCGCGGCACCGCCAGCCGATGGAACGGCAGCGACGGCGAAGGGGGACTAGGGTATGCCCAGCGGATCTCCGGCGACGCGGACCGGCGCCCAGGCCATCAGTACGCCAGTCATCATGGCTAGCGAGCGCGGCGAGGTCGGGCTCGAAGCGGGGATGCGGCTCCTGCGGTCCGGCAGTAGCGCGATGGACGCGGTAGAGGCCGCTGTCCGCATCGTCGAGGCCAATGAAGAGGACCACTACGTGGGAGTCGGCGGCCTGCCGAATCTGGTCGGTGTCGTGGAACTGGACGCTTCGATCATGGATGGCGCGACCCGCCGGGCAGGCGCGGTCGCCGCGGTGACTGGCTTCCCGCATCCGATCTCGATCGCCCGGGCGGTGTGCGACCGGCTGCCGCAGCACGTGCTGCTGGTCGGCGCCGGCGCGGAGCAGTTCGCCGACGAGGCGGGCATCGAGCGCGGCGAGACGCTGACCGGCGAGGCGAAGCGGATGTGGCGTGAGGGACTCGAGCCTGAAGGGCTTGCCCGTGCCGAGCTAGTCCACGGGCCCGGAGAAGTCAGCTACCGGAAGCAGATGCTCGAGCGGCTCGGCGCGCTGGCGCCGCACGACGGACCGTGGGGCACGGTCAACGTGCTGGCGCTCGACGCGGCCGGCAATCTGGCAGTTGCGGTCAGCACCAGCGGCTATCCGTGGAAGTTCCCTGGCCGGGTCGGCGACTCGGCGCTAATCGGGGCAGGCAATTACTGCGACAACCGGTACGGAGAGGCTGCCTGCACGGGCCGGGGCGAACTGGCGATCCGCGCCAGCACAGCGCGGTGCGCCGTGCTGGCGCTGCGGCAAGGGCTCGATCCGACCGAGGCAAGCCTCAGCGTCCTCGCCGAGACGGCCGAGCTGCCCGATGAGTTCCGTGCGCCGATGCAGGTCCTGTGCCTGACTCCGGACGGCCGGCACGGCGGGGCCTCGACCAAGCCCGGGGCGACCTACAGCGTCTGGGAGGCCGGCGAGCCCGCGTTCAGGATCTGCGAGCGCGCTCACCTTGAGGGGGCTCACCTTGAGGGGGCCCACCTTGAGGGGGCTCATCTTGAGGGGACCCACGTTGAAAGGACACAGTCATGAAGGTTTTCCTGTCCACCGACATGGAGGGCACGGCGGGCGTCGTGGACTGGGAGCAGTGCGTAGGGCCGGGACCTGAGGCCGCGGCCGGCCGCAAGCTGCTGCTCGACGAGGTGAACGCGGCGATCGAGGGAGCGGTGGCAGCCGGAGCGACCGAGATCGTGGTAAACGACTCGCACGCGGCGATGCGCAACCTGCCGCCAGGCGAGCTGGCGGGCCGCGCCTCCTACATTTCCGGCAGCCACAAGCCCATGTACATGATGCAGGGCTTGGACGACACCTTTCATGCCGTGCTTTTTATCTCTTACCACGGGTCGGTCGGAGCGCCAGCCGGCCTGTCGCACACCTACAACCCCCGTGCGGTCATCGAGGCCAGGCTGGACGGTGTCGTCACCGGTGAGGCCGGCATCAACGCGCTGGTCGCCGCGCACTACGGGGTGCCGGTCGTGCTGGTCACCGGCGACCGCGGCGCGTGCGACGAGACCGCCGCGCTGATCCCCGGAGTGCACACAGCCGTGGTCAAGGAGTCGGTCAGCAGGCTCGCGGCGCACAGTCTGCACCCGGCCCGCGCATGTGAGCTGATTCGGGAGACCGCCAGCCGCGCGGTCGAGTCGGCTCCGGCAGCGAAGGCGCCGCCGCTGGCTTCCGCCGTGCTCGAGCTCTCCGTCCGCACCACCGACATTGCCGAAGCGGCGAGCTGGGTGCGCGGCGTTGAGCGAACCGGTGACCGCGAGCTGCGGTTCGCCGGGCCCGACCCGCTCGCCACGTACCGCTCGTTCAGCGCCGCGATCCTGCTCACCAGGACCGTCGCGGAAGTCGTATGACGATCGCGGTCGTGACGGGCGCCGGGCGCTCAGGAGCGAGTGACCGGCAGGGCGCCGGTGCCCTGCGGGGCGCCGTCCTGATGGTTGATGGCGGCGTACCGGCGTGACGCAGGCTGAGGTCGGGCACTTGTCCGAAGATCCGGGCCTGGGCGGCTCCGCGGCCGGCCGCAAGCGCTCCGCGGCCGGCCGCAAGCGCTCTGCGGCAGGGCCAGCGCCTGTGCCGTCGCAGCGCCGGGTCTCCCGGCTCATTGACATTGCCGAGGCCGTGGGCGTGCACACCTCGACCGTGTCCCGCGTGCTCAACGGTGACCCAGCTCAGTCCGTCAGGCCGGAGATCTACCAGCAGATCCTGACGGTGGCCAGGCAGCAGGGCTACCGTCCGAACGCGCTGGCCAGGGCGCTCAAGCAGCGCCGGGTCGGCGCGGTCGCCCTGGTGATCCCGCTGCTGCGCAACCCGATCTGGGTGCGGCTGCAGCGCGGGGCGCTGCAGCGGGCAGCCGAACGCGGCTACGTCGTGATGATCGTGGAAGAGCCCGAGGGCTACCCCAAGCCACCCGGCAGCTACCGCTACCTGGTCGAGGAGAGCCGGGTTGACGGACTGCTGATCGCCACGTCACTGCGGATCGCCGAGCACGCCGACGGCGTGCCGATCGCGCCGCACGTCTACGTCAACCGGCGCGGCCCGCGCCGTGGCAACAACGTCGTCATGGATGAGCCAGGTGCGGTCCGCATCTTCATCGAGTACGCCGCCGGGCTTGGCCACCGGAGCATCGCCCTGATCGACGGCCCTGCCGATGTCGATACCGTGCACCGCAGGGTGAGCGCGGCGCGGCGGATCTGCGCCTCGCGCGGGCTCGCGGTGAGCGTGCTGCACACGGCGGCTACCGAGGAAGGCGGCTTGGCGGCGGCGCAGCGGATGCTCTGCAACCCGCGCAAGCCGACCGCGTGCGCTGTAGGCAGCATCAACCAGTTGTTCGGCGTGCTGGCCGCGCTCCGTCAGGCGAACGTGGCGGTCCCGGCGGCGATGTCGGTGCTGAGCTTCGACGAGGACGAATGCCTGGCGTTCCTCGACGTGCCGGTTTCCAGCGTCGCCATGCCGCTCGCCGAGCTGGGCAGCGCCGCCGTGGACGCGCTCATCACCCGGATAGAAGGCGGGCCAGAGCGCGATGTGCTGGTCAAATCTCCGATGACGCTCATCAGGAGAGAATCCGTGAGCTGTGCGCCCGCATGAACGCGGCAGCGAAGGGAACTAACCAGGCTGGCTAGCCGTTTAGCTGGCAACCGCCAGTCAGCTGCCGAGCCAATCTGCGCGCAGGTCCGGAGTACTCATGAAGCTCATGCGGTCGAAGCGGGCTAAGACTATCGTTCGCTGGACCTCGATCGCGATCGCGGCCGTCCTCGTCGCGGGCTCACTCACCGCCTACGTTATGGTACGGCTCAAGCTAGATAGCGTCACCCATATCGCCA
Organism: Streptosporangiaceae bacterium; assembly: GCA_035716545.1. Lineage (GTDB taxonomy): Bacteria > Actinomycetota > Actinomycetes > Streptosporangiales > Streptosporangiaceae > Chersky-822. The sequence continues at coordinate 66,123 of DASTJM010000105.1, forward strand.
AGATTGACCTGCAGCACCGCCCGCCGCACTATAACAATGCGCTGAATATCCTGCTGCTCGGCTCGGATAACCGGCACGGTCATAATGGCACAATCGGCGGCCGGTATGGCTGCAATTGCTCAGATACGATCATGCTCGTTCATATCTCACCCGGGCGCGGCAAGGTCACCGTCGTCAGCATTCCTCGCGACACGATGGTCCCGCAGTACGCCTGCTCGCCGTGGAGCGGACTGCCAGGTCAGCAGGCAAACCCCCAGGCGCTTGAGCGGATCAACGGCACGCTGGCCGCCGGCGGCCCCGAATGCGTGCGCGAGACCGTCGAACAGCAGACCGGCATCTACGTCGATGACGTGCTTGAGCTGGATTTCACCGGTTTCGAGCAGGTCATCAATGACGTCGGCGGGGTCAACGTATGCCTGCCGTTCGCGATCGACAACACGATTTCGGAGGCCGGCGGCACAGGCCTTGACCTTTCAGCCGGGCGGCACCGTATCTGGGGCAGGGTAGCGCTGCAATTCTGGCGCACACGCGAGAATGTGGCCGACGGCTCGGACATCGACAGGATCGCCCGCGACCAGTACTTCCTGGCGCAACTGGTCAAGGGGGTGTTGCACACCGGCTTGCTGCACAGCCCGAGCAAGCTCTACACGGTACTCGGCGACGTGGCCGGCAACCTGATGACCGACGCGAGCGACACCGAGCTGCTGCACATCGCGACTAGCCTGCACGGCATCTCGCTGACGAATATCCAGTTCATTACGGCGCCATGGGTCGTCTATCCAGGCGACCCCAACGAGGTAGAATTCAGTCACCCGCAGTCGAATGGCTTGTTCTGGGCGCTCACGCACGATACTACGCTGCCGACGGTCTCCAAGCGGCAGGCACCCGATGAGAGTCCCTCAGGAGCATCAGGTTCGCCGACCCCATCCGCGTCCGTGACCCCATCTGCTCCCGTGACGCCATCTGCTCCCGTGACGCCATCGGCCCCGTCCCCCACCGTTTCAGCCGCCGCCCAGCCCCTGACCACCGGCCTGAACCAGGTGAAGGTCGAGATCCTGAACGGCTCGAACGGCACCGACGAGACGGCGAACGCGTCGAGCGCGCTCACGAGCCGTGGCTTCACCGTAGTGGGCACCGGCTACGCTCCGGCGAACACCTACACCACGTCGGTGATCCAGTACTCAGGCCCGGCCGACCTCCCTGCCGCGCGGATGCTTGAGCAGCAGCTCACCTCGGTCAAACTCCAGGTGAACCCCGATCTGGCAGCTGGCACTGTGCAGGTCATACTCGGCTCGACATTCACGGCACTCGCCCCGCCGAAGCCGACCTCAGCGTCGATCAGCGGACTCGCCACGAGCTACGGCGGGATCACCGCCAATGTCCGCTGCCGCAACAGCGCTTTCTACGGCTACTACGACCAGGCGCCGACGACAGCCTCAGCCACCTGTGCCTGCTAGCCCCGACCCGAGTGACCCCGGCCGCCTGCGCCCGCCAGACCAGGTGGCTCTGATCGCGCCCTTGGCAGCATGGTGGTGCTCGTTGCTCCTGTCGGCAGCCGGTTCGGCTGAGCAACGTGGTACTGGTTGCTGCTGGGGAGAGGGTGCTGAAGTAGGAGGCCTGGCGTCAGCCTGTCGCGGTTGCCGTCGTTGTCGCGGTTGCCGTCGTTGCGGCGGTTGTCGTGGTGCCTCGGTTGTCGTGGTGCCTCGGTTGCCGTGGTGCCTTGGTTGCCGTGCCCGGGGCGCGGTTTTCATGATCGTGGAGACTTCACCGCGCTTTGCGGGGATCCTTTTCACAGCGGGGAGAGTTCACCGCTCATAGGAGAGAAAATGCTCCCGGACACGAAAACTCCCCCCGCAGCAGCGGACAACCCTCCCCGATCCTGGCCGCGAGCACTGAAACCCACCCCGAACCTGCCCCCGGAGCACTGAAACTCCCCCGATCCTGGCCCGGAGCACTGACGACCCTCCCCGATCCTGGCCTGGAGTACTGAAGTCCTCCCCGAACCTGGCCATGAGCACTCGGAACCGCCCGTGATCATGGCTAGCGGCAGGCGCCGCTGCCGGAAGCACCCGTTGAGGTCAGCGCGGGCGAGCGCCGGCGCAGAGATTGCCGTGACCTGAGTGCCGCCCGCCCGGATGGATCTCTTCAGCAGTCTCTCCCAACGACATCAGGCACGGCCGCATTGCTGACGGGCTCGGGGCCCGTTTTCAGCCTTGCGGAGGCTGCCTGCTGCTGTTCCGGGCCGGCCAGCCCGATGGCCTGAGGTTTACTGACGAACCAGTTCCCGCATCCATGCGGGCACCCCGGGTCCCGACGTCCCCGGGAGGCGCGGAGCCGGGCACCGAGTTGGCGGGGGCTTGCGCCGAGGCGAGCGGGGCAGGGGGTGTGTACCGAGGCGGGCAGGGGGTGTGTACCGGGGGGTGTGTACCGGGGCGGGCTGGGTGCAGGTCGTGTCCCCGGGACGCCAGGGTTCTCGTTTCAGCCTGGCGAGAACTGAAGAAACTATATTTTGTCTGCTATGACGTCGCGCGGATCGAAGATCGTTGGCTGGACCTCGATCGCGCTGACCGTCGTGCTGGTCGTGGCCGTGCTTGGTGCCTACTTCGACGTCAGGAGCAAGCTGGACAATATCGGGCACATCGCGATAACCGACACCGCGCACCGCCCGCCGCGATACACCAACGCGCTGAACCTGCTGATGCTCGGCTCTGATAGCAGGACAGGCGGTCACAACGCCAAGATCGGCGGCAAGATCGGTTGCGACTGCTCGGACACGATCATGGTCGCGCACATCTCGCCCGGCCGCGGCAAGGTAACGGTGCTGAGCATCCCGCGCGACACGATGGTTCCGCAGTACGCGTGCACGGCCACCCAGGGATCGCCCGGTCAGCCCGCGAACCCGACTGACTTCGAGCGGATCAACGAGACGCTGGCGGCGGGTGGTCCTGAGTGCGTCAGGACCACGGTGGAGCAGCAGACCGGGATTTACATCAGCAACACGATCCAGCTGAACTTTACCGGATTTCAGCAGGTCATCAACGATGTGCACGGTGTCACCATCTGCGTGCCCGTCGCGATCAGCGATCCGATCGTCCCCGGGCCGCAAGGGCATGGCACAGGGCTCAAGCTGTCGCGCGGCCGGCATCACATCTTCGGGAAGACGGCGCTGCGGCTTTGGCGGGCACGTTACGCGCTGGCCGACGGCAGCGATCTCGCCCGGATCAGCCGGGACCAGTACCTGATGGGCCAGATCTTCAAGGGCGTGCTGCACAGCGACCTGCTGTCCAGCCCGGCGACGCTGTACCGGATCTTCGGCGACCTGACCAGTTCGCTGAGCACAGACGCCTCCGCTACCGATCTCGTGAAGATCGCTGCCAGCCTGCGCCATGTGTCGAGCACGCACGTCCAGTTCGTCACAGCGCCGGTCGCGCCTTACCCGTCTGATCCGCTCGCCGAGCTTGAGTTCCTGCAGCCCCAGGCCAACGCCGTGTTCGCGGCGATCGCCAGGGACAAGACCTTGCCCAAGCAACGCAAGGCCGCGCGCGGCAAGGGCGGCAAGGGCGGCACGGGCTCCAAGACCAAGGGCGGCGCTGGAGGCGGCCAAGCTGGCCAGCGAGGTAACAAACGCACGGTGCCGGCCACGATCAAGCCGTCGCAGGTCAAGGTCATCGTGCTGAATGGCACCTCGATCCAGGGCCTGGCCGCGAAGGCGGCCGGCGAGCTGACCTCAGCCGGGTTCACAGTGGTCGGGACGCCAGCCGACGCGCCCTCGGCAAACTACACCGGCTCGGTGATCGAGTACGGGACGACGGCGGACAGGCAGGCCGCCCTGGCCTTGGCACAGTGGGTTTCCGCGAAGGTCGAGTTGCTCGCGAGCGTGCCGGCCGGGGAGGTTCAGCTGATCCTGGGCTCGGACTTCTCCGGACTGACCGCGCCCAACAAGCCGCTCGGCACCATCGCCGGGAGCTTCAAGGCGAGCTCGAGATGCCGGAACTCCGCCTTCTTCGGAGTCAACCGGCCGGCGCCTGATCGCCATCTGGCGTGTGCTTGCTGAGCACCGTCCCGGCCACCGTCCCGGCCACGATCCCGGCCGTATCCGGCGGTAGTTCCAGGCCGCGGGCGCCAAGTATCACACCAGGATCTGACCCGGCGAGCAGGCTCGCCCCGGCGCCGGCCGCGCAGGTCCAGACGGCGGCGCCGAGATTCACCGCGACCAGCAGCGGCCCGCGCCGCACGGTCAGCCAGCCAGCCTCGTCGTCGCACTCGGTCTCGACCCGCTCGAACCTCGGATCGGACAGCGCCTGGTACCGCCTCCGCAGCCCGATCACGAGCCGGTACCAGGCCAGCAGCTCCGCGTGACCTTCGGCGCGCGCTTCTGCCCAGTCCAGCTTGGCCTGCTCGAACGTCGCGGCATCCTGAGGGTCGGGTACGTCGCCGGGGTCCCAGCCGAACGCCGCGAACTCGGCCTTGCGGCCCTCGCGCACGGCCTTCGCCAGCTCCGGGTCGCGGTGGTCGGTGAAATAGGGGAACGGCGATGCCGCGCCCCACTCCTCGCCTTGAAACAGCATCGGCACGAACGGCGAGGTCAGCAGCAGCACCGCGGCCACCTTGAGGCGACCCAGGCTGACCAGGCCAGAAAGGCGCTCGCCGGCCGCGCGGTTCCCGACCTGGTCGTGGTTTTGGGTGCAGACGACGAACTGGCTGCCCGACAAGCCGGCCGGCGACCGGCCGTGCACCCGCCGCCGGTAACTGGAATAGCTCCCGTCGTGCACCCAGGCCTGCCGCAGGGCCTTGGCCAGGACCCGCAGCGAGCCGAAGTCGCTGTAGTAGCCGTCGCGCTCGCCCGTCAGCACGGCGTGCAGGCCATGATGCCATTCATCGGCCCAGCTCGCGTCCAGACCGTAGCCACCCTGCGCCTGGCCCGTGACCAGGCGCGGGTCGTTCTGGTCGCTCTCGGCGATGAGGATCAGGTTGCGGCGCAGGTGCGCCGCGAGCGCGCGCACCTCGGCGGCGAGTTCGGCCATGATGTGGGTGGCCGAACGGTCGTAGATCGCGTGCACCGCATCGATCCGCAGGCCGTCCGCGTGGTAATCGCGCAGCCACATCAGGGCATTGTCGATGACGAACCGGCGCACCTCGCCGCTGTCCTCGCCGTCGAAGTTGACCGCCTCGCCCCACCACGTCGCCTGCCGCGAGGTGAAGTACGGCCCGTACTCAGGCAGGTAGTTTCCGGCCGGGCCGAGGTGGTTGTACACCACGTCGATGATGACGCCCAGGCCGCGGGCGTGAGCGGCGTCGACCAGGCGCTTGAGCCCGTCCGGTCCGCCGTAGGCATGATGCGGGGCGAACAGGTGCACCCCGTCGTAACCCCAGCCTCGCATGCCGGAGAACTCGGCTACCGGCATGATCTCCACCAGATCGACCCCGAGGCCGACCAGGTGGTCGAGGTGCCTGATCGCTCCCGCGAACGTTCCTTCGGCTGAGAACGTGCCGATGTGGCATTCGTAGATGACCGAGCCGGGCAGCGGGACGCCTCGCCAGCCCGCGTCGGACCACCCGAAGCTTTCGTGGTCGATCAGCTTGGACGGCCCGTTAATACCAAAAGGTTGAAAGGGTGCCCGGGGGTCAGGTCGTTCCGGGCCTCCATTCAAGCTGTAGGCATAACAGGAGCCTGGCCCGGCCGCGTCTTCGCGGCAGGACCACCAGCCATCGCCGGCGGGGCTCATCGGCAGCCTGCCGCCGCGGACCAGGACTTCGACCTGGTGCGGGCGCGGAGCCCAGACGCGGAACTCGGTCATGCCAGCGCGAGCGCGAGGACTTGCACCGGGAACCACCGCAGCAGCGTCGCCGCGCTCACCGCGCCGCCGTCGAATTTCTCGCCGGTCAGCACGCTCACCCAGGTTCCTGGCGGCAATGTCACCTCGGTGCCCGTCCAGGGGTCCGGCGTTCCTGTCGCCAGCCTCGGCACGATCACGCAACTGCCGCCCGATCTGGTGAACGCGATGAACCGCTCCGCGAACTCGCCGCTGACCTCGAGCGGCTCGTAGCCGCGGTTCCGGTCGTAGGCGGCCGGGGCTGCCTTCCGGTGCGCGAGCAGCTTGGTTATCAGCCAGAGCTTGGGACCGCCGTCCTCGTCGCGCGCGAGCGCCTGGGCGGGCGTCGCGTCTTCGAGTTCGGCGAGCAGTGCCTCCCTGGCCTGGTAATCGACTGGGCGGCGGTTGTCAGGGTCGACGAGCGAGGTGTCCCAGATCTCGGTGCCCTGGTAGAGATCGGGCACGCCAGGGCAGGTCAGGAGCAACGCTACCTGGGCGAGTGAGTTCAGCCGTCCCCTGGCGACGATGTGATGCTCCGCCAGGAACGCCTCGAACATCGCGAGGAAGTCCTCGTCCGCCAAGATCGCCTCAACGAACTCGCCGAGCGCTTCCTCGTAGCCGAGGTCCGGATCGGTCCACGTGGTGTGCAGCTTGGCTTCGCGCGCCGCCTTCATCATGAAGGCCCGCACCCGGTCGACGTCGATCGGCCAGGTTCCGACCAGGGTCTGGTAAAGCAAGTGCTCGGCTGTCCGGTCCGGCCAGCCGCCGCGGCCGTGCCTGCCGCCGCGCTTCTTGTGCTTGGAGTTGTGGTCCGACCAGCGGTCGACGACTTCGTTCCAGGCATCGGGCAGCTCGGACAGGACGCTGATCCGCGCCCGCACGTCTCCGCTCCGCTTGGTGTCGTGGGTGGAGAGCGTCAGCATGGCGTCCGGCCAGTGCAAGCCGGCGTAACGCATCGCGTCGTGGAAGTCGGCTGGCGAGCCCCCGAACTTGGCCGGATCGCCGCCGACCTCATTGAGGCAAATCAGCGGCTGGTAGCGGTAGAACGCCGTGTCCTCGACTCCCTTGGCCATGACAGGGCCGCTGACCTGTGCGAACCGGATCGCGAAGGAGGACTCCCGGTCTCCGTCGTAGCGCAGTACCAGCAAGCTTCCGATGAAGTCGAAGAGCTCGGAGTCCAGGTCGGGCCTGCGCTGCCTGGCGGCGGTGACCGCGGCGGCTACCTTGGCCCGGTCAGCGAAGGTCACCTCCTGGCCGGGGCGCGGGTAGCAGCGGTAGACCGCGAAGGCGGCGAGCACCTCACGGAGCGACTCGCGCAGCTCGCGCCGGGTGTAGTCGCGCTGGCGGCGGTGCCGCTCGCAGATGTCGGCGAGGCCCGCGGTGAGCCGTTCCACCTCGGCGGCCAGATCCCCGGCCATGATCTGCAGCTTCGCGTCGTGGCTGACATCGGCGAAGCTGGCGGACTGGCCGGTGAAACGGGCGTAGCCATCGAGCAGCGCCTTCTCGCCGGCCGGGTCGACGAAGAGCTGGCCAACCAGGTTGAGGAAGCCGTAGCCGGAAGTCCCTGCCACCGGCCAGGATCCCGGAAGTTCCTCGTCGGGGCCGAGGATCTTCTCCACGACGATGTAGGCATCGTCGCCGGCGGTTTCGCGCAGCCTGGTCAAGTAGGCTTCGGGGTCGGCGAGGCCGTCTACGTGATCGATGCGCAGCCCGTCGAGTATGCCGTCCCTGACGAGCTTGGCGACCAGGCGGTGGACGTCATCGAAGACCTCGTCGCGCTCGATCCGGAGGCCGTTCAGCCGGTCAATGTCGAAGAACCGACGGTAGGACAACTCCTCTGCCGCGGTGCCCCAGTACGCGAGGCGGTAATTCTGCCGGCTGAGCAGTTCGTCAAGTTTGTCGGGATCAGAGTTGACGTTGTCGACTTCGGCGTCGATGGCAGCCGCGATCTCCTGGTCGTTACCGGTGAGCCCGGCGAGCTTGCGCCTTAGCTCATCAATGCCCGCGTGCCGGTCGGCGACGGTGGCCGGGTCCGTCAGGAGGGCGTGCGGAAGGTTCCCGAGGCCAGTCGCGATGGCCTTCAGGTCCGCCGAGCCGGTCTTCTCGGCCGCGGCCGTCAGCAGGTCGTTCAGGCTGCGCGGTGACAGCGGGAGTTCCTCGTCGGCATAGCGCACGACGAAGGATCCTTTGTCACGCCCGATCGTGAGCTCGCCCGCTTCGAGAACTCGTCCGTACCGGTCGGCCAGGATCGGCATCAGCACCGTGGCGGTCAGCTTGCGCTCGGGCGGGTCCCAGTCGATGTCGAAGTAGCTGGCATACCGGCTGGCCGGCCCGTTCTCCAGGACGTCCCACCACCACGTATTGGCCCGGCCGTGCGCCATGTGGTTGGGCACGATGTCTAGTAGCTGGCCCAGCCCCTTGTCGCGGAGCGTCGTGGTGAGCTGTTCGTAGCCGGCTTCGCCGCCGAGCTGATCGTCGATCCTGCCGTGATCGACGACGTCGTAGCCAGCCGAGGTCGCCGAAGCGGCTTGCAGGAACGGAGAGAAGTACAGGTGGCTGACGCCCAGTCTGGCCAGGTAGCCGGAGATAGCTGCTGCGTCGGCGAACGTGAAACCAGGGCTCAGCTGCACCCGGTAGGTAGCCGACGGTGGATGCCGGTTAGTCACGGTGCTGGCTAGTCACAGGGCTGTCACCTCCTGAGTTCCCGCCGCCACGTTGACCACACTAGATAAGCGCCTGCGCTGATGAGCGCTATTCCGGCAAGTCCGCGCCGCCCTTGAGCAGGCAGTTTGCCGTGCTGGTCCGGCAACTGCCCGGTATGGTCCTTACCCGTACGGCCGGCCGTATGCATGCCGAGACCGGGCGATTGACGTGTGGAGCTCGCACGCTAGGGCGCGATGACCGGACGGCACCAGGTCCATGACAACATGGGTGCGCGGATTGACACAGCGGGCTCAAGGGGTCGCCGCGACATCTTTGTGTGGCTGGTTTGTGTGGCTGGTTTGTGTGGCTGGCGGAGGTAGCGATGAAATACGTGAACCTGGGCTTGACCGGACTGCGCGTGTCGAGGATCTGCCTGGGGATGATGAGCTACGGCAACGACAGCGACCGGCCGTGGGTGCTTGACGAGGACGCGGCCGAGCCTATCGTCAAGGCCGCAGCCGATGGCGGCATCACCTTCTTCGACACCGCTGACGTCTACTCGGGCGGTGCTAGCGAGGTCGCGACCGGCAAGCTGCTCGGCAAGTTCTTCCGCCGCGACGAGGTGGTCGTGGCCACCAAGGTGCACGGGCCGATGGGACCAGGCGAGAATGAGCGCGGCCTGTCACGCAAGCACATCCTGGCGGCGATCGACGCCTCGCTGCGCCGGCTCGGCATGGACTACGTGGACCTGTACCAGATCCACCGGTGGGACCCGCGAACGCCGATCGATGAGACGATGGGAGCGCTCCACGACGTGGTCAGGGCAGGCAAGGCCAGGTACATCGGCGCCAGCTCGATGCATGCCTGGCAGTTCGCTAAGGCGCAGCACGTTGCGGACAGCCGCGGCTTGACCAGGTTCGTGTCGATGCAGAACCACTACAACCTGCTGTACCGGGAGGAAGAGCGGGAGATGATCCCGCAGTGCATTGACCAGGGCGTCGGGGTCATCCCCTGGAGCCCGCTGGCCCGCGGCGTGCTGGCCGGAAACCGAAGCAGGTCAGGCGACAGGCACACCACCAGGGCGAACACTGACCCCTTCAGTGACTCGCTCTACGCTATGGCCAGCGACTTCGACGTGGTCGACCGGACCGTCGAGGTAGCGGTCGCGCGCGAGGTTCCGCCGGCGCAGGTCGCGCTTTCCTGGATGCTCCAGCGTCCGGGAATTACCGCGCCGATCATCGGCGCGACGAAACTCGGCCACCTGACCGATGCGCTGGCGGCCAATGACCTCGAACTAACAAAGGACGAAATCCGCGCCCTCGAGGAGTTGTACGTCCCGCATCCCGTCCTAGGCCATCTGTAGCCGATACCTGACTCGCCTGCGCGGCTATTCCCGGGCGCTGTGCGGGGCGGGGGCGGGCGCGATCACTTCGGTTGCGCGGGTAGCCGGCTGACCACTGGTGCGTCAGGTGGGGCACCCTGCTGTCGCTCTCGCAGCAGCAGGGTGCCCCACCTGCACCGTCCGAGGCGAGCCTCATCCGGGCAGCTTCAGACGGGTAACCGATGGCGGGTTGGCCGGTTCCGGCCCGCTGTCCACGGACCAGCGGCTAGCCGCAATCTGGGCAGAGGCCGAAGAGCTCAACCGTGTGGCCGACCTGAGTGAAGCCGGCCTGCTGGGCGACCTGCTCGGCCCAGTGCTCGACGGCCCGGCCTTCTACTTCTACGCTTCGGCCGCAGTTGCGGCAGGTCAGGTGGTGGTGATGGGCGTCCGTCTGGCAGCGCCGGTAGAGGATCTCGCCGGTCGCGTCCCTGATCGCGTCTATCCGGCCCGACTCGCTGAGCACTTGCAGATGCCGGTAGACCGTGGTCAGGCCGACTTGCTCGCCTCGGTCGCGCAGTTCCGCGTGGATCTGCTGCGCGCTGCAAAATCCCGGTAGCCGGTCGAGCGCGGACGCCACAGCTTCGGCCTGGCGGGTGCCCCGTACTCGCGTACCGTGCGGCCGGTCACCGCTCACGCGCTCTGGCATGTTCACAATGTAGCTATGGCAGAACGTCTGCGTGACGCTACGAGTCCGTACCTACTCCAGCATGCCGGCAACCCGGTCGACTGGTGGCCGTGGAGCGACGAGGCCTTCGCTGAGGCCCGCCGCAGGGACGTTCCCGTCCTGCTCTCTGTCGGCTACGCAGCGTGTCACTGGTGCCACGTCATGGCCCACGAGTCGTTCGAGGACCCGGCGACTGCGGCGCTGATGAATGACCGGCTCGTGTCGATCAAGGTCGATCGCGAGGAACGGCCTGATGTTGACGCCGTCTACATGACAGCGACCCAGGCCATGACCGGTCAGGGCGGGTGGCCGATGACCGTGTTCCTGACCCACGATCGTGAGCCGTTCTACTGCGGCACGTACTTCCCGCGCGAGCATTTCGGCCGGCTCGTCGAGGCTGTGTCCGCGGCGTGGACAGGTCACCGGAGCGAGGTCACAGGGCAGGCACGCCAGATCGCCGCCGCGCTGGCGAAGACCCCGGCCAGGGCGACCTCAGCGCGCGGACCGTCGGACGGCCAGGCACCAGGCCACGCACCCGGGCAGGCACCTCGCCAGTCGCTCGGGCAGGCAACCGAACTGGCCGACGCCGCGGTGGCGGCGCTGGCCAGGCGCTACGACAGCGCGCGCGGAGGATTCGGCGGAGCGCCGAAGTTCCCGCCGTCGCCCGCGCTCGAATTCCTGCTGCGCCGCTCGGAGCGGACGCCGGGGACCGGCGCCGCTGACCGCGCGCTCGCCATGGCGAGCGGGACATTGGAAGCGATGGCCAGGGGCGGCATCTACGACCAGCTCGGCGGCGGATTCGCCAGGTACAGCGTCGACGCTGACTGGGTGGTGCCGCACTTCGAGAAGATGCTCTACGACAACGCCCAGCTGGCCAGGCTCTACGCGCACTGGTGGCGCCGCCAGGCGCGGGACGCGGCTGACGCCGGCGAGCTGGCGCGGCGCGTTGCCCAGCAGACCTGCGACTGGATGCTGGCCGACTTGGCTACCAGCGAGGGCGGCTTCGCCAGCGCGCTCGACGCGGACAGTGACGGCGAGGAGGGCGTCTTCTACGTCTGGACGCCCGCTGAGCTCACCGACGTGCTGGGAGATGCTGACGGTCCCTACGCGGCCGAGCTGTTCGCGGTCACCGCCGAAGGCACGTTCGAGCACGGCCGCTCGGTCCTGCAGCTGCCGGCCGGGCCAGCCGCCCCGGCTGGCCCGGCCGGCCTGGCGCGATATGAGGACATCCGGGCCCGGCTGCTCGCGGCGAGGGCCGCACGGGTCTGGCCCGCCAGGGATGACAAGGTCGTCGCCGCGTGGAACGGCCTGGCCATCTCCGCCCTGGCCGAAAACGGGCTGCTCTTTGGCCGCGCCGACTACGTCCAGGCCGCCACAAGCGCGGCCGAACTGCTCGCGACCGTGCACTGGTCAGGGGCGCGGCTTGCCAGAACCTCGCGCGATGGCGCGGCAGGCCCGAGCGCCGGCGTGCTCGAGGATTACGCCTGCGTCGCTGACGGCTTCCTGACGCTCTCCGGCGTCACCGGCGAGTACCGCTGGGCCAAGCTGGCTGGCGAGCTGCTGAACGTCGCCATTGAACGGTTCCGCGGCGAGGGCGGGTTCTACGACACCGCTGATGACAGCGAGCAACTGATCTACCGCCCGGCCGATCCAGCTGACGGCCCGACACCATCGGGTACTTTCGCGATCGCCGGAGCGCTGCTCAGCTACTCGGCGCTGACCGGCTCGACGGACCATCGCGACGCGGCGACAGCCGCGCTCGCCGCCGTCGCCGACATAGCGCCCCGGTACCCGCAGGCGGCCGGCTGGGGACTCGCGGTGACTGAGGCTCTTATCGCGGGCCCAGCCGAGATCGCTATCGTCGGCCCGCCCGACGATGACAGGACCGCTTCGCTGCACGCCGCCGCGGCGTTCGGCGCCACGCCGGGCGCGGTCATAGCAATAGGGCCTGGCGGAAAGGATGACGCCGGGCTGCCCTTGCTGACTGGGCGGGACCTGGTGAACGGCCAGCCAGCGGCGTTCGTTTGCCGTGATTTCACTTGCCGCCTGCCGGTGACGACGCCGCCGGAGCTGCTCGCCGAACTGCGGTCGGTGGCGGCAGGCTAGACTGCCGCCCGGATGACGTTTGGCTTGGCCGCACCGGGCAGCGTCGCGGTGTCTTGCGCAATGTTGTGAAACTTTTGGCTACGTAACGCGTCTAACTTGATGTGCGAAAGTATGCCGCGAGTTACCCCTAGGCGGGCTTTCGCGCGATCCGCAGTACCGGCATAATCCGAGTAGCGGTAGGAACTGCTCCCGAGCGGAAGGGTCCCGAGATTGCGTAGCTTGGCACGCCGGCTACTACCCGTGATCGCCTTCGCTCTGGTGCTCAGCCTGGTCCTTACCGGGCTGCTGAGTCATTCACGATCCCGGCTGGCACTCGACCAGGTTAGCCACGCCCATGGTACCGCTCGCGCGGGCCATGCCTCGAACGCGATCAGCACGATGGGGATCAGCCCGCTAGTCGGCCGGATTCCTGGCGTCGGCACAGCCGGCCCGGCCATGACCCTCACAGCCGTGACCAAGCCCTTGCCGACGGCAGGGCATGCCGCCCTCGCGGCGAAAAAGATCAGGCTGCTGCCGGCCGATGTGCTCGTGGTCAGCCAGGCATCGCTGTCGGCCAAGGCGCTCAAGCGGCTGGGCCAGTTGCCTGGCGTGGTCGCCGCCGTGCCCGTTGACGCGGGCCGGATCAAGGTCAACGGCGTGTTCGTGAACGTTCTCGGCGTCAACCCCACGACGTTCAGGCCGTTCGCCGCCCGGCCGACGGCAGGCTCGACCACGCTGTGGGACAACATCGCGGCCGGCGGGATGGCGATCTCCTACACGATGAGCAGGCAGGACAAGCTGTCCTTGCGTAAGCCGGTCGAGGCGGCCGGCGCGCGGACGCTGAAGCTGCCAGTGGCCGGGTTCGGCACGGTCGGCATTGGCGGCGTGGACGCCGTCGTGTCATCCGGCGTGGCGAAGTCGCTCGGGCTGCCCGTCGACAACGCGGTCGTCATCAGCGCGCCCAAGGCCCGCCTAGACCGCCTCATGAAGCGGATCAGGCAGATCGCGCCGGCCCATTCGGCGGTGGCGGCGCTCGTCACCCAGGTAATCGCCGGGGACTCGACGGTCACGGCGGCTGCGGCCGGCGATCTGGTAACCGCTGGCCAGGGCCCTGGCCTGACCTCCGCGCAGCTGACCAGGTTCCTGTCGGCGGCGATGAGCCGGATCGGCCTGCCGTATGTCTGGGGCGGCGCGGGGCCCACCACCTTCGATTGTTCCGGCCTGGTGCAGTGGGCCATGGCTCAGGCCGGCATCGTGATGCCACGCGTGGCCGCCGACCAGGCCAGGACCGGCCCGTTGCTGCCGCTCAGCGCCCTTCAGCCGGGTGACCTGCTCTTCTATCACACCGATCCGACGGCGCCTGATTACATCTCGCACGTCGCGATCTACATCGGCAACGGCGAGATGCTCCAGGCGCCGGAGCCCGGCCTGGACGTCGAGATCGTCAGGGCCGACTTCGGCGCGGGCTTCGCCGGCGCGATCCGCGTCTACCCGAGAGTCGCCGCAGCCGCAGCCGGCAGCCCAGTCGGCTGACCCCGCCTCGCGGCTGACCCCGCCTCGCGGCTGACCGTACCGCGACCGGTGCCGCGCATCCTTCCAAGATCAATTCAAGCTAAGGGCTTGCAGATTAGTAACACGCGGGTTTGTCTCGTACTGAGGCCCACCTTTGGGACATCCATGGCGCTCCAGCGCCACCTTTGGGCCATCGGCGGGCCAGCCGCCAGACAGTTCGCGGGGTGCTATCACATTCCGGGAGACCAGATCGCCAATCTGCGGGTTATTACGCGACGACCGTCAAGCGGCATTGTTGCTGCGTGGAGAGTTTTCGTATTACGGAGACTTTTCAGTTATTTTAGCTGAAAAGTCTCCGTGGAACGAAAACTCACCGCGGAAACGCGGAGAAGTCTCCACGATTACCAATTCGCTAGCACGGGCACGGCTCTAGCGTCGCTGGTGAGCGCCCAGTCCCGGCACTCGGCGATCAGAATCTGTCAGTCTCAAGTCCCACCTCGGCTCCGCTGATCGGGATAGAGACCGGTTCGCCGAATTTGGCGATCTGGCGCACGGAATACTCGCCGTTTCCCGGCTCGGTAACAGCGAGCACGTGCCCTCGGCCGAATCGATGACAAGGAGCACCGGGACGCCGCTCCGCGCATGGCCCGATGCCTTCAGATAGTCGCGCTAGCGCCGCCCCGGTCTGTCGCCGGAGATGACCTCAAGGGCGAAAGAGCATTCACTAGCAGGGAACTCCCAGGTGTCACCATCAATGAGTTCCTCCGGCCAGCACGCGAGGTCGGGTACATACTCGGCCTCGTCGAGTTCCGCGACCAGCGCGGTGTTCTCGAAGAGGTTATCGATACCTTGCCGCGCGAACGCTCGCCGGAGCCGCGAGGATGATCTTGGCGTGACGGCCAACCAAGGTGGCTGCGCTCACGATCACTTCCCCTTCGATGACCTCGGCGTGAACGTCATCGGGCAGCATGCCGATCACGTCGTGCGCGGTGCTCATATCCCCAGCGTAAGACCGCTGGGCTTGCAGAAGGGACCCCTCGCCTGAGGAGTGTGCTGAGCCTGTGTCGTCGCGGGCTCGCGCGCAGGCCGCGCTGGTGCCGGTGTTGCCAGTGAGCCGGATGTGTCCGATGGTGGCGGCCGCGGGCGGGACTGCGGTGCGAGTTTCCATGAATGCGGGAATCCATGTCGTGAATCAAATATCAATCTGCGTATCTATGCTGTCCGGCATACACCGCATTAGGCCTGAATGTTGATCATGGTGCATCACGGCATGCTGGTGAGGACTTCGTGCATGCTGGTGAGGACTTCATATCGGCCACGAGAACCTAGCACCGCGTGCGAAACGCGTGCCAGCGAATCCGGGCGAACCCGGGCGGGTAGGTCTAGTCGGGCGGGTCAAGCCGGGCGGACTGGCCGGGTGGCTGCGCCGGGTGGCTGCGCCGGGTGGCTGCGCTGGGGGCCAGGCTGGGTGGCTGCCCGGGTGGTCGGGACCGGGGGCCGGGCTCGGGGGCACGGGAGGGCACGAGGGGTCGGGCATCGGGCCGGGCCGGGTGGCCGCGCCGCAAGCCCGGACGACTCGAGCTTGTCGCAGGCAGCCAGTCCGCTTGCACTCCTTTCCGCATCGTGTAATTATGATTACATGAGTACAGAAACCTCAGAGTACTCCTCGGCGGCCGAGCGCCTGCGCGGCTGGTTCACTGGCCGGATGCCGGGAGACTGGCTCGATGGCGCGCTCGAGGTGAAGCTCGATCGCGAAGAGATCACGGTGATAGTGCCGATGCCGCCGCCCCAGTTGACCGACGGCGCTTCCGACGGAGAGGTGACCGCGGCGTGGGATGGCCGGAGCCGCCGGTTCCGCGAGGAGACCAGGCAGCAGCGCATCGAGATCGCGCAGGAGGCTGAGCAGACCTTCGGCCGCAAGGTCTCGTGGGGCGTGCGGGCTGGCGAGCGCGTGGTCATGTACACGACGTTCTCCGTGCCGGTCATGACCAGGCTCAGGCAAAATGAGCGGCTCGTGCTCGACACCCTGGTCGAGGCCGGTGTCGCGCGCAGCCGCAGCGACGCGCTCGCCTGGTGCGTACGGCTCGTGGGCGAGCACGAGGATTCCTGGCTTGCCGACCTTCGCGCGGCCCTGCACAAGGTCGAGGAGGTTCGCGCTGAGGGTCCGCGCTCGGCCTGACCCCGGCCCTTCCCCGCGCTGACCATGCGCAGACCCCGGCCCTTTCCCCGCACTGACCATGCGCCGACGCGCGCCGACCATGCGCTGAACCTCGCGTACGGCGTGGTTAAGCACGGCCCTTCGTGGTAGTTGCCCTTTGCGCGGCGTGCGGACACGCCGTGCAAAGGCGTGCGGACGCACAGCGCGCTGGCGTCTGAACGCATGTGCAAACGAGTGCAGGCCAGGCGGTTTGCGGCGAGCATCCCAGGTGGGCGGGATATTTGAGCGAACCCTGTCCGGGGTACACTCCCCAAATCGATCCCGCAAAGTCCGGGCCCGTTTTTGGGCTGTCCGGACTGCTAGCCCGCAGCGGAGCGCTCAGCATTGGCGCCAGCGAGGAGGAGCAGTCGTGGTGTATGAGGTGAGGGCCGCGTCGGTGGAGTGGAATCCAACCGCTGAGCGGCTCCGCGAGCTGACCGAGAAGATGCCGAACAGTCAGATCACCGAGTTCGGCAACGTCGTCGTCAAGGCCAGGGTGGATTCCCGCAGCACCAGGTCGACTTTTGTCGTAGCAGATTCGACCAATGCCAGCAGCCAGACGATCACCCGCGAAGAATACGACCGCATCTCGGCTGAGCAGGACGCCTATATCGCAGGCGAGCATATGGTCGTGGTCGACGGCTACATCGGCTCCGACCCGGCGTTCCGTACTAAAGGGCGACTGATCATGGAAGCCGCGAACGCGAACGTGGCCGGCATGCAGAAGCAGTTGTACTACCCGGTCGACGAGAACTACGACGCGGCAGCCTGGGAGCCGGACACGACGGTTATCTACACGCCTAACCTCGCCGCTCCCGGCTACCCGGACGACCGCGTCATCGCCGTGGACCTGAACGCCAATGTCACCCGCGTGCTCAACTCGGACTACTTCGGTGAGTCCAAGAAGGGCGGCCTGCGGATGTGGAACAACATCGTCTACAATCGCGGCGGCCTTTCGCTGCACGCGGGCTGCAAGGTCGTGCCGAGGGACACCGGCCCTACCGCGATCCTCATCGTCGGCCTTTCCGGCACAGGCAAGACCACGACCACTTTCACCACGCAGCTTGACAGCAAGCCAGCGCAGGACGACTTCGTCGCACTGATGCCCGGCGGCAAGGTTTACACCACGGAGAATGGCTGCTTCGCCAAGACGTTCGGTCTCGACCCGAGGTACGAACCCGCGATCTACGGTGCGACCACCAAGCCCGACGCCTACCTCGAGAATGTGTCGGTCGATGGCGAAGGCAAGGTCGACTTCTTCGACACTTCGTACACCAAGAACGGTCGGACGACCTGGCCGTTCTCTTATGTGCACCCGTGGCCGGGCAACGAGGTACCGCCTGCTGAGTTCCTGCTGATCCTCAACCGCAACGAGAACATTGTGCCCGGCGTGGCCCGGCTTGACCGGGAGCAGGCTGCGGCGTACTTCATGCTCGGCGAGACGACCGGTACCTCGGCCGGCGGCAAGGACGAGGAGGGCAAGTTTCTCAGGGTGCCTGGCACCAACCCCTTTTTCCCGAGGAGCATGGCCGACATGGGCAACCGGATGCTCGAGCTGCTCGACAGCCACGAGCTTAAGGTTTACGTCCTGAACACCGGCCGGGTCGGCGGCAAGGACGACGCGACGTCCAAGAAAGTCACGATCCCGTATTCCTCGGCCATCGTGCAGGCGATCGTCGAGGACACGATCGAGTGGGAGACCGACGCCGACTTCGGCTATGAGGTCGCCAAGGCGCTCCCGGGTGTCGATGACACGGAGATCCTTCAGCCCAGGCGGCTCTACGAACGGCAAGGGCGGCTGGAGGAGTACGACGCCATGGTCGCCAGGCTCAAGAAGGAGCGCAGGGAGTACCTGGCGTCTTTCCACGGCCTGGATGAGCAGATCGTGAAGTCCATCGGATAGCCCGGGACACGCGAAAGATCGGGGCGCGGCAGGCACTATTGCCGCGCCCCACGCGTTACCTGTCGTGAAACCGCGGAACTGATGTCACAAGGGCGCGGACCTTCAGCCGACCATGGCCGAATCGGTCAGGTTCTTGGATACGGTTCATAGGAGCCGGTCACAGGCGCCAGACTGGCCGGATCGGCCGGGACTGGCCGGACTAGCCGGACTCGCCGGCTCAGCGGTAGCGAGAAAGGGTGCCGTATGGCTCTGCGCGATCTTGCCTACCGGCTCTACGAGCGGCGGCTCGGAGCGTCGCTGCCCAGGTCACGTATCCCGAGGCACGTCGGCGTGATGTGCGACGGCAACCGCCGCTGGGCTCGTTCGGCCGGGCTGATGATCGCCAGCGGGTACCGTAATGGCGCGGACAAGATCTTCGAATTGCTCGACTGGTGCCGCGACGCCGGGGTCGAGGTTGTCACGTTGTGGCTGCTGTCCACCGACAATGTGGTGGCCCGGCCAGATTCGGAACTCGAGCCGCTACTCGCGATCATCGAGGACACAGTCAGGGAACTGGTCGCCCAGAAGTGGCGGGTCAAGCCGGTGGGCGCGCTCGACCTGCTGCCCGCGGAGACCGCGCAGGTACTCAAGGACGCCGGCGAGGCCACCATCGACTTTCCCGGGCTGCTCGTTAACGTCGCCGTCGGCTACGGCGGGCGCAGGGAGATCGCTGACGCGGTCAGGTCGCTGCTGCAAGAGCACGCCACCAAGGGCACCACGATCGAGGAACTGGCCGAGGTGCTCGACGTCGAGCACATCGCCGAGCACCTGTACACCGCCGGTCAGCCTGACCCCGACCTCGTGATCAGGACCTCTGGTGAACAACGCCTCGGCGGGTTCCTGCTGTGGCAGAGTGCGCACTCGGAGTTCTACTTCTGCGATGCGTACTGGCCGGCGTTCAGGAAGGTGGACTTCCTGCGGGCGTTGCGGTCCTACGCTGCGCGACAGCGCCGGTTCGGTACCTGACACGCGCACGGTGCGGCCCCGCGCCCGCCGAAGCGCGCCCGCGCGTCCCCCCGCCCGCGCGAAGCCCGCGCCCGCGCGAAGCCCGCGCCCGCGCGAAACGCACGTCCCCGCGCGAAACGCACGTCCCCGCGCGAAACGCAAGTCCCCGCGTCCTCGCGAAGTGCGCTTCCCGTGTGGCCCGTCGGCATATCTCGCGGTAAACGCTTGCTGAACGTCGCGGGTCGGTCACTTTCGTGGCGTGCCGCTACTTCCCCCTAGTGCCATTGGCCAGGTACCGTCGAAAACTGACAGGCGGTGTGTAGCCGCCCGACGGGAAGGCCCTCGAGAATTCTCGAGCTCCGCGCCTGCGGTCGCAGGCGAGATGAGCGAAGGGCCGGCGCCCGGCCCGCTGCTGGCCGGTCCCGGTCCCTGCGACACCTTGTGTCCGCGAGCCTAGGCGCTTTCGTCCCGAAGCCCGGACGCGGAGGTGGAGCGACCGCACCTCATTGGAGACTGAGTGGCCACTTCCGCAGCAGCCCGCGCCACGGGCACGAAAGCTACCAGCACACGCGGCAACGCGGCGGCAAATTCCCCGAAGTCACAGGTCACGGGCACACGCAGCAGGAACTCACAAGCCGGGACCTCACCAGCGCGGGGGACGCGATCGAAGCGTCCGCCGGCAAGCTCTACCCCGCCGCGCCGCACGTACGTGCTCGACACCAGCGTCCTGATCGCCGACCCGGTAGCGATCGGCCGGTTCGCAGAGCACGCCGTCGTGATTCCCCTGGTAGTGATCACCGAGCTGGAGGCCAAGCGCAATCATCCTGAGCTTGGCTACTTCGCTCGCGCTGCCCTACGCCACCTCGATGACTTGCGGATGGAGCACGGCAGGCTCGACGCCGACATCGAGGTCAGCGATCTGGGCGGCACCATCAGGGTCGAGCTGAACCACACCGACCCATCTGTGCTGCCTCCAGGGCTGCGTCTCCCTGACAACGACACGAGGATCCTGTCCGTCGCCCGCAGCCTCGCCGAGGAAGGCGCCGACGTGGTCCTGGTCAGCAAAGACCTGCCGCTTCGGATCAAGGCCGCCTCGATCGGCCTGGCCGCGCAGGAATACCGTGCCGAGTTGCCGCCCGAATCCGGCTGGACCGGCATGCGCGAACTCGACGTCACGTCGGCCGAGATCGACGAGCTTTACCAGGCAGGCACGCTCGACTTCGAGGCCACGCGGGACCTGCCCTGCCACACCGGCCTCGTGCTCTACGGCGGCGGCACCGGCTCTAGCAGCGCTCTGGCTCGGGTGCTGCCGGACAAGACCGTGCGCCTGGTCCGCTGCGACCGCGACGTGTTCGGCTTGCGCGGCCGCAGCGCCGAGCAGCGGATCGCGCTTGACCTGCTACTCGACACCGAAATCGGGATCGTGTCGCTCGGCGGCCGGGCCGGCACGGGCAAGTCAGCGCTCGCGCTCTGCGCCGGGCTCGAAGCCGTGCTCGAACGCCGCCAGCACCGCAAGGTCGTCGTCTTCCGCCCGTTGTACCCGGTAGGCGGCCAGGAACTCGGCTACCTGCCTGGCTCGGAAGCCGACAAGATGAACCCGTGGGCACAGGCGGTCTTCGACACGCTCGGCGCCGTCACCTCGCCTCACGTGATCGAGGAAGTCGTCGCCAGGGACATGCTCGAAGTGCTGCCGCTCACCCACATCAGGGGGCGGTCGCTGCACGACTCGTTCGTGATCGTGGACGAGGCGCAGTCGCTGGAACGAGGCGTGCTGCTCACCGTGCTCTCGCGGGTCGGCGCCGGCTCGCGGGTCGTGCTCACCCACGACATCGCCCAGCGCGACAACCTGCGCGTCGGACGGCACGATGGCGTGGTCGCGGTGATCGAGAAGCTCAAGGGCCACCCGCTGTTCGCCCACATCAACCTCGTGCGGTCCGAGCGCTCGCCAATCGCCGCTCTTGTCACCGAGATGCTGGAGGACACGACGGGGTAGCCCGATGCGGTACCGTGACGACCGTGATGTCCGACGATGCGCAGGCACGGCGCACGGCCCCCGGAGTATCGGTGATCATGCCGGTCCGCGACGAGGAGCGGCACCTAGCCGAGGCGGCCGGCTCGGTACTCAGCCAGGACTACCCTGGTCCGCTTGAGCTGATCCTTGCGATCGGGCCGTCGAAGGACGCAACCCAGCAGATCGCTGAACGGATTGCCGCCGCGGACTCTCGCGTCATCTTGGTGGCTAACCCGTCAGGGCAGATCCCTACGGCCTTGAACGCCGCGATCAAGGCCTCGTGCCATGACATCGTGGTTCGGGTTGACGGGCACGCCCTGCTGCCGTCCGGATACATAGCCACCGCGGTGCGAACTCTGGCGGAGACCGGCGCGGTCAATGCCGGCGGCATCATGGCCGCCGAGGGCATCACGCCGTTCCAGCGGGCTGTTGCCTGGGCCATGACCTCGCCCGCGGGGGTCGGTTCGGCTAAGTACCACACGGGCGGGACGGTCGGCCCCGCCCAGTCTGTCTACCTAGGTGCCTTCCAGCGCTCCGCGCTAGAGCAAGTCGGCGGCTACGACGAGCACTACCTGCGAGCCGAAGACTGGGAGATGAACCACAGGCTCCGCGAGGCCGGCGGCCTCATCTGGTTCCAGCCCGAACTGGCGGTCAGCTACCGGCCCCGGGCGACGGCCGGCAGGCTCGCGTCGCAGTACTTCCACTACGGCCGCTGGCGGCACGTGGTGGCCCGGATGCACGCGGGCACGATCAACTTGCGTTATCTCGCTCCGCCTACGGTCGTGGCCGCGATCCTGATCGGACTCGGGGCCGGGCTCGCGGGCGCGCTGTCGGCAGCGGCTGGCGCTGGCGGGCTGTGGCCGCGGGTGCTGCTCGCCGGCTTTTCGGCTCCGGTGCTCTACCTGCTGGGCGTAGCCGCCGTGACCTGCCTCGCCGCGAAGACCCTGCGCGGCCGCGCGCTGGCCGCGATCCCGGTGGCGCTGGTAACAATGCACTTCAGCTGGGGGATTGGCTTCCTGACCAGCCCGCGCCGCCTCAGCGGGGCGAGCCGGTGAGAGTCGCGGTCTTCTGCGGTTCGTCGCTCGGGCCGGCCGTCCATGTCGAGGCGGCCATGATCTTTGCTGCCGAACTCGTGCGCGCCAAAGTCGGCATCGTCTACGGCGGCGGGCGAACCGGACTGATGGGAACCGTTGCCGACACAGCCATGCGCGCGGGCGGCGAGGTCATCGGCGTGATTCCTGAGCACATGCTCGATAACGAGATACCGCACCATGGCGTGACCAGGCTCGAAGTAGTGGGCACCATGCACGAGCGCAAGGCCCGCATGGCCACCCTGGCCGACGCTTTCGTGGCGCTGCCCGGTGGCGCGGGCACGATGGACGAGCTATTCGAGGCCTGGACCTGGGGCAACATAGGCCTGCACGCTAAGCCCGTGGCGGTACTCAACGTGGCGGGCTTCTGGGACCCGGTCGTCGAGCTAGTACGCTCGATGACCGGATCCGGCTACCTCAAGAACGCTCAGGCGGCATCGCTTGGCGTGGTGTCGTCAGCGGCCGAGTTCCTGAGTTTTATCGCGTCCTACGTACCACCGCCAACACGAGTCGGCCGCTCCCAGGCAGCCGCGGCCGTCGAATTCGGCCACGCTGACCAGTTAGCCGAGGCACGCGAGCCCGGCCTCCCCGCCGAGCCAGCCTGAGCGCCCGAGCCGCCGGGAGCGCCGAGCCGCCTGCGCGCTGAGCCGCCTGCGCGCTGAGCCGCCTGCGCCTGCGCGCTGACGCCAGCACCAGCAAGCCCGGACAACCCAAGTTCTCGAGGCCCAGCGGTGACTCGGGGCAGGAACGGTCGACAGTTCTAGCTAGCTGACCCTGTTTATTACAATTTAGCCGGGCCGGAACCAAAAAAGGACTCGGCAATGCGGAGATCAGCGGCGTATGTGATTTTCAGGTTCCGCTCGCTGCCGGGGATCGTCCGGACTTCGATGCTCGGGAGATAACGCAGCACCATCCCGCAATCGTCGGTGGCGGCGTACTTTGCCGGATCAGCCGCAGCTAGCTGGTAGGCGCGCCGGATTACTGACAGCCTGAAACCTTGCGGGGTCTGGCAGCGGCCGAGCGACTCGCGCGGCGGGACCGAGACCATGGCATTGCCGTCGAGAGCCACGATCGTGTCGGCTGTAGGCACGACGACCCCGAGTGCGAGGTGCTCCTGCAGGCCGGTCACGCAGTCGGCGATGATCCGCTGGTCGACCAGTGGCCTGGCCGCATCGTGGAAGAGCACGTTGCAGTCGCCATCGCCCCACTGGCTGATCAGCTTGATCGCTGAGCGGGTGGAGCCTTGCCGGTCGGCGCCACCGCGGATGATCTTGCGGATCTTGGCGTACCTGTCACCGAGGATCTCGGCGCCTTGGGCCATGAAGGCGGCGGGGAGCACGACGACGAGGTCATCTACGCTGGGCGCCTCGTCAAAGGCGGCGACGGAGTGCTCAAGCAAGGTCTTGCCGCCCAGCAACTGAAACTGCTTGGGTACAGCACCGCCCAGTCGGAGGCCTGCGCCGCCCGCGAGGACTACCGCGACCGTTCGCATGATCGGACCTTACCTCCCCGGCCACGCCTGCGGACCCGGCGGCAACAGCAGTGTGGCCCTGGCCCCCATTGTCCTAACAGCGGCAATGCCGACTCACTGCTGTTGTGATCTCCTCGGGTTGGAGCAGTGAGATCCGCGTTGAGGCTGTTGGCGCCGTGGGCACGTTGCGCAGACGCGCCTGGTTTGGCTGGCGAGTGTCCTTTTCCATGAGCCAAAAGTACTCTGAGTAATCTAGTGATCGCTATTAGTCGTAGTCAAGGTCGCATACATGGGAGGTCCCGATCTTCGATGGACTGAGCCGGGGCAGGAGCGGCACCGGCCAGCGGGGCAGTGGCAGGGCTGGTCAGCGTGGCGACAGCGCCGGCTCGCGGAGTGGCGCGGAGTCGTTTGGCGGCGCGGAGTCGTTTGGCGGCGCGGAGTCGTTTGCGGGCGCGGAGTCGTTTGCGGGCGCGGAGTCTTTTGGCGGCGCGGAGTCGTTTGCGGGCGCGGAGTCGCTCGGTGCCGCGGAGCCTCTTGCTAGCACGGGGTCGTTCGAGAGCGCGGGGTCGTTCGAGAGCGCGGGCTCCTTCACCGAGCAGGTTGCCGGCGTTGAGGTCCCCGAACCCGATGCGGGACGTGGAATGCCGCAATGGTGGCGGAGGGCTTCGCGGTGGCCAGGTGCCTGGAGGCGAACTTCGCGCTGGCCAGGAGCCTGGGGACGAGTGGCGCGGCGGTTGGGCGGGCGTGGCCGGACCGGATGGACCGGCCGGACCGGCGGGAGCGCGCGGGCCGGTCGGACTGAGTGGCCCGGGTCAGGGCGTGGCGGTCGCTGGAGAGGCGGGCCGGGCGAGGCGGCCGCGTGGTCGGCCGTTTCGGACAGCACCGGATGGAACGGCGCGCCGGGCGAGGCGGGGCCGTGGGACCGGGCGGGGCGGTGGCTTGGCGATGCGGTGATCGCCGGTGTCGAGGCAGGCAGTGACGGATACCGGGCGGTCATCGCCTGGGCGAGCAAACGTGGCGTCGCGGCGAACTCTGTCTCCGGCATCAGCTTGCTTTTCGGCCTGTGTGCCGCCGCTTGGCTCAGCGGTGGCGCCGTCCCCGACACCCAGCGCGGGATCGTGGCTGTCGCGGTGTGGCTGGTCTTGAGGTTCTGCGCGGCGCGACTCGCCGAGATGCCCGGTAGCGCCGATTCCCGTGACAGTGCGAGAGACCACGGTGCTGGCTCTGACTGGCTCGTCCTGCCCGGTTACGACTGGGGAGGCGCGAGCACGGCGCCAGCCTCGCGGGCCGGTGCGCCCTGGGTCGGCTGGCAGGCCGGCAGCCGGAGCTTCGCGTGGCTCGCCGCGGTCTGCGGCGCTGGGGCCGAGTGCGCGATCTACGGCGGCATCGCGGCCGGAGCGGAGGCGGCCGGCTGGAGGAACACCTGGCCGCTCGCTATCGCGACCGTCGCCTTGGTGTCCGTCGCCGAGGTCGCCGCCGCATGCGCAAGGACAGCGAAGGGGGAGAGGACGGCAGCGCCTCGCGAATCCGCCCTCTGGCGCTGGATCACGGCGATCGCGAGCCCGCCGATGGCGGCCAGGGCGATGCTCGCGATCATCGCGCTGGCCGCTTACGGACCCCGGGTGGCGCTGTTCACCGTGTTCATGCTTGCGGCGCTGTCGCTCGGCTGGAACCTCACCAGGATCGGCGGTCAGCCGGAGATCAGCAGGCGCGACGTTATCCTCGCGTGCCGCGATGATGGCCCGCTGGCTAGCTGGGCAGGCCGGCTCGTGCAAGGCAATCTGACGCCTTTGCCCGCGGTGCTAGCCGGCTTGGCCGCCATTGCCGTGCTGAGCTTGATCGGCATCCGGAATCTGCAGGGCATCATCGCACTGGCGCCGGTCGTCGTGCTGCTGCTCGCCGCGTCCGGCGCGAGCCATCCGCATGATGGTCACCTCGACTGGCTCGTGCCGACGCTGCTCTGCCTGGGGCAGTACAGCTACCTGACGGCCTTCGGCCTCGCACGCGGCGTAGCCGGTCCGGTCATCTTCGCAGCTTGCGCGATGAGCGCCGTCTGGTACACCGGACTGGCCATCGGGCAGTCGGCCAGCACCTGGACAAGCGGGTCGCTTAGCCGGCCGGAGCAGATTTCCAGGATCATCGCTACCCGCAGGGACAACCTCGGCTGGGATGGCAGAATCTGCCTGGTCGCCCTGGCCGGGATGTTCGGTATCACGACGTTCGGGTACCTTGGGCTGTCAGTGTGCGCGGGCGTACTGATCGCCAGGCGTGCCGTGATCGGTTACCTGATCCCAGCCGTGCCGCAACCAGCAGAGCAGCAGATACCAGGAGAGTGCCAGTGATCGGAATGGTGCTCGCGGCGGGCGCCGGCAAGCGGCTCCGCCCGGATACCGACGCGCTGCCCAAGGCGCTGCTGCCGGTTGACGGCGACACGACGATCCTGGACATCGGGCTGCGCAACCTCGCCGCGGCTGGCCTGGCCGAGGTGGTCATCGTCGTGGGCTACGCCGCCGAGGTCATCGCCGACCGGGTACCCGAGCTGGAGCGCGCCGCCAACGTCGAGATCACGCTGATACACAACGAGCGGGCACTCGACTGGAACAATGCCTATTCGCTGTGGCTGGCCCGTGAGCATTTCAGGCGCGGCGTCCTGCTAGTCAACGGCGACACCGTGCATCCGGACAGCGTGCAAAAGAGCGTGCTCGCGAGGGTGACCCAGCCGGCGCCGCCTTACGGCAGGCTGGTCATAGCGGTCGACGACGTCAAGAAGCTCGCCGACGAGGAGATGAAGGTCGTCTTCGACTCCGCCGGGCAGTTGCGTCAGATCGCCAAGCAACTGGATCCGGGTAGCGCGCACGGCGAGTACATCGGCGTCACGCTCATCGAGCCCTCTGCCGCGATCGGCCTGGCTGACTCGCTTGAAGCTACCTGGCGACGCGATCCGAGCCTGTATTACGAGGACGGGTTCGCCGAGTTCGCCCGGCGTGGCGGCGCGGTGCTCGGTGCGCCGATCGGCGTGGTCGACTGGGTCGAAGTCGACAACCACGCCGACCTGAAGCGGGCCAGGGAGATCGCCAGCCGCTGCTAGTCTCGCCAGCAGCCGCCATACTCCAACCCGCCATACTCCAACCCGCCATACTCCAAGCCGGCGCACTCCGAGGAGGGCCATGCCGCTGCTGGCGCGTATGCTCGCTGCCCCGCTGGTGATCGACGTCAGATCGGGTGCCATCGGCGACCTCGGAACGCTGCTCGCCGACCGCCGCATCGCCGTCGAAGGGCGTGTCGCGGTCGCCGTCGGGCCAGGTCAGGGCGAGTCCATCTGTGCCGAGCTGAACCTCGCCAGCGCAGAGATCTTCGGCGTCCGCGATGGCAGCCACGACGCCGCTGTGGCGCTTGGCAAAGAGGTGCGTTCGGGCAACTACGAGGCGGTTGCCGGAATCGGCGGCGGGAAGACCATCGACGTCACGAAGTTCGCCGCGCACATGGCGGGCATACCCATGGTCTCGGTCGCCACGAGCCTCGGCCATGACGGCATCGCCTCGCCCATCAGCACGCTGACCCACGAGTCCGGGACCAGTTCGTACGGGGTCGTGCCGCCGGTAGCGGTGGTGGTCGACCTGGACCGGGTACGCGGAGCGCCGACCGCGCTGTCCACCGCCGGGATCGGTGATGTGGTCAGCAACCTGTCCGCGATCGCCGACTGGGAGCTGTCGGCCGAAGACACCGGTGAGCCGGTAGACGGGCTCTCTGTCGCGATGGCGAGGACGGCCGCGCAGGCCGTGCTCCACCAGCCCGGCGATGCCCGGTCCGATGAGTTCCTGACCGTGCTGGCCGAGGCCCTCATCCTGTCCGGCATGGCGATGGCCGTCGCCGGCTCGAGCCGCCCGGCCAGCGGCGGCGATCACGAGATCATGCACGCGATCAACGACCTGTTCCCCGGTACCGCCAGCCACGGTGAGCTCGCCGGGCTCGGCGCTCTCTTCTGTGGTTTGCTGCGCGAGGACACCGCCCAGTTCGCGGCGATAAAGTCCTGCCTGCAGCGGCACGGGCTGCCGGCTATCCCGCAGCACGTAGGGCTGGAGACCGGCCAGTTCGTCGAGGCGGTCCTGCACGCCCCGGCGACCCGCCCCGGCCGGTACACCATTCTCGAGCGGCTCGCGATGTCCCCGGCGCAGGCCGCCGGCCGAGTGGAGGAATATGTCCGCGCCGTCGCTTGCTGACCTGCGGGCCAAAGGCCAGCCGCAGGCGGTGCTCGACCGGGTCAACGACGAGCACTGGTTCGGCCGTCTCTACATGCGCAAGCTATCGCCCTACGCGACCTGGGTGTTCGCCAGGCTCGGCTGGTCGCCTAACGCGGTCACGCTCGCCTACATCACGTGCGGCATCGCGGCGGGAGTGGTGATCGCGTTCGGCGGCCTGGCGACCGCGGTAGCCGGGGCGGTGCTGATCCAGGGCTACCTGCTCTTCGACTGCTCGGACGGAGAGCTCGCCCGCTGGACGGGACGCACCTCGGCCGGCGGTATCTATCTCGACCTTGTGGGTCATTACCTGGGGGAAAGCGCGCTGCTAGTCGGGCTGGCGTTCCGGGCGCAGGGACAGCTGGCGGCCTCGGGCGATTACGTCACAGCGGGCTTCGCCGCCGCGCTGCTCGCCATGATCGTCAAGGCAGAGACCGACAACGTGATCGTGGCCCGGGCCAAGAGCGGCCTGTCAGCGAGCCACGGCGATGAGGCGCTCGCGCCGAGCGGCGCCGGGCTGGCCAAGCTCAGGAACCTCGCCAGCCTGCTGCGCATCCACCGGATCACCCAGGCGGTCGAGCTGTCAGGGCTCATCCTGGCCGCCGCGATCGCCGACTCGATTCGCGGCGGCCTGACCGCTACCCGGGTGCTGTTGCTGGCCTGCCTGGCCGTGGCGGCCCTCATGGTGGTGGCTCACCTAGTGGCGATCATGGCGTCGAGGCGACTGCGTTGAAGCTGTCGATCGTGATCTTGACCATGGGCAACCGGCCTGCCGAGGTCGCTCGCGCCGTCGAGAGCACCGGGCCGCTCCGGGCCGCCGGCGCCGAACTGATCGTGGTCGGGAATGGCGCTGACCCGCCGCCGGTGCCCCACGGAGCGACCAGCCTCAGGCTCGATGACAACCAGGGCGTGACGGGCGGGCGCAACGCGGCGGTCGCCGTGTGCACGGGCGACGTGGTGCTGTTCCTCGACGACGACGGCTGGTATCCGGAGCCGGCGGCGCTCGGCGAGCACCTCGCGGAGCGATTCGGCGCCGATCCGGCGCTCGCGGTGCTGTCGTTCCGCGTACTCGACCCGGACACCGGCGAGAGCGCGCGCTGGTACGTGCCGCGGCTGCGCGCCGGCCACCCGGAACGCAGCTCGGTCGTGACAACGTTCGCCGGCGGTGCCTGCGCGATCAGGCGGACCGCCTACGAGGAGGCCGGCGGGCTGCCCGGTCAGTTCTTCTTCGGGCACGAGGAAACCGACCTGGCGTGGCGGCTGATCGAGCTCGGCTACCGGATCGAGTATGACGCCAGCGCGGCGATGTGCCACCCGCCTGTCAGGAACGCCAGGCACCCCTTCTGGTACCGGACTGAGGCGCGGAACCGGGTCTGGCTCGCCCGGAGGAACCTGCCCTGGCCGCTGGCCCTGGCGTATCTCGCGGACTGGATGGTGCTGACCGTGCTGCGGGAGCGCAAGGGTCCCGCGCTGCGCGCGTGGTTCGCCGGGTTCGCCGAAGGCTGGCGCGCGAGCCCGGGCCGGCGTCAGCCGGTGTCGGCGCGCACCGTCTGGAAGCTGACGAAGGCGGGCCGCCCGCCAGTCATCTGAGCCCTCGTCCGCCTTTCGCCCGTCACCCTGGTTAGTGGCCGCCAAGCGGCCCGGCGAAGGCGCTGGCGTCGCGGCATGCGCGGGCACCGCCGGTGATGCCGCCGTAGCCCCTGGCCGCGTGGGAGAGCCCGCGGGGTGCTGTAGGTGCGGGAGAATGACCAGCGGCAGGCGTTGCGCCCCGGCCAGCAGAGCTGGAAGCGCGCTCCGCTTCCTGGCGAGGATGACCGGCCCTGTGCTTACCCGGAAGTCCGCGATCATGAGCGATCGCCTCGAACAGCGAGCCCGCTGATGGCGCCCAGTTGACCCAGGCTGGGTTGGCCGCGTACGGGACCGTCGGCACCTGGATAAACCGCACGTCCGCCAGCCTCAGGGTGCGCAGGCCGCGAGCCAGGGAGATCATCGCGCTCTGGTTCAGCCCGCTGTCTGTCGTCAGGGACGCCGCGACGTCGGAGACGATCCGGTACATCCTCGCCGGGTTGCCGAGCAGGTCAGTGTGCCTGATTTCCTGTGCGACCGAGGCCATCAGGTACTGGTCGCGCCGGATGCGCTCCAGGTCCGAGCCGAGCCCGATGTACCTGACCCGCCAGTACGCAAGCGCGGTCGAGCCCCAGACGTGGTGCAGGCCGCTCGTCAGGTGCAACTTGGAGCGTGCGTCGCTGATGGCATAAGGCAGGCAGATGTTTACCCCGCCCAGGTCGTTAATGACGTTCTCAAAGCCGGTGAAATTGAGCTCCATGAAGTGATCGAGCCTGATGTGGGCGGTGTGCTCTACCGTCTTCCACAGACAGCCAGGCCCGCCCATCGCGAACGTGGCGTTGATCTGCTCGACCTGGCCGGGCTGGGCTGCCTGCCCGGGCGCGCCGGAGACGGCAGGGCAGTTCAGCACCGGCACCACCGAGTCGCGCGGGATGCTCAGCACGGTCGCGCGCTTGCGTCCCGGTGACAGGTGCAAGATCATGATCGTGTCAGAGCGCTGGCCGCCGACATGAGCTCCGAACCTGGCGTTCTTCCCTTGCCGGGTATCGGAGCCGATGACGAGGATGTTGAGCGAGCGGTCGAACTTGGGCGGCCGGTTGCCCAGGCCAGTTACGTTGACCTCGTGGATCTTGTCGAACACCTCGCGGAAGGCGACATAGCCGGCCAGGAGCCCGGCTACGAGCAGCACCGCGAGCCCAACCGCGACCCAGGCCACCGCGCGGGAGCCTGGCCGCCCTCGCGGCCCGTTCCCGTAGAAAGGTAGCTTCCTGCCCCCGCGCTCCATCGGCCTCGGCAGGTTAACTAGCCACCCTGACCAGCTTTAACCACCCTACGGAAGCGCTAGACCCAAGCTTTGCCTTCGGCAAAACCAGAAGGGAGAACGCAGAGCCCCCGGCCGGCTGCCGCCTCCAGAGGGCGAGCTCTGCACACCGGGCCGCTCCGGGTCCCGCGCGCCTGGGTGCTCAGTCGCCCGGCACCGCGGGCGGGCGCGTCCAGCGGGGATGCCGGGACCGACGGGGCAAATCGGGTGCGGGTTCGCGCACCCGTGCTGTCGCGGTCGCAGGGCCGGCGCGCTGAGAGACTATCTAGCTGCCGACGAAGGCTGAGCCGTATCCCTTGCACACGTTCGTGGTGCCGGTGTAGCCGCTGTACTGCTTGGCGAGGTTGCCCGGCGGCTGGCTGACCGGAGGGGCAAGCGCCTTGAAATCACTGCCTAGCACCAGGTTGACGGTGTTGACCGGCAGCGACGGGTTCAGCTGCAGTTTCACGTTGGTGAGCTGCGCGGCGACGGTGCGGGCAGCCGCGAGGTCGGCCGGGGAGCCGTACTGGACGACCGACTGGACGTAACTAAAATCCGTAGCACCGGTCGCGGTGAGCGCGGCCGAGGCACCGAGCACGTGGAATCCGCGCGCGGTGAGCGCGGTGCTCGTCGTGCCCGCGATGCCCTCGACGCCTGAGCCGTTCAGTACTTCCACGCTCACGTCCGAGGTGGCCAGTAGTTTCGGTGCCGACTTGCCGGTCCCGCCCGAGCCCTTGGACTGACCTTTGTTCTTGGAGGTCTCGGTGGCTTTCTGGCCTGAACCCGAACCCTTGGCGCCAGAGCCCTTCTTGCCCTTGTGGATCTTCGGCAGCTTGACATCATGGGCGACGGCGGAGAACAGCTTGGGCGTCTGCTCGGGATCGAACTCAACCCAGTTGGAGTTGCCCGGGTAGGTAGCCGTCGGCACCTCGATGAACTGAATCGACTTGCGCGAGATCCCGCTCATGCTCGTGCCGATCTGGAGGATCTTCTGCGGGGTCAGCCCGGCATCGGTGGTCAGCGCATGCGCTTTCACGATCGCCTGGATGATGCCGTAGGTCTTGCGCACGCTGTGCAGCACGCCGGTCTTGAGTATCCGCTGGACGAGCGCCACCATGAGCAGCTGGTCACGCTGAATCCGCTGCAGGTCCGACCCCAGGCCGAAGCCTTCCCGCAGCCGCCAGAACTCAAGTGCCCGGTAGCCGTAAATGAAGTGCTTGCCTGGCGACATCTTCAGATGGTCGTACTGGGTCGGCGTGATAGCTGCGGGAACGCAGACTTCCACCCCGCCGAGCGCGTTGATGATGTTGACGAATCCCGTGAAATTCAGCTCGACGAAATCATCGATCCTGATCTGAGTCGTGTGCTCGATCGTCTTCCATAGGCAGCCGGGGCCGCCGTAGGCGAACGAGGAGTTGATCTGCTCGACGCCCTCCTGCGCGGTCTGGCCGGGGAAGCCGGGCTCAGCTGAGCACTGATAGATCGGCACGACCGAGTCGCGGGGGAAGCTGAGCACATAGATGTGGCTGTGTCCCGGCGAGATGTGCACGACCATCACGGTGTCAGAGCGCTGGCCCTCCGCGAACCCGCCTAGCTTGCGGTTATGGCCCGATCGGGTGTCACTGCCGATGAGCAGGACGTTCATCGCGTTGCTGAACTTGGGCGGGCGCTTGCCCAGGTCAGAGACGACGATGTGATTGATCCCGTCGAGGACGTCGCGGAATTTGGCGTAGCCGAAGAGCGCGCTGGCGACCACCGCGATGGTCACGCCGATGGCTGACCAGCCTGAGAGCACCGTGCCGCGCGAATATTTGCCTGCGCCCGCGAGCCTGTGAAAGGCCCCGCGCGAACCGCCACCAGGGGCGCCGCGCAATCCCCGGGCATCGCCCAGGCGCGTGCGCGTCATGGATCCTCCGTGGCTGCTCGGCCGCATAACGCGCCCCATGGTACGCGGTCCGGTCCGCGAATATCGCCCGTAAGCGCCGGGTCATGGCCGCGGTCGTCGCAATTGATTACGCACGGTATCCAGAACGTTTCTGTCGATCAACAATGACTCGACGGCATTTGCGTGTCGCCAGTCGCCACTTACAGTGGAGGCCGTGACCCTGTCCGATTCGCCGCAAGCTGAACCCGGGCGGTCAGCGACGCCGACGGCGGTCAAGACCAGATTGCCGATCAAGCTGCCCCCGGTGCGGTTTAAGCGGCCAGGCTGGCTGGCTAAGGCCCGCCGGCCGGGCTTGCACCTGCCTGGCTGGCTTGGCAAGCGGTTGCGGCAGCGGCAGCGCGTCCCCGGCCGCATGGGCGACCTGGCCGGGCGCGGCTTCGGCCGCCTGACCACATTGCCGGGGATCGTCGTGGCCGCCTGGCTGCTGACCGGCCTGCCGCTGCTCTTCGGCGGCGTGTTCGCGCCGGTGCCGATGGTGCTGATCTCCGCGCCGCTCGCCACGGCGATCGCGGTCAATGTCTTGCAGCGGGTGCCCAGCCGGTGGCCGGCCGAACTGCCCGGCCAGGCACGCGAGCGCGGCTGGATGCCGTGGTTCGGGCTCATCGGGACGGTCGCCATCGCTGGCGGGTTCACCGCGTGGCAGCTAGTGCGGGATTCGCCATCGGTGATCGCGACCCGTCCGCCGGGGGCGTCGTACCAGGCCGGCTACTGGATCGCACAGCACGGCTCACTTCCCATCCCGGCCTCGCTCGCCGCGTTCGGCGGGGCGCATGCCGGGCTGCACCTGTCCAGCGCCGGATTCTTTCAGCAGGGCCATTCGGTGATCCCCGCGGTGACGGCCGGCCTGCCGATGCTGCTGGCGGGCGGCTTCTGGACGACGGGCATCGGCGGGGGCGCGGTCATCGTTCCCGTGCTCGGCGGGCTCGCTGTCTTGTCGTTCGGCGGCCTGGTCGGCCGGCTAGCCGGCCGTCACTGGGCGCCCGCTGGCGCGGTTGTCCTCGCGGTGACCGCACCGCAGCTGTACACGAGCCGGGACGCCTTCAGCGAGACCGCCGTGCAGGTGCTGCTGTTCGGCGGGCTGAGCATGCTAGCCGACGCATTGCTGATGAGACAGCAAAAGCCAGCGGAAGCGGAGGCGAGCGCGGGCTCGCCCGCCCGGCCCAAGGAGGACTCGGCCGCCAGAACGCTGCGCCTGGCGTCGGCCGTCATGGCCGGCTCGGCGGCGCCCGGCGTCCCCCCCAGCCTGAACGGTGCCCAGGAACCGGACGGCGCTGCCGCCGGCGCCAGGGGCGCGGCTGCCGATGACGTCACCGCGCCGATGAAGGCCGTCGGCCGGACCAGCTGGTTCCGTCGGACCGGCTGGGAGCGCCTCGTCGCCTGGGTACGCCGGATGTCCTGGCGTAAGCTCGCGGCCGGCATCGGGGCCGGGATCACGGCTGAACGCCTGCTTGCCGTTCTAGGCGGCATCTGTCTAGGCCTCACGAGCTTGCTCAGCCTCGGCTCGCTGGTGTATCTCCTGCCGGTCATCGCTGTTGCCGGAGTGCTTCTGGCCGCGAGACGAACCGCCGGGGTTGCGTTCTGCATAGGGCTTTTCATTGGCACTGGCTACGGCGTCGCCGCTGGTTACTTGCTGGCCCGCCCGCTGGCGGACACGCTGGCGCCGACGCTGGAGGTGATCGGCCTCGACGCGGCGGGCACCGCTCTGGTGGCCACGCTTGTGCTGGTGGCGCTGGGGCGGCCGGGCATCAGGCGGGTGACCCGCAAGGTCGTCGCTAAGCCCCCGGTGCGGTGGCTTCCCGGTTTCGGCAGCTTCCTGGTGATCGTCGCGCTGGCTGGCCTCGCCGCGCGGCCGTACATCCAGAAGGTGCACAGAGTGCTGGGGCACGCCGAGGCCGACTTCATCGCCGCGCTGCAGCGGACGGCCGGCCTGAAGATCGATCCGACGAGGCTGTACTCAGAAGACACCTTGTACTGGGTGATCTGGTACGCCGGCATCGCGACCGTGCTGCTCGGGGCCTTCGGCGCGGCGATCCTGCTGCGCCGCACCGTCCAGGCGCTGCTGACCTGGAAGGATGCCTCCGGTGCCCGGCTGGACTGGGCGCTCCCGGTGACGGTGATGCTTGGCGGGATGGCGGCTGTGCTGTGGCAGCCGTTCACCGTGCCGGATCAGCCGTGGGCCAGCAGGCGGCTCGTGCCGGTCGTCATCCCCGGCATGATCTTGTTCGCGACGTGGGCCGCCGCGTGGCTTACCAGGCGCGCCAAGGAGCGGGGCGCCGGGCCGGTCACTTCAGGGTTCGTGGGAGCGTTCTGCGTGGGGGCGATGCTGCTTCCCGCCGTGACGACGTCGTTCGGACTTGGCCTGACGCATTCGGGGGTGGGCGGCGGCCTGCGGCCGAGCGCGGGCGGGATCGCGCAGCACCGCGTCGGGGCAGGGGAGATGACGGCCGTGCGCGGGCTGTGCTCGGCGATCGGCCGTTCGTCGTCGGTGGTAATACTCGACCAGCGGCTGGCCGCCGGGTTCACCCAGGTGATCAGGGGCATGTGCGGGGTGCCGGTCGCGTGGATGGCCTCCGGGACCTCGTCGGCTGAGGTTGACGCTGTGCTCGCGGCGATCAGCAAGGCAGGCCGGCATCCTGTCGTGCTTGGTGCCAAGCCTGCCGAGGTTGCCGGGTTCGGCGGGTCGCCGACGCTGGTGCTGAACCTGCGGACCACTCAGGAGTCTCATGACCTGACTCAGGCAGCCGGCGCTCCGCTCCCGGCGAAGTACACGGTGTGGATGGTCTCCGGCACCTCAGGCGCTGTCGGCATCTGAGGAACGCGGTCAGCTGCGGATGGCTGGGCTGCGGTCAGATGGGCCGCGGTCAGCTGCGGATGGCTGCGGTCGGCTGGGCCGCGGTCAGATGGGCCGCAGTCAGCTGCGGAGGGCCGCGGAGGCCGCGGTCGCTGGCGGGCCGGGCCCGGTGCGTTGTGCGCACGAACAGCATCGATGGGGAGTCGACAGCCGATATTCCCCATCGATTCCCGGCTCCATGTTGGCGAAGCCGCAGACCGACTCCGGGCATCGGTCATATTGGTCTCTCTGGCCACATTCGTGGCTCATCCTGTCGCGTGGTCCGGCAAGGGCCGCGAGGGCGCGGCCGGTGCGGCCGATGGTTTGCGCTGGTGGTGTCGGGTCCGGGCTGCGGATTTGCTTGAGGCGGCCGGGGTCGGTAGAGTGGTCCATACCGACGCGGGGTGGAGCAGCTCGGTAGCTCGCTGGGCTCATAACCCAGAGGTCGCAGGTTCAAATCCTGCCCCCGCTACGCAGGTCAGCGGCTCGGAGGCAAGCGCTTCCGAGCCTCTTTCGTGCCGTTTGTAAACGGATTTGTAAACGAGCCAGGTTCTGGCGTGCCGTCTCGGCATACGTCAGGATGCCTCTGGCTCGCGGTCTTGAACCTGCCGGTCCCTGATCAGGACCGAGGCTAGTGAGCCGCCGATGATCAGTTCGGCCAAGGCGTTGGCTACCTGGCGGTCGGCCTCCAGGTCAGTCTGCACGTACTGCCGCATCGTGAACGCTACGTCGGCGTGACCGATGCGCAAGTGCTGCATGCCGGCATCGCTGTCCAGGCCGGCGCGCCGCGCCGTCCGGTGCAGGCGACGGCGGAGTCGCGGGGGTCGGGGAAAGTCATCAGGGTGAACGGGCTGTCCATCGCCGGGTGCGCCCCGGAGGCGAAAGGCAGCACCTGGATAGTGTTGTGTTGCCGGGCTTGCCGGCGGCCTCCGCGAGGCGGGCGAGCTGGTCAGCCATGACGGCAGGACCGCCGACTTGGCGGCGCAGCACGGCCTCGCCGACGATGGCGTGCACGTGCGGCGTACCGTCGGCGGCGAGCCGGTCCTGCCGAGCGCCTAGCAGCGCGGCCATCTGGTCGCCGTCGTCATCTGGGCCGGGGACCATGCCTTGCTGGATGGCGCTGTGGTAGCCGGGAGTCTGGAACAGGGCCGGGACGAGTTCGGGATGGTAGCTGGACAGGACCGCTGCATCGGCTTCCAGGGCGACATAGGGACGAAGCCAGGCCGGAACGGCTGTGACGTCGTAGCAATGCCACCAGGCTTTCTGCCGGGCCTCCCTGGCTAGCGCCAGCAGCCGCTCACGGTCGCCGTTGCCCGCCGCGCCGTAGACGCCGAGCAGGAACTTCACGTCCCGAGGCAGCACGGACACGTGCGCGTTCTCGATCCGGCCGATCTTCGCGGATGACCATTCCAGCCTCTCCGCTACCTCGGTCAGGGTGAGCCTGGCCTTCTCGCGGAGCTGGCGCAACTCGGCGGCCAGCCGACGCCGCTGTACTGCCGGCTTCCCGCCGTCGGAGGCGGCACCGGCGCGTTGCTATCCGTGGTCATCGCGGTGCCGGTCACAGCTCAGCCTTTACGGTCACCTCGAACCAGACGACTCGCCCCAGCTCGTCCCCGGTGTGACCCCGCGAGCTGGCCAGCGCGTCCACGATCTGCAATCCGCGCCCGCCGGTCAACGTGCTCATTTCCCGGCCGCCGTCCCGCAAGCACGGCTCGGCGGAGCTGCCCCGGTCAGCGATCGCGATGCGCAGCGTGTCGGCATCAGCCGTGACCGTCAGGTCAAAAGACCCACCCTCGTCAGCCGACGCTGTATGGCGTACTGCGTTCGACGCGACTTCGCTGACCATCAGCAGCACGTCATCGAGTACCGGCCATTCCGCGCCCAGCACGCCGCGAACGAACTCGCGCGCATGCTTGACTTCCGCCGACCGCCCAGGAAACCACGCGGTAACCAGGACCGCTGGCCGCTCAGCGCGCACGGCCAGTGCCATCGCACGCCGCGCATACCGTCGCATTCAGGAAATAACTAGGAGCAGGGCGGGCTCTTTCCCTGAGCTGACAGAAATATCCTTGGTGGATGCGAGATCCGAGTTGCTGAATGCCTTGCGAAAATCTTTCTCAACCAGCTTCATCGAAAGTCAGCCACGGCTCCATTTGACCCGTACTATGATTCTTGGAGTTTTCGTGGAGGAGGCTATTATCTACCGTCTCTAAGACGCGAATATAAGCCGATCAAGGCTGCGGTGCTTCCCGCCGTCGTGAGCATGGCCAACATGGCCCACAAGGCGAGCGATTGAAATAAGGCCTCAGTCTAGGCCGCAGCCAAGCAAAAGGCTGGCAACGTACTGAGGATATTCATTGTATTTCTCTGAAAGTAGCCATACTTGTGTGGTTCCGGCATCTTCACCAGATCCGTAGTAGTGTCCAACAAATGTCGGACTGTTCAGCCGTGCGGCAGCCTCTTCACGTGACATTGGCTGGCCCGGTATCGCGCCCCTGGTCTCGAATGTGAATCGACCTTCCGTCACCGTCACCAGCGCAATGCCGTGTTCTTTGGCAAAGCGAAGAGCACCGCTTTGATATGGTGCCGTTTGAGATCATGACACCCTTGTGGCCCCCGACACTGCCAACCTTCTGATGCAAGATTTGTACCAGCTCATGTTTAATTGCATTCTTATGCTTCTTCGCCTCGACGAGAACTAGGAATGACATGCCTGCGAAGTCGTAACGAACTGTCGCATCGAAATCGTACGTGCCGTCGGCTACTACGATCTTCTCGTGCAATGTTACGAGCAGATTGTCGACTATTGGCTCGGCGGCACCGAGAAGGCTGGCGACGAAATCTTCGAACTGCTTCGGTGTGATATCAGCTGGCGGGTATTGAGCGGTCGGCCGGGCGATTCTTGCTTCGTCATGCATGGCATGACCATATCGAAGACCTCAGAGGCATTGGCAACGCTAGTGTCCTGAGTTGTTAATTCGTTTACAGTAGGTTGCGATGGATTCGAAGATCTCTTCTGGTGTTTTGGTCCAGGTGAATGGCTTGGGGTTCTTGTTCCAGGCGTTGGTCCACTGGCGCAGGTCGGCTTCGAGTTCTGT
>DASTJM010000106.1:0-7224 GCA_035716545.1 Streptosporangiaceae bacterium
ACGGCCTCGTCCGCATCATCAAGCGCAAACTCAAAAAGATCCAGTACCGGCCCCACCTGATCGACGGCTGCCTCGCCGCAACCGGCCTGACCATCGAACCCCGATAACCACATGAACCCTACGAGTTCAACTTGTGTAGGCGGCGAGCAGGGCTCTCCGGTGTTCGCGCTGGATCGGCTTCTCCATCACGATGCCGCGCCGCGGATGCGGCTGAAGCGGGAGCGGGTACACCTGATCTTCACTGAGGAACGGCGTGACCGCTTCGAGCACCTGGAGGCTCTGCTGGGCCGCCGTTTCGGTCCGCTGGACCGGCTTCCGGTGACCGTCACGGCCCGCTGTGCTGAGGCTGGCGCAGCCACCGGCTCCCTACTGGGCGCAACCGGGGCGTGGGGGTGTCCGGTCCTGGCTGTCTTCGACAGCTGGGGCAACGTCGGGGTGCCGCTGGGCCTGATCAGGCGGCTGGCGCAGAACCCCGCCAGCGAGGTCATCGTGACATTCGGCCCTAACTGGTTCAACCGCCGCGAGCAGATGGAACCGGACCATCTGGACCTGGTTTTCGGCGGCCGGGCCAGGTGGGAACCGGCCGACAGGGAGAGCCGCCCGGCTGAACGGTGGCGGGCATGGCTGGCGACGTACCGCGATGCTCTCCGGCGCGCAGGCTTCCGCTATCAGCTGCAGTTCGAGATCGTTCCCCACACCGGCCAGCCGCTGTTCCTGGTTTTCGGGACCGGGCACGAGAAGGGCGTTGAGGTGATGAAAGAGGCCATGTGGGAAGTCGACGGCAATGATGGCATGAGCTTCCGTGATCCCCGGACCCGCGGCGGGCAGATCCCGAATCAGATGACCCTGTGGTCTGGCTCCGGGACGCCGCAGGATGAGCTGCTCGACCTAGTGACCCTGCGTCTTGAGGCCGGGCAGGTCACGATAGATGAGCTGCGCGGCTGGCTCTTGACGGAGACAGCGCGGTGGCGGCGCCCGGACGCTGCCAAGGCGATCCGCCAGCTGCTGGAAGACGGCAAGGTGACGGTGAGCCCGTCCGGGCGGCTCACAGGAGCGAGTACCGTCAGGCTCCGCTGACGCCGGCCAGTTGCGGGAGCTCGTCCCAGACGCGCCCGTCCAGCTCGCGGCCTCCGGCCTTCGGGGTCCGTCCGCCCCATTGCTTGAAGAAGAACGGCACGTTCTGTGCCGCGCACAGATCCCGGATCGCAGCGACCCAGACCGGGTGGACGGGACGGTAGCCGGGCCCCGACTCGCCGCCCGCGATGACCCATCCGATGCCGGACAGGTCCAGCCCTGGCAGCGGGCCGAGCAGCGGCTCACACGACAGGAACCGCATGCGCGCCGGCGTCGCCCGCAGGTCATCGACCCTGGATATGGCGCTGGCATCCTCGACGGATACCCCCATCCACAGGTTCGGCGGCCAGTCGAGCTTGTCTGCGATCCTCGGCAGCCGGGAGGACCGCTTGGTGAGGACCTGATAGGTGTGCTGCGGAGTGTCCGCGATCACCGCCAAGACTTGGCGGACGAAGCTAAGTGAGCGTTTGATAATTGGGCGGGCTGGGCTAGGCGGCGGGCCATGAGGGCGGTCATGGCCCACAAGATCATGGCCTCGTGGCTGGCGGGCAGCGTCTCGTAGTCGCGGACGGTGCGGCGGTGCTTGCTGATCCAGGCGAACGTCCGCTCGACCACCCACCGGCGGGGCAGCACCTCGAAGGCGTGCGGCTGGCGCCGGGCGACGACCTGCAAGGTCATCTTCATGGCCGTAGCCCAGGCGTTCAGCTTGCCGTTGTACACAGAGTCAGCCCAGACCAGGCGGACGCGGCGGGAGGTGCGGTGCAGGTTCCACAGCAGCGGCCGGGCCGCGTCGCGGTCCTGGACGGACGCGGCGGTGACCACCACGGCCAGCACCAGGCCCAGCGAGTCCACCGCGATGTGCCGCTTGCGGCCGTTCACCTTTTTCGCGTTATCCCAGCCCCGGGACGCCCTGGGCACGGTATCGGCGGCGCGGACCGACTGGGAGTCGATGATCGCCGCGGTGGGCTCGCGGTCCCGCCCGGCGGCGGCTCTGACCTGGGCGCGCAGCGCATCGTGCAGAGCGGCCAGGGTGCCGTCGTCGCGCCAGGCCGCGAAGTACCCGTACACCGTCCGCCAGGGCGGGAAGCTGTCCGGCAGGTACCGCCAGGCGCACCCGGCCCGGTCCAGGTACAAGATCGCCTCGATGATCGTCCGCAGCGGCCAGATCCGGGGCCGGCCCCGCCCGCCTGGAGCTCGGACGGGCAGGTACGGCTCGATGACCTGCCACTGGGCATCGGTCAGGTCGCTGGGATAGCCCCTGGCCAGGCGCATATCCTGGGCATGCGCGGGCCCTGCTGTCTTTCTGGTCTTCACACATCGGGAACACGGGGCCCGCGCCCGCCCATCTCAACCTGGAGTCCCTGCGCCCAGCCCCGGCCAGCCACCCAGGCGATTTATCAAACGCTCACTAAGCGGCACCCGGGCGTGGAACAAGTCGCTCATACTGTTCACGAACACCAGCCGCCTGCCTGCCCAGCCGTACGGCTGAGCCAGCGCGTCGGGGTGCAGGGTCAGCGCGAAGCCGGGTCCTGAGGTGCGCGGGTCCCCGTCGTTCTGGTACTTGGCCTGGCCCATCGCCTTGAGCCGCTTCGCCAGCGCCAGCGCGTAGCAGTTATCGCAGCCCGGTGATATCCGGTCGCAGCCGGTGGTGGGATTCCAGGTCACCTCGGTCCACTCGATTCCTGTCCCCGCAGCCATCAGCACCTCCGTTCGCCGGTCAAGCCAACGCTAGTCTCTGATAAATCTTTACCGGTATTTATTTTCCTCTACAGTAGCAGCGTGGCTGGTCCTGGGCGCAAGAAGCGCGCCGATAACCCTCACGCTGAAGGGGCGTCGCGTCTGGCCCAGCGGCTGCGGCAACTCCGCGAGCGGGCCAGCAAGACACAGGAAGAAGTCGCTGCGGCCGCTGGCCTGTCGGTTGCGACCGTGCGCAAGATCGAAACAGGCGCTGTAGCCGAGCCGGGCTTCTTCACGGTCCTGGCCATCGCCCGCGCCATAGGCGTCAGCGTCACAGATCTAGCCGATTTAACCTGCCAGGTCGGGGTCGGTCCTGAGGTCTATAGCGCTCGCCCCGGACTCGAGATTGAGAGTTCGCTGGTACCAGGAGAATTAGCAACTAATGCGTGAAGGCAGGCGGGCTTACTGCGGGCAGCGGCTTCGGCCTGTTATCTTCCTGTTTCGGAACGTCTACGACGCAGTCCCGAACCTCTTCCAGGCCGACCGGATCGACTGCAACCTCGTGTTCGCCATCGACGGCAGCTTCGACTACCGGCGCATTAGCGCCACGCACCTTATCCGCGAAGCCGAGCGGTGGAACGCGCTTGGCATCGGCGAAGCAGAGCGGATCGTCACCGCGACCGTGACCGACTTCGCAACGGCACTCAACCGAGTAACGGTCCCGAGTGGGGTCCCGCGCCGACCGCGGCGCAGCTAGCGTGGAACGTCGATCGACTGCAGGCGGGCGAGGAGATCGGCGAGCGACCGCTATCGCCGCCGGCGCAGCGGGCCGTTATCCCAAGCGCGCCAGTGTCAGCGGATAGCGGCCTTGGAGCCTCGATAGCCATACCGACTCGTTGCAATCAGGCCCTAT
Organism: Streptosporangiaceae bacterium; assembly: GCA_035716545.1. Taxonomy (GTDB): domain Bacteria; phylum Actinomycetota; class Actinomycetes; order Streptosporangiales; family Streptosporangiaceae; genus Chersky-822. The sequence goes on from DASTJM010000106.1 coordinate 3,665, forward strand.
TACTACGTTTAGTTACCATGGCCGGACGACGCCCGCCATCTCCGTGGAACGGTTCGTGGAACGTCCTGCCGGATAGACCCAGCGGAACAGGGGCCATCAGTGCAATAACCCGTGCCATCGATGCAGCTAGCGCGCCTGCTGCATGTGGCCGTACTTCTTGTAAACGGCAGGTCAGCGGTTCGATCCCGCTCACCGGCTCCCAAGCGTTCGCCCGCTCCGGGACCGTTCGCACGATTGCTCTCGGAGAATCCACTCGTCTCGCGGCCGTGACTGCTGCTTGGCCTCGCGAAGCGACGCTCTTGCTGAACGGCGCGCGTAGGTCCGGTTCCCAAGCTCGCGGCGACTGCTGCAGCATCGTCGGTTTCAGCAGGCTGCCGCGCGGGACGAGGCCGCTGCTCCTGGCCCGGAGCAGCTGTCAGCGCAGACGCGGGCAGAGTGCTCCTAATAAGCTCGATCGTCCGTGGCGTGGTGCTCGGGACCGGCCGACGTCCGCTTGAGGACGGGCTGTGCTGAGCTTCGTGGATTGTGGTTATCCGTTGGTCGCGGCGGCTGATCGCCGCGCTGCGCGCCAAGCGGAGACTCCTGCGATCCCTCGCGGACCGATACCGCAGCAACCGCCGATGACGCGCGCGCCGGCGTCGTACCACCCGTCAAGCAAGTCCGTGGGGAACTCGACGACACCGGTGCCTTCGATCCATTCGTACGTCGCACCATCCCAGCTGCGTCCCCAGTTCGGGTACGCGACGAGCGGCAGGTCGGTCGCGGTGCGGGCATCGGCCAGCAGCGATTCGACGTGCTGAGGCGGTGTGCAGTTCACGCCGACCGCGGTCACTCGGCCGGTGCGGGTGACGGCTCGCACCGCTTCGCTGACCGGCGTGCCGTCACTGAGGTGATGGTCGTCGCGGCAGCAGAAGGTGACCCACGACTCAGTGCCGGGCACCTCGGTCAAGAGCTCCCCGAGGATCGCGGCCTCACGTCCGCTCGGGATAGTCTCGATCGCGAGCAGATCGGCTTCGGCGTCAACCATCGCGCGGATACGCCGGCGCTGCTCGGTTGCGACGTCATCGTCAGTCGCGCGGCTGTAATCCCCGGTGTACTCGGTGCCGTCCGCCCATACGACGCAGTAGGGTCCGACCGAGCCGGCGACGAACGTCTGCCGGTCCGCTGGCTGCGCGCGGCGGGCGAGATCTACTGAAAGCGCCAGCAGGCGGGTGGCCTCGTCCGCGCCGATCCCAGCGTTTGCAAACCCTGCGTAGCTAGCGTGGTAGCTGACTGTAATCGCGACATCGGCACCGGCATCGGCGTACGCCCGGTGGGCCGCGACGATCTCGTCCGGCTCGTCACGCAGAAGCCGCGCCGACCAAAGGCTGTCACGCAGGTCATGCCCCTGTTCCTCGAGTTGGGTGGCGAGGCCGCCGTCGAGCACGACGATCTCCTGGTCAAGCGCGTCTGCGAAGCTAGTCATCAGCAGGGTGTCCTTGTCTTGGCTGGTTACCTGGCTCTTGCTGCTCGTCGCCGTGCGGGCGGGCTGAGGGGCACTCAGGACCGTTTCGCTGTCGCGAGCGTTTGCGCCGCGGCCAGGCTACCGTCCACCCGTTCGCCCGCAGCCTCGCAATCCGCCTTGACCGCGATCAGGCGTCCCGGCGCTCCAGCAGCGTCCAGGGCATGGCGAACATGATGGCGACGAGCGGGTCAGGTCGGCTTCGAGGAGGCGCATCGCCTGGCGCCATGACGTTAGCCAAGCCTGCACCTGCCGGGTCGGGGAAAGCCGATTGGCCGAGAGCACAGTAATACCCTGGCCATGTGGGCGTAGAGGGTCACCTGCTTCAGGGTTCGGAGTGGCCGGTTATAACCGCCAGGTGGATCATTTTCGGCTAGGGTGGCGGTTGTAATCGCCATTAGGTGGATCTCCTGCGGACTCCGGAGGGCGAGCGTGAGCCTAGTTAACCGTCCGCTGTACCTGGACCGAATCGAACCCTTCATCGATGCCCCGGTCGTCAAAGTCCTCACCGGCCTGCGGCGCTCGGGCAAATCCCGCCTGCTTGACCTCGTCGCCCAGCGCCTTCGCGACCGGGGAGTCCCTCCGGAGCGGATCGTCCATCTCAACTTCGATTCCCTGGAGTGGGCCTCCATAGCCTCTGCGCAGGCCTTGCATGCCCACCTGGCCGCCATGCTTCCGCCTCAAGGGCGTGTCTACGTCCTTCTCGACGAGATCCAGGAGGTCTCCGAATGGGAGCGCCTCGTCAACTCACTTGTGGCCGAGGGCCGCACCGACCTGTACATCACCGGTTCCAACTCGCGGCTGCTGTCGGGCGAGCTAGCAACCTATATTGCCGGGCGCTACGTATCCATAGAAGTCTGGCCGCTCTCCTTCGGCGAGTACCTGGCATTTGGTGCCGCCTACTCCAACCGGGACATCAGCCGCACCAGCGAAGAGTTCGCGCGATTCCTGCGCTACGGCGGCTTCCCGGGCGTTCACGTCGTCTCACTCGAGGAGGCCGACGCACGCTCGATGGTCACCGACATCTACCGCTCGACGCTGGTCCGCGATGTCCTCACCCGTCACGCCATCCGCGATGCCGATATGTTCGAGCGGGTCGCGGCATTCGCGATCGACAACGTCGGCAGCCCGTTCTCCGCCCGGCGCGTGGCCGAGTTCATGAAGTCTCAGCGCCGCACCATCCGGCACGAGACCGTACTGAACTACCTGTCAGCGCTCACGGAGGCCTTCCTCGTCAGCAGGGTGCCCCGCTACGACATCCGGGGCCGCGCGCTGCTCGCGACCGATGAGAAGCACTATCTCGGCGACCACGGCATCGTCCATGCGCTGTTCGGTTACTCCGACCGGAGACTGCCCGGGGTGCTGGAGAACATCGTCTGGCTCGAGCTACGCCGCCGCGGTTACGACGTCACGATAGGGAAGGTCGGCCCTACCGAGGTCGACTTCGCCGCCCGGCGCCACGAGGACACCATCTACATCCAGGTCGCCACCACGATCGCTGCTTCGGCCGAGACCCGCCGCCGCGAATATGCGCCGCTCGAAGCCATCGCTGACAACCACCCCAAGTACGTGATCACCCTCGACCCGCTCGCCGGTGACAATACCAGCGGCATTCACCACCTGCCGATCCGCGACTTCCTGCTATCCGATACCTATTGACCACATCCCTCCCACGCGCGTGTCAAGTTGCGCTCTGCGACGGGTTCTGCTCACTACGCCCGGTTACAACTATTTACTTGAGCCAGCCGTCCGCGTGGAACGGTTCATGGAACGATGCGCCAGATAAGCCCAGCGCAACGAGTGCAATCTGTGCAATAACCAGTGTCATCGGCGCAGGTAGCGCGTCCGGTGTAGGAGGCCGTACTTCTTGTAAACGGCAGGTCAGCGGTTCGATCCCGCTCACCGGCTCCCAGGTCAGACGGGGTAAATGCCCGCCGTAGGTCTCGGTTCGTGGAACGAATGTTGTCGGCTGCTCTGTCTGGCAGCGCTCGGACTGCTGTCACGGACGGTGGCGGCGGAGCCGATGAGGCACCCAAGAGCCACCGGCGGCGTGGACGCC
>DASTJM010000107.1:0-37982 GCA_035716545.1 Streptosporangiaceae bacterium
ACCCAAGCGAAGCTCCTTGCCAGAACAGCCGATGTCGCAATCGCCGTTCTAGCGGGAGCTTCGCCACATACCAGGCAGCCACGCCGACCCCCCACCACCCGTAACCCACCCGTTACACCCCTTAAATTCCTGGCATTGTGCGAGAGCGACAGCAGGGTGCCCCACCTGCACAGCCTGGCCCGGGTGAAAATGCCGCAGGCCCCGCCCGGCTCGCGGACCGGCGCGCTGCCACACTCGCAGGCTCTACTGCCAGCGTCCTTACCATCACGAAATAGAGGCCATAGCCCGGAAGCCGGCCCCGATTCACGTACTGATGTTGAAACGATGGCGTAGTCAGGGGGACTTGTGCGCTGTTTGCTCGGTGATCGTCTGCTTTTCCCAGCGGCGAAGCGTGCCAAACGATGACCGCGAGGTAGCGCGTGCCCCTGTTGTGGCGGGCTGGCCTGTTGTGGCGGGCTGGCCTGTTGTGGCGGGTTTCGCGGTCGTCGCGGGAGCGAGTTGGCCCGCGTTGAGCGCGATCTGGCGCGCGGGCGGCGCGATGTCAGTTTCTGGCGCTGGTCGCGCGGCGGCGATCACGACTAGTTCCAGGTGAGCGCGCGGGGCCAGGCCGAAACCGGTCCACATTCCGGCGGCGAGCGCGGAATCGGCGGGAGCGCACTCGAGGAGAGCCTTCATGCCGCTTTCCGCGAGGGCGCCCTCAAGGCAGTCGTCGGGCAGGACGCTGTTGTGTACGCACCCTTCGAGCAGCGAGCCGAGCACCTCGTGCTCTTGCAGCGCGAGATCGGCGGCGTGCTGCCCAGCGCCCTCGTTGTCAGCCCAGACCGTCACTAGGTAGGTAAGCCCGAAGTACTGCGCCGCCGGCTGTCGCGCGACGACATGCCCGTTTCCGTCGCGAATGTCGGACCAGCCTGACTCTCGTCCGCGGCCGGCCTGCCTGATCTGGTATAGAAAGGCGTTGACGAACAACGGCTCCGGTGGTTTGGCGACCCACCTGGGATTCGGCTGGTCAAACCTGAGTCCGACGCCGGGCGGCAAGAGTCGGCCGAGCCAGTTGGCCAGCGAACGATCCGCGTCACGCAGCACTGGACCATCGTCCATCGTGACCCCCGCGCTCCGGTACCAGCAAGGGCGTGACATCGTGCGGACCTGGCTGCCTTATTGCGCAGTGCCGGGGAAGGACATGGTGGATGTGCATCTGAGTCTTCCTGCGTCATTTGCTGCTTCTTAGCGCATGTCACTCCAATCCCCCCTATGCCACGCTGAATATCGCCGCTAGGCCGGGGTCCGCAGGCTGCATAAGTCCTTCAGAAAGCGCGTGCGCGACACGAAATATCGATCTTCTTCCTTGAGGGAGCCGTTTCGATGGGCGTCGCCGTCACGTTCACTGACGACAACGCGACGGTGGAGGTTCAGCCGGGCGCCGAGGCAGCGTGCCTGGTCAGGATCGAGAACACCGGCTCCGTTGTCGACGGCATCCTGCTCGATGTACTCGGTGACGCCGGGGACTGGGCAAGCGTCGAACCCGCCGAGGTCAATCTGCTTCCGGGTGCGAGCTCCACGGTCAGGGTCGTGTTCCGCCCGCCGCGGACCGCGGAACTGGCTTCCGGCGATGTGCCTTTCGGCCTGCGCGCGATGTCACGCGAGGATCCCAACGGATCCAGGATCGAAGAAGGCATCGTCAGAGTCGGCCAGTTCAGCGACTTGGACACCAGCCTGGTGCCCAAGAGCGGCACCGGCCGCAGATCTGCTCGCTACAAGCTCATCGTGGAAAACAAGGGCAACCAGTTCGAGCGCCTGACCGTTGAGGCGCTCGATCGCGACGTCAAGCTGGCCTTCAAGGCCAAGCCGGTGACGTTCGAGGCCGCGCCTGGCACGGCGACGTTCGTCCGGCTGACCGCCAGCCCGCGCAAGACCTTTTTCAAGGGACCTAACCGCACGCTTCCCTTTGAGGTTTCCGCGATCCCCGAGGGCGGCACGCCGGTCAAAGCTTCCGGGGTGATGCTGGAGAAGCAGATACTCCCCGAATGGCTCTTGCCGATGCTCGGCCTCGCCGTCCTGGCGGCTGGCCTGCTCCTGGCGCTCTGGCTCACCGTCCTGCGGCCGATCGTGCACTCGGCAGCGACCGCGGCGGCCGATGCTGGCATGTCCGCGAAGTCCGCGAAGTCCGCGAAGTCCGCCGCGGACTCCGCCAGGAGCGCTGCAGCGTCACCGCCCGCTTCGCCCGCCTCGCCGTCATCCTTGACCGTGACGCTCGCGAACCCGACGATCCTGACCAAGACCACTGAGCTGGCGACCGTCTCAGGCAGCGGGTCCAGCGGCGGCGGCGCCCTGCCCACGCTTGTCTGGACGTCGTCTAACCCCAAGATCGCTAAGGTCTCGCAGACCGGCGTGGTCACGGGGATCAGAGCTGGCTCGGCGATGATCACGGCCACGAGCACCAGCAAGAGCGCCTCTCCCTCTCCAGCCCCGTCGTCAGCGCCATCGTCAGCCCCGTCTCCTGGCCCGTCGCCGTCGCCGAGCACGGTCGCTGACGTTATTGCCTCGAAGCAGTCGGCTGTCTTGTCCGGTTCGGTGCGGATCAACGTGGTCGGCAAGGTACGCGTGTCGTCCGCGCCCCTGCCTGAAGCCGCGATCGGCAAGCCCTATTCGGCATCGCTCGTCGCCACCGGTGGCACTGGCTCATTCACCTGGTCGATCAACGGTGGCGCGCTGCCGCCTGGCCTGTCGCTTTCGCCTGCCACGGGGGCGATCAGCGGGACTCCGACCACACTCGGCAAGTCGAAGTTCACGGTGCACGTCGCGGACGCCGGCCCGCCAGCTCAGTTCGCTACCGGATCGCTGACGTTGCGCGTGGTCAAGCCGCTGGCAGTAGTTACCTCTTCGCTGCCAGGCGGGACGGTGGGCGCTGGTTACAGGCAGAACCTCGCGGCCGTCGGCGGTACCCCGCCGTACAACTGGTCGATCAGCCCAGGGACGGGCACGTTGCCCGCAGGACTGCAGCTTGACGCCGCCACTGGCGCGATCACGGGGACGCCAACCTCTGCTGGCATCGTAAATTTCACCATCCAGGTATCCGACGCGGCAGTGCCGAGCCAGTCGGCGACCGAATCTTTGTCCGTGCGCGTGGTCAACCCGCTCTCGCTCACGACCCTGACGCTGCCGACCGCGATCTTGAACTCGCAGTACTCGCAATCGCTGAGCGCCTTCGGCGGTGCCCAGCCCTATACCTGGTCGGTTTCCTCGGGATCGCTGCCCGCTGGACTGACGCTCAGCCCGGCATCCGGAGTCCTCAGCGGCACGCCGACCGCTAACGGCACGTCCACGTTCTCGATCCAGGTCACAGATTCGGGCCAGCCTGGTTTGTCGGCCACGCGGAGCTTCACGGTCAGCGTCGTCCACGGCTTCAGCGTGACGACCTCCTCGTTCGCCCAGGGCAAGGTGGGCCAGCCGTACACTGCGTCGCTGTCAGCCGCTGGCGGCGTCACGCCCTACGTGTGGACGCTCCAGGGCACTCTGCCGCCGGGACTTACTCTCTCGCCCGACGGCACGATCACCGGCACGCTAACCTCCACGGGCGACTTCCCCTTCACCGTGCAGGTCGTGGACTCAAGTTCGCCTCCGCTCTCGGTCACCGCGGCCCTGACTATCACGGTGGTCAGCCCGCTGAGCATCTCGGCGTCCTCGCTGGGCGAAGCACAGACAGGCGTGGTCTACGAACAGACGCTCAAGGCCGTCGGCGGTACCGCCCCTTACACCTGGGCGGTGACCTCTGGTGCGCTGCCTCGCGGCCTGACCCTGGCGCCGGACACTGGCGAGATCAGCGGCACCGCGGTGAATACCGGCACCTCGAACTTCACGATCACGGTTACCGACTCGGACACTCCGGCTCAGCATTCGGCCAGCTTGAACACGTCGATCTCGGTCGTCGAGCCGATCGTGTTCACCGAGCCAGCGCTGGGCGACGCGGTGCTCGGGGTCAACTACATACCCGTGACGCCCACGCACGTCAGCGGCGGGTCGGGATCGTACCGGTGGTCCATTACCAGCGGCGTGCTGCCGGCGGGCATGAGCCTCGATCCGAACACCGGCACGATCGGCGGCACCCCGACCCCGGAAGGCGCTCAGCTCGGTAACCAGAACTTCACGCTCACCGCCGCCGACACTGACGATCCCACCATCACCGGCAGCCAGCAGCTGACGATCGACGTCGTCGGACCGCTTGAAGTGCAGACGCCTGTGGTCAGCGTCGTGGCTGACAACTCCTTCAGCGAGAACCTGAATTCGCTTGTCAGCGGTGGTCGCAAACCGTACACCTTCTCGGCAGTCTCAATAGACGGACTCACGCTCGACCCGACAACCGGCGTGCTGTCTGGCCTGCCAGACGCCCCTTGTTCCGGGGGCGGTACGGCCTCGTCAATCGGCGCGGGCGCGATCGAGGTCACCTGCCCGCCGTCCGAGGACGACACAGAGCTGAGCGTCACCGACGCGGACGGCTCCTCAGTCACGGTCTTGCTTACCGTCGAAGAGTCGGTCGCGCCGATGGTGTTCGACCCGGTCGGCGGCCTGCCGGATATCGCCGACGGGGACAACTACAACCAGCCCGTCCTCGTGAACGGAGCTCAGCCATCAGGTGGCTACGGACCGCGTGCAGGAGGCATCGGCGGGTTCGGTTACTCGACCTCGGAGGTGAGCGTCACAGGGTCGTCAGGCACCACCGCCAACAACAACGGGCTGCCCTGCAACCAGGTTGGCTGCAACACCGCCCAGCTGAGCATCGATCCGTCCACCGGCCAGATCAGCGGCACGCTCCACGACATCGTGGTGTCCACGACCTGGACGTTTGAGGTGCACCTCAGCGACACCGACCCCCTGAATACGAGCAACCAGATTTCGGCGGAGTTCCAGCTATCCATCTCGGCTCATTAGGCGCTGCGTCATGCCTCATGCCCACAAGCCACCAGTGACCTCGCTCGACGTGCAGGTGCTGCAGACAGCCGCGGCGCTGGAGAACCTGGCCGTGAAGTCGTACGACTTGGCGGCCAGGATCGCCGCGGTCAAGGACAGCCCCGCGTTGAGCGCGTTCTTCGAACGGACCAGAGCGCAGCACGCTGACCACGCGAGCGCCTTCAACGCGGCGAGCGTCAAGGCAGGCGGCCGGGTGCAGCATGCTCCCGACCCCCGCTACGCCGCACCGGTGACCAAGGCACTGGCTGGCCTGCGCGATGCGGCGTCGATCGTGAGCTTGCTTGAATCACTTGAGGACGTGAACGCGCAGTCCTACACCAGGTATGCGAGCCTGACCGCGCCGCGGCTGCGAGCGGTGTTCGTAAGCGTCGCCACCGTCGAGGCGGCGCACAGGTCGTTCCTGCTCGCCGCTCTGAAACTTCTCCAGATCGGGGAGGCGAACCTGATCAGGACGCCGACAGAAGCCGGAGAACTGCCGGGCGCGGTCGGAGCCTGGTGCTTCCCGCATGTCTTTTACTCGACGGCCCAGGCATCCGCCATCAACGAAGGCGCCGTGCGATGAGCGCACAGGCACGCGGCCAGGCACCCGGCACTCCTGAACCCGAGCCCATATCACGCCGCCTGCTGCTCGCTGGCGGAGGCGGCCTTGGCCTGGGGCTCGCCGTCAGTGCCTGCGCGGGCTCGCCCAAGCCCGCCGCGGCTGCCTACGCGGGGGAGTTCCGTGCGATAGCGCTAGCCGCGGCACTCGAAAACCAGGCTGTGGCCTTTTACCGCGCACTTCTTGCACCGGGCCGGCCAGGAAAGCTCGGCGCGTCCGTGCCCGCACTGATCAGCATCGCGCGGACCTGCGTCAGACAGCACACCGAACACGCCAGGGCCTGGAATGCCGTGCTGCGCTCGGCGCGCAAACCGGAGATCTCCGGCGTGCCGCTGTCCACTCATGAGTCCGTCATGAGTGAGCTCACCACCGCAAGGACGCCGGATGCGATAGCCGCGATCGCCTGCCGGCTCGAGACGCAGGCGGCCCAGACCTTCGCATCCGGATCGGCCGCCATGACGAGCGCGCAGGCGATCGCGGCCGCGGCCAGCATCGCGCCGGTCGAGGCTATGCACGCGGCGATCCTCAGGTTCCTGCTCGGCGAGTATCCGGTTCCCGGCAGCTTCGCCGCGCACTCGGTCGTAAGCCCGCACGAACTGACCCTGTGACCCAGCCAACCAGGCCCGTCGATGCGCCGGAGGAAGCGCGCCAGCATGGCTGCGCTGGCACGACCGATGGCATCTGGCCCATCGCCGGGATATCGATGAGCCGGGAGCGCCGCCTCTGGCATCTGGCCCATCGTCGGGACATCGACGGGCCGGGAGCGCCGTTTCTGGCCGTTGACGGCTCGTCGAGGCCCGTCAGCCGCTGTCGTCGGCTAGGCGTTCCAGGGCGGGGAGGGCCAGGATCAGGGCCGCGTGTTCCTCTGGGGAAAGGCGCTTCGCGCTGCGTGATACCGTCTCCGCTCGCTGGGCAAGGAGCCGCTGGTGCGCGAGCTGGCCTTGTTCCGTGGCGACCAGCGAGGCGCAGCGCAGGTCGCCAGGATCTGGGGTTCTCACGATCAGGCCGATCTCGTCTAGCTTGCCGACGACCCGCGACAGCATCGTGGGATTGATGCGCTCCAGGCGCTGTAGGTCCCCGATGGCAATGGGACCCCGGCCCGCGATCAGGCTCAGCACCGAGGCTTGAGTCGGGGTCAGCCCTTCGTTGGTGGCCGACGTGTTGAATTGCCGCGCGAGCTTGTTGATGGCCCGGCGAAGTCGTACCGCCTGATCCGCTTCCACGCCGCCTCCTGCCACGCTTGGCCCGCACTGCCACTGAGCCCGCACTGCTGCGCAATTAGTTGCTTGTCGGCAAGCAGTGACATAATCAATCGTATGGCTGTCGCCCGAGTCCGCGAACTGCCGGGCGATAAGTCGGCGCCGCAAGCCGCCGGGCAAAGTCAGCTGGGTCAGCGGCGCCGCCTGGTGTTCGCCGTCGTGTCCATCGCGCTGTTCATGGCCTCGGTCGACCAGACCATTGTCGCAACGGCGCTCGGCTCCCTGCAGCGCGATCTGCACGCCCCGGTGAACTGGAGCAGCTGGACGATCACGATCTACGCACTCGGCCAGATCATCGCGATGCCGGCGGCCGGCACCATCAGCGACATGTACGGCCGCAAGAAGGTATTCCTTGGCGCGATCGTGCTGTTCACCGTTGCCTCGCTGTGCTGCGGGCTGGCTAATGACATCTACGTGCTGGTCGCGCTCAGGGCGGCTCAGGCGCTTGGCGGCGGCGCGTTCACGCCATCGGCGACCGGGATTGTCTCCGATCAGTTCGGCCCTGACCGGGATCGTGCGATCGGATTGTTCAGCAGCGTGTTTCCGATCGGCGGGATCGTGGGACCAGTACTCGGCGGGCTCTTCGTCACCTACTGGTCCTGGCGCGGGATCTTCCTGGTCAATGTGCCGCTGGGGATCGCGTTGTTCTGCCTTGCCATCGTGTTCCTGCCGAGCGGCACCAAGAAGAGCACCAGGCGTCTCGATCTCCTCGGCATCGGCCTGCTCGCCTCAGGCTTGCTCGGCGTGATGCTGGCGGTGAGCTATCTCGGTAGCTCCACGGCATCAGCGCTGAGCGTTCCTTTCATCCTCCCGCTTATGGTGGGAGCCGGTGCGCTGGTGCTTTTCGTCAGGCACGCGACCCGCGCCGAGGCACCGTTCGTGCCGCTGCGGCTGCTCGCGGGTCGCGAGTTCGCGACCATGAACGTGATCAACTTCTTGATCGGCACCGCGATTCTGGGCTTCGGCGCGCTCGTGCCGCTCTACGCGCAGGAGCGTTACCACCTGTCGTCGCTCGCCGCGGGCACCTTGCTTACCGCCCGTGCGGTCGGCATGATCTCGGTCGCCGCGCTCGCCACCTTCGCGCTGCGGCGCACCGGCTACCGGCTGCCGATGATCGTCGGCCTGGGCATCGCGGCCACCGGGCTGACTCTGATGTCGGTCAGCCCGCTGTGGCTCACGCCGTACGGGTGGCTGACGATCGTGGTCGGCCTGACCGGGATCGGCATCGGCATGGCGCTCCCGGCCAGCAACAACGCGACATTGCAGCGGGCTCCCGAGAACACCGCCGCCGTGGCTGGCCTGCGCGGCATGTTCCGCCAGTCGGGCGGCATCACCGGGATCGCCCTGATCACCGCGGTAGTGGCCAGGAGTGCCGATCCCGGGCACGCGCTGGCGTACGCCTTCGGCGTGCTCGCCTTCCTGCTGGTCTGCCTGCTGCCGGCAGTCTTCCTGATCTCCGACCATCGCGGTCAGTGGTAGCGCTTGGCTCTGGGGCCGCCCAGCGGCCGGCTCCGCTGGCTGCCTCCGCCGCGCCCGCCGCGCACACAGCGCCCGCAGCGCCCGCACGGCTAAGCCGGGCGGAGTTCCTTCTTGAGGATTTTGCCGGTTGCGCCCTTCGGCAGGCTGTCCCGGAACTCGATCGTGCGCGGGTACTTGTAGGCGGCGACTCGTGCCTTGACGAAGTCGCTGATCTCTTCGGCGCTGACGGAGTGACCTGGCATGGTCACCACGATGGCGTGCACCTCTTCGCCGTGCAGGTCATCGGGAATCCCGATCACCGCAGCCTCGGCCACCGCCGGATGCGTGTAGATGACCTCTTCGACCTCACGCGGGTAGACGTTGTATCCGCCGCGAATGATCAGGTCCTTGATCCTGTCAACAATGAACAAAAACCCGTCGGAGTCGAAATAACCCAGGTCGCCGGTGTGGAACCAGCCACCAGCGAACGCCTCGGCGGTCGCCTCAGGATTGCCGTGGTACCCGTTCATCACGTTGGGCCCGCGCACGACGATCTCGCCGACATGCTCTGACCCCGCGGGCAGCGGCCTCCCGTCGCGATCCCAGATCTGGACGCTCACTCCCCAGATCGGCTTGCCGACGCTGTAGACCTTGCGCTGCTCGGCGCTGATGTTGAAGGTCGTTGTCGACGAGGTCTCCGAGAGCCCGTAGCCCTCAAGGATGACCACGCCGAACCGCCGCTCGAACGAGTCGATCACCTCAGCCGGGATCGGCGCGCCGCCTGAAACCGCCACGCGCAGTGAGGACAGGTCGTACTCATCCAGCCCCGGAGCGTTCAGCAGCGCGATGTACATGGTCGGGACGCCCTCGAAGATCGTCACCTTGTCCCGCTGGATGACCTCGAGGACCGCCGCGGGCTCGAATCTCGGCACGAGCGTCATCGTGCCGCCTAGCAGCACGCAGATGTTCATGATGGACGACAGCCCGAAGATATGGAACAGCGGCAGTGCCACGACCACCACATCGGTCTCGGCGAACTCGAACAGCCGCCCGGAGATGTCGGCGTTCATATACAGCGTGAAGTGGGAGAGCACCGCACCCTTGGGCGTGCCGGTGGTACCGGAGGTGTAGATGATCACGGCCGGGTCGGCCGGGCTGACCGCCGTGAGCTGTCGGCCAGGCTGCTCCCCGGCGAGCAGCGATTCGAACGGCGCAGCCCCGGCCGCCCCGGCCCCGGCAACCTCGCCGACTACGTACAGCAAGCTCACGCCCGTCGTTCCGGCCGCCTTTGCCGCCTCGCCGAAGAAGCCGGCGAACGTGATCAGCGTCCTCGCTTCCGAATCCCGCAGCTGGAACTCGATCTCAGGGGCCTTCAGCAGCACGTTCATCGGCACCACGACCCCGCCGGCCTTGAGAATGCCGAAATAGGCGATGACGAACTGCGGGATGTTGGGCAACTGGAGCCCGACCCGGTCTCCTGGGGCCAGGCCGGCCGCCGTCAGGTTCGCGGCGACCCGGTCGGAGAGCGCGTCGAGCTCGGCGTAGCTCAGGTGCCGGTCGCCCAGGATCACCGCCGGCTTCGCCGGCACCCGCCGGGCCGACTCGGCCAGCATGACCGCGAGATTGAAGTCCATCAGCGCGCCGACTTCACGAGCTCAGGCGCCCGGCTGTACTCAAGGTTCTTCTGGTCGACCGGGCCCTTGAACAGCGTCGCGTCCTTGAAGTACTGCTGCCAGAGCCGCCAGGGCGCCCTGTCGCCCTGCAAGGGCAGGCTAGCCCGCGACCGCTCGAAGTACCCGGAGCTCATGTCGATGAACGGTGAAGTTGCCAGGCCCTCAGCGGGGAGCCGCGGCGTTACGACCGCAAAGCCTTGCGCGCGCATCAGCAGCAGCACCCTGACTACATATGATGCGACCAGATCGACCTTGAGGGTCCACGACGCGTTGGTGTAACCGATGGCGAAAGCCAGGTTGGGAATGCCGTCGAGCATCATGCCCTTGTAGGCGACCCGCTCGGGCACCGGCGCCTGCGCGCCGTCGACTTTCAGGCCGAGACCGCCGAGCGGCAGCAAGTTGAGTCCGGTCGCGGTGATGATCACGTCCGCTTCAAGTTCGGCGCCCGAGCGCAGCTTGATGCCCTCCGGCGTGAACTCCTCGATGTGGCCGGTGACCACGTCAGCGTCGCCTCGCTTGATGGCGGCGAAGAAATCCCCGTCGGGCACCAGGCACATGCGCTGGTCCCATGGCTCATACGCCGGGGTGAAGTGCGTCGCGATGTCATAACCCTCCGGGAGTTGCCTGGCCGCGCCGTTCTGCAGCATCCGCCTGGCCCGGGCCGGGTACTTGCGGCAGAAGCCATATATAAAGATGGCCGTCCGCGCGTTCTTCCACCGTATGGCCGCGTAGGCGCGGCGCTGAGGCAGCAGCTTGCGCAGCAGGTCACCGATCGGATCGGCGTTGGGCATCGACATGATGAACGATGGCGACCGCTGCAGCATCGTCACCTTCGCCGCCGTCCCGGCGATCGCCGGCAGGATCGTCGCGGCCGTGGCGCCGCTGCCGATCAGAACCACGCGCTTGCCGGTGAGGTCGAGATCATCTGGCCAGAATTGCGGATGCGCCACGACGCCGGCGAACCGCTCAAGCGTCGGCCAGTCAGGGGTGTAACCCTCGTCGTAGCGGTAATAGCCGGCGCACACGTAGAGGAACCAGCACGTGCGCGTGCTAAGGGCGCCGGTCTGCGTGTCCTCGACAGTCACCGTCCAGCGGGCTTCCGCGCTCGACCAGTCCGCCCCCACGACCTTGCGGTGATAGGTGATCTTTTCGTCCACGCCATACTCGGCCGCCGTCTCGCGCAGGTAGGCGAGGATCTCACTGCCCCCGGCGATGGTCTTCGGAGATTTCCAGGGCTTGAAAGGAAAGCTCAGCGTGAACATGTCCGAATCGGAGCGTACTCCGGGGAATCTGAACAAGTCCCAGGTTCCGCCGCTGGTGCCGCGCGCCTCAAGGATCGCGTAGGAAATGGCTGGCGCCTCGGACTCCAGGCGGCACGCGACGCCGATGCCAGACAGGCCGGCGCCGACGATGAGCACGTCGACGTGGCCGGCGGGGGTCGAGGCTGGCGCGGTACCGGAACTTGCGGATGCCGTGCTCATGTATCTCCCTGCGTTCATTGCTCGCTGCGTCGAGGATTACATTGGCCCGCTGGATATGCAACACTTCCGGCATATGTATCACTGGCCACGCCCGGAGCGCGCCCCTGACTTTCCTGATCAGGCCTCCAAGCTCCAGCGACACCGACGACGGTCCCGCGATCGCTGCGTGCTTCTCGCCGCGCGGTGGGTACACGAGGGCAGGCGCCTGGACATGCAATGCCTGGCGGACGAGCTTGGAGTGTCACGGGCAACGCTGTTCCGGCACGCCGGCGGCCGCGAGGCACTGCTCGGCAAGGCACTGTGGGTGCTGACCGAACGCACGCTGGAATCGGCGGCCGCCCGCTGGGAGGCCGGGCGACCGGAAGGCGAACTGCACACGCCAGGCACAGGCAGGCATATCAACGCGATCGTCTCCCACTCCAGCGGCCTGCGCCGGCTGCTCGACGACGAGCCCGCGCTCACGCTCCGGGTACTGACCAATCCGCTCGGGCCGGTCCAGCCAGGCATCGTCGCCTTCGTCGAAGCGCTGCTGCGTCGCGACATCGAAGAATTCGGCCTGGTCACGATCATCGAGCCGAACGCACTGGCCTACGCCCTGGTGCGGCTCGGCGAATCCTTCCTGTATGCCGACGTGCTGGCCGCCCGCAAGCCAGACGTGGCCACCGCTGACCGCCTGCAGCAAGCACTGATCGAAGGCATCCTGCCTTGACCCGGCCGGGCAGGTGCGCTGGCCAGGCGGGGTGGCAAGGAAATGGCAGAGGCTGCCGGGGTGGCCATGCGGGCTGTCGTTCCTGGTGATCTTCGACCGGGCAACCATGACGGTGAAATAATCCGCGAGCCTCAGCTCGCCCGGCTAGGTGAGCCGTCGCTTCGGCCTTCGCGCGCTCAGCCCAGCGTGCGGCCGGTGCCGGCTCAGCGGCTGACCAGCATTAACGCGCCAAAGTGCGCTCATTAAT
The DNA here is from genome assembly GCA_035716545.1 of Streptosporangiaceae bacterium. Taxonomy (GTDB): domain Bacteria; phylum Actinomycetota; class Actinomycetes; order Streptosporangiales; family Streptosporangiaceae; genus Chersky-822. Next base: position 12,391 of record DASTJM010000107.1, read on the forward strand.
GGAGCGTGCCATAGGCTTTGGGTTTGCATGAGACTGACAGGGGAGAAGATAGGGAATTCGCTCAGATGGAAGCTAGCCAAGGAGCGAGAAGTCTTGATTCTCCAGCGCGGAAACGGAGCCGGGCCGCGCGCGCCCGGGCCGCCAGCGAGGCAGTGCGACGGCTGGAGGCCTGCGGGCCACGGCGGGCGCCAGTGCCTGGTCAGGCTCTCAGCCCGGCGCATAATACCAGCCTTGCCGAGCGCTTCGGTCGTACCGGCTTTAACATGCCATGCTGGTAGGGATCTGGCAGCCGGCCCGCGCCAGCCGAGGCGCTCGATCCCGGGAGCGTGCGCCCGCCCCCAGATCAGGCGGACGGCGCCGGTCTGCGCACCGTGGCCGGCGGAGGCGAGTCTGAGCACTTGCACAGGTTGCAGACTGGCCGCTTCGTCGGGACATATAGGATGTAACAGACCGGAAGTTTCTGAGCGAACTCTCAGGATTCTGGGCGTTCTCTAAGACTTTCAGCAGGAAACTCGGAGCTAATCGTCCTCCCAGGCCGAACGTGATGCGTCATGCTCGAACATCTGAACCAAACGGAGGAGTCCATATGAAGCTAATCGGTGCAGGCTTGCCGCGCACTGGCACGCTGACCCAGAAGATCGCGCTTGAGATGCTGGGATTCGGCCCGTGCTACCACATGGTGAACGTGCTGACCGACCTCGGCCTGGTCAGGCACTGGTCGGACGCATTCGAGGGCACTGCCGACTGGGACGAGGTCTTCGCCGGCCACGAGTCGACGGTCGACTGGCCAGGGTCGTTCTTCTACCCGGAGCTGATCCAGCGGTACCCGGACGCCAAGGTCCTGCTGAGCGTTCGCCCTGCCGCCGGCTGGGCCAAGAGCATGACCAGCACGATCTGGGATGTTGTCTACGGCGACAGCATCGTCCATGACCTCTCCCAGGCTCGCACGAGAGTCGACCAGGGCTGGGCCGACTACATGTCCCTCATCACCCGGATGTGGGAGAAGAGCGGCTTGCTTCCCTCGAACGCCAATGGCAGCCCTGACCCAGACGCGCTGGCCGATGCGTTCGACAGGTACAACGCCGAGGTTCAGGCCATAGTTCCCGCTGACCGGCTGCTCGTCTGGTCGTACACCGACGGCTGGGAGCCGCTCTGCGAGTTCCTTGAGGTCCCGGTGCCGCAGGTCCCGCTGCCTCGCGTGAACGACTCCAAGATGTTCGTCGACCGCATCGTCGACTCCGCGCTGGCGACCCTCAGCGACTGGTACGGCAAGGAGAAGGCGGCCGCATCGCAATGAGTTTCCGCGCTACGCGGGAGGCCGAGAGGGCGAAGGCTGAGTCTTCGCGCGCTCAGTCGGAGCAGGCTGCGCCACGCACGCGCCAGACATGGCTGCTTGCCGTGTGCTGCGTGGCGCAGTTCATGGTGATTCTTGACCTGACCATCGTCAACGTCGCCCTTCCGTCGATCCAGGACAGTCTCAATTTCTCGCCAATCAGCCTGCAGTGGGTCGTCGACATTTACGCGATCGTGTTCGCCGGGTTCCTCATGCTCGGGGGGCGGGCAAGTGATCGGTTCGGGCGGCGCAACAGCCTGGTCGCGGCTCTCACCCTGTTCGCACTGGCGTCCCTGGCGGGCGGCTCGGCCCTTGACCAGGGCATGCTCGTCGGCGCCAGGGCAGTGCAAGGCCTCAGCGGCGCGCTCATGGCGGCTGCCTCGCTCGCGGCTATCACCGCCGCGTTCCCGTCCGGGCCGACGCGGCACCGCGCTATTGCCCTGTGGGGAGCGATGAATGGCGCAGGCGGTGCCGCCGGCGCGCTCTTCGGCGGGATCATCACGCAGGAACTCGGCTGGCGCTGGGTCCTGCTCATCAACCCGCCTATCGGCATCGCGGCGGCCGCTGTCGCCTATGCCGTCGTCACGGACGACGGGCATCGCGAAAAAACCAAGTTCGACCTCGCCGGCGCGCTGACGCTGACCGGGGGCCAGGTCATCTTGGCGTGGGGCTTCATCAACGGCGGCAACTACGGCTGGTCCGCGCCGATTACGGTCGTCCCGATCGTGCTCGGCTTCGCCATCCTCGGCTTGTTTACCGTCATTGAGGCGAAGTGGGCTGCTAACCCCCTGGTGCCGGTCAAGTCGATCAGCAAGCCCTTGCGCACGGCCAACCTGATCGTCTTGGCGTTCAGCGCCGCGCTGTTCCCGATGTGGTACCTCAGCTCGCTGTACCTGCAGCAGGTACTCGGCCTGTCGCCGCTGCTGGCCGGCCTGGCCTTCTTCCCGATGGCACTGACGATCTTGCTGGTGGCACGGCGGGCGGGCAAGCTCGTCGGCAGGTTCGGCGTGCGTGCGGTGCTGGCCAGCGGGCTGGTAATGATGGCGAGCGGCATGCTGCTGCTCGTCCGAATCGGCCCGACCGGCAATGCGGTCGGGTGGGTTATCTTCCCTGGCATTCTGGTGACGGCGGGCATCGCGCTGTCGATCGTGCCGTCCACGATTGCGGCGACGCAAGGTGCGACGCCGGCCCAGGCTGGCCTGGCCTCAGGCATGGTGAACACCTCGCGGCAGATCGGCGGCGCGCTCGGGATCGCGCTGATCATCTCGATCGCCACTTCGTACACCAGCCACCTGATCGGGGCCAACCAGCCAGTGCCGGACTCCCTGACCGATGGTTTCCGTGTCGGCTACCTCATCGGCGCCGGGCTGGTGCTGATAGCGGCGACCATGACCTACTTCATGCTGCCGCGGCACGCCGAGGCGGCGAAGCCGGCGGCGGCCGCTGGCGCCGGTCAGCCTCCGGCGACAGCCGAAGGCCAGGCACCGGCCAGGGCAGGCGGATTCAAGGCGCGCTGGCTGACTCTGCCTACGGTGGTCGCGGGCATCATCGTGGTCTTCTTCGTGGTCGACTTCGCGTTCGCCGGCAAGCCGGGCGCTCCCATCGGCACCTACACGCTGAAGGGCACGTACAGCTATGTATCGGCGCCCGCGCTGCACCCGCCGATCATCGCCTCGGATATACCGGTCGGCGCCGGCGGCGGCACGGTAACGCCCGGCTACATCATGATGGCCAACTTCTACGACACGACCAAGGGCAGACTGCAGGGTCAGAGCGGGCCGCTCATCCTGGACAACAACTTGCAGCCAGTCTGGTTCAAGCCGGTGCCGGTCGCTGACGTCGCCTCGGACCTTGCCATGCAGACCTATCACGGCCGGCCGGTGCTGACCTGGTGGCAGGGCGTGATCACCGACACGGGCGCGACCACGAGCGGCGAGTACGTCGTGGTCAATAAGCACTACAAGACCATCGCCACTCTTCGGGGCGCCAACGGCTGGATCCTCACGCTGCACTCCATGGTGATCACTGGTGATGACGCCTGGGTGACGGCGAACAAGGACATCCCGATGGACCTGGGCAAGTACGGCGGTGTCCGGGATGGCGCGCTGACCGACTCTGCGGTCCAGGAGTACAACCTCAAGACGGGCAAGCTCGTCCGCAACTGGGACGCGCTCGATCACATCTCGCTGCGTGACTCGCACGCTCTGGCACCTGGCAACAGCTTCCCGTGGGATGCGTACCACGTGAACTCGATCAGCCTGAACGGCGACGGCACCATGATCGTGTCGATGCGCAACACCTGGGCCATTTACGACATCGACATCGCGAGCGGCAAGATCTTGTGGACGCTTGGCGGCCGGCATTCGTCGTTCACGAGCACTCAGAACGCCGACTTCCAGTGGCAGCACGACGTTACGCTGCTGCCGGGCGACAAGGTCAGCCTTTTCGACGACCACTGCTGCATGCTGACCGGAGCGGGCACGTACCTGAACCCGACCGGCCCGTCGCGCGGCCTGGTGCTGAAGGTCAACCTGAGGAGCCACAAGGTCAGCATGGTCACGCAGTACGAGCACAACACGCCGGACGCCGCCTATATGGGGAGCATGCAGCTACTCCGTGACGGTAATGTGTTCGTTGGCTTTGGTTCGGAGCCCTATTTCGCTGAGTACACGAAGTCCGGGCAACTGCTGATCGACGCGGTCCTGCCGGGACCTGACCTCAGCTACCGGACCATGCTGAGCCAGGGCTGGGTCGGCGTCCCGCTGACTCCGCCCGCAGGCGCGGTCCGCGGCCACGGCAACAGCCACACCGTGTACGCCAGCTGGAATGGCGACACCCAGGTCACCAGCTGGCGGGTGCTTGCCGGACCGAGCGCCGCGCAGCTGACGGCGGTGGCGGCCGGCCGCAAGTCCGGCTTCGAGACCGCCATCACGGTGCACGGGCAGTACAAGATATTCAAGATCGAAGCGCTGGACGCAAAAGGCCGGGTGATCGGGACGTCTCGTGCCTTCGGCCAAACTCACTGAGGAGAGCTAAATGGCTCGTGAGGTAACCCGGCGGCAGATTCTCGCGCAAGCGGGCACGGCTGCCGCCGGGGTCGCCGGGCTGAGCATGGCCGGGTGCTCGTCACACTCGGCGGCCAAGGCAGCCGCGGTCAAGGCGACCGCGTCCGAGGCTAAGGTCCTGCCCGATTCATTCGTGATCGACGGTTACCATAAGTTCATCACCAGGCCTGACATCAATCCCCCGGTGATCAAGCTGGCGAGAAAGGTCACTGGCTCCAAGGCGCACCATATCTTCATGAACGCGCCCTATTCGGGTCGCGGCCGAGGCGGCGCGATGATCATCGACCCGCACGGCAACCTGGTGTGGATGGGGCCAGACACCCCCGACTTCCACAAGCTCGACTTCAACGTCCAGGATTTCCAGGGCGAGCCGCACCTGACGTGGTGGGAAGGCCATGAGACGCATGGCTGGGGGCAGGGTGTCGCGGTCGTGGCCGACACGCACTACCACAGGAAGCACACGATCCACGCTGTCGGTAACGGCATCATGATCGACCACCACGAGTTCAACGTCACGCCGCAGAACACAGGCCTGGTGACGATCTACAAGACGCTTAACGGCGTCGATCTGCGCGGGATCGGCGGGCGGAGCGACGCCACGATGGCCGAAGGCGTTGCCCAGGAGATCGATTTCAAGACCAATAAGCTGGTCGGTCTTGGCCATTGGAGCAGCCTTGAGCATGTGAAGCTCGAGGAGAGTCATCAGTCGCCCGCCGGCTTCGGCACCGCGAGCAACCCGTATGACTACTTCCACATCAACTCGCTGGTCGTGACGGCCGACGGCGAGCACGTGCTGATCTCCTCGCGCAACTGCTGGTGCGTCTACAAGGTCAGCCGGAAGACCGGCAAGATCGTCTGGCGGCTCGGCGGCAAGAAGTCCGACTTCGAGATGGGACCAGGCACGGTTTTCTACTGGCAGCACCATGTCAGGCCGCACCCGGGCAACCTGCTGACCGTCTTCGACAACGGCGCGGCGCCACCCGAGGAAAAGCAGTCGCGCGCGCTGGTGCTGCATGTGGACGAGGCCAAGATGAAGGTCAGCCTCGTGCATGAGTACACCCATCCCGGACAGCGCGTGCTGGCCAATGCGATGGGCAGCGCCCAGCTGCTCGACGACGGCCGGATGTTCGTCGGCTGGGGGACCACCCCGTACTTCTCGGAGTTTTCCGCCGACGGCAAGTTGCTGATCGCCGGGCGGATGCCGCGGGGCAACCCGTCGTACCGCACGTTCGCCGCCCACTGGACCGGCCATCCGACCACCAAGCCAGATGTGGCCGCGCACCCGAGAAACGGCCAGGCCGTCGTCTACGTGAGCTGGAATGGCTCTACCGCGACGAGGTCGTGGACGGTTCTGGCCGGCTCGTCACGTTCGTCGCTGACCGCCGTCGGCTCAGTGCCCCGGACTGGCTTCGAGACCGCGATCAGTGTTCGCCACAAGGGACCGTTCTACGCCGTCGAGGCGCATGACTCCAAAGGTCGGCTACTCGCCACCTCAGCGACGGTCAAGCTCAGCTAGCCCGTATTTAACAAGCACTGGTCAAGGAGGAATTGCCCATGTCGCAAGACTGGTCGCGGCGCCAGTTGCTGAAGAATGCCGGGACTACGGCTTTGGGCCTGGCCGGTCTTGGAGCGATCGGCACCGGGGTGTGCGGTTGCGGCGCCAGGGCGTCTGCTCGGGCGATTCGTGAGACGACGGTCAGCAAGAGCGTCAGGACGTTCATTTCCAGGCCCGACCTTTCGCCTCCGATGATCGACATCAAGAGCAAGAGCATGCCAGCCGATCCCGGTTACATCATGCTGGCCACGGTGGCTTCCGGGCCCGGCGAGGGCGGCACGATGATCATGCGCACCAATGGTGAGCTGGTCTGGTTCGCACCTGATGTCGACAGCAGCAAGATGGACTTCAACTGCCAGACCTACCACGGCAAGAAGGTGCTCACCTGGTGGGAGGGCAAGATCACCGGGGCTGGCTATGGCCTCGGCGTCGGCAAGATCGCTGATGAGTCCTACCAGAACATCCACACGGTGCGCGCTGGTAACGGACTGCAGGTTGATCTGCACGAGTTCAACCTGACGCCTCAGGGCACCGCGCTTGTGACGGCTTACCGCCCATCCCGGGCTGACTTGACGCCAGTGGGCGGGCCGGCGCAAGGCTGGCTGGTATCCGGTGTGGCGCAGGAGATCGACATTGCCACGGGTAAGGTGCTGTTCGAGTGGGACAGCCTTGACCACGTGCCCATGGAGGACACCTACCAGCCCTTTGTCTATGGCAAGTTCGAGTTCGGCACGGTCAAGCATCCGTTCGACTATTTCCACATCAACTCGATCTCACCGACGTCCGACGGCAACTTCCTGATCTCTTCACGGAACTGCTGGACGATCTTCAAGGTCAGCAAGAAGACCGGCGAGATCATGTGGCGACTCGGTGGCAATAAGTCGGACTTCACGCTCGATAAGGGCGCGGTCTTCCACTGGCAGCACCACGTCAGGTCGCATGGCGCGGACGACTCAACGCTGACCGTCTTCGACAACGGGGCCTCGCCGGTGAAGGCGAAAGAGTCACGGGCGCTCGTTCTCGACCTGGACGAGGCCAAGAAGCGGGTCACGCTGCGTCACCAGTACATCCACCCGGGCAAGGTCCTGCTGTCGGACGCGATGGGCAGCGCCCAGCTGCTGCCCGACGGCCGCATGTTCGTCGGCTGGGGCACGAGCCCGTACTTTTCCGCGTTCTCCGCCGACGGTGAGGTCCTGCTTGACGCGGCGATGACGAAGGGCGACCCGTCGTACCGTGCGTTCATATCCGATTGGACGGGCAACCCGGCCGACCAGCCGTCGGTCGCGGCCCGGCCAAGGTCGGGGGGCGCGACGATCTACGTCAGCTGGAACGGCGCGACCAGCGTACACTCGTGGACTGTCTTCGCGGGCAAGTCGCCGAATGCCCTGACCAGGGCTGGCACGGTACGCAAGTCCGACTTCGAGACGGCGATCGAGATCGGCTCATCCGGGCCGTACTTCTCCGTCCAGGCCAATGACCCGGCTGGCCGTGCCGTCGGCAAGAGCAATGTCGTCGCCATGGGCAGGGCGCCAACGACAAAGCAGAAGAACTACGGTGGCTGCGGCTACTCCAACTGCGGCTACTAGTGCAGTGCGGGCGCCCAGCCGCTAAACGGCAGGGCGCCCGCATCCCGCGCTGGGACTCCGCGCGCCGGCCCGAAGGCGCCGCGGCAACGCCGGTCACTGGCCCGAAGATGGCGCTCCGGCGCCGTGACAGAAACTTGAGAGGACAGCTTTAGGGAGTCGCCGTCGAGCGTGAGTTCCGGCGGCGCGCACGGGAGGCTTTCGGGTTCTGGGCGGGCGGGTCTGCCTGGCTTGACAGGGCCAGCGGCAGGGTTGTCGGCGTAGCCGGGAGGGTTCTCGGGCTCCTGTGGGAGCGTTGTCGGATGCGGGAGCTTTTTCGGTCACGGAAGCACGAAAATCCTCCCGGACGCGGAAGCCCTCCGCCAGGAGCCGGTCAAGTCTCCCGGACGCGGAAGCCCTCCGCCAGGAGCCGGTCAAGTCTCCCTGACCCGGAAGCCCTCCGCCGGGAGCCGGTCAAGTCTCCCTGACCCGGAAACCCTCCGCCAGGAGGCCGGTGCGCCGGCTCCCGCCAGGCAGGCAAGCCGGACAGCGGCTGGTTTTCGTTCAGCCTGGACGGGCTTCGACTCCGGACACCGGAGTCGATCAACGCTTTTTTCATCTGAATCTTCGCGTGAAACCTACCTAGCGTGACGCATTGACAACAGCCCGGAGCGGAGAAATGCTCTAGGAAGGACTAGTCGAACTGGGGGGACGAGTCCAACGGGGCGATTTCGATGTGTTCTAGGCGACATGAGCGGCGTGGCCACGCTTGAGGTGACTACTTCAGCTGGCTCGGTCGTGATGGAGGCTTGCGGGAAAACTTAGCAAGTTCCGCCGATAGGAGACCGTTTCCTGGTTTGGGCACCGGCCCTCCCGAAGTCGCGGAGCGAACCGCCGTCAGGTGCATGTGATTGCGGCAGAGCACAGGCTCGCGGTTCGCGCCGGGAGATGAAGGAGTTGCTTATGCCTGAGGTCAAGTTCAGTGTGGACCAGTCGAAGTCGATGGCGGATCAGGTTGTACCCGGGCACAACAGGTGGCATCCAGACATTCCGGTGGCGGCAACGGTACGGCCGGGGGACGAGTTCAGGGTCGAGTGCCGGGAGTGGACTGACTCCCAGCTCGGCAACAATGACTCGGCCAACGACGTGCGGGATGTCGATCTTTTCCGCGCTCACATGCTGAGCGGGCCGATCGAGATCCAGGGCGCTGAGCCGGGCGACCTGCTCGTCGTGGACATTCTGGATCTGGGTCCGTGCCAGCCACCGCAGGAGTACGGCGACGCGCCTGGCCAGGGCTGGGGGTACACCGGCATCTTCGCCAAGGCCAACGGAGGCGGCTTCCTGACCGATCACTTCCCTGACGCGTACAAGGCGATCTGGGACTTCCACGGCCAGGAGGCTACCTCACGGCATGTCCCTGGTGTTCGCTATACCGGGATCACGCACCCAGGCTTGTTCGGCACCGCGCCATCGGCGTCATTGCTGAGCGAGTGGAACCGTCGTGAGCAGGCGCTCATCGACCGTGATCCGGACCGGGTGCCGCCGCTGGCCCTGCCGCCGGTTCCAACGAATGTCCTGGCCGGGAGCCTGAGCGGGGATGAGCTCGCCCGGATCGGCGCTGAGGGTGCCAGGACCGTGCCCGCCCGTGAGAACGGGGGTAACCACGACATCAAGAACTTCACCAGGGGCAGCCGGGTGTATTACCCGGTGCACGTGCCCGGTGCCAAGCTCTCCGGTGGTGACCTGCACTTCTCGCAGGGTGACGGCGAGATCACCTTCTGCGGGGCGATCGAGATGGGTGGCTTCATCGACTTCGGCGTCGACCTGATCAAGGGCGGCATGGAGAAGTACGGAGTTACCACGAACCCGGTGCTGGTGCCAGGCCGGGTCGAGCCAAGGTACAGCGAGTTCCTGACCTTCATCGGAGTGTCGGTGGACGAGTCGACCGGCGAGAACTACTACCTCGACGCCACCGTCGCCTACCGCCGGGCGTGCCTGAACGCGGTCGAGTACCTGAAGAAGTACGGCTACTCGGGTGAGCAGGCCTACCTGCTGCTTGGTTCAGCTCCGATCGAGGGGCGGGTCTCGGGGGTCGTGGACATCCCGAACGCCTGCTGCTCTCTGTACCTGCCGACGGAGATCTTCGACTTCGACATCAAGCCCACGAAGGAGGGGCCGCAACTGAAGGACTGCGGCGCGGCTGCCAGGACCAGCTGAGGTCATGCCATGCCGGTCTATGTCTTTAGCTGTGGCGAATGCGGGCCGTTTGATGTGTCGCGGCCGATGGCGAACGCGGGTGATGCCGCACGCTGTCCGGCGTGCCACCGCGAGGCCCGGCGGGTGTTCACCCCGCCGGGCCTCACCCGGCTCGCGACGCCAGTTCGGCGCGCGCTTGAGAGTGAGGAGGCGAGTACCGACGAACCGCGTGTCGTCACCTCGAAGCAGGGAAGGCCGATGCCGCGGCATCGGCCTCCGCTGCCTCCCTGGGTGGCGCACTTATCACCAACTTGGTCAGCAAAGGGAAGTGAGATCCCATGTTGCTAGGCGTCGTGTTGCTCTACGTCGGCGCGGTGCTCGCCGTGAACGGCATCTGGCTCATCGGCCAGGCTCGGGCAGCGGCAGCCGCCCGGAGTGTACGGCCGGTCGCCGCCGCCGAGGCGGCCGCTGGTCAGGAACTAGGCGGTGAGCAGGTAGCCATCGCCCCGGTAGCCAGAGCCGAGAGGTCGCCGGCATTCATTCAGAACCGCGAAATCGCGATGCTGAATATCTTCACCGGCTTCATCGGCGTGGTGGCCGCCAGCACCTTGCTTATCCAGGGCAACAGGGTCGGTGACCTCTCGTCGGTGCGAGCCGGCGGGTTCATCCTGCTGTTCGCCTTTACCTACCTGTGGGTGTCGTTCAACCAGTTCCTCAACGCGGGCGGGAAGGCGTTCGGCTGGTACTGCCTGTTCGTCGCGATCACGGCGATCCCTGCGGGCGTCTTCACGCTGCAGGCCGCGCACGGGAACACGGCGACGATCTGGCTGGGCATCAACTGGTTCGCCTGGGCGCTGCTCTGGGGGATGTTCTGGGCGCTGCTTACGCTGGACCTGCCGATCGCCCGCATTACCGGAGCGCTCGCGATCCTCGAAGGTGTCGGCACATCATGGGCGCTGGCGATCGCGATCCTTGAGGGCAAGCTGGCGTTCTGACTGACGCGCTCCGCAGCCGCCTCACGCTGCTCGCGGTCATCGGAGCGGGCGGCGCGCTAGGGGCGGCTGCGCGGTACGGGACGGCGCTGGCGATCCCGCCGAAGTCCGGGGCGTACCCGGTGGCCACGTTCGCCGTAAACGTGGTCGGCGCGGTCATCCTGGGCGCCGTCGCCACCTTGCCCGCAGGCTGGCTGCCAGCGCACGATCTCGCCAAGCCCGCTATCGGCACCGGGTTCTGCGGCGGACTTACGACCTTCTCCACGATGTCGCTGGAAATCTATAAGCTCTTCCCTGGTCACCCTGAAGTTGCCGCCGGGTATGTGGCGGCGAGCCTGCTTGCGGCCCCGCTGTGCGCGCTCGGGGGTGCGATGCTTGGCCAGCGGCTCAAGGCTGTCGCTCCCGGACGGGCGAGCGAGCCTGAGCCAGAGGCCGCGAAGAGCGACCGCCAATGAGCGTGCTGGTCGCGGTGCTCATCGGCGGGATGATCGGGGCTGTGGCCAGGCAGGAGTTCTTCAGCACGCTGCAGCAGCGCGCCAGGACCAGGTTTCCCGTCGGCATCTTGGTGGTGAACCTGACCGGGGCGTTCATCCTCGGCCTGCTCTTCGGTGCGGGGGCGAGCAGCCACTGGCCGCAATGGCTGGCGACGGGGGTGCAGACAGGTGTGATCGGTGCCTACACCACTTATTCGACGTGGGCGGTCGACTCGCTGGCGCTCGCCAGGGGCGGAGCAGGGCGTGAGTCGCTCGTGAACCTGGCCGGGTCGCTGCTGGCCGGCGTGCTGCTTGCCTGGGCTGGCGCCAGCGTCGGGTCGATGATTTTAGGGCACTCACGCGCCGAGGCTGATAAGTGCTGGAGGCGGCGAAAAGTTGATTACTATCCCAAAACGTCCATCTCAGTACTACTGGCCTGGTAGAACGTTGGGGTGGACCTGCCAGAAACCCCGGCCGATCCGGTCGCCCCCGAGCACAAACGGCCAGTTTTCGCTGCCTACACCTGCGGCACGTGCGATATAGAGGGACGCGACCCCGAGGTGTCCCCCGGTGTCGTGCTCTGCTGGAACTGCGGCGGCCCTGCCTACATCACCGCGCGGGTAACCCGGGTGTAATTCGCTGTACATCGGGGAGCGGGCTGCCGATGATGGTCGGCTGTGAGTAACCAGGATCTGGCCCGTTCCAGGCTGGTGCCGCTAGCGGCGCCGAGCCTGGATCCAGCACGCCTTATATCGGCTGGTATCAGCTTCGACGACCTTGATACACCCTGCGACGTCATTGACGCGCTGATCATGTCGGCTTTCATCGACGGCCAGCAGCCGTATGCCAGAACGGTCAGGTTTCAGCAGCTCAGGCCGGGCTCGACGCTGATCCAGCCCGGTGCGCTCACGGTGCGGAAGGCGTCTGACAACGGGCGGGAGGCCCGGCTCGACTCCGGTGCCGGCTGGACAGTCCGCTCCGTGGTCTGGCGCACCGGAGCTGCCGAGGTCACCGTGACAGCAGAAACCGAAGAACTCGCCGAGTCCATGATCAGTCGCATCACAGCCGAGGTCGAGGTGGCGACCTCGGGACAGGACGACCAGGTCACGATCGGGTTCTGGCATCGATCCGACCGGCGCGGGTCCTGCCGTTCCGCCCGGCAGGTGAGTTCCCAATCCTGGGAGCAGATCAGGCGCAACTACTCGGCTGGCACGGCGGCTGCCATGGAGCGGCTGATGACCGTCACGCCGGCTTCGCTCGCTGGCCAGTTGCTGCTGCTCTACGGACCGCCCGGGACAGGGAAAACGACAGCGCTGCGGGCGCTGGCGCGCGAATGGCACGCCTGGTGCGACACTGACTGCGTGGTCGATCCCGAGACCTTGTTCTCCGACCCTGGTTACCTGATGGAAGTCATCATCGGCGACGATCATGAGGCCGAGTGCGATGGGCGGTGGCGGCTGCTGCTGCTCGAGGACTGCGACGAGCTCATCGCGGCCGATGCCAAGCGAGCCTCGGGGCAAGCCTTGTCCAGGCTGCTCAACCTGACCGATGGGCTGCTTGGCCAGGGCAGGCACGTGCTGGTGGCGATCACGACGAATGAAGATCTGCGAGCCTTGCACCCCGCCGCGACCAGGCCAGGCCGCTGCCTGGCCCAGATCGAGGTCGGCCCGATGCCCCCTGCCGAAGCCGCCGCCTGGCTCGGCCAGCCCGGCGACTCCGCGCCTGCGATGACCCTGGCCGAGTTGTACGCCAGGATCACCACCGGATCCCCGATATCGTCCGAGCTCCCTGCCTCCGCCGTAGGGCTCTACTTGTAGAGTCCCACCGTGCTTAAAGCTATCGCTGCCCGCTGCGGTGGTTATGCGGAAAGCTTCTCGAACTCGCGGGGGCTCTCGGGTGCGGGCGGGAGCTTCTCGGGTTCGCAGGACTCTCGGGTTGTGCAGGTGGGGCACCCTGCTGTTGCCTGAGCGACTGCAGGGTGCCCCACCTGCACAGCCCTGGGCGCCGGAACTCTGGTGATCATGCCTCCGGTACCCGTTATGGGCCGCAGCCCCGCCAGGTACCAGCGAGCCTCGGCGATGAGCCAGCAGATTGTGATGCGCGCTGCGTGCTCCCGTGGAGGAGAACCGTTCGGCGAAGGCGACTCACGTATCAGTCTCATCAAAGTGGGTCAAAGATGGCGCTCCAGCGCAGTGCCGGGAAGAAACGGGGCTGGCGGGCCAGCGGGGTCAGGGAGATTCGATGCGGGTGCGCAGGACGGGCACCCAATGCGGCCCGTAGCGAGCCCGCAGGTCCGGACGACGCCAGTCGCTGCCCGTGACCACGCCGCGGCAGTGGGCTGAGCCGCAGGAGCAGTTCATGGCGAAGTCGGCGTTTCCGGTACTTGCGGCGTAGTCGTTGGTCAGCTCGTCTCCAGGCGCGATGTCGTGCCGGGCGGCTAGTTCGTACGGTCCGACCCACCACAAGTTCGGATCGCAGCTGTGATTGCCGTAGCCGTTCGGTCGCCGGGGCGGCAGGACGAGGTGGAGGTCGGTATCGACCGTGATGCAGTCGATATAGGGGCGGCGTGGGTCGCGGGCAGCGGCAGCGATCAGTTCATCCAGTGCGGCGGTGTGGACAAGCTGACCGCCCAAGCGTGACACGATCGTGCCGGCCGTGATGGCCGCCGTGGCGAAGAGCCCGCGACCGGCGATCGCGGATGGACGTACCTCGACGTCGGGATGCAGCCAGCAGTCCGGCGGAGGGGGCACGATCATCGGCTTTCCTGGAGTCCGGGTCAGGCGTCGGCAGCGCACCGAAGGCGCCGGAACTCATCAGCCAGGCGGTCCAGCTGGTAGGAGGCGTTGAGACCACTCGGGTTAGGGAGCACCCAGACTGGCGTGTCACCGATGGGTTCATCCTGGGGGCCGACGATGGCGCGCGGTCGGCTGAAGGCCGTGCGGTAGGCGGTGACGCCGACGACCGCTAGCCACCGGGGCCGCAGCGTCCGAAGCTTCGCGGCGAGGATACGGCCACCGTCAATGAGTTCGGAGGTGCTCAGTTCATCGGCTCGGGCGGTTGCCCTGGCCGCGACGTTGGTGATGCCGAGCCCCAGGTCGAGCAGTCTGTCCTGCTCGGAGGGGCTGTAGAGGCGGTCGGTAAAGCCAGCGGCGAGCAGCGCAGGCCAGAAGCGGTTGCCCGGCCGGGCGAAGTGGTGCCCCGTGGCAGCCGAGTACAAGCCGGGGTTGATGCCCGAGAACAGCACGCGCAGACCCGGCGCTACGACGTCCGGTATTGTCCGCCCGGCCGCCGCGGCAAGGTCGGCACGCGTTGGCGCGGTCACGTCAATCAACGCCCAGGCTGCCTTTGGCGGCGCTTTCGAACACGCGGAACGGCATGAACCGCCTGGCCACCAGGCCGGCCCGCTCGACGGCCTTGCCTACCGACACCCGCCGAGGCGGCCTGCGCGCATTCAGCACCCGCTCAACGGCGGCCGCGACGAGCACCGGATCGGCGCCGTTGGCCTCGTCGCGCTCCATGATCCCGACCGCCTTGGCGACGGCGGCCGAGTAGACGTCGTCGCCTGAGCCTGCCGCGGCCAGCCGCCGGCTCGGCGTGAAGTCGGTGCGGAAGTTGCCAGGCTGTACCAGGGTCACGTGCACGCCGAACGGAGCGACCTCGTAGGCCAGAGACTCGGCGAAGCCCTCGAGCGCGAACTTGCTCGCGCTGTAGAACGCCTGGAACGGAATGCCGATCACGCCGCCGATCGAGCTGAGCAGCACGATCCGGCCGCCGCCTTGCTCGCGCATCGTCGGCAGCACCGCCTGCGTGACCCGGACGCAACCCCAGAAATTAGTCTCGAACTGCGCCTTGGCCTCGTCGACCGTCGTGCGCTCGACGGCGCCGGCGACGCCCCAGCCTGCCGCCGCCACCAGCGCGTCGATCCGCCCGTGATCAGCCACGATTCCTGCTACCCCGGATTGGACGGCTGCGGGATCAGCGACGTTCATCACCATGGGCGTCCAGCCGCCGGTGCCAGTGCCGCGGCGGCTGGCGCCGGCGACGGTCCAGCCGGCAGCGGCCAGCCGGTCGGCGCAGGCGAGCCCGATCCCGGCCGAAGCCCCGGTGACCAGGGCGACCCGGCCTACGCGGCCGATGCCGCTCATGCGAGCCGCCAGCACGTGTCAGTGAGCCCGGTACTAGCGAGCGCGGTGCGCCGCGACGGCCTTGGTGAGCGCCGCGAGTGACAGCCAGCCATCATGGGAGAACAAGATACGCCCGGTTGACGAAGTCAGGGCAATCCACGGGATGTCCAGCACGCCGTAGCCATCGGATACCCTGCCGCTGGTATCGGCGACTACGGGGTAGCCCAGACGCGCTCCGCCCGCGTTGGCGAGGACCCTGGGCAATGCGTTCACATTGGATTCTGTCTGGCTTTCGTCGACGGCGACTACCGATGGCCAGCCGTGCCGTCGCGCTTGCGATTGGTAGCTGGCGAGTTCCCGCAGCGCCGCCGGCAAGCGGGAAGTCTCGCTGACCCAGCTGGCGATGAAGACGACCAGGTGCGGGTGTCCCGGGCCGAGCGCGATGGTCCTGGCCTGACGGGCTCCGCCGACGACGGGCAGGTGCGCTGGTGATGTCGGCTTGATCGCCGTGGCCAGCTTGAGCGGGACGAGATCATGCGGGGCCGGGTGACCAGGCAGCAGCTTCGATACTCCGCTCGCGATCAGGTCCGCTTGCTGGCCTACGCCGGCGTAGGCCATCTGAGTCAGGTAAAGGGTCCGTTCCCTGCCGCGGGTGTCGATCACGTACAGCGCAGGCTGGTGGTCGATTTCGCCGTGCGAGGCTGCTACGTAGACGTGGTACGCGCGCCAGACGGGCGCGAGCTGGCTCTTGCTGCCGGTCAGGAAGTGCCAGGAAGGCGGCATCTGGTGGGCGGCCGAGTACGCGCGGACGTCGGAGACAGCAGTGGCGTCGGGGTTGGCGTTGATACCAAGCAGCTGGACGTGCCTGGCGGCCGCCGGACCGAG
Organism: Streptosporangiaceae bacterium; assembly: GCA_035716545.1. Lineage (GTDB taxonomy): Bacteria > Actinomycetota > Actinomycetes > Streptosporangiales > Streptosporangiaceae > Chersky-822. Next base: position 28,576 of record DASTJM010000107.1, read on the forward strand.
CATGCGCACGGCCTGGGTCATGCTCACCGTGGTCAGCGGGCAGATCGTCGTGCACCGGGAATCGAGGAAGGCGAGAACCACGACCTTGCCGCGGAACTGGCTCAGCGATACCTTCGCGCCGAACTGATCGGTCAGCGTGAACGACGGCGCGGCGGTGCCGGGCAGGCGGCTGCCCGGGTCGACATTCGGATTGCGCGCGGCTTCCCTGAGCTGACGGGTATCCGAGGCCGGGACGGAATCGGCCTTGTTTGTCTTGGCTGTCCTGACACTAGACATAACCGCGAAGGTCGCGATCAGCGCCGCCACGATCACGATGGGCAGCCCGATGGCAACCGCGCAGAAGGCGGCGCCGCGCCGCCGCGGCGGAAGGTTCGCCTTGTCCTGCGGATCTGGCACGCTTGCCACAGTACTACAGCGTGTCGTTCATGATTGGGCCTGGTAAGCCAGTTCGGATACGCCCGGTCCGGTGCTGCCCGCTCGGTCGCGAGCGGGCAGCACCACCCGGGGTTTGTGAAGCCTGGCGATCGGGCTAGCCGCCGCGGGGCGGGCGCCCTTTGCCGGCCGGGTTCGGGGCTGGCAAGAGCCGATCACCGCGATCAGAGGCTGGCTCGGTCAGTACCCGTAGCCGCCGCCACCGCCACCGCCGCCGCTGCCGCCGCCGTTCGACGGGGAGCCGCTCAGCGTGACCTCGTGCCAGAGACCGCCATCGATGGTGATGCCGTTGCCCTTGTTCTGGCCGGGGGCTGTGTCGCCCGCGTAGGTGTACAGCGGGTGACCGTTCCAGGTGGCTTGCTTCGAGCCGTCGGACCGGGTGATCGTGCCGAGGGTGCCGCTCACGCCAGAGCCCGCCTGAACGGGGCCCTTGACCGGTGGCCAGAACTTGGCACAGTGGCCATTGCAGTTGGACGTCGTGCTCGTGTCCGGGACAAACCAGTACAGGGTGAGGCCCTTGGCGTTGGTGAGCACGGTCGCGCCGCTGATGCTCGTCGTCTTGATGGAGTTCGAAGACGCCGTCGTCCCTGTGTTACCCGAGCCGGCCGAACCGCCCGAACCGCCCGAACCTGAACCCGAGGTGCTTGTGCTGCCGCAACCTGCGGCAATGAGAGCGGCCGCAGCCAGCCCTGCCGGGACTAGCCATCTCTTACCCATCGCAGATCTCCGTTTCCTAGCCTGATTCCTCTGATACGTAGATCACGTAATGCCGGGCGAGATAGTTCAGCCGCGCTGGCTCTTACTTGCGTGGTTCGCTGAACTGAACCGCTCGGCGATACGCTGGATTATTGCCATACGAGCGTCGTGGTGCACCATGGTGGGAGGCCTGATTGGGATGGCCAGCGCACGCAGCCGCCTGAAGCTCCAAGGTAACCCCAGCCACGCTGGCGCATGGTTCCTTTGCCTCGCCTTGCTCGTCGCGGGCTGCACAGTTGGGCACGCGAACTCGGCAGGTCATACCAGTCATCCCAACTCGGCACGCACCCCGAGCGGTGGCCCTTCCCCTGCTGGTAATTCCCGGCGTTCCGCTCCAGACCGCCATGTACTCGCCGCCGAGTACATGGCGATTGCGACGCCCGCCAATCGCCAGCTCGACGAAGAGGTCGACTCCTACGAGGACAACGAACACGACAACCTGGCGGTCGCGAAGGCGGACTTGCGCAAGGAAACCGCGACCGAGCAGTGGTTCGACGAGCAGTTGCTCAAGATCACCTTCCCCCCGAGCATCGCGGCGGTCGCGGCGGCGCTCGTAGGGGCCAACAATCAGCGGATCGCGCTGACCAGGCGTCAGTCCCGCGCCGCTACGCTCGCCGAGCTAGTGGCGTTCGACAAGCGTCACAAGGACGCCGACGCGGCCGTTGAGGTGCAGGTCAAGTACATCCGCGCCATGCTGGGCCTGCCCCCGCCCGAGACGAGCTAGCCTCTCGACCGGCCCATCAATGTCCCAAAGATGGCGCCCCGGCGCACTGCGAGGGGGTCCGGCGCACTGCCGGGGGGGGGGGGCTCCGGCGCACTGCCGGGGGTTAGCGCGGGGCCGGTCAGGGTTGTGCGGGTTGCCTGCCCTGACGGGTGCCGGTGCCTGGCTCTTGGCGGGAGGGTTCTCGTTTCCGGGAGGCTTGTCAGCAGTCCTGGTGGAGGGTTTCCGGGTTCGGGAGGATTTCCGTGTTCTACGACGAAAAAGCTCCCGTACCTGAAAGCGCTCCGCCAGGAACCCGGCAGCCCTCCCCGCTAACGTCGGCAACCCTCCCCAGCCGGGAATCTTCTGCCCCGGAACCCGGCAAACCTCCCGCACACCCGCTCCAAACCTCCAGCACACCCGCCCTTGGAGGACCTGCGGGACAGCAGACTCCCCCAGCCGCCTCTTTAAACCCCCTAGTACGTGTTAAGCCCCTGCCAGTGCGCGCCAGCGCCGTCGATGTCCTGAAGACGGGGCTGACGACCCTGGTTGCGGGGACACAGAACGGTATGCCGCGAAATGAACCTGGGCACGTTGGCGGACGTACCAGAGAATATGGGCGTGAAAGTAACGGGGCTGGCCAAGACGGTCGGCGTAGCCGACGTAGCTGGTGTGGCCCGCGCGGTTGGCGCGGCCGACGTGGCTGGTGTGGCCCGCGCGGCCGACGTGGCTGGCGCGGCCGACGCGGCTGGTGCCGCCCAGGCCGTCGGCGGCGGGCTCCGGATCGCGCGCCTGTCGCGGACGGTGTACCTGCCGACGATCGTGATTGCCGTGGTCGGCGCCTGGCTCAGCTGGCGTGGCTGGAGCTTGCTGTCGCAGTATGGCGTCGGCCGGACGGTGAACGCGGGCAGGTATGAGCTGGCCGGCCCGGTCGTGCTCAGCTTTGTGTTCGTGGTTTGCGTCATCGAGCGGTTCTGGCCGGCCCAGCGCCGTCCCTTGCTGGCCAGGGGACACCTGCTCGACGTCTGCTACCTGTTGTTCTACGCGCTGCTCGTGGTGCCGCTCGTGGTCCTGCTCGGCACTGGCTTCGGCGACCTGCTGGCCAGGGAGGCGCCGTGGCTGGTTTTGCCCCGGCTGCCTGATGTACCGCGCTGGTGCTTCATCGTGGTCGCGGTGCTCGCCATCGACGCGATGGACTGGCTGGCGCACTACATAAACCACCGGATCACGATGTTCTGGCGGCTCCACGCTGTCCACCACTCGCAGGAAGAGCTGAGCATCCTCACGACCTACCGGGCCCATCCGCTCGTGCACGTGAGCTTTCTCTTCTCGGCAATTCCCGTATTCGCGATCGAGTCGAACGCGGCGACTCCCGCCGTCGTTCTGACGGTGTACGCGTGCCTGGGCGCGCTGCCGCACGCCAACGTGCGCTGGAACTACGGCATCGCGGGGCGCGTGTTCATCAGCCCCGCCTATCACCGCATACACCACAGGGCGACTGGACGACTGGATATCAATCTCGGCACTGTTTTCACGTTGTGGGATGTAGTGTCCCGACGAGCGGTCTTTCCTTACGCTAGTGCCAGGCAGCCAGCATCGGTGACCGGCCTTGCCGGGCGGCCGATCCCGGTTGAGCAGGCCGGCCGCCTGCGACTGGGCCGAACGTTGCTGATCCAGCTCGCCGAGCCCTTTACCCCGATCAGGACGGAGTCACGATGACTGCCACAAGCACCAGCAGGCAGAGCCAGAGCCAGAGCGGCACTCCTGCCCTCATGTGGCTGCTCTTTCTCGCCGATGCCGGGCTGCTGATCGCGTCTGGGGCGATCCACTTCCACCTGTGGGAGATGCCCGGCGGCTATCGGACGGTGCCGACGCTGCGCATCCTGTTCCTGGTCCAGGGCGCCGCGTGTGTTCTGGCCGCGATCGCGCTGCTGGTCACCAGGCATCTGCTGATTGTGGCGGGCTCCGCCTTGCTCATGGCAGGGACGATCGCCGGCTTCATACTGGCCCGCACGGTGGGCATCTTCGGATTCAAGCTGCCCTTCTCGACCACGGAGGCCAATATCGTGCTCGGGGTTGAGATCGCGGCGATCGTGCTGCTCGCAGCGACCGCGCTGCTCCTGCGCAGACAGCGCAATTCGTAACAAGCTCAGGCAGGAACTAATCCCCGCATGCCTCGTCACCCCCGGCAATGCTGATCTGACCCCAGCCCGGTCGCGTGAGTCAGAGCTTGGCCGGGAGCCCGAACGCGGTGAACAGCTCAGGCATCAGAACGAAGCAGTGCAGCGAGCTGATCAGCGGGCCATCGGTCTCGATGACCTGCAGAGCCCAGGGCTTATGCCCCCCGTTGCCGTCGTGGCGGTACTGGCCGAACGCAGCGCACCCGTTGCCAGCCGTCCGCAGCAGCCGCGAGCCGCGGCACTCGGCCCCCGGACCGAGCATGAATTGCCCGATATCGGCAGGCCCGCGCAGCCACATAGGGAAAGGGGGCATCGACTGAATCGCGTCGTCGCGCAGCAAGGTGGTCAGCCTGACGACGTCGTAGGCCTCGAACGCGGCGACGTACGCGTCGAGCAATTCGCGGTCGGCTCCGCCGCCGGTGCTGGTGCTATCGTCCGGCTCGCCGGCCTGCCCCGGCATGGCGACTCGAGCGCGCTGAAGCGCGCTGTTGGCCGAGGCGACCGTGGTGCCGAGCAGCTCGGCGCTCTCGGCGGCGGAGAACTGCAGGACATCGCGCAGGATCAGCACGGCCCGCTGGCGCGGTGTGAGCCGCTGCAGCGCGGCTATGAAGGCCAGTCGCACGCTCTCCTGTGCGACCACGCGCTTGACCGGATCGTCATCAGCCGTCGAGGCGGTCGTGGTCCAGGCGTCGGGCACCGGGAGTACCCAGCTGTGCTCGGGCGTGGGCGCGGGCACATGGCGCAGGTTCGCTACCGATGTCGGCGACTGCAGGTCCATCGGCACGACTCGCCGGCTCCTGCTCCTGAGCATGTCGATGCAGACGTTCGTCGCGATCCGGTACACCCACGAACGCAGCGTCGACCGGCCCTCGAACCCGTCCTGGCGCCGCCAGGCCCTGATCATCGTCTCCTGAACAGCGTCCTCGGCGTCGAAGGGCGAGCCGAGCATGCGGTAGCAGTAACCGGTCAGCTCGCGAGTCAGGGCCTCGTAATCGGCGCGATCCAAGTCGCCGAATACCGATTCAGCGATAGCGCTAGCTTCAGCAGCCTTCATGAGACCGAGCTTACGTAGTGCTGCCGACAGTCGTGCCTGGCTTACTTAGTGGACACCACGACCTCGTGCCAGATACCGCCGTTGAGGTTCACGTTGTTGCCGCTGGCTTGGCCCGGCTTGCTGTCCCCGATGTAGGCGTACAGCGGATGCCCGTTCCATGCTTCCTGCTTCGACCCGTCGGACCTGGTGATCACGCTGAACGTGCCGCTGATGCCCGGCGCTGAAACAGGCCCGCTGACTGGCGGCCAGTAAGCGGCGCAGCCGCCGTTGCACACCGACTTGCCACGAGGATCCGGGGCGAAAGTGTAGAGAGTGAAGCCCTTTGCATTGGTCAGCACGGTCTGGCCCTTGATCACTGTGGTCTTGAGCGTCTTCCCGCCGCCGCTGGCCGCCGGAGCGTTCGCACCGCTCGCTGTGCCCGCCGATACCAGCAGCACGACCAGGGCGATCAGCGAGATCGCGCCAACCGCGCCTTCCGCGCCGCGCAGTCCGCCGGGTGCACGCTCGGCCAGCCGGCCAAGCGAAGCGCTCGTCTTGCCGTCGATACGGTCCGCCAGCCCTGCGGTGCCGTCAGCCGGCAGCACGGCGAGCGCGCCCAGCACCGCGAACGTAGCGACCTCGATGACCCCGGCCGCGATGCCGGCGGTGGTCCGCACTTCCCTGAACCCGAACAGCCCGACCCAGAGCGAAAGCAAGTAGCCGCCGAGCGTCGCGAGCCCGAAGAGCGCCCCGGCCAAGGCGACCAGCCGGCTGCCGGTCAACGCTACGGCCAAGCCGAGAGCGAACGCGGCGATGATCTGGAGCAGAAACAGCGGCCCGATAGTCGGGATCGTGTCGTAGCCAGTGACGTAGAGATCAAGGTGGATGGCGCCCGTGGCGAGGAGCAAAGCGGCACCGGCAAGCCTGAGCCAGAGCCGCGTATGGCCGCCAGCGGGCGCGACTGTTGTTGCGGTAGTCATGTCTAAGGTACGTCTGCCCCGTGGTACCGGGTTCAAAGATCACAGAGAGAGTCATTTGCCACCTCCGGCAGACCCGGCTGACCACCCAGACACACCAGCCCTCCTCGCCGGCGCCCGGCGGCCTGCCGTGCAGCTCGCTGTTGCCGTCGTTTGTTGCAGATGGTTCATATGTGGTTAAGCGAGGACTGAGGTGCCTCTCAGAACCGAATTGCGCGGGGACGTGCGGGATCAGGGCGCATGACTAGGCGAATCCATGTTGCAAATTGGGAGTTAATTCGCGTATTGACGTTGTCGGATTTTTCCAAACGAGGTCCTTAAGGAGCGGCATTACCCCCAAATGGGGCGCGCGACCCGGGATGGCCATGCAGGTGGGGTAGCGGTGGTGCCCGTGCGACCCGGGATGACCGCGTAGGTGGGGTAGCGGTGGTGCCCGTGCGACCCGGGATGACCGCGTAGGTGGGTTAGCGGTAATGCGCCTCATCCAGCGGCCGAAACCGCACGTCGGCAACAGCGTGCAGGCCGTGCCGTTCGGATGGCCGTGCGGTGGGAGGCAGTGCCGTTCCGGTGGTCGTGCCGGCGAGGGTGGTCGTGCCGGCGAGGGTGGCCGTGCCGGGGGAGCGGGCGTGCGGTCGGGTGGCGACTTGCGGTTGGGGTGCGGGGCTGCTTGCAACCTTCCGGTTGGGGTGCGGGTACCCCTGGCATTGGCCGGACGAAAGGCCAGTAGCGTTACCGAGCATCGCTACTGTTGCTGACTGTCATCTTCCTCTATAGTCAACTCAGTTGGTCGCAATGGTGACAATCTGCCCTGTAGGGGTGACTGACCGGCGGCCGGGACCTGAGCAGCGGCGGTCAAAGGAGACTGTCATGCGTGTCGATGCTGGTGGCGTGGGGGTTCCAGGCGTCCGGGCTGCGAGATCCGGGCTGGTGAGACCGGGCGGATGAGTTCTGGGTTGATGAGCCCCGGGCTCGTGACGCTGTCCCGAGTGCGGGCAGGCCGGGTTTTCCAGGTACGCCGGGCTATTCATTTGTGGGCATGCCATTCAACTTGAGCATGCCGTATTGGGCGCCGTTGGCAGTGGCATTATTCCTGCGGCGGGTTTTGGCCTGCGGCAAAACTGGATCAAAGGCGGCCGTAAAACCACATGTCATTGGGGTCGAACCGTGACATGACCGCTATCCGTGTCATAAGTTAAACGGCGCAGCTATCAGAACCTGAGGAGGGGCTGTATGGGTCTTATCAATCGTCCAGCACGGGCCGGCGCTATTGCCGTCCTGGGGCTGGCGATCACCGCTGCCACCGGCGCCGCGGCGTCCGGTGCGATGGCGGCACCGTCGATCGCGGGTCCTCATCTTGTCGCGCTGAAGGGGAGCCTTGCTCCCACGACCGACAAGGTGACCGGCGGTTTCAGCAGCAAGCGAATGTCCATTGAGGTCTCGCTCGCGCCGCGGAACACCGCCGGGCTGAACCGCACGATGAAGGCGCTTTACACCAAGCACAGCGGCTCGTACCACAAGTGGCTCAGCACCGGGAAGTTCGATGCCCGGTACGCGCCCACTGTCGCGACCCGCAACGCCGTGAAGAGCTATCTGCGCAGCCAGGGCCTCCGCATCACGAAGTCGGCGTCGCCCTTCCTGGTCCGCGCTGTCGGCTCGAGCAGTAAGATGGCCGGCGCGTTCCACACCACTCTGAATACCTACCGTGACAGCCACGGGACTCGTTACTTCTCGAATTCGTCGGCCGTCAGGCTGCCGGCCGCCGTGGCATCCCATGTGCTCGGCGTCATCGGCCTGGCCAACACGGTTCGCGAGAGCACGAGCATCCTGCGCGCTCCGCACGCCCTCCGCGCGCACGCCGCCGCGCACCCGGCCACCGTGCCGACCCCGCCGTCGTGCGAGACCCCGTACCCGACCGAGCAGCAGCTTGCCAACGCGATCCTGGGCATCAGCGGCTTCCCGTTCGGTTACGGTGACGCGCCCGGCTGCAATGGCCTGAGCCCGAACCAGGTCAACGGCATCTACGGCGCCCCCCACCTCGGCCCGCGCGGCAAGGGCAAGGGCGTCAACATCGCGGTCTTCGAGCTGTCGGCGTACCAGGAGTCGGACATCGACGCCTACGCGCACCAGTTCTTCGGCCCCAACTTCACCCCGCCGCTCGTCAACGTGAACGTCGACGGTGGCCCGCTGGCCCCGCAGTGCCCGGCCGGCGACGTGTGCCCGCCGAACTTCAACGGCTTCGCTGGTGACATCGAAGTCGACGCTGACATCGAGCTCCAGCTCGCGATGGCGCCAGACGTGTCGCACGTGATCGTCTACAACGCGCCGAACGACTTCACCGGGCAGACCGAGCTCGATGAGTGGACCCAGATCGCCAATGACAACACCGCTGCCGCCGTCAGCTCCAGCTGGGCGGTCTGCGAGAACGACGCCGGGGCCGGCATCGTTCAGGCTGAGAACACTGTCTTCGAGCAGATGGCCATGCAGGGCCAGAGCACGTTCGGTGCCGAGGGTGACAGCGGCGCGTTCTCCTGCATCCGCTCCGACGGCACCACCATCTTGAATGTTCTCGACCCGCCGTCCCAGCCTTGGGTCACCAGCGTGGGCGGTACCTCGTTCAACAGCTTCAACCCGGGCGGCAACGACCACCCGACTTACCCGAACCGCGGTCAGGAGACCGTGTGGAACTTCATGGACCTGTGCAACCCAGGCCCCGGTTCTGACGGTCTCACCGGCTTCGACTGGTGCGCGGGCGATGGCGCTGGCGGCGGCGGCAACAGTGAATTCTGGGGCCGGCCGTTCTACCAGTTCGGTCCGGGCATCAACAACCCATTCACCGTGAAGGCCAATGGCTCGACCAACTGCCAGCTGGCCAGCACCGGCACTCCGTGCCGCGAGGACCCCGACATCTCAGCGGACGCTGACGAGAACACGCCTTACGGTGAGTTCTGCACTGGCAACGCGAACACGCCGTTCAGCGTGTGCGGCGAGTTCAGCCAGTTCCAGAGCCCGCCCGGCTGGTTCGGCATCGGCGGCACCAGCCTGTCTTCGCCGCTGTGGTCCGGCATCGCCGCCGACCGCGACAGCTTCCAGGGCTTCCGGAGCGGTAACTTCAACCCGCTGCTCTACATCCTCTACAACCTGGCTCCGAGAGCGTACTTCCACGACATCACGGGTGCGGGTACGTCAGAGACTCACAACGGTTTCTTCCCGACGGTGAAGGGCTACGACGAGGCCACTGGCATCGGCGTCCCGAGAATGACAGCCATCATCGCGCTGTCGCTCTGATCCGCCTAGACTGACCGGCCGTGGCGCGGGAACGATCAGTTCCC
>DASTJM010000108.1:0-63707 GCA_035716545.1 Streptosporangiaceae bacterium
GCCCGGCGGCGGCTGCCCGGCGGCAACGTCGCGCCTGCGCTGCTGCTGGCACGCCACCGGCCACAGCAACGTCGCCGCGTTCTTGCTGCCAGGGCGGCAACGTCGCTCCTGCGCTGCTGTCGGCCAGGGGCCGCGGACAGCAGCAAAGGCGCGGCGCTACCGCGGGCGGCCCGGCCGGGCCGTTGCCGCCGGCGGCTGAGGCGGCCTGCCCGGCGGCGGCTGCCCGGCGGCAACGTCGCGCCTGCGCTGCTGCTGGCACGCCACCGGCCACAGCAATGTCGCCGCGTTCTTGCTGCCAGGGCGGCAACGTCGCTCCTGCGCTGCTGTCGGCCAGGCGCCCCGAACAGCAGCAAAGGCGCGGCGCTGCCGCGGGCGGGCCGGCCCGTTGCCGCGGGCGGGGGCCGGCCGGGCCGTTGCCGCGGGCGGCTGAGGCGGCCTGCCCGGCGGCGGAGCTGAGCGGGTGACGGGAGCGGGTCAGCGGCGGGCGGCACGGGCGGGCCGCAATGCGCTCAGCCAGGCAGCAAGCATCCCGTCCGCGCCGCCGGGCCGCGCCCTCGCAAGGTTCACGGCAAGTCAGCCCGGCGGCGAGCCGCTCCGGAAAATGCCTGAAACTGTAACCGCGACCTAGCTAGCTACACTTGGTGAATAGCTACGTTCGTACAGCACCAGTCGACTAGCTTTGAATTCGTCATAGGTCAAGTGGTGACTTGCAATGTCTAGAATGTTTGCCGCTATCAAATCTCTAAAGAAGTAGACGGTACTGCGATCAAGATAGCTGTTCTCATATAACAGGGACAAGCCACACAGAAGGCGAGCGTTCGTTCCGATTACAAGAGTCTCGGTGGCACGGCGAGCGATTAGTGGATCAAGGCGGTACTTAACTGCGTCGCCGAGTTCGCGGTCAAGAAAGTAAAGATAAAGCGATCGTTCAGGCGGTGACACGGATGGGTCGTCCTAGCGCGGATGCTAGATCAGACGCCCGGCCGTGCAGAACTCGATCCAAAAGCTGGGATTTATCGAGTCCTGTGCCAACTTCGACTTCCCGCTCGAAGTCCAGGCGCTCTGGAGTTAGTTCATGTATGCAATTAGCATTGTTATGTATGCTAAAATATCGTACAGGTTTATTTTCGCTAGACGCTTGCGCTATCTCCATGAGGACTCCATCGGCGAGCACTTCTCCAAAAACCCACACCTCGTCGCACCTGGAAAGCATTTCGGAGTTAGCGGCCCGTATCTTGTCACGTTCCACTCTATCGCTTAGAAAGTAATCAAATAGCCGAAATGGATTTATCGGAATTGAGTCGCGTCGAAAAACGAACTCGCAAACAGCGTCGCGGCAATAAAAGTACTGCTTGGACTGAGCGGTGTAGATGACGGGTTTGGGGTGCATGGCTGTTCTCCTAAGCGATCCGGCCGAGCTTGCTGGCGTCCTCGCGGAACATCACGGCAGTGGCATGCCGCGCGGCGGTTGCCCCTGCGGCATTCCGGATGGGTCTCTACCGGCCCGCGCCCTGGCCAGGTCTTCGCCAGCTGCGGCGTATTCGCGACTGTCGACAATTAGAGCAATAGTAGCTTACGGAGCTAGGCGAAGTTATGAGTGCTTGACGGGCTCTTAGATTCGTTCATGTGCCAGCGACTCCGGTTGACCCATACTTGGACAAGCACGCGTACCTGCAGGTCGCCGACGACGTCCAGAAGCGGATCGAGAGCGGTGAAATTCCGCTTAAGCTGCCCGCCGAACGGGCGCTGGCGGTCGAGTACGGTGCAGCGTATACGACCGTCCGCCGCGCCATGGAAGTGCTGCGCGAGCGGGGCTTGATCTTGACGGTTCATGGTCGCGGCACTTTTGTCGCCGCATCACTGGGTCCTGGCCCGGGCCGGTGGATCGCTGACGGCGAGCAGTGAGCTTGCGTGACCGTCAGGATTAGCCCTTCGTGAGCCTTGCTTCGGGCAGCACAGGTTCGAACAATTCGACCGGGTTGCCGGACGGGTCATCGAGGATGATCTGCCTGCCACCAACTCCCGTGACGATCTCGTTCCGGAAATGCGCGCCCTGCTGCTTGAGGTTGTCGACCAGGCTCTCCAGGTCGCTGACTTCGAGCGCAAAACGGTTCCAGCCTCCTGGTGCGGGAATCGTTCCGTCGGGCATGGCCTGCCCGCCTCCCGGTCCGCCTCCCGGCGCGCTGAGTACCAGTCGCAGATCTCCCCGTGACATCATCGCGAACCTCGGAGCCGGGTGCATGTCCTCGTGGAACCCCAGGTGCCGGCCGTAGAACGCGATCGCCTCGTCGACGTCGTTCACGATGTACCGCACGCTTACCGTTGGCATCGTCGCGCCCCTCACTGGTGCTAGCCGCCCTGTCGCGGCATCTGTAGTACGCAATCGTATCGCAGTGAAACGCATCCGTATCATAGATGGAGCCGCAGTGAAGAGGAGGCTGTAGTTAGCACTAGGTCTGGCGGGTCAGCGGCGCGTGACATTGATCCCCGCATCGAACGTTCAAGGACCGTCATCAGGCAAGCCGCGCTCGACGAGCTGGGTGAGGTTGGCTATGGTGCGTTCACCATTGAATCGGTAGCGGCCCGCGCGAAGGTCGGCAAGTCGACGATCTACCGCCACTGGCGCGACAAGCTTGACCTGATCGCCGATGCTTTCGAGAGCGCGCACGAGCACCTGGTACCTGTACTCGAGACCGGGACGATGGCGGAGCGAGTAGCGGTGCTGGTACGCCATGTGGCCGAGATCACGGCCGACTCCGCGTTCTCGCGGTGCATCCCGGCTCTTATCGAGGGAGCCAGGCATGACGAGCGGTTGCGCGAGTTCCATCATCGCTATTCGGCACACCGGCGGCAGAGCCTGACCGATCTCATCGCGGAGGGCGTGAGCTCGGGTGAGCTCGCCGTCGGCACCGACCCGGAACTCGCGGCCCGTGCAATTCTCGGAGCCGTCTTTTACGGGCGCCTGATGTCACCTGATCCGTTCGATCCGTCACGGGCGGAGGATCTGGTGCGCGCGGTTCTGCGCCCGCGCGATGCCGCAGACACCGACTGAGACATGAGCCGAATAAATACCTTGTGCTTTCGTGGCCGGCCTGCGCACAGTTAATATCATGAATACCCGATGGTCGTATGAGCAGCCGGCGCAGGCCATGGTTATGGGCATGGCGTTGTCGCTGCTGCGGTCGCATCTGCCGCGCGACAGCATCGACGTCGCGGCCGTCGTCCTTCACGGCATGCGCGGACCGGCACCTGACTTCCAGCAACGATTCCCGCATCCATGCGCCCTCGCGCCGATCCCAGCGATCACGTTAGCCACACTCGTCCTAGCAGCAACTCAGGCACCCGTGCGGACGAGTCGGCGGGCCGTATCTGGCGCCGAGACCGGGTACCGTACTCCTTTCCAAGATCAATTAGGCTAAGCGGGCATGAAAAGCCTGGGTTACAACGCTCCAGCAGAGCGCGGTGGAGGAGTCTGGCCGTCCTCAGCGGCCTCATAAGCCGAAGATCGTGGGTTCAAATCCCACCCGCGCGACTAAGGCCGGCAATGCGCCACGACCGGCAGGACGGTGAAGCATTGCAGATCATTCCGGTGTAGTTCAAGGGTAGAACTGCGGGCTGTTAACTCGCTGATCCTGGTTCGAGTCCAGGTGCCGGAGCCATAGCACTTTATGCGCAACAGGCCAGTGCGCCACCCGTCCAGTCGTCGTCGACCCGCACAAATGGCTTTTCGCCCGTTCGACTGTGCCGCCCTGATCCGAACTGCCTGTCGTGCTGTTCCGCAGGCGCGGCTGGCCGCCGGAACAGTACATGGCGTGGTCGGCTAGCCTGCTGGATGACCAGGTCGCGTTCATGCCCCCGTCGGCCTGGGAAGGACAGACGGTGGCGAGATTCGCCTTCCTGCACCCGCATACCTCGATGGACCTCGTCACCAGCGTCCTTGCCAGGATGGCGTAGCCGGCGAGGAGAACCGGCCAGCCTCGGGTCGGCAAGCGCTGCGGGCGGCACGTCCGGGGAGGACCGCGGATGAGTGATCGGGTAGCGCCTGGCGAGACGAACGGTGCGACAAGGCCGGGCCTGCCTGCCCACGAGGTCGGCCTGCGGTCACTTGGCTGGCCGAACTCACTGGCCAGGCAGTTCGATTTCACTGATGACTCCTACGAGTGGCGTCGCCTGTTCGCTGAACTGTTCGGGACTTTCCTGCTCGTCTTCGTGGCCGTCGGCGGGCCGATGACCAACGCCAGGTTCGGCAGCCATGGCATTTCGACCGCCGCGCTCGTGATCTCACCGGGGCTGATGGTGCTGGCCGTCATCATGTTCATGGGAACCGTGTCGGGCGCGCATCTCAACCCGGCGGTGACCATCGGGTTCTGGATAAGGGGCGACTTCCCCGCGCGCAGGGTGCCGATGTACATAGTCGCCCAGTACGCCGGCGCGGTCGCCGCGACGCTGGTGCTGGTCGCTATCGTCGGCAACCAGGGCACGGCCGGACTGACGCTGCCGGGCCCCGGGGTCAGCAGCGTCGACGCGATGTTCTGGGAGGCGGTCATCACGGTCGGCCTGGTCAGCGTGATCCTTGGCACGGCGTCAGGAGCGCAGCAGATCGGAGCGATGTCCGCCGTCGCCGTCGGCAGCTATATCGCGCTCGCGGGCCTTATCGGGGTGCACGTGAGCGGCGCGTCGATGAACCCGGCCAGGTCGCTCGGCCCCGCGCTGGTGCTTGGCAACTGGACATCGTGGTGGGCTTACCTTGCCGGACCGCTCATCGGAGCGGCGGCTGCCGTCGCGTTCGCCCTGGTGCTGCGCGGCCGGGGAGGCGGCCCGTTCGGCATCCGGGCAGCGCAGGGCACGCTCGGCACCGACTGGTTCCCGCGAGGTCGGCAGGGGAACCAGCCCGGCCCGGACTGACAGTGCCAGACGGTAGATTGCGGTTATGACTCAGCCACCGGCAACCATGCCGCTGACCTTGATGGCAGTCCACGCTCACCCAGATGACGAGTCATCGAGCACCGGCGGCATCCTTGCGAAGTATTCGGACGAGGGCATCAGGACCGTAGTGGTGACCTGTACTAACGGTGAGTTCGGCGATGGGCCGGCGGGCATCAAGCCGGGGGAGACGGGGCACGACACCGCCGGCGTCGCCCTGACGAGGCTCGCTGAGCTGCGCGAGGCGTGCAAGCACCTCGGAGTCACTGAGCTTGAGACGCTCGGTTATCACGACTCGGGCATGCCGGACTGGGAGTACCGGCACAACCCCGATGCGTTCTGCAACATGCCGCTAGCCAACGTCGCCGACCGGATCAGTGCGCTCATCGAGCAGTACCGCCCGGCGGTCGTGGTCACTTATGACCCCGACGGTGCTTACCAGCACCCCGACCATGTGCACGCGGCGCGCGCGGCGATCGCCGCCGTCGAAGCGACAGACATCCCGGCGAAGCTTTACCTAAGCGCCATGCGCCGCAGCGGATGGCAAAAGGTCGCCGAAGCGCTGCGCGCGGCCGGCGAAGAGATCGAAGAGTGGGAGATCACCGAGGATGACGCGCGGATGATGCGCGAGTCCGAGGCGCGGATCACCACGACCGTCGACATCGGGCCGGTACTCGACCGCAAGCGGACAGCTTTGCTGACCCACGCCAGCCAGATCTCCGATTCCTGGTTCAGCAAGATCCCGCCCGACGTTGCCGCCGAGGTCTTCGGCGAGGAGACGTTCATCAGGGAACGGGACCGGACTCGAGCGCCGGTTCCGGAGATCGACTTGTTCGCCGGCCTGCGCTAGATACCCGCCCGGTCACGCCGCGCTCGCGACCCGTCCGGCAGCGCGACGGCCAGGCAGGACCACGTTGCTGATGGACCCGGGCCGGTTACAGCATCGCGGGCCTGCCTGCTGCTGTTCCCCCCTCTGCCGACCGGCCGATGGCCTGAGGTTCATCTACGGGCCAACGTCACTCCAGCGAGCCTGTTGCAATCCGAGCCGGAGGACGAGCGTGTCGGGGAGACTTGACCGTTCTGACGTGGAGGCCCGGAACCAGCGGAGAACTCTCCCTGATCAGCGGACCCGGAGCGAAAAGTCTCCTTGATAGAGCAACGAAACCGGCAAGCCGGACTGTGACCCGTCAAGGCACACCGCCTTGCAGCGGCCTTACTTACGGGGAATTGCGCTCTCACCCAGGGGGCGCGAGTTTCGCCGAGCTTTGCTCTTTGCCGCCGCGCCTGTCCGCAGCGCCGCGAACGAGGCTATCGCCAGGGCGGCGGCAGGCGGGAGTGTCACGAGCGCGGGCAGTTGATATCGCCAGGTGAACTCGAACACGTCCGACAGCGCCAGTACCGCCGCGCCCGCCCCGAAAAAGAGCAGGCATCCGAGTGCGGCCGGTCGCCACCCGGGCTCTGCCGAGCTGCCGGCCGCCGAGCTGCCAGCCGCCGAGCTGCCAGCCGCCGAGCTGCCAGTCGCCGAGCTGCCAGTCGCCGGCCCCAACGCAGCCCCCGGCCCCAACGCAGCCCCCGGCCCCAACCCCGACCCCAGCCCCGGCCCTGGCTCCGACCCCAGCTCCGATTGAGGTCGCGAGCAACGCCTGATCTGCCCCGCGCCGGCCAGCACAGATCCGGCCAGCCCGGCGAGCACGCAGACCGCGTACACCGGGCCGGGAGTGTACCCGCCGCCGAGCTGATACCCGCGCAGCAAGGTCGCCCCGGGCACCCACACTGCGGGTGCGCCGCCGCCATGCGCCCGCACCGCGGGAAGGACCTGGGCTGGCGTCGCATGAGGTGCCAGAAAGGGGTACCCCAACTGGAACTGCCACCGGCTCACCGGAGTGTCTCCGGGACTCGTCACCTTGCCCACCGCGAACAGCTTGATGACGTCTCGCATGTACGAGCCGAGAACGCGCGACGGCTGCTGGCCGAGCACGGCATGATTGAAGCGCGACACCAGCTGCGAGGCCCGCGAGCTTAGCGGCCCGGTGTAATAGACCCGGATCGGCGACCTGGGACTGTGCTCCAGCCAGTCAGGACCGTGCGCTCGCTGCGCCGGGGTCGGGCAGAGCCCTCGTTCCACCGCTGGCAACCGCAACGTCGCGCAATCCGCCGACCAGGCCATCCGTCCGTAGGTCGTCGTCACCCCCGAGTGCGACAGGTAGAAATGCCCGACAAGGAAGTACGAGCCGGTCATGTAGCCGAGAATCGGCACGGCGAACGCCACCGCGAGCACGGCGCAGCGACCGAGCGCGAGCCGCCAAGCTCCCCAGCAAGCGACGACGACATAGAGCAGTGCGGGAACGATCAGGATCTCGCCCACCTGGCGAAACGTAGCCGACACCCCCAGCACCAGCCCAGCGGTCGCGACGGCTCGCGCCCTCGCGACCCGCCCTGGCCCGGCGAGCAGCACGGCCGCGCCCGCGACGATCAGCGCCTCGAACCAGACGTCGGGCAAGATCATTTGTTCCATCTGGATCTGGTAGGCATCAAGCAGGAGCGGCACCGTTGCCAGGGCAGCCAGCCACCGCGGGACGGCACGCCGGATGAGTACCAGATAGATGGTTACCGCCATCGCGAGGCCCAGCAGGTGCGCAACGATGGAGACGGCATCGAAGTTGCCGATCGCCAGCAGTACCTTCAGCGGGAGCCGGTAACCAACTGGGTCGTTGCCACCCGAGTCGTACAGGTACCTGATCGTGTCGATGTAAAAGAGTGCCGGACGATAGCTCACCGCCGACAGCACCCGCAGCGTGACCCCGGCCGCCAGCGCGACCGCGAACAGCCAGTGGGTCCGCAGAACTCGCATTGACCAGGTCACGCTGGAGGTCACGAGGCGGGAGCGGTAACTTCGGCGCGGCTGTCAGGCTGGAGATTCGCCGCTCTGCTACGGCCGCTGGTCAGGCGGCTACCCAGCCAGCAGGCCAGTGCCGCGATACCGAGCGCCCCGGCAGGGGGCAGCGTGACCAGAGCGGGCAGCTGATAGCGCCAGGAGAACTGGAAGGCATCGGAGATCGCGAGTACAGCGACGCCGCAGCAGAAAAACAGCAGGCTGCCCAGGACGGGCCGCCTGACCTGATCGCCCAGGCGCCGCGCGAAGGCGAGCAATGAGCCGAGCAACCCGGTGAAGGCCAGCAGGGCCATGGCCGGTCCCGGGGTGTATCCGCCGCCGAGCTGATAGTCCCGCAGGAAAGCCGCTACCGGCCTGTCGGCCTCGGCCTTGCCGCCATAACCGGCGTCCAGCGGGTGCCTGACCAGCGGCCCGCCAGCGGGGGTGAGCCGGAGGCCGAGCACGATCTGACCGTCGCCGCTGACCTGCACCCAGCTCGGATACGCAGGGTAGAAGTCCTGGAACTGCCAGCGCGAGATCGGCGTGCCCTCCTGACTCGAAGTCCGCGTGATCGCGAACAGCTTCGCCGCGTCACGCATGATCGCTCCGGCGACTCGCGCGGGCTGCTGCTCGGCGACCGTGTGGTCAAAGCTGGCGACGATCGCGTACTTGCTCAGCCCGCCGGGCGGGTGGTATCGCTTGAGCGGCGAGTGCGCGCTGTGATCGAGCCAGTCGATCCCGAATGAGCGCTGCCGCGCGGTCGGGCACAGCGCTCTCTCGTATGCCGGGATGCGCAGTTTCGCGCAGTCAGCCGCTGACGCCATCCGGCCGTAGGTCGAGATGCTGATCGAGCCGCTGGCCAGCCAGAAGTGCCCGGTGATGGCTTGGGAGCCAGTCATGTACGCAATGACGGGCACTGCGAAGCCCGCTGTCAGCGCTATAGATCGGTGAAAGATGGTCCGCCAGCCACCGCCAGCCGCGACTAGGTAGACCAGGGCCGGAATGATCAGGATTTCGCCGACCTGGCGCACCGTGGCCGACAGGCCGAGGATGAAGCCACCCGCGATGACGAAGCCCAGTCTGAGCCGGCGGGTGAGCAGCAGCGCTGTGCCGGCGACGATGAGTGCCTCAAGCCACACGTCCGGCATGATCGTCTGCTCGATCTGGACCTGGTACGCGTCAAGCAGGACAGGGGCGGTAGCGAGCGCGGCAAGCCACCGCCAGGCACCGCGCCTGATGAGCACGACATAGATAGTGGCGGCCATGGCGAGGCCGGCGAGGTGCTGCACCACCGCGACCAACTCGAGATTGCCGACCGCCAGGAGCAGCTTGAGCGGCACTTTGTAGCCGACAGGGTCGGCGCCCGGGTAGGCGTTGTAGAGGTACTTGACCGTGTCGACGTACAGCAGCGCGGGGCGGTAGGCGATGGTCGCGAGTATGCGCAACGCCAGACCCGCGCTGAGCAGAATGGCGACTAGCCAGTGCCTTCTCACCAGCTGCGCCAGCTGCCGCCATCTGGTCACGGCGTTCGGACGGTAAGCTCCGGCGCTCGTTCGGATACCGTCTGGGCGGGCGCTGTCTCGCGGCGGCGCTTGACAATGAGCAGCAGCATCGCCAGGCCGAACGCTCCGGCTGGCGGCAGGGTGACGATTGCGGGGAGCTGGTAGCGCCAGGTGAACTCGAACACGTCAGACATGGCGAGTATCGCGATCGCCGCGGTAAAGAAGGCCAGGCAGCCGAGCCCGAGCAGGCGAGCCTGGTCAGTCAGCCTGCGTCTGGCAAAGAGCAGCACGGACCCGATCAGCCCCGCGAGCACGCACAGCGCAAGGAACGGGCCCGGGGTGTAACCGCCATTGGTCTGGTAAGAGCGCAGGAACCTCGCGACCGGGACGTTGACCGACGGCGCGTTGCCGTACGGCGTGGCGAGCGGCTGCGGGTTCTGCTGCGGCAGCGTGATGTAGAGCAAGTTGTTCTTGATGAACACGTACCTGCCGAAGTTCGGGTAATACCCGTGGAACTGCCAGCGGCCGATCGGAGTGTCGCCTGGGCTGGTCGTCCTGTCGATCGCGAAGAGCTTGACGGAATCGCGCAGGATCCCGGCCGCGACCCGCAGCGGCTGCTGCTCCTCGACCGCGTGGTTGAAGTGCGAGACGATCTCGGATCTGTACGGAACCAGGTTCGGCGGCAGCCTGGAATCCAGCATGCGCAGCGGGCCGCGCTTGGAGTGGTCAAGCCAGTCAGGCCCCATTGCCTGCTCCGCGCTGGCCGGGCAGAGCAAGCGCTCAGGTGGCAGCACGTTCAGCGTTGCGCAGTTCACGACGGATGACATCCGGCCGTACGTCAGGCTTTCCGAGGAGTTTGATACCCGCAAGTGGTGGGTCAACTCATATGAGGCGCCCGAGTACAGCGCGATAGCGAAGAAGAACGCGCACGCGACCGCGGCCGTGTTGATCGCCATCTTGCGCCAGCCGCCGCCAACAGCGACGGCGAGGAAGACCGCCGGAACAATCGTGATCTCGCCGATCTCCCTGATCCCGGTCGATGCCCCTAGCAGGAGAGCGCCGGCGACCAGGATCTGGAGGGTCGGCCGCTTCTGCCAGAGCAGAACGACGAGGCCAAGGACGACCAGGGCCTCGAACCAGACGTCCGGCATGATCATTGCCTCGGCCTGGAGCTGGTAGGCGTCGAAAAGCACGGGGGCGATAGCGATCGCGCCCAGCCAGCGCGGGACACCTCGCCGCACCAGGACCGCGTAGACGGCGACGGCGATGCCGATGCCGAGCAGATGCTGGACTAGCTCGACGGTGCTGAGGCTGCCGCCGCTGGTCAGGATCATCTTGAGCGGGATCTTGTAGGCCACGGGATCGGAACCGGGCCAGGCGCCGTAGAGGTACTTCAGCGTGTCGATGTAGATGATCGCCGGGTAGTAGGCGATCTCGGTCAGAACGCGCAGGATCAAGCCGCCGGCGATCAGGGCTGATGCGATCCAGTGCTGCCGCACGGTGGCCAGAGCCAGCGCATACCAGGCCGAGGCTTTCGCCTTGATCGTGCCTGCCTGACCGGCCTTGGCGCCAGCGACTGTCGTCTTCCCCGGGTCAGCGGCGGGCTTCGCGGGGTCGCCGTTCGCCTTCGCTGCTTCGCCAGCCTTCAGCGGGCTCGTCGCCGTCGAGCCGGCTCTGTTCATGCTCGCGGCGCTGCCGTTGCTGCTCGCGGCGCTGCCGTTCTCTGCCGACGCGACGTGACCCGGAGCGCGGGAACTGCCAGACTTTGCGGCATCGGCCGCCGCGGGATCTGACGCGGCAGTTACGGACGCGGCAGGCCCGCTCGCTGACTGAGGCATTCGCATGTAGGGTCGTCCCGATCCTGACTGACTTGTGCTCGGAGGGCCGCAGCGCCCTTATGACTATAGTTTCGGCCGGATCAGTAAAACTGCGCTTCCGCCGGATCCACCCTTAGCGGCGGTGCCCGGACAAGAGGCGTCCAAACCCCGCCGGCAGGGACCCTGGTGCCGTCCCGCTGAGCCTACCGGACCATCAGAGCCATGCCGTCGCAGCCTATCGTCCACCCAGCCCGGCGCGGGGCTGCGCGGTGAAATCCCGGCAAAATGTCGGAGGCTTTGCCTAACGTGGCAGTCGTGGTTAACGAAGTCACCTCAAACTCGTTGCCGCTTGGACATCTGCCCAGACGAGCCACTCACTACCGCTGGAGCGAATTGCGGGATCTGGTGGCCGCTCAGGCGCCAGCGCTCAGCGCGCCCGGGCCAGGTGCGGCGGCATTATGCCGCATCTGCCGAGGTCCTGTGCGGCGCGGCAGTTCCCATTGCTTTCAGTGCCGTATGCACGCGCAGTTCGCGGGCGATGTGTTGGCTGACGTTGTAGTTCCCGTGACTTACGCGCTCAAGGGCGGTCAGCATGCGGCTCAGCTTTGGCAATACAAGTCCATTCACCAGCGCGAGCTGATTGGCATCCAGGCCGGGTCATCGGCGGCAACTCGGCTGCTGGCACTGCTGCTCGTTTTCCTCCGTGACCACGGCGAGTGCGCATGGCGGCTGGCCGGCTGGACCGCGCCTACGCATCTGGCCGTCGTGCCGTCGGGCCGCGGTCGCCCGGGTACGCATCCGCTGCGCTCGCTCATCGCGCCTTACCTGATGCGGCCGTGGGCTGAGCTGGCGGCCGAGCCCGACCACCAGCGTGTGCGCGAGCTTGACCCGGCAAGGTTCCGGGCCAGGCCGGTTCCCGGCGCCCGCGTGCTGCTCATTGACGACACCTGGACGACCGGTGCCAGCGCCCAGTCGGCGGCCATGGCGCTGCGTCGCGCGGGGGCGCTTGGCGTGGTGACCGTGGTCATCGGCCGCCACGTCAGCCTGCCGCCAGCCGGCCCGACCGCCTTTGACCCGGCAGCGATGCCGTTCAGGCTGGAGATCTGTCCCGTGCATGCCGGCGCTGGCCGGGTTCCCGATGCGCGCAGGGGCGCCGCCGAAGGTGGCCGGGGCGTCGCCGGATGACCGTAGGCTTGGCTCGTGGTCACCAAATCATCGTCAGTTCTGCAGGCGGTCAAGCCTGACATCTCCCGGACCGCGCTTGTCAGGCGAGCCCGCCGGATGAACCGGATCCTGACCGAATTGTACCCGGACGCGCACTGCGAGCTTGATTTCACCTCGCCGCTTGAGCTGCTCATAGCCACGATCTTGTCGGCCCAGTGCACGGATAAGCGGGTCAATATGGTCACGCCCTTGCTCTTCGCCCGGTACCACACCGCAGCCGACTACGCGGCCGCCGATCGTGAGGATATCGAGAAGATCATCGTGTCCACCGGGTTCTTCCGAGCCAAGACGACCAGCATCATCGGCCTCGGCCAGGCGCTCTGCGAGCGGTACGGCGGCGAGGTGCCCGGACGGCTCAAGGACCTGGTAACTCTGCCAGGGGTCGGCAGGAAGACAGCCAACGTCGTGCTCGGCAACGCCTTCGGCATTCCGGGAATCACCGTCGACACGCATTTCAGCAGGCTGGCGCGACGCTTTGGCTGGACCACGTCCGACGATGCGGTCAAGATCGAGCAGGAGGCCGGCGCCATCTTTCCCCGCTCGGAATGGACGATGCTGTCCCATCGGCTCATCTGGCACGGCCGCCGGGTCTGTCACTCGCGGCGGCCAGCCTGCGGCGCGTGCGGGATTGCCCCGCTGTGCCCGTCGTACGGGGAGGGGCCGACTGACCCGGTTGCGGCTGCCAAGCTCGTCAAGACGGGCCCGTTCTCGTGACGATCGCGCCTGAAGGGCACCCGGTCCCCGGCTGGCTACGTGACCTGGCCAGGGCGACTGAGCAGCTGATCGTCCCCGATGCACTCAGGCCACCACCAGGAGGCGGAAGGCGTTCAGCCATCCTCGTATTGTTCGGCCTGGATCATGACCTGGCGTCCGGGCCTGACTTGCTGCTCGTGCAGCGCAGCGCGTCACTGCGACGGCATGCCGGCCAGCCGGCATTCCCAGGCGGCGTCATCGATCCCGGCGACGACGGGCCGGCCGGGGCAGCGCTGCGCGAAGCGGCCGAAGAGGCGGGCGTCGATCCCGCGGGCGTCGACGTCGTTACCGTACTGCCTGATTTGTACATCTCGCGCACGGGTTACCGGGTCTCGCCTGTGCTCGCCTGGTGGCGTGAGCCTGGTCCGATCGCCCCAGGCGACCCAGCCGAGGTCGCCGCGGTGGCCAGGGTCCCTGTCTCGGAACTGGCCGACCCCGCTCACCGGCTGATGATCAGGTATCCGAACGGGGGAGCCGGGCCGGCGTTCTGCGCGGGTTCGATGCTGATCTGGGGGTTCACGGCCTTCGTGATCAGCCAGCTGCTGGTGGCCGGCGGCTGGGATCAGCCATGGGACACCGCTAACGTGGTCGAGCTGCCCCCGAATGGCGGGCTGACCGGAATCGATAGCCCGGCTCAGGCAAGCTGACAATTCATGGGCACTCGCCATCAGCTCGATCAACTCGCCAGCACGCCGGCCGCCAGCCACGGCGCCGGAGGCGGATACCTTTAGCAACTGTGTCCGGTGACTTGCTCGACTTGATCCTGATCGCGCTGGCCGCTGCCTTCGCGGTCGCTGGATACCGTCAGGGTTTCATCATCGGGGTGATGAGCTTCGCCGGGTTCACCGGCGGCGCCGTGATCGGCATTTACTTCGGTCCCGGCCTCGCAATGGCGGTGACCGCCAACCAGGGCGCGCAGGCCGTGCTCGCCATCATCGTGGTATTCGCTGCCGCGATCGCCGGAATGCTGATTACCTCGGCGCTTGGGGTCACGCTGCGCTCGCGCCTCAGGCGCGGGCCTCAGGCCGTGCTGGATTCTGTTGGCGGCTCGCTCATCAATGTCGTGGCGATCTTGCTGCTCGCCTGGCTGATCGGAAGCTTGGTCGCATACGCGCCGCCGTTCCCTGGCCTGGCCTACCAGGTCAACAACTCCCTGCTGCTGCGCGGCATCGACAAGCTGATTCCGCAGCAAGCCCGGCCTGAGTTCACCGCGCTGCGCCGGCTGCTGAGTACCAGGCCGTACGTCCAGGTGTTCGGTGCGCTAGGCGCCGAGACCGCGCTCGACGTGCCTAGGCCAGACCCGGCCGTGCTACGGTCAGCGGCCTTGCGTGACGACCGGAACAGCGTGGTCAAGATCGAGGGCCTCGCGCCTTCGTGCTCGCGGCGGATCGAGGGCTCGGGGTTCGTGATCGGCAACGACAGGGTGATCACGAACGCGCATGTGGTGGCCGGCGTCACTGACGGACCTCACGTCTTCACCCGCTCCGGATCACGGTTCCCGGCCCGGGTCGTCCTCTACGACCCGCGTCGCGACATCGCCGTCCTCTACGTGCCTGCCCTCCATCTGCCGGCCCTCCACGTCGTGACGTCAGCGCAGTTCGGCGCGAAGGCGATCGTCGCTGGCTATCCGCTGGATTCCAGTTTCACCGCCGTGCCGGCCCGCGTGGGGCGCTCGGAACTCGCCAGCGGGCCGGACATTTACGACAAGACCCAGGTGCTCCGCGACATCTATCCGATCCGGGCACGGGTGCTGCCAGGCAACTCGGGCGGCCCGCTGATCGCTGCCGATGGCCAGATCTACGGCATGGTATTCGCCGCGGCGGTATCTGTCCGCAACACCGGCTACGCTCTGACCGGCGGTGAGATTGCCAGTGACATCAGCCGCGGCCTGACCCGTACCTCCGGCGTCTCAACCCGCGAATGCCAGTAGCCCACGCCGCGCCCTGCCGCGCCTTGCCACGTCTGCGGCGCCCTGGCGCGCCCTGCCGCGCTTGTGCCACGCTGTGCCGGGTCCGCGCAGGCAGGTCCGGGCCGGGTTCCGCGCAGGCAGGTCGGCGTGCGCAGGCTAGGACAGGTGGGGCATCCGGATGCGCAACTGCAGCTCGTCTTCAGTGACGTCGGTCAGGCCGGCCCCGTCAATGCGGCCAGCGAGTGCCTGCGCCGATTTCGCGACGGACACCGGGTCGAGGTCCGCGACCGGGACACCGGAATAACCTGCGACGGCGGTCGCTCCGCGCCGGAGCAAGGCGACCGCGCCCTTTGCGTTGCCGCGCCTCGCGTGAGTCAGGCCGACCGCGACCTGGGCGAGTCCCTTCCACAGTGCTCGCTGATCTGGGTCCGCCGATTTCCACTCGGCTTCGAGCACCTCATGGGCGTGGAATGGCCGGCCTTCGTCGATCAGCCGCTGGGCAAGCGGAAGCGCGTCGCCCGGGGCCAGCTCAAGGTCGTCCGGCATGGTGGGCTCACCTACGGCAGTCCTGTCCAGCGGTCTGCCCAGGCCGTCACGAGGCCGCGCATTCCGAGCCCGTCCGCCGACATCCCGATCCCGCCCTACCGTACTGGCGCCCGCACCGGCGCTTGAACCCGCGCCGGCGTCCGCGACCCGACTGGCGCCCGCACCCGGACCCGCGCCGGCCTCCGCGCCCGGACCGTCGCCCGCACCCGGAGGCGCGCCCGCACGCGCGCGAGTCATCGCTCCGGCTCAGGATCGGCCAGCCACGACCGCAACTCCAGGTCGAACCGGTCCGGTGCCTCCTCATGGGGGAAGTGACCAGCCCCGTCGAGCAGCCGCCAGCGGTAGGGAGCGTCGACATAGCTGCCGGAACCACGCGCGGTCCTTGGGCGTATGCAAGTGTCGAGTGCGCCGTGGATCTGCAGCGTCGGGGCCTGTGCCGGGCTGCGCATCGCGCGCGAGTAGCGCATGCCGTCGGGCCGCAGCCGCGACCTGACCAGCCAGCGGTGGTACTCAAGCGCGGAGTGGGCCACAGCAGGCAGGCACATCGCCGCCCGATAGGTCGCCTCGGTCTCCGGGTCCGGCCAGCCCGGTCCCGACCAACTGGTCAGGATCTCGCCAACGCGCTCGGCGTGGCGGCGCAGCAAGTGCCGTTCAGGCAACACCGGAAGCTGGAACCCGAAGGCGTATCCGCTGCTCTTGCCCTGGCCGAGGGGGTCGGCCAGCACGGCCGACCGCAACCGGAGCGGGTGAGCCGCCGAGACGATTCCGAGGCGGCGCACCACCTTCGGGAAGTAGGCAGCCATCGTCCAGGCGATCATCCCGCCCCAGTCATGGCCAACGACGACGGCGTTCGCCTCGCCGAGCGACCTGATCAAGCCGGCGGCGTCGGACGCCGCGGTGATCAGGTCGTAACCGCGCGGGGGCTTGTCGCTTCCTCCGTAGCCGCGAAGGTCGACGGCTACCGCGCGGAAACCGGCCGACTTCAGGGTGCTCAGCTGCCTGCGCCACGTCCACCAGAATTGGGGGAACCCGTGGAGCAGCAGCACCAGCGGCCCGTCGCCGTTCTCGGCGATGTGGAATCTAGTGCCGTTCGCGCTTACTGAGCGATGAGACCACGGGCCGTCGAGATAGACCGCGGCTTCGCTTTGCGGGCCCATTGCCTACCTGATCTCCGCCGTCCCGGGCGAAGTGGTGCTTTCGTCGCGCCGCATGAGCGCGAGGTCGTCGGTGACCGTGCTGCGGGTCTTGCGCAGTCCGCTCAGCTTGCGGAACTTGAGCATGCCGATCCCGACAGCCAGGGTCGCCAGCAGCACGCAGGTGCCCGCCACGATCAAGAACGACGCCCAGCCCCAGATTCCGAGCGCCATGAGTCCGTAGGCGAAGGCGAAACACAACAGCATGAGGACCAGGCAGCCGACGAACGCGGCCACGCCGAGCAGCACCGCGCCGACCCCCAGCCTGCGAGCATCCTGCTTCAGCTCAAGCTTCGCCAGATCGACTTCGAACTTCACGAGCTGGGTGATGTCGCCAACGGCGAGCGCAACGAGGTCACCGAGTGATTGCTGCTTCGTACCAGCCTGCTGTGCCTGCCCTGATTGTGCTTGCCCTGATTGTGCTTGCCCTGGCTGAGCGTCCGTCTGACCATACGCTCCGGGTCCGGCCATCATGTTCCTCCTCCCTCGCTCCACAACTCCAGTCTCGCGCATCCGAGCTTTGGCCATTGCCCTGGCTCCCATTACTGGCCAGCGAACAATTACACTGGCGGCAGGCATGAGGCGCCCGTCGCCGGATTTCCCGGTTGAAACGCGCCGCGCTGCGGGAATTCGTCCGAGGTTGGGGCTATTGGCACGGACTAGGCTAGCTCGGTGCGTTCGTCGCCGCAAAGACCGGCGCGGCAGTTCCGGGGTTCGGGAGTTTCCCCAAGGCCAGGTACAGGTTTGCCGCTGATAGAGCGGCCGGATTGCGGCAATGCCGGTGACTTGTGAACAGGCGGCGCATAGCAGCCCGCGCACGCCAGCCCGCTCACGCCAGCCCGGGCATAGCAGGCGGCGCCCCCGCGGGGACGCCGCCGCTTAACCACGTCAGGCCCGGGTTACCAAGCGTGCATCTCAACTGCCGGACAGGCCGCCGTTAGCGCTGCCGCAAACCCACTGCCACAATGCTCGGTCTAACTCGGCGTTCCTGTCTC
The DNA here is from genome assembly GCA_035716545.1 of Streptosporangiaceae bacterium. Lineage (GTDB taxonomy): Bacteria > Actinomycetota > Actinomycetes > Streptosporangiales > Streptosporangiaceae > Chersky-822. The sequence goes on from DASTJM010000108.1 coordinate 17,735, forward strand.
GGCCGCCTCCCGCGGCTGGTCGCGCGTGGGTACCCGGCTGCCGTGCCGGGACCAAGTGGTCCGTGACTCAGTTCTACGACGCTTCGATCAGCTTGGGAAGTCGCTTGACGTGATCAATTCGTGATCTTTATTGATCCTGGTGTTCACCTGCCGCGGCCCGGCGCAGGGCGAAGGCCAGCATGGGCCAGCCACGCTCGGCCGCGATCTTGCGCAGCTGCCGGTCGGGATTCACGGCGTGCGGATGCCCTACCGCCTCCAGCATCGGCAAGTCCGTGACCGAATCGCTGTAGGCGAAGCAGTCGGCGAGTCGGTAACCTCGCTCGGCGGACAGTTCCCTGATCCGGTGAGCCTTGGCCTCGCCGTACGCATAGAACTCAAGCTCGCCTGTATACAACCCGTCCGCGTGCACCATCCGAGTCGCGATGATCTCCGATGCGCCGAGCATGGCACCGATGGGCCGCACCATCTCCTGGCCCGACGTCGACACGATGATCACATCCCGGCCGGCTTCCCGGTGTGAGTCAACCAGCCGGCGGGCCTCCGCGTAGATGATGGGGCCGATCGTGTCGGCGAGGTGAGTCGTGACGATCTCGGTAACGCGCTCCACTGGCCAGCCCCGGCAGAGCTTGCTGACCTGTTCCCTGATCTTCTCCATCTGATCGTGGTCCGCGCCCGCGAGCCTGAACACGAGCTGAGCCAGGGCGCCGCGCGCCGCCTGCGCTCCGCTGATCAGGCCGTGCCGGTAGAACGACGGCACAAAGGCCAGCGTGCTTGACCTCGAGATTAGGGTCTTATCGAGGTCAAAGAAGGCTGCGGTAGCCCGCGAGTCCGCATCGGCGGTAGCGTCCATGGTGGCCGAGCATAGGTCACCATGTTGAAATCCAATCTCGCATCGCATGACTGACTGGTAACTTTGACCCACTGCACGTAGGATTTCCTGAGTTACGGAACCGCTCTGTCCCCCCGGAGCCGGGCCGTACGGCGACCCCCGCTCTCCCCCCCGGCGGGGGTCGCCCCCTTTCACTGGTCAGGAACCCCGCTGAGCAGGCAGTCAAGCAAAGCGAGCGAGCCTTGCTTGGAGAGGGGCTCGTTGCCATTGCCGCATTTCGGCGATTGAATGCACGAAGGGCAGCCGGTCGTGCACTCACAGTCAGCGATCGCTTGCGAGGTTGATCTGAGCCACTGAGCCGCAGCAAAGAAGCCTCGTTCGGCAAATCCGGCGCCGCCATCATGGCCGTCGTAGACAAAAATGGTGAGCCGTCCGGTCTGCGGATGCCAGTCTGTGGAAACTCCGCCGACATCCCACCGATCGCAGGCTGCGACTAGAGGCAGCAGCCCGATGGCCGCGTGCTCGGCGGCATGTGCCGCGCCAGCCAGCTCCACCCCGGCCGCCTCGAGCTCATCGCGCGGTCCTGGCGCGACCGTCAGCCACACCGCTCTGGTCCGCAGGTCGCGGGCGGGCAGGTCGAGCGGCTCTTCGCCGATCGACTGACCGTTCTCCGGCTTGCGCCGGGAGAACGCCACTACCTGGCGACGGACCATGACCTCGCCAAAGTGGACGGCGGCGTTCTCCCAGTCGGTCCTGCGGTGCTCGGAGGCGACCTGGATTTCGGTGATCTCGCGCGCCGACGTCACGTAACCGGGATCTCCGGCATCGACAAGCGCCACGCTGTCCTCCAGGTCCAGGGCGCGAACCAGATAAAGCTCGCCCTGATGCGGGTACACGGCGCCGGCGTGCACGAGCACATGCGCCGACGGCTCGTCCATCGTGCCGATCAGCCGCCCGGTCGATTCCTCGACGATCCTGACTGAGTGCCCGCTGGTGCCGCGGAGCCCGGGAAGCTGCGCGCGCCGCCAGCCGGTCAGGTGCCATCGACCGGCCCGCTCCCGCAGCGTGCCGCGACTGACAAGCTCCTCGACCACGACACGTGCCTGATTGCTGAACAAGGTGAGGTCGGTACTGCTCAATGGTATTTCGGCGGCCGCGGCACACAGATGCGGACCGAGTATGTAGGGGTTAGCCGGGTCAAGGACGGTTGCCTCGACCGGCCGGTGCAGGAGCACCTCAGGGTGGTGCACCAGGTAGGTGTCGAGCGGGTCGTCACGGGCGATCAGGATCGCCGCGCAATCGCGGCCGGCGCGGCCGGCGCGGCCAGCGCGGCCTGCCTGTTGCCACAGCGCGGCCCGCGTGCCTGGCCAGCCCGCGATCAGCACGGCGTCGAGCCCGACGATGTTGATGCCCTGTTCCAGCGCAGTCGTGGTCGCCAGCGCCCTGATCGCGCCTGACCGCAGCCCTTGCTCAAGCTCCCGGCGCTCTTCAGGAAGGTAACCAGACCGGTACGCCGCGATGCGGCTGGCCAGGTCGTCGCGGCCAGACTCGGCCAGCCTTGCCTTCGCGATGGCAGCCGCCGCCTCGGCACCGCGCCGCGACCTGATGAAGGCTAGCGCCGATGTGCCGTCGCTCACCAGGTCGGCGAGCAGGTCGGCGGCTTCGGCGACGGCGGTGCGGCGCAGCGGCGCACCCGCCTCGCCGCGCAGCGCGGTGAATGGCGGCTCCCACATGCCGAACGTCATCGGTCCGCGGGGAGCCGCGTCCGCCGTGATCGCCTCGGCCTTGACCCCGGTCAGCAGTTCCGCGCACCTGGCTGGCTCGCTGATCGTCGCCGAGGCGAGCACGAACTGCAGGTCAGGCGCGCCGGGAGGGCGGTGGTAGGCAGCTACCCGCCGCAGGCGGCGCAGCACCTGGGCGACATGCGAGCCGAAGACACCGCGGTAACCGTGGCACTCGTCCACGATTACGTACCGCAGCCGCCTGAAGAACCCATTCCACCTCTGATGTTGCGGCAGCAACCCGAAATGCAGCATGTCGGGTGTCGTGAGCAGGTAGGTAGCGTTTCTCCTGGCTCTGGCACGGTCGGTGATCGGCGTGTCGGAGTCGACTACGGCCGGGCGCAGGGCCGGCCCGGCACCGGGGGCGAGCGAGCGGACGAGTGCCAGCTGGTCAGCGGCGAGTGCCCTGGTCGGCGTCAGGTACAGCACGGTGGCGCCTTCGCCGATCGCGGTCAGCGCGGGAGCGAGGTAGCCCACCGACTTGCCTGATGCGGTGCCTGTGGCAAGGATGACGCTGCGTCCGGCCCTGGCATGGTCCGCGGCTTCGGCCTGGTGCGCCCAGGGCGCCTCGACGCCAGCCGCGCCGAACGCCGCGATCAGCTCGGCTGGCATCCACCCAGGCCAGGGGACAGCCCGGCCAGCCCGCTGCGGCAGCCGCTCAAGGTGGGTCAGCCGGCCGGACTTGGTGCCTAGCTCGATGAGCCGGCGCACGCCAACCGCCCGACCGTCGCCAGTGAAAGACGCTGGCCGATCGACTGCGAACTGATCCTGATCACGCATAGTTGTATGAAGTTTGTCATCGGCAGGCCGGGTAGCTCGAACCGTGATCTGGTATAGACATGAGTCTGGGCATGGTTGAATGCGCGACGGAGCATCACGCCCGGCGCGCCGGACGAGATGTGCTCGGCCGACCGCTGGGATAATGGATGCATGGCGCTGGAGGAATCAGTGGATCTGAAGCTTGATCACTACAACAAGGACGGCATCGAGATCGTCGATGTGGAGGGCGAGATCGATGTGTACACCGCGCCCCGGCTGCGGGAACTCCTGATCGAGCAGGTCAACGAGGGCAAACACCAGATCGTCGTAAACATGGAAAAGGTGGAGTTCCTCGACTCGACCGGTCTCGGCGTCCTTGTTGGCGGGCTCAAGCGAGTCAGGGCGCATGACGGGTCACTCGACTTGGTCTGCACTCAGGAGCGAATTCTGAAGATCTTCCGCATCACCGGGCTGACGAAGGTCTTCGGAATACACGACACCGTCGACGAAGCGATCGCCAACAGGAAATCAGAGAAGTAGCCACCGGACCCCGGGACGCTTGGTAGCACGCGATGGCGACAGTTGAGGTCACCTTCACGCCGCTGCCCGCGCATGTGCGGACGGCGCGGCTGGTGGCGACGGCGGTGGCCAGGCGCAGCGGGGTGCCTGAGTCACTGCTCGACGAGGTACGGCTCGCGGTAGGCGAGGCGTGTTCGCGGGCCGTGGAAGCGCACCGGCTGCACTGCCCGGGCGAGCCGGTGCGGATCGCCCTGACCGGCCAGGCCGGGCGATTCGAGATCGAAGTCATCAACGCCGGTACGGCTGCCTCAGTTCAGGGGGCCTCGGGCCAGGGGAGATCCGCTGGCGACAACGCGTTTGCCCCGGCTGGGTTCTCACTCGCCGTCATCGCCGGCCTCGCCGACGATGTGCAGATCAGCGAGACTTCAGGCGGCACCAGCGTCAAGATGAGCTGGCCTAGTTCGGGCTCGATCGCTGCCGGTACGTCGGCGTGAGCTCAGGGGCCTCGGGCGCTTCATGCGGCATCGCCAGGGTTTGGTCACCGTTTGGTAACAAACGGGTTGCGGGCACCCTGAGAGGCGGACCCGCTTCCGCATTAGCGAGCCCCTATGCATAGACTCCCGGGCACTGCCGCACCGCGTGCTTGCGACACACGGTGCCGCAAGCACGCGGTGCGGCAAGCGCATGGTGCCGCAAGCTTCCTGCGGCACCGATGTTACGTAGCCCGTGCGATGGTGCACGACATTTGAAATATTGCGTAAGTCGGAGGACAGATGACAAGGCTTAGTTCCGTTCTCGCGGATGGAGCGGCCACCGTAACTGGCTCCAACGTGACCTGGGTCGCCGTTGTGGCAGTGATTGCCGTGCTCGCCCTCGCCATGGCCGCCTGGCTGGTCAGGCAGGTGCTTGCGGCCGGCCAGGGCACGGCCAAGATGGTCGAGATCGCCACCGCGGTGCAAGAAGGCGCCGCAGCCTATCTGCGCAGGCAGTTCAGGACGCTGGGCGTGTTCGTCGTCGTGATCTTCTTCGTGCTGCTGGTCCTGCCGGCCGATGGCTCATCGGTCAGATGGGGCCGGTCGATCTTCTTCCTGGTCGGCGCCCTGTTCTCGGCAGTCACCGGTTTCACGGGCATGTCGCTCGCCGTGCGCGGCAACGTCAGGGTGGCCGCCGCTGCCAGGGAGCCAGAGAACGGTGAACGCAGCGCCATGCGGATCGCGTTCCGTACCGGCGGAGTCGCCGGGATGTTCACTGTCGGGCTCGGCCTGCTAGGCGCGGCGATTGTCGTGCTTATCTACAAGGCCAACGCCTCTAGCGTGCTCGAGGGCTTCGGCTTCGGCGCCGCTCTGCTCGCGATGTTCATGAGGGTCGGCGGCGGTATCTTCACCAAGGCGGCTGACGTGGGCGCCGACCTGGTTGGCAAGGTCGAGAAGGGGATCCCCGAAGACGACCCGCGTAACGCGGCGACGATCGCCGACAACGTCGGCGACAACGTCGGCGACTGCGCCGGCATGGCAGCCGACCTGTTCGAGTCGTACTCGGTGACGCTGGTCGCGTCGCTGATCCTCGGCAAGGCCGCGTTCGGCTCGCAGGGCCTGGTCTTCCCGCTGATCGTCCCAGCGATCGGCGTGCTCACCGCCATGGCGGGCATCTTCTTCGTCGCGCCGCGGCGAGGCGATCGCAGCGGCATGACAGCGATCAACCGAGGGTTCTTCCTGTCGGCGATCTTCTCGCTCGTGCTCGTGGTCATCGCCTCATTCGTCTACCTGCCGTCGTCGTTCAGCAAGCTCAATGGCGTGACCGATACAGCGATTCTGCACCACTCAGGCGACCCGCGGGTCCTGGCGATCGTCGCGGTCGTGATCGGCCTGGTGCTGGCAAGCGCGATCCAGTTGCTGACCGGGTACTTCACCGAGACCAACCGGCGCCCGGTCAAGGAGATCGCCGATTCTTCGCGCACCGGCCCGGCGACGGTCATCCTGTCCGGCATCTCCGTCGGCCTCGAGTCGGCCGTGTACTCAGCGCTGCTGATCGGAGCGGCTGTCTATGGCGCCTTCCTGCTGGGCACGGGCAACCCGACTATCGCGCTGTTCGCCGTGGCTCTCGCCGGCACTGGCCTGCTGACGACCGTCGGCGTCATCGTCTCGATGGACACCTTCGGCCCGGTGTCGGACAACGCGCAGGGCATCGCCGAGATGAGCGGTGACGTCGAAGGTGCGGCTGCCCAGGTGCTCACCAGGCTGGACGCGGTCGGCAACACCACCAAGGCGATCACCAAGGGCATCGCGATCGCCACCGCCGTGCTCGCGGCGACGGCCCTGTTCGGAGCGTTCCGCACGACGGTGGAGGCCGCGCTCGGCAGCGCGGCGAGCACGTTCAGCCTGTCGATCGACAAACCGAACGCCCTCGTCGGCCTCATCGTCGGCGCTGCGGTGGTGTTCTACTTCTCTGGCCTCGCGATCATGGCTGTCGGCCGGGCTGCGGGCCGCGTGGTCTTCGAGGTCCGCGAGCAGTTCAGGACCAGGCCGGGGATCATGGACTTCACCGAGAAACCCGAATACGGCCGGGTCGTCGACATCTGCACCGCGGACTCGCTGCGCGAGCTGGCGACGCCTGGCCTGCTCGCGGTACTCGCCCCGATCGTGATCGGCTTCGGGTTCGGTTATGTACCACTTGGCAGTTTCCTGGCCGGGGCGATCGCCGCCGGCGTGCTGATGGCGGTGTTCCTCGCGAACTCCGGCGGTGCCTGGGACAACGCCAAGAAGCTGGTCGAGGACGGCGTGCACGGCGGCAAGGGCTCGGAAGCTCACGCGGCCACGGTCATCGGCGACACCGTCGGCGACCCCTTCAAGGACACCGCGGGCCCGGCGATCAACCCGCTCATCAAGGTGATGAACCTGGTCTCGCTGCTGATCGCGACCAGCGTGGTCAAGTACGCGGACAACACCGGCCTGCGTATCGGCGTCGCGATTGGCGCGCTCGCGATCGTGGTCGGGTCCGTCGTCGTCGCCAAGCGCCGGTCGACGGGCATCGCGCCGTCCGATACCGAGAAGCAGGATGGCCCCTCGGCGCCAGCGCCCGATGACGAGGAGCCGAAGGAGTCCGCGGCGTCGCAGACGCCGGGGAGCGGAGAGCCGGCGGCAGCCTCGACCGCCGAGACCGCCGACGAAGCAGAGCCGTCTAGAACCGCGAGCGCTTAGTCGATGAAGTACCGATCCGCCCGGCGTATCCGCGTGGCACGCCGGGCGGTCTCGGTTCGGCATCGGGCACGCACCGCGCGCCAGCCTTTGCACAGCTGCGCGATTGCGTGACGATGGATGGCATGGCGACCGCACAAGATCGACACACGCACGGTGCAGGCAAGCGGCTCATCGTCATGCGGCACGCCAAGGCCGGTGAGTTGCCGGGAGGCCCTGATTTCGAGCGGGCCTTGCGCCCGCGTGGCCGCAAGAACGCTGAGTCCGCTGGCGAGTGGCTGGCGAGCCAGGGTTTCATCCCTGATCTCGTGCTCTGCTCGAAGGCCAGGAGAGCCAGGCAGACCTGGCAGTACGTCAGCGCCGGGCTTTCAGGTAAGTCAGCGGTCGTGACCGACGAGCGGCTGTACGGCGCCAGCGCCGATGACCTGCTGCGGATCTTCGCGAACACGGAGCCGGGCGTGGGCACTCTCATGTACGTCGGTCACAACCCGGCCGCCGCCGAGGTGGCCGAGATCGTGACCGGAGCGCCGATCGAGTTCCCGACGTCGGCGATCGCGGTAATCGACCTCGGCATCGGCTGGCCAGAGCTGCCTGGCGGCGCGCACGGTGCTGGAGACCTCGTCGTGTCCTGGACACCGCATGCGCAGGCCTAGCCGTGACCACCATCCGATCGCGCGTCGCGTGCCATGGGATCTCAACTGACCGTCACGGTGTCCGGGAAGGAAAGCTGATGCCGGCCGAAGTGCTGAGCCTGCGCGATGTCGGGGTCTGCCGCAACGAGTCGATGTTGCTCAGGAACGTCAGCTGGACCGTGCGTGATGACGAGAGCTGGGTCGTCGTCGGCCCGAACGGCGCGGGCAAGACAACGTTGCTTCAGGTTGCGTCGGGCCTGGTCATGCCCACCGAAGGCCGCGCCGAGGTCCTCGGCAAGCCGCTGGATGGCACGGACCTCGACGAGTTGCGCAGCCGGATTGGCCTCGCCAGCGCCGCCGTCGCCGAGCAGGTGCCGCGCCGGGAAAAGATCATCGACCTGGTCATGACCGCTGGCTACGGCACCATCGGACGCAGCGCCGAGGATTTCGACTCCTACGACGTCGCCAGGGCGGTGGAATTGCTCGACGCGCTGGGCTGCGCGCACCTGATCAGGCGCAGGTTCGGCACCTTGTCGGAAGGCGAGCGCAAGCGCGTGCAGATCGCCCGCTCGCTGATGGCCGACCCCGAGTTGCTGCTGCTCGACGAACCCGCCGCCGGGCTGGACCTTGGCGGTCGCGAGGATCTCCTGCTCAGGATCGGGACGCTGGTCAAAGATCCGAAAGGACCGGTTTTCATACTCGTCACGCATCATGTCGAAGAAGTGCCGGAAGGCACGACTCATGCCATGCTCATGCGCGCTGGCGCCGTCCTGGCCTCCGGCGAGATCGGCGAGGTCTTCACCGAGCGGAATCTGTCCAGATGTTTCGGCATGCCGCTGATCGTGGAACGCCGCTCAGACCGCTGGACCGCCCGGGCCGTTCCGGTCCCCTGACACCGCGCGCTGCGAAGCGCGCCGCGGGGACGTGCGGGCTGTTGTCCTAGTATCGGGTGAGTCTTGCGAGTGCCGGGAGCGTCAGGAGCGGCAAGGATTGAGTGAGTAGCGTAGCGGCGCTCGCGATCTTCGCCGCGTCGGTCGCGGCGGGCGCCATCAACGCGGTCGTGGGTTCCGGCTCGCTGATCACCTTTCCGACGCTGCTCGCGCTCGGCTATCCGCCGGTCGTCGCCAACGTGTCGAACAACATCGGGATGGTCGGAGGCAACTTCAGCGCGGTCTTCGGCTACAGCGAAGAGCTGCACGGCCAGCGCCCCAGGCTGCTGCGACTTTGCGCGGCGTCTCTCGCAGGCTCGCTGGCCGGTGCCATCGCCCTGCTGGCGCTGCCTGCCGGAGTGTTCAACCTCGTAGTGCCCGCGCTGATCATCGCCGGCTGCGTCCTGGTGCTGATCCAGCCCAGCCTGTCGGCGTGGGTGGCGGGCCGGGGAGGCGAGCGGTCCGACAGCGGCGGCCTCGTGCTCGTGGCAGGGGTGTTCCTGACCGGCGTGTACGGCGGCTATTTTGGCGCGGCACAGGGCGTCATCCTGATCGGGTTGCTTGGTGTCTTCTGGACTGACGGCCTGCAGCGGGTGAACGCCGCCAAGAACGTGCTCGTCACAGTCGTGAACGGCACGGCCGCGCTCGTCTTCGCTGTCTTCGCCCACGTGGCGTGGTCCATCGTCCCGGTGATCGTGGTCGGGGCGGCCGTCGGCGGCCTCATCGGCGCCAAGGTTGGCCGGCGGCTGCCACCACTCGCCCTGAGGGTGGTGGTTGTCTTGATCGGGATAATTTCAGCCATCAAGCTCATTTTCTTTTCCTGAGCTATGCCAGCGTCAACGAGCGCGTTCGGGAGCCAAGATGCCCATGGCCACCGCTCTGCTGATCAGGTCGCGCGCGTACTGGCCCAGGCTGGCCGAGCCTTCCTCGATCAGGCGAACCTTCGCCAGCACCTGATCGGCGGTGATGCCGTGGTGCTGCCAGGTGCCGCCACCGACGGCGAAGTTCTCCAGCATCGGCTGCAGCCGGTCGAGCGCCCTGGCGAAACGGGCTTCGGGCGTACCGCGCTCGGTGAACTCGTCCCAGAGCTGGCGGGCTGCCGTCGCCTGCTCGGCCGGCAAGATGGCGAAGATCCGGTCGGCCGCGGCTCGCTCGGCGGCTTCCTGCTTGTCGTGCTCGCTCTGATCGGCGTACAGGAAGAGATCACCGGCGTCGATCTCGACGAGATCATGGATCAGCACCATGTCGGTGACCCTGGCCAGGTCGGTCCCGGGTGGCGCGTGCTCCGCGAGCGCCAGCACCATCATGGCCAGGTGCCAGGAATGCTCCGCTGAGTTCTCCCGGCGGCCCGCGTCAGCCAGCATGGTCTGGCGGAGCACAGACTTGAGGCGGCCGGCTTCGGTGATGAACGCTAGCTGCTGCTCGAGGCGATGCATGCTCGCCGGGCTACCGGGGGCCGAACCCAAGCAAATGCAAGACGATCAGCAAAACGACGAAGCCGATGATAATGCCTGCCGTGCGCGCGATGCTGATCATGCGCTGGCGGCCGCTGCTCGCTGACCGCCGCCGCGGGTTCCCTGGCCTGGCCGCTCCCTGCCCGCCTGGCCCGCCACGCCCGGACTGCTTGCGACCCCGCGGATCTTGCGAGCCGCCGGGGGGCTTGCGCAACTGCTTAGCCTTGCGTGCCTTACGCCAGCTCAGCCGGTGTGGCGCGGGTGGTGGCCTTGAGACCCGCCGGGCCCGCTCCGCCGCTGACAGCTCCGTGAACTTGGCCGGCTCGGCCTGTCCCGAAGTGAGGTCGCGAAGCTGCTGATCGAAGTCGTCAGGTTCTGGCACAGCGTTGAACTCCACGGGCATGCACGCAAGTATGGCGGACCTGTCCAGCATAAATCGCCTGTCGCGCTGCTCGGGCACAAGACGGAACAGGTGCCACGGTCGTTACCTCGCCTGGTGGCGGTCGCGCTGGCTGGCGATCAGCTCCTTGTACCAGCCGAACGAGGCCTTGGGCGTGCGCTGTTGCGTCGAGGTGTCCAGGTAGATCAGGCCGAATCGCTGGTGATACCCCTCGCTCCACTCGAAGTTGTCGGTAAGCGTCCACTCGAGGTAGCCGCGCACGTCAATGCCCGCCATGATGGCGTCATGGACGGCGCGGAGATGGCCGTCGAGGTACTCGATCCTTCCCGGATCGGCGACTGAGCCGTCGCCGGCGACGGTATCGCGGGTGCTGCAGCCGTTCTCGGTAATGTAAATAGGCGGGAGTGAGCCGGGATACCGCTCCGCCAGCAGGCCGAGCAGTTCGCTCAGGCCAGCGGGGATCACCGGCCAGCCGAACGCCGTGACCGGGTAGCCGGGGATCGGTTGCATCTGGAACGGAAGCGGTGACTCAGGCAGCGCTGACAGCCTGGTCGGGTTGTAGTAGTTCACGCCGAGACCGTCGATGGGCGCCGAGATGACCCTGAGGTCGCCGTCTTCGACGCAGGGGAGCCCGGCTTCGCCGATGCCGAAAGCGGACAGGTCCGGATAGCTGCCCGCCAGGATCGGGTCGGTGAAGAGCCGGTTGTGCATGATGTCGTAGGCGCTGGCAGCCCTGATGTCCGCGGTGCTCGAACTGGCTGGCCATGCCGGAGTGTAATTGTTAGTGATCATGACCTCATGCGCTCCGGCGGAGCGCAGCGCCGCGTTCGCGAGCCCATGGCCGAGCAGCTGATGGTGCGCGGTGGGAAGCGCGTCGAGCATGAGCGACTTGCCTGGCGCGTGGATGCCGAGCATGTAGCCGTACGTGGTGACCACGAAAGGCTCATTGAGGGTGATCCAGGTGCCGATCCGGTCGGCAAGCCGCCCTGCGACGATGCCCGCGTAGTCCCCGAATCGTTGCGCGGTCTCCCGGCTCAGCCAGCCGCCGCTGTCCTCAAGCGACTGGGGCAGGTCCCAGTGGTACAGCGTCGGCATGGGCCTGATGCCCGCCGCGAGCAGTGCGTCGGTGAGCCGGTCGTAGAAGTCGAGCCCGGCCTGGTTGGCCGCGCCCTGCCCGGTTGGCTGGATCCTCGGCCAGGCGATCGAGAACCGGTAGGCGGTCACGCCCAGGTCGGCCATCAACGCGACGTCCTGCCGCCATCGGTGATAGTGGTCGGCCGCGACATCTGCGGTGTGGCCGTCCCTGGTGGCCCCAGGCTGCCGGCAGAAGGTGTCCCAGATGGAATCGCCACGGCCGTCCTCGGCGACCGCACCCTCGATCTGGTACGCGGAGGTGGCGACGCCCCACTCGAAACCGGGCGGGAAATCGGGCATCGGCGACTCGGTCACCCGCCGATCGTACCCTCCTGAGATTCCACCTTGATCCTGTCCATGATCATCGATTCGCCTCGGAACAGCGGCGTGTCCCTGACCTGGCGCTCGATGGTGGCCGCGGACATCGTGTAACCGATGAAGAGGAGCAGGGACACGGCCTCCATCACGATCCACAGCCAGTGCGAGGCGAGCTGTGTGCTCCAGTCGTTCAGCCCGTGCAGCACCGCGGGCAGCGTGATGCCGAACACGATCAGCGGGATGCGGCGCCTGCGGTAGTTCACGCCCATGCCGATGAAGAAGGCGGCGATCCCGGCCCACACGGCGTGCTGGAAGCCGTCGACGAACACTCGCTGGGCGAAGCTGAGGATGAGCGGGATCGCGAGCCCGGCCTTGTGATTGCCCTGCATCAGGTAACTCGACGTGTAGAGCACCGACTCCCTGACCCCGAAGGCGAGCCCGGCGATCGTGCCGAGGAACATCCACACCCGGACGTCCAGCGTGATCTTCCAGGCCCAGCGCAGCAGCAGCGCCGCGATCAGGATGGGGAGCGCCTTGGTGACCTCTTCGGCGAAGCCGACGCCGTAGATCCAGGGCAGCACGTTGTGCAAGCTGAGAGTCTTGTCGAGCGCGTTCTCCCACGGGAGCGTGAGTACCGGCAGCAAGATGAGCACCGCGGCGATAATGGAGACCGCGAGCCAGGCGATCAGCTTGGTGATCCGGCCCGGCCTGATCAGCAGCCAGAAAGCGACCGTCCACAGCGGCGCGATCGCCAGGCTGTAGGCCCAGCCGGGCACGTTCACGTTCGTGGTGCTGGAGAACAGGACCACGAACAGTGACGGCAGCAGTCCGTACGCGATCACGAGCAGCCGCGAGCCCTGCTTCCAGCCCGGGTCCTTCAGCCAGCTGCGGACAGGCACCAGGATGTGGACCGCGGTAGCGAAGTCGCCGCCAGGGGACTCCAGCCTGGCATGGTGCGCCGGAATGTAGACCGGGCTGGTGTGGCTGGCCGAGATGTCGCCGCGCCATAGCCCCGTGCGGTGCACGGCGCTTGAGTGCCGCACCCCGCTGCGCCGCTCGGCGCGGCCCGGCTTCGATCGCTGCTCCGGCCCGGCGCGCTGATCTTCGCCAGCTTCGCCGGCGGGCTCGCCGATCGCTTCGCCGATGACTTCATCGCTCGGGAAGTGGGCCAGGGCCGGCTGTGCGAAGCCGCCGGCGCTGACCGCGGCGACGGCTGCCCGCGGCATGGCCTTTGCCTCGCAGGATTCATCATGCGGACCGGGCATGGCGGGCTCGATGCGCAGCATCGGCCCGAGCGGGCTGGCCAGATGCACGTCGACAGGCTGGTGGATGGCGACTGAGCTGACCGCGAGCCCGCCGACGAAGGTGCGGCCCTTGCCGAGGTCGTCGAGCACCCACTTGCCGGACTGCCAGCGCACCTGCGCGTGGTCACGAGAAACGATCGGGTCGGAGATCACCACGGAGTTCTCCGGGCTGCGGCCGATGCGAACCGGCTGACCAGGTTCGAACCGGTAAGTACGGCCGGAGAACGTAATCCGCAGCTCGGTCACCAGCCCGCCTCCCTGCTCGGCGACATGCGACGCCTCAGGGTACCGATGATGGAGCGGTGATCGTAACTATGCGTGCAGGGCTCGGCTGATCAGGCGCCGGCCGTGGCGATTGCCCCGGCCACCTCGGCCTGCCTGGCGGCCAGTTCGGCCGCGGCGGCCTTGTCCTGATCGATCCGATCCGCCAGGTCTTCGTCGGCCTTCATGAGCACCTCGAGGTCGCCGTCGGCAGCGCTTAGCACCCCGAGATCGGCGAACGCATGCCTGACCTTGGGCCCCCAGAGCCCGATGTCCTTGACGCACGGCACGATCCTGGTGAACAGCAGGGACCTGAACGCCTGCTGCACCGGGCTCTTGTCGGTGAACTCCATGCACTCGTCTACGTCAAAGTTGAGCCGCTCCCAGACCTCCTGGGCGCGGAACCTGTTATTCATCAGGTAGCAACCCTCGATCAGGAACTCTTCGCGCTCGGCTCTTTCCGCATCGGTCAGTCCGGCGTAATACTCGCGCAGCGCCAGCCGGCCGAACGCCACGTGCCGCGCCTCGTCCTGCATGACATAGGCGAGCAACTGGGTGACGAGCGGATTGTTGGACATGTCCCTGTGCACGCCGAACGCGGCCAGCGCCAGGCCTTCGATCAGCACCTGCATGCCCAGGTACGGGTAGTCCCACCGCCCGTCAGCGAGCGCCTCGGAGAGCAGCTTCGCCAGGTCGTCGTTGATCGGGTAGTAGACGCCGATCTTCTCCTTGATGAACTTGGCGTACAGCTCGACATGCCGCGCCTCGTCCATGACCTGAGTCGCCGCGTAGAACTTGGAGTCGATGTCGGGCACGGTCTCGACAATTCGCGCCGCCACCGTCAGCGCTCCCTGCTCGCCGTGCAGGAACTGGCTGAACAGCCAGGACGACAGGTGCAGGCCGAGTTCGTCGCGCTGGTCCTGGTTCAGCAGGTTCCACTGCCGCGAGCCGTAAATCGGGCTAAGCGACTCGTCCTGATCCATGATGTTGCACGGGTTGACCGGGATATCCCACTCGATCCGCTTAGTCGCGTCCCATTGCTTGTCCTTGCCGCGCTGATACAGGTCGAGCAGCCTGGTCCGGCCATCGTCGTACTCCCAGTTGAACCGGGTATAGCCGGTCGCGGCGATGTCCCAGGTGCCGGCAGGGACCTCGGTGACGTAATGGTCATAGGTGCTCACGGCAGCCCCCTAAGGACGCGGTACCGCAAATGCTACTAGCCAGTAGCCAATACTTCCAGGCCGGCTGCCTTGCATGAATCTGGGCGTGATCACCGGACAGCGCCGGCATCACAGCGATGAGTCACCCTTTCCAGCCGACAGGAGCTCGTAGGCCGGGTTGATCATGACGGCCGCGCGTCCTCGCGATCCGACCTGCCCGGTGAGCCGCACCCTAGCGCCCGGATCGAGCCCCGGAATGTGCGACCTGCCGTAGAACATCGCGGTGAGCTGGCCCGTTGAGTCCACGATCTCGCACGCCAGCACCGTGTTGCGCTCGACCGGCCTGATCTCGACCGCGTGGACTCGGCCTTCGACTATAGCCCGGCCGCGCTTGGGCAGGTGCCCGATCGGCGTGGCCGCGGCTGACGGGGCCGGGCGGCTGTAGTCTTCGCTGTCCTGGTCGGTCATCGGTCCGGTGGCTGGCTCGGGCGGCATCGGGGCGTCAGGAGGGGCGACGCCTGACATGCGGGCTGGCGGCGCGGCCTCGGCTCCGGCCCGCGGCACACCGCCGGCAGTACCCGCACCGGGACCGGTCGCGCTGGCCCCGGTGGCACCTTCGGCGGCGACCGCCGGGCTGACGGTCACCGCCGTCGCGGTAGCCTGCTCGCGCTGCTTGACTATCAGGCTTTCCACCCTGCTGCGGACGTCGAATGGCACGATGGTCGCGACCGCGTGCGGTATCTGGCTGACGACGCTCGCGATCTTGTCGGCGGTCCGGTCGTGCAGCAGCCTGCCGAGCAGCGGGGTGTAGCCGCGGCGGGGCAGGACCGCCGTGACGCCGACGCCTGGCAGCAGCGCTTCGGCCAGCACCATCTCGGCCGCGGCCCTGGCCAGCCGGCGGTCAGGGCAGTCGACTTGGTCGAGCACGATGCCGGTGTTCGCCCGCAGCCAGTCCTGCCTGAGCCTGGTCGCCTGTGCGCTGTCGAGCACGAAGTGCACCGCGCGCAGGCTCGTCGGCCGCAGGCTGCGTGCGTACCGCAAGCCGGCCAGCGTCGCCAGGTCGAAGTCGTCGACGAAGACGAAGACGGTGCGGCGTGAGTACGTGGGCGCGCTGGGGCTGACCTGGCCGCCGCCGCGGCTGCCGATGTTCTCCAGTACCTCGGCCTCCATCCGGTACTGCCGGTTGAGCCTGATCAGGAGCGGCACGCCGGCGGCGAAGACGATCAGGACCAGATAGGCGCCCTCACCGAACTTCACCACCGCGAAGATCATCACGACCAGCAGCGATGTCACGCCGGCGGAGAAATTGATGACCAGCTTGTGGTGCCAGCCGCGCTCCCGGTGCACGTGGTGGAATCGCGCCATGCCGAAGCCGGCCAGCGTGAACGCCGTGAAGACGCCAAGCGCGTAGAAGGGCACAAGCGCGTTCACGTTGGAGCCGGCAACCGCGAGCAGCGTGCACGACAGCACGGCCAGCACGATGATCCCGTTGGAGAAGACCAGCCGGTGCCCCCGCTTGGTCAGCCAGCGTGGCAAGAACGCGTCCTCGGCGACGAAGCTGGCCAGGAACGGGAACCCGTTGAAGCTGGTGTTACCGCCCGTGTACAAGATCAGCGCGGTCACTGCCTGTACCACGATGAACATGATGTGGCCGAACGCCGAGGTGCCGAAGACGAGCTGCGCCTCCTGGGAGATCACCGTGGGCACGCCCGACACGTAGGGCCTCGCGTGGGTGACGTGCGCCAGCCAGGAGACCCCGGCCACCAGCGTGCCCAGGATCAGGCCCTCGGTGACGAGCACCTTGCGCGCATTGAGCCCTTCGGGCGGGCGGAACGCGCCCACCGCGTCGGACACCGCCTCGATGCCCGTCAGCGACGAGCCTCCGTTGGCGAACGCGCGCAGCAGCACGAAGATCAGGCCGAAGGTGATCAGGCTGCTGTGATCGGGCGTGACGCCCGCGCCGTAGACGCTGGCGCCGTGCGCCGGATGCCAGTGCGGGAGCGAGCCGAAGATCTCCCTCGCCAGCCCGACGATGATGACCAGCATCATCACCCCGGTGAACAGGTAGGTCGGCACGGCGAACGTGCGTCCGGCTTCGCGGACGCCGCGCAGGTTGCCGTAGAGCATCGCCAGTACGACGCCGATGGAGATCAGGGTCAGGACGTCGGGATGGTTAAGAGCGGGGACGGCCGAGGCCATGGCCGCTGTACCCGCGGCGATCTGCACGGCCACCGTGACCACGTAGTCGATCAGCAGCGCGACCGCCGCGATCTGCGCGACCTTAGGCCCGAAATTCTCCCGCGCCACCACGTAGGAGCCGCCAACCCTGGTATAGACCGTGACAACTTCCCGGTAGGAGAGCACGACCAGGACCATCACGAACAGGACGACCCCGGTCAGCGGCAGGATCAGCGCGAAGGCCGCGATGCCTAGTCCGCCCTTGAGCAACTCGATCAGGATTTCCTCGGTGCCGTAGGCCGAGGATGAGATGCCGTCGGGAGCCAGGACGCCGAGCGCGAGCGGCTTAGACAACCGCTCCTCGCCGAGTTGCTCGTTGACCAGCGGGGGGCCAAGCAGCCGCCGCTTGACGGCATAGCCAAGGCTTTCGGTTACGTAGCCCTGGCCGCCTGGTAGCCCGGCTTCCCTGCCAGCCGCCACGTTTGCGACTCCTCTGCTCCGTCCGCATCCCGGATGCGCCTCGCATCCCGGACGTGGCCTTCCTGCCATCGTGGCCCTGCCGGTCAGAACCCGGGCAGCATGAGTGTTCCCAATGCCGCTTCGCGCCGAACAGCCAGGGTTCCCAGGCACGCGGCTGAGGGAGGGTTGGGCGGGTAGGAGAGTTCTGCAGCGGCAGAGCAGAAAGGCTGCGTTGACATGACCACATCACCGGCCGCTGAGCGACAGGCGGGCAGCGAGCGTGTGCTGCACCTGTCTGACCTGGTGGGCCGCGCAATGACTGACCGCAGGGGCGAGTCGATCGGCAGGCTCGCCGATGTCATCGTCCGGCTGCGCGGTGGCGAACCGCCGCTGGTCACTGGCCTGGTGGCGAGCGTGGCGGGCCGTGACGTCTTCGTACCGCTCGAGCAGGCGAACCGGTTCGACGGCGAGGCACTCAAGCTGACGAGCGTCAAGCTCGACCTGCGCAGGTTCGAGCGGCGGGAGGGCGAGGTGCTGCTGCGCTCCGATGTCCTTGGTCACCGCCTGATCGACGTGGCGACGGCGCGCCTGATCAAGGCGGTCGACCTGGAACTGCGCCGCCAGGGCGACGACTGGGTGCTCGCGGGAGTCGATGTCCACCGTAAGGCACCTGGCCTGCTCAGGTTCCTTACGCCAGGCCATGGCACAGTGCGCCAGTTCGACGACTGGGCCAACTTCGAGCCGCTGATCGGGCATGCGAGCAGCGCTCTGCTGCGCGGCCCGTTCGCCAGGATCCGCAGGCTCAAGCCGGCCCAGATAGCTGACCTGCTCGAAGAGGCTTCCAAGGCAGAGGAAACCGAGATACTCGGCCAGGTTCACGCCGATCCTGAACTTGAAGCCGACGTCTTCGAAGAACTCGATGAGGACCTGGCCACCCGGCTGCTAGGAGCACGCACTGACCAGCAGATCGCCGAGGTCATCGCCCGGATGCGGGCCGACGACGCGGCCGACACTATCTCTGAGCTGCCGCAACGGCGCCGGCAGCCGGTGCTTGACCTGCTGCCCGCGGGTCAGCGCGCCAAGGTGCTGACGCTGATGGGCTTCAACCCGACCAGCGCTGGCGGCCTCATGGGCATGGATTTCCTGGCACTTGCGCAGGGCGCGCAGGTGGCCGAGGCAATCGTCGCCGTCGCCAGCTCGCAGAGCCTGCAGCCAGAGGCGCTGACCAGCGTGCACGCGCTCGATGAGCAGGGCAGGCTGTGCGGGGTGGTCAAGCTCGTGACGCTGCTGCAGTCCGACTCGGTGGCCAGGCTGTCCGAGGTGTGCGACGGCGACCCGGTGCGGGTCGGCGCCGACACCGACGTGGTCGACGTGGCCGTGCTGATGAGCGACTACAACCTGATCACGATCCCGGTCGTCGATGACGGCGCCCTGATGATCGGCCTGATCACGGTCGACGATGTGCTCGAGGTCACGCTCCCCGACGACTGGCGGCGCAGGGAAGCCGCGGAGCCACCCGACTCCCGCCGGGGCAAGCGGGGATGACCCGGCCGCCGGCACGGCGAGGCTCGACCGCGCGGGAGAGCATAAGAGCGGGTCCGCCGAAGCCGGCGCTCAGAGCGCCTACGGCGGTGCTGGACGAGGCGCACCTCGGTGATATCGAGGGCGCGCTCGGCCGGATCAAGCTCGGCGAGGAACATCGCGGTGGCTGGCGCCGTCGCCTCGTCACCTTCCTCGCGATCGTCGGCCCTGGCCTGATCGTCATGGTCGGCGACAACGACGCGGGCGGCGTCTCCACCTACGCCCAGGCCGGGCAGAACTACGGCTACAGCCTGCTCTGGGTACTCTTGCTGCTCATCCCCGTGCTGGTCGTGAACCAGGAGATGGTGGTGCGGCTCGGCGCGGTGACCGGCGTGGGTCACGCCAGGCTGATCAACGAGCGCTTCGGCCGGTTCTGGGGCTGGTTTAGCGTGGGGGATTTGTTCCTCCTTAATTTCCTGACGATTGTCACCGAATTCATTGGCATTTCCCTGGCGATGAGCTACTTCGGGGTGTCGCCGTACATTTCCGTGCCGGTTGCCGCGGCGTTGCTAGTGGCGATCACCTCAAGCGGCAGTTTCAGACGGTGGGAGCGGGCGATGTTCATCTTTATCGGTGCCAGCCTGGTGCTGTTCCTGCCGCTGATCTTTTTCGTGCATCCGCACGTCGGGAGCATTGCCCATGACTTCGTCGTCCCGGGCATTTCCGGGGGAATCAGCTCAGGCGCGGTGCTGCTGATCATCGCGATTGTCGGCACGACGGTCGCGCCCTGGCAGCTTTTCTTCCAGCAGTCAAACGTGATCGACAAGAGGATCACGCCCCGCTTTATTCGCTACGAGCGGGCTGATACCTTCCTCGGCGCACTGGTTGTCGTGGGCGGCGCGGCGGTGATCCTGGTCGCGACCGTCTACGCGGTCCGCGGTACCAGCCTGGCCGGGCACTTCACCAATGCGCTCGGCGTGGCCAGGGCGTTCGGTGACAAGAGCGGCTTTCTCGGCGCGGTGTTCGCGCTCGTGCTGCTCGACGCGAGCGTCATCGGAGCCGCTGCCGTGACGCTGTCCACCAGTTATGCATTTGGCGACGTGTTTAACCTGAAGCACTCACTGCACCGCAAGTTCAGCGATGCCAAGGCTTTTTACGCCAGTTACACGGCGATCGTCGTGTTCGCGGCGGCGATCGTGCTGATCCCGGAGGCGCCACTCGGCCTGCTCACCACGGCTGTGCAGGCACTCGCTGGCGTACTGCTGCCGAGTGCCAGCGTGTTCTTGCTCTTGTTGTGCAACGACACCGAAGTGCTTGGCCCATGGACAAACAAACCATGGCTGAACGCAGTGGCCGGCCTCACAGTCGGGCTGCTTTTGTTGCTGTCTGGCACGCTGGTCGTCACGACGTTGTTCACGTCGGTCCGCGCGGCGACGGTGGCGGTCTGGCTGGCAGCCGGACTTGCGGCAGGCACCCTGCTGGCAGTTGGCTGGCTCAGGCTGGTGGTCGCACGGCGAAGCCAGGCGGCACCGTCTCACCAGGCTCTGCGCGCCCGGTTCGCGGCACTTACTCCCGCTGAACGGCATAACTGGCGAATGCCGCCGCTGGCGCTGCTCGCACCGGTGGCCTGGTCGCCTGGCGCGAAGCTGGGCATGCTGCTCCTGCGTGGTTACCTGGTGGTCTCGGTGCTCCTGCTTATCGTGAAGGCGGTCAAGCTCGGCAGCGCCTTAGAGAGCACCGCGTAACGCTCCGGGTCGTCCCGTATCAGCACCGTCCCGAATTGACTTTTCTCTTCCTAATCAGGCATCCTCGATGGTGGTTGACAAGGACACCTCGTTCGGTGAGGCGTCTTCACGGACACAGGCCACTGATCCCAACCGTCGAGAGACGCTCCGGATCAGGACACCTCTCCCCGGCCTAAGGGGTGAGGCCAAGTGGCTGCGCGAGCTACGCCGTGGAGTGCCAAAGCTCTAACGAGAGAGGTGCCGGCCCCCTGATTTCGGGGTGCGCCGCCTCCCGGCAGGTGTTGGTGTGCTGCCTGGCTCATGACGCCAGGGCCGCGCGGGCGGTGGCTGGTGGCCAAGCGCATGGCTGAAGGGAGGCGAGTCGTGGAACACGATAGACCGGGCCGGAACTGGCCCCATACGCAGTTCTGCATGCCCGTTCCGGGCACGTGCTCGCGCCGCTTCGCCAGCTATCCCAGGTGGGCCGCCATCAAGGCCTGATCCACCGCGTTCTAGCTCGGCAAGCCGCCATCGGCGGTGCTGATCTCGTGCCCCCCGAGCCTGCGTCGTTGCAGGTGAAAGGGGTCGTTTGTCATGACCACGACGACTTCGAGCCTTCTCGCGCCCAGCCGGGGCGCGGCGGACTCCTCGCACGTCGGCGACATCAAAGGTGCGTTCGGCACCATCGGCGCCGAGGACACCGGCGCCCGCACCTCGATGTCGGCCAAGCTCAAGACGCTGCTGGCGATCGTCGGCCCTGGCCTGATCGTGATGTGCGGCGACAACGACGCCGGCGCTTTCTCGACCTACGGCCAGGCTGGCCAGTCGTACGGCACCAAGCTGCTGTGGACATTCCTGCTGCTGGTGCCCGTGCTCTACGTCAACCAGGAGATGGTGCTCAGGCTCGGCGCGGTGACCGGGGTCGGCTACGCCAAGCTGCTGCTTGAGCGCTTCGGCAAGTTCTGGGGAGCTTTCAGCGTTATCAATCTTTTCGTGCTGAACGCGCTGACGATCATCACCGAGTTCATCGGGATCGCGCTGGCCGCGAGTTACCTCGGGGTTCCCAAATTGGTGGCGGTCATCTTGGCCGGGCTGGTCATCGTGCTGGCCGCTTCGACCGGCAGCCTGCGGCGGTTCGAGCGGATGGCGATGATCTTCTGTCTCGGGTCGCTGCTGCTGATCCCGCTGTACGTGCTCGCCCACCCCCCTGCCGGGCAGATGGCCAGCGGCTTCGTCACGCCGACGATCCCGGGCGGTTCTGGCGGCCTGGCCACGGCGATGCTGCTGGTGATCGGCATCGTGGGCACGACCGTCGCGCCGTGGCAGCTGTTCTTCCAGCAGTCCTACGTCATTGACAAGCGGATCACCCCCAGGTTCATGCGGTACGAGAAAGCCGACCTGTGGATCGGGATCGGGATCGTGGTGATCGGAGGCGGCGCGCTGATGGGCGCGACGGCTGCGGCCTTCGCCGGCGCGGCGCACGGGCAGTTCACCGACGCGGCCGGACTCGCGGCTGGCCTGGGTGCCTATGCCGGGCGGGCAGCAGGCGCGGTGTTCGCGGTCGCGTTGCTCAACGCCTCGATGATCGGGGCGTTCGCGGTCTCGCTATCCACCGCGTACGCGATCGGTGACGTGCTCGGCCTGAAGCACTCACTGCATCGGGGTGTCAAGCAGGCGAAGGGCTTCTACGCCATGTACGCCGCGCTCATCGCGGTAGCGGCCGCCGTCGTGCTGATTCCTGGCTCGCCACTCGGCCTGCTCACCGTCGGCGTGCAAGTGCTGGCTGGCGTGCTGCTGCCGAGCGCCACGGTGTTCTTGCTGCTGCTGTGCAACGACAAGGAAGTGCTAGGCCCGTGGGTGAACGGCAAGGCGACTAACCTGCTTGGCGCCGCCGTAGTGGGCCTGCTGGTCATGCTGTCCGCGATCTTGATGATCTCGGTGCTGTTCGGCTCGGTGTCCTCTGGCCAGGTCATCACGATCATGCTGGTCGCGCTCGGTGCCGGCGTGGTGACCGTGGCGGTGATCGCGGGGCGCAGGCTGCACCGGCGGTTGACCACAAGCGCGGTATCGGCCAGTGCGGTGCCGGCTAGCGCGGTATCGGCCAGCACGGTGCCGGTCAGCAGGGTGCCGGCCAGCGCGATGGCGGCGGCCGGCCGCAGGGCTAAGGAGAACTGGCGGATGCCGCCGCTCGCCATGCTCGCTCCGGTTCGCATGTCGGGTGCCAGGCGGATCGGCATGCTCGCGATGTGGCTCTACCTCGGTGCCGCCTTCGTCATGGTCATCGTCCGCGTTGTCGAGCTCGCGATCGGCCATTGACCGCTAGCCTGACCCGCCGTCCGCTATAGCCGGCAGGGCCGGCTATAGCGCTGCGCCCGGTTCCGTCCTAACAAGACCGCTAGCACACTAGACGTCCGCCTTACTCACCCTGCATGGTTAACCTGCAGGTACGTGGTGCTAACGGAAGGTAGACCTTAAGTGACTGAAACGAGTCATGGGTCGGCGGCTGTCATCGAAGCCGAGGTACGCGAAGGTACCTACGGCGATCGGGTCGCAGCCGTGGAGCCTGGCGGCGCTGAGTTCATTCCGCTCGGCGACCGGCATGGCAAGCCCTATCAGCAGTTCTGGACCTGGGTGTCGCCGAACATGGAGTTCGCGACCATCTTCGTCGGCGTCATCGGCGTCTGGTTCTTCGGCCTGTCGTTCTGGATGGCGACGCTCGCGATCGTGCTCGGCAGCGCGGTCGGCTCGCTGTCCATGGGCGCACTTGCCGCCCGAGGCCCGCTCTTTGGCGTGCCGCAGATGGTCCTGTCCAGGATCGGGTTCGGATTCCTTGGCAACATCTTCCCGGCAGGCGTCAACGCTGTCGTCGCTGGCGTTGGCTGGTTCGCCGTCAACAGCGTGAGCGGCGCCTTCGCGCTGAACGCTTTGCTCGGCTTGAACAAGCCCGCGTGTCTGGTGATCATCGTGGTGCTGCAGATCGCCGTGGCCTTCTTTGGCCACAACTTCGTGCACATCTTCGAGCGCTGGTCGTTTCCGTTCCTGGTAGTGGTATTCGTGATCGCCTCGATAGTGATCCTCGCCAAAGCGAACTACGGCGCGCCGGCGCACAACAGCCTCGGAGGCTTCCTGATCACCTTCGGCGCGGCGTTCGGCTATGCCGCTGGCTGGAATCCGTATGCCAGCGATTACACGCGCTACCTGCCGCGCGACACCGATCGGCGGGCTACCGGCATGTGGGCCGGTCTCGGCGTCTTCCTCTCCTGCGTCGCGCTCGAGGTCGTCGGCGCCGCCAGTGCCACGGTTACCGGCATCGGCAAGTACATCGACAACCCGACGGCTGGCTTCACCAGTCACCTGGCGACTCCGCTGGCTGACGTGACCTTGCTCGCGATCGCGCTCGGCGCGATCTGCGCCAACGCGCTGAACGTCTACTCGGGCTCGATGTCGTTCCTCGCCCTTGGCGTCAAGCTGCCGCTGGCCTTGCGGCGCGCGATCGTCGCGCTGGTCTTCGGCGTCGCCGGGTTCGTCCTCGCGCTGTTCGGATTGCACAACGCAGGCGAGACATACAACAACTTCCTGCTGGTGATCGCGTACTGGATCGGGCCATGGCTAGGAGTGTTCTTCGCCGACCAGTTCCTGCGGCGCGGCAGGCGGGTCGACGGCTTCCTGTTCGACCGCAAGCACAACCCATGGGGCGGCGTCGCCGCGATGGCGATCGCCGCGGCCGTATCGATCTATTTCTTCGCGAACCAGACCGAGTACGTCGGCCTCGTGCCGAAGCATCACCCCGCATTCGGTGACATCACCTTCGAGGTGGGGTTCGTCCTTGCGGCGCTGCTGTACGTGCTGTTCTTCCAGCTGCAAGGCGAGAGCGGCCGCGAGGAAACCCTGGTGATCCCCGGCGAACCGGAAGCCGTCCAGGCCGCCTAGCGAGTGCAGGCCTACAAGAGCCGCACCCATGGCCCATCGATGGCGCTATTACGCCCTCGATGGGCCAAAGGTGGGCCTTGCCCGTGCCTACGGGCGGAGAAAGGTGACTTGCTCTTGCTTGCCATGCCAGAAGACCGTGTGCTGGGCTGGCGATGCCTGCGCCAGGACCTTGCCACCGCGCAGCACCAGCGTGCGGGGGGCGATGAGCCGGAGGGCGTCGGCCTGCGACGGGGCGTCGAAGACGACAAGGTCGGCTGGACCGCCAATGCGCAGTCCGTAGCCGGTCAGGCCTAGTGCCGCGGCCGGGTTCACGGTAATCATGTCGATGAGCGTGCGCAGTTCGCTGTCCCCGGACATCTGTCCCAGGTGCGCGAACACGAACGCCGCCTGCAACGGGTCGCCATAGCCGAGCGGGTACCAGGGGTCCATCACCGAGTCGTGACCGATGCTGACGTTAACGCCCGCTTCGAGCAGTTGCTTGACCCTGGTGTGGCCGCGCCTGATCGGGCCGGTGTCGAACCGGCCTTGCAGCACGGCATTGTCAAGCGGATTCGTCACCATATGCAGTCCTGCCCGGGCGATATTGCTGATCAGCCGGTACGCGTAGGCGTTGTTGTAGGAGTGCATGGCCGTGGTGTGACTCGCGGTCACCCGGCCCGACATGCCGCGCCTGATCGTCTCGGCCGCCATTACCTCGACAAAGCGTGAATGGTCATCGTCGGTCTCGTCGCAGTGGATGTCAACCGCGAGGCCGTGCTCGTCAGCCAGGGCGATCGCGAGCTTTACCGACTCGACGCCGTCCTCGCGGGTCAGCTCGTAGTGCGGGATGCCGCCGACCACGTCGGCCCCAAGCTCGACGGCCTTGCGCATCAGGTCTATGCCGCCGTCGAAGCCCAGGATGCCCTGCTGGGGGAAGGCCACCAGTTGCAGATCGATCACCCCTCGCGTCTCTTCGCGCAGGTCAACTAGCGCGCGCAGCGCGCGCAGCTGCGGATCGCACACGTCGACGTGGCTGCGCACATGCTGGACCCCGCACGCCACCTGCCAGCGCAGGATCTGCCTGACCCGGGACTGGACGTCCTCATAGCTGAGCTGGGGTGCCCGCTCCGCCCACACGGCGATGCCTTCGAACAGCGACCCCGAGGAGTTGGGCCTTGGCTGGCCAACGGTCAGCACCGCGTCCAGGTGGATGTGCGGTTCGACGAGCGGCGGCGTAACAAGCCGGCCGTCCAGGTCGATGGTGCGCGCGGCCTGAGTATCGCCCGCCACGCCGACAAGCGTCTCACCGTCGACGCCGAGGTCGCAGAGCTGACCGGTGCCCGCGAGCCGGGCGTTGCGAAGGATCAGATCAATCATCTGGCTATCATGACGCAGCGGTCGCCAGCTCGAGGAAGGCCACCACCCTGTCGAAGCACCTCCCGACCGTGCAGCTGGCTAGGCGTGCCTGGTACGCGTCGTAGCGCGACAGCTCCCATGAGGTGTCGCGGCGGGCGAGCGCTCCCTCAGCTGGCGGCGGCATCGGCTGCCAGATCCAGTCGGCGACGAGGCTACCGTCCGCACCGACGTCGAGATTGTCAGTGCCTTGTCCTATGAAGCCCGCGGGGCCCGATTCCTGGGCCATCTGGTTTCTGACGAAACGCAGGCCGGCCAGGGTCTGCTCGATCAGTTCCCGGTCGGCGGCCGTCTGCTGGTCGAGTACCTGGTCGTAGGTGTCCGCGTGGTAGCGCACCATGGTGGCGTCCACGATCGTGACCCACCAGACGGCCTCGCCGACCAGGGCGAACGCCTTAGAGCTGTCCTGCGCCCGTACCTTAGGAAGCCGCTCGGCGGCCTCCTTCATCGCGGTGATCGACCACGCCAGGGCGTTCATTTCGGAGGTACGCTCGCCAAGGGCGACGCTATTCCAGGCGACTCGGCAGTTCGCCGAGCAAAACCTCGCGTGCTCGCGGCGTGGCGCGAACGCGGTGCCGCACTGCTCGCACTTCCTCGTACCGCTCACGCCCCGATGCTATGCCGCTACGCCGCCGCCCCGGGCTACGCCGCCGCCGCGGCAGGACCGGTCGTCCGTCGCTGCGCCCGGCGTTGCCGCCGACGGCGCCACGCCCGCCGGATGCGCTTGGCCAGCATGATGACCAAGGCGATGCCAAGCACCAGCAGCACGGCAGCGATGATCGCGGCGGGCAGCGGGTGCAGGAGCGCGAACACCACCACCCCGGAGACGGTCAGGTCCTCGGCCAGGCTGGCGATGACGTTGCTGACCGGTTCGGGACTGGTATTGACGCCGACCCTGACCCCGGTCTTGGCCAGGTGGGTCGCCAGGGCCGTGCCTCCGCCGATGGCCGCGGCCAGCGCTTGCGGCAGGCTGTGCGCCTGACCGGCCATCAGCGCTCCGATGGCCGCCCCCATGACGGGCCTGATGAACGTGTGGACTGCGTCCCAGACCGAGTCGACGTAAGGGATCTTCCCGATCACGAACTGGCCGATGAACAGCACAGCGGCCACGGCGAGCACGTCGGTGCGCTCAAGCGCCGCCGGTACGCCAGCGGAGTGGGCATACCGGCCGAGCAGGCCGAGCAGGAGCACCACGGCGTAGGAATTGATGCCGCTGGCCCAGCCACTGGTAAAGATCAAAGGTACGGCGGACACGGTTCGCCCTCTCACCCCGGCACGCCACGGGCGAGCGCGGCGAATAGCGAGCAATAGCAAGAGCAGGATAGTAATGGGGACAGCTAGTCGAATCCAGACCTGTCCCAGCCGTTAGCTAACTCCCAGGAGGCAGCGCTCATGATCCTCGACCTCAGTAAGCCGGCCCACGCCGAGGCCGCGGAGCGGCTCAAAACAGAGCCGTGCATCTGGCTGACGACCGTGAGCAAGACCGGCCAGCCGCAGTCGAGCCTGGTGTGGTTCCTGTGGGATGGCGCCGAATTCCTGATCTACGGCTCGAAGACCGGGCACAAGACGCCGAACATCAAGGGCAACAGCCGCGTGAGCCTGAATCTGGACAGCAATGGCTCAGGCGGCGGCGTCATCACGTTCGAGGGCAAGGCCAGGATCGACGAAGCGGGTCAGCCGCCCGCGCAAGTGCCCGACTACGCGGCGAAGTACCAGGCGCAGGTTGACGCGTTCGGCTGGACTTTCGATCAGATCGCCGGAGACTACCCGCACGTGATCAAGGTAAGTCCGACCAGGGTCAGGGCTTTCTAGCGGATCAGCGCCTGACCGCGCCGGTAACCAGCCACCGGCTGCCTTGCGCTCGCCAGGTGAGCGTCACGAACCTGGCGGCCAGCCACGCTGAGATGGCCAGCCAGAGACCGAGCAAGCCGCCGCCGGCCAGCACCTCGAACGCGGCAGCGATCCCGAACACCGTGGTCGACAGCAACCCGGCCACGGCCAGGTAGTCCTGATCGCCAGCTCCGATCAGCACGCCGTCGAGCACGAAGACGACTCCGGCCACTGGCTGCTCGAACGCCACTACCAGCAGCACGATGAGCAGCAGATGGGCAACCGCCGGCGACGCGGCGAAGAGTCCCGGCAGCCAGGGCCGGGCGGCCAGCACGGTCAGCCCGAACACGGCGCCGCACCCCGCTCCCCACCGGATCATCAAGCCGACCGCGGCCCTGGTCCCGGCGACGTCGCCCGCACCCAGGTACTTGCCAGTGATGGCCTGGCCGGCGATGGCGATCGCATCGAGTGCGAGCGCGAGCAGGTTCCACAGCCGGAACGCGAGCTGGTGGGCGGCGATCGCGACGTCGCCCTGCCTTGCCGCGATTGCCGTCGCGGCGATGAGCACCGCCTGCAGGGCCAGCGTCCTGATCACCAGGGCACCGCCCGCTCGCGCGGCGGCCCGGAGTCCGGCCAGGTCAATGCCGAAGCCGACACCTGCCCGCCTGGCCCCGAGCCCGACCATGGTCAGGTAGGCGATCGCCGAGCAGTTCTGCGCGATGACGGTGCCCCAGGCCGAGCCCGCGATCCCCCAGTGCAGCCCGAGTACGAAGATCGCGTTCAAGATCGCATTTGCCACGTTTGCCGCGACCGACACGATCAGCGGCGTCGCCGTGTCCTGAAGGCCGCGCAAGATCCCGGTGCCTGCCAGCACAGCCAGCATCGCGGGCGCGCCAAACAGGCTGATCCGCAAATAGGTGACCGCCTCACCGGCTACTGCGGGGGTCGCGCCGAACGCGCCGACGATCAAGCTGGCCAGTGGCAGCCCAGCCGCGATGACGACTATCCCGATCCCGGCCGCCAGCCAGATTCCGTCGATGCCCCCGCGGATGGCGGCCCGCCTGTTGCCCGCGCCCAGTTGCCTGGCCACCGCCGCGGTCGTGCCGTAAGCGAGGAAGATCGAGATGTTGACCAGGGATGACAGCGCCTGCGCGGCCACGCCTAGACCGCCGAGCGGTGTCGTGCCGATCCGGCCGACGATCGCGGAGTCAGCCAGGAGAAACAGCGGCTCGGCGACCAGTGCCCCGAAAGCGGGAACGGCCAGTCGGAGGATTTCCCCGCCCAGCCGCCCCTTACCTCCCTGCCGCGGCGAGTTCAGGCCACGACTCCGCGCCCGCGCAGGCCGGCGATCTCCGCCTCGCTCAAGCCAAGCCCCTGGTGGTCGCCGTCACCGGCGCCAAGCACCTCGTCAGTGTCGGCACCAGCCCGGCAGGGCGACGCGGGCTGGCCCGTCTTGCTCCGGCCGAACCTCGGCGCGGGCGCGGGCTGCATTACGCCCCCGACTTCGGTGAAGACTCCTCGCGCCACGTTGTGCGGATGCGAGGCGGCCTCGGCCGGGGAGAGCACGGGCGCCACGCACGCGTCAGTCCCCGCGAACACCTGCGCCCACTGGTCCCTGGTCCGCTGCGCGAAGACCTCGGTGAACCTGGCGCGCAGCACCGGCCACCCGCTCCTGTCCAATTGGGCGGGCAGTCCGGCATCGGTGAGGCCGAGCCCCGCGAGCAGCGCGGCATAGAATTGCGGTTCCAGCGCGCCGACCGCGACATGCTTGCCGTCAGCCGTGGCATAGGTGTCGTAGAACGGCGCGCCGCCGTCAAGCAGGTTCACGCCGCGCTCGTCCTGCCACCCGCCACGAGCCCTAAGACCATAGATGAACGAGGTCAGCAAGGCCGAACCGTCGACCATAGCCGCATCGACTACCTGGCCGATGCCTGATCGCTCCCGCTCCACCAGGGCCGCCAGAACGCCAATGGCCAGTAGCATCCCGCCGCCGCCGAAGTCGCCGACGAGATTGAGCGGAGGCACTGGCCGCTCGCCTGCCCGGCCGATCGGGTGCAGCGCACCCGAGATGCCGATGTAGTTGATGTCGTGCCCCGCGGTATGAGCCAAGGGCCCGTCCTGGCCCCAGCCGGTCATCCTGGCGTAGATCAGGCCGGCGTTGCGCTCCGCGCAGGCCCCGGGTCCGAATCCGAGCCGCTCGGTGACTCCGGGCCTGAAGCCCTCGACCAGCACGTCGGCAGATTCGAGCAATTTCAGCAAGAGCTCGACCCCGGCCGGGTCCTTGAGGTTCAGCCCGATCGAGCGCCTGCCCCTGGTGAGCGGGTCGACGGGCTCGGGTAGCCCGGGCACGCAACTCGCGGGCCGTTCGACCCGCAGCACGTCAGCGCCGAGGTCGGACAAGATCATGCAGCCGAAGGGCGCGGGCGCCAGGCTGGCGATCTCGATGACCCGGATGCCATGCAGCGGTCCCATAGCAGCCTCCACGCGGGCTGTGTCGCAAACTGCGGTGTGAAACCCGATCGTAGGGCTAAGACTTCACGATCCCGTACGAGGGCGGCACATCGGCCTTGGCGCTCCCCCAGCCCGTAGGCTTGCTCTCCAGCGTCCAGTCGAGCGTCGCCCCCTTGGCCAGCACGCTGAACGGCACGTACAGCTTGCTGTAGGGGGAGCCGTTGATCCCCAGCGACTGCACATAGAACTTGCTGCCAGAAGCTCCCGGCGCGTTGATCGTGATTACGCCGCCAGACGGCAGTGAAATGACCGCGCGGGGGAAGCCGGGGCTGGCGAACACCAGCGTGCCGCTGCCGGGATTCTCCGGGTAGAAGCCGAGCATCTCCCAGACGTACTGTGAGCTCTCCGACCCCAGATCGTCGTTGTTGGTCAGGCCGCTCGGCCCCGGCAGGTACAGGTTCCGCCTCAGGTTGTTGACGACGCTTTGCGTCTCCGACGGGAACGCCGCGTAGTCGGGCGCGAATTGCTCGCCCAGGTCGAACTCGTTGGCAAGATAAGCGTGCAGGCCCCGGCCGTTGGGCTTGGACAGGTAATCAGCCAGCATCGGCTTGACTTTGCCGTTACCGCCAAGCTTGGCGAACAAACCCTTGTAATTGTTCGGTACGTCCCACAGGTACTGGTAGGCCGTGCCTTCGAGGTACCGCTTGGTCGTGCCTGGCACGACTCCCGAGGCGAACGAGCCGTTTTTGAATTTCGTCGTCAGCAGGTGGTTGGCGAAGTTGAAGACGTGCGTCCAGTTGTTGGCGCGGTTGCGCAGCAGTCGCGCGTTTTTGCTGTCGCCGAGCGCGAGAGCGTACTGGGACAGCGCGAAGTCGGCCGTATCGTACTCGAGCAACGCCGAGACATAGTCCTTGAGGTCACAGCAGCCGTAGCCCGCGTCTTGCGGCAGGTAGCCGAACTTGGCCTCCACCCTGGTCGCGGGCCTGACCTTGTTGGTCGTATTCGCCTGGTGCAGCATCTGCCTCAGCGCGGTGCCGGTGTGGAAATTCCTGGCGCCGAACGCGTAGAAGTCGGCGATGATCGCGTCAGCCGGGTCCCCGACCTGCGCGTAGTTGTCCAGGCTCAGGTAGCCCCACTGGGGGAGAATGCCATTTTGCGAGTACTGGTTGACTAGCGACTGAGCCATGTCGCTCGCGGCGCCAGGGTCGAGCATGGCCTGCAGCTGCGAGAGCGAGTGATAGATGTCCCATCCGGAAAACATGCCGTACTGGTTCTGCTGTCCGGCGGCCAGCGTGTGCACCTCCTGGTCGGAGCCCATATAGGCGCCGCTGACGTCGCTGGTGATGTTGGGCTGCAGGAAGTCCTTGTACAGCAGGCTGTAGAACTCCTGCGTCTTCGCGACGCTGCCGCCGGAGACCTTGATCTCGCCGAGCAGCGAGTTCCAGCTGGCCTGCGCGCTCGCCTTCACGCTCGTCAGGTCCCAGCCGGGAATCTCGGTCTGCCAGTTCAGCCTGGCGTCCCGCCATTTGACGTAGGAGATGCCGACCTTGGCGAGCACCACCTGCTTGGCGTTTGTGTTGTAGCTGACGAACACCGAATTGGGGTTGGCCTGGCCCTTTTCGCTGACGATCTTGGCCGACTTGAACGGGCGGCTGAACTTGATGTCGAAGTAGATCGTGTACTGCTGCGGGCCGACCTTGCTGCTGAGCTCGTTGCAGAAGCCGCCGCTTGTCTCGCTGCCGGCGATCTCATCGGGACCGACGATCACGGCGTGCGTGCCGACGTCGCCCTCCTGGCTGTCGCGCAGCTTGATCAGGAAGTCGGAGTTAGCGGCCCTGGGGAAGGTGAAGCTCGCGATCGCGGCGTGCGGCGTCGCGGTGAACTTCGACGTAATCGTCCGAGGCATATTGCTCCTGGCCGCGTAGAAGCCAGCCTGCGCCGTCTCGCCCGAATTGGTGAACGTCGTCGTCACCTCGCTCGGGTCGCCAGCCGGGAGCGGCCCGGTCATCGGCAGGATCGGGATGTCGCCTGCGGCCCGGCAGCCAGTGCCGGAAAGGTGGGTCAGGCTGTAGCCGCCGAGCAGGCGGTCGCCGAAGGTGTAACCGCCGCCGTCGGCGCGGTGCGGCATTGTGTCAGGCGACCACTGCACCATGCCGAACGGGACGTCGGCCCCTGGATAGGTGTTGCCGCCGCCGGTCGTCCATGTTCTCGCGTCAACCAGGGTTGCGATGTCGGAGACCGGGCTCGCGAGCGGCGTGTCGTCGGTGGCCCTGGCAGGAAGCTCAGCGGCCGGCACCGGACCGGGACAGTTCGTCACCTGGCCGCTCGGGTCTGTCGAGCAGACCGCCGGTGATTTGGCGGCCGCGACCGGCGGGATGACAAGGCGTGAGGCGCCTGCGGCGGCGGTGTCCGATGACTGTCCGCTGCCCGTCGCGCCCGAGGGCCTGGCTGGCCTGGACTTACCCGCGGCAGTCGGGCTCGCGGTGCGCGACGCGCCGGCGGC
Organism: Streptosporangiaceae bacterium; assembly: GCA_035716545.1. Lineage (GTDB taxonomy): Bacteria > Actinomycetota > Actinomycetes > Streptosporangiales > Streptosporangiaceae > Chersky-822. The sequence goes on from DASTJM010000108.1 coordinate 50,397, forward strand.
GTCGTCGGCCGCCGGAACTGACCTCGCCGAGGTCCAGCTCACCGAGGTCGCGGCCACCCAGCCGACCGTCAGCAGCCCCGCAACTGACACCGTCATCGTAAGCGTGATCGCCGCGTGCCGCGTCGGCCGCCTTCGCATCGTCTCCGCCTTCTGTATAGGGCCTTTTATACGACTGTGCTCATCGTGACCGGGCGCACGGCTGAAGGCCGTGCCCACCCGAGTCGGCCATTATCATCGCAGAGTTCGCCTGTCAGACATGTCCTCTTACCAACAGCCGCAGGTGCTGCGTCGGCCGAAGGCGATCCGGACGCCCCCGGCGAGCCGGAGGCGATCCAGACGCCCCCGGCGAGCCGGAGGCCCCCGGCGTGCCAGACGCGATTCGCGCATCCAGACGACACCACTCGGCTGGTGAACCGGGCATCCGTCACAGTCGCTTCGCCAGCCACACCCGGTGCGAACTCTGATGTTCACACAGGCGCCGCACTGCCGCATCGAGGGCGCAAGCCGGGTGGGCGTCGCGTCGAGGCCGCGCAGCGCGCAGGTGGGGCACCCTGCTGTCGTCCTCGCAGCAGCAGGGTGCCCCACCTGCACGCGAAACCAGCGCCGAGCGACTGCCCTGCGCCCGCTGATCGGACCAAGCGGACGCTCACGAGTCCGCCAGCGTAGTTTTCAGTGCTCGCGAGCATGATCGCGGGGCGTTTTCAGTGCTCGCGAGCATGATTGCGGGGCGTTTCTGCTTCTGCGCCGGGGAGTGCCGCTTAGCTTATTTTGATCATGCCCTGACCTGCATCTTCCTGCCCGGGCCGGGGGCCGGGACCGGACGGCGCTGAGTCCTGACAACATCAATACGCGAATTGACACCCGGTTTCCAACACCAGTTCCCGCATCCATGCGGGCGCGGCCGGGTCCCGGCGGTCACATCAGGCACTAACACCTCTCCGGAACCAAGAGCACCACAGGGACCGTGCCCGGACGTCGGCGCATCCATAATCTTGTTGGTTTGTTGGTTCGGGTGAATGGCCAGGCCGGGTCGGCCCCCCGGCCAGGTGGCCCGGGGGCCGGGCAGTTGTGGTTGCTGGGCTGGTCGTGCCGGGGCGGAGGGTGCTGGTGGCGGCCCGGCGGTGCTGCAGGAGAGCATCGGGGCGCCTTTGTTCCTGTGCGGGGCGGGGCCGGGACAGCAACAAAGGCGCGATCTTGCCGCCAGGGCAGCAAGATCGCGGCGACGTTGCTGACCGGCTCGGCGTCCGGTCAGCAGCACAGGCGCGACGTTGCTGATCACGGGCCGCCCCGGCACGGGCCGCCCCGGCACGGGCAGCCCCGGCACGGGCAGCCCCGGCATGGGCCGCCCCGGCACGGGCCGCCCCGGCATGGGCCGCCCCGGCCTGGGCCGGCAGCCAACCGCGCCGGCGGTTGCTAGGCGTCGGCCGGCCAACCCGCAGTGGCGACGACTGCGCCGTCGTGGGTGACCAGTCTCGCGGGGAGGTCCAGGTCAGTGAGCCAGGGTATGGCGGCCTCGCCTTTGATGATGGATGCCGTGCTGGCGATGTTGGCGTCGGTGCAGGTCGCGGCGGCTACGCTGACCGTGCGCCAGCAGGTTCTGGCGGGTTCGCCGGTGCGCGGGTCGATGATGTGGTGCATGCGCCTGCCGCCGGCGTTCCAGGTGCGGACCGTCGTGCTTGAGGTGGCCAGGCCGCCCGAGTGAATCGTGACTGTCTGGCCGGGCGCATCAGGCGGCGCGGCGTGGTCGTCGGTGACCTTGACGTGCCAGCCTGCGCCTGGCTGCGGACCGGCGACGGCGATATCGCCGCCAAGGCTGACCAGGACGCCGACGTCAAGCCGGGCGGCGATCTGAGTAGCGCAGCGGTCGGCGGCCCAGGCTTTGGCGGTGGCGCCGAGGTCGAGCTGCATCCCGTGACCGAGCCTTACCCGGCGGGCAGGCTGGTCGAGTAGCACCTGACGCCAGCCAGGGACGGCACCGGCCTTGCCGGGCGGGAGCGACCCTGACTCGGTGAGCTCGGCGAAGTCACGGTCGTAGCCGGCGGCGGCTAGCGCGCATGCCACCGTGGGATCGACATCCCCGCTGGTCAACTCCGCCGCCCGCAACGCCTCGGCGATCAGCTCGGTGAGCAGCCAGCTAATCCGGGTGAGCCGGCCTTGGCATTCGTTCAGCCTGGATAGCTCTGAGTCCGGCCTGAACCTGCTGCACGCCTCATCGACGGCGGCTAGCTCAGCGTCGGCCACGGCTCGCGCGTCGCCGAGCGCGGCTGGATCGGTGACCAGCAGGACGGCGGTCGTGCCGAATACCTCGAAGGTGGCCACGCTATTTCCGGGCTGGCTCGCCCGTAAGCCGGGCGAATGCCTGGAGATTGGCCAGGCTGTCACCGCGCTTGACGCGCCAGTCCCACTCCCTGCGGATCGACGAGGCGAAGCCGATCATCAGCGCGGAGTCGAAGTTCTCGTCGGAGTAGGTGAGCACGCAGCCAAGCAGACGGTCGATTTCCTCCGGGGTGATCGCGTTCAGCGGCAGCCGGCCGACGAGGTAGACGTCGCCGACCGGGTCGAGCGCGAAGTGCACGCCGAACATGCGGCTGCCGCGTTCGAGCAGGAACCGGTAGAACTCGGCGTGGTTCTCATCGGGCTTGCGGCAAAAGAATGCCTCGGCGTGCAGGCTGTGCGACTGAGCGATCAGCCAGGTCATCGTGGCGAGCTTGTGCTGGCCCTCCAGCTTGACCAGGTAGGCGCCGGGTTGCGGCGACTCGAAACCGACGCCGAGGTCGGCCAGGATCTCGCCGAGCCGCCGCGCGGCATGCTCGGGCACGGCCCTGAACCCGGACCGCGGGGATTCGCTCACGCGTCCACCGAGGCGGTGACCTCGCCGGCCTGCGTCACCTCGCTCATGGCAGCACCGTACACGTCGAGCAGCCGATCGACGGTGACCGACCAGCCGAAGCCGGACGCGTGCTGCCTGGCACCGCGCGCCAGCCTCGTCAGTTCGTCAGGATTGCTGATCAGCCGCCAGATCGCCGCCGCGTAACGCGCCGGGTTATGGCCCTCGATCAGCACGCCAGATCTGCCGTCGCTCACCGCCGTACGCAGCCCGCCGGCCGCTGCCGCCACCACCGGGGTGCCGCACGCCTGCGCCTCGACTGCGACCAAGCCGAACGACTCCGAGTACGACGGCACTACGACCAGGGTCGCCGCGCGGTACCACTGCGCCAGGTCCGTCTGCGGGCATGGCGGCTCGAGCCTGACGTTGCCGGTGATCCCGAGCGCGCCAGCGAGTTCGGTGAGGCTGTCAGGGTCGGCCCGGCCGGTGCCGCTCGGGCCGCCGACGAAGGCGACCACGAGCCGGTCAGCAAGCCACGGGTAGTCAGCCAGCAGCCGGGCGGCGGCCCGCAGCAGCACGTCAGGGGCCTTGAGCGGCTGCACTCGGCCGGCGAACATCAAGACGACGGCATCTTGCGGCAGGCCGAGGCTGGCCCGGGCCTCCCGCTGGCTGCCCGGCTGGAAGACGGCCAGATCGACTCCCGGGCTGACCGCCGTCACCCGGCGCGGGTCGGCGTCGTACAGCCTGATCAGCTCGGCCGCCTCGGCGCTGGTGTTGGCGACGATCCGGTCGGCGGTGGCAATGACCTCGGCTTCGCCCCTGATCCGCAGGTCAGGCTCGGCGGCGTCACCGAGGGCCAGGGCGGCGTTCTTCACCTTGCCCAGAGTGTGCATGGACTGCACGAGCGGCACACCCCAGCGTTCCTTGGCTACCGCCCCGACCTGGCCGGATAGCCAGTAGTGCCCGTGCACAAGGTCGTACCGGCCCGGAGCGTGCATCGCCTCTTCGTGCAGCACCTCGAAGGTGAACTCGCACAACTGACCTGGCAGCGCGGTCTTGTCGAGGTCCTCGAATGGCCCGGCCACGATGTGCTTGACAAGCACGCCGGGAGCGAGCTCGACGACCGGCGGCTGGTCGCGAGCCGCCGACCTGGTGAAAATATCGACTTCGACGCCCCTGGCGGCGAGAAGCCTGGCTACTTCGACGACATATACGTTCAGGCCACCGGCGTCCCCGGTGCCTGGCTGTTCGAGCGGCGATGTGTGGACGCTGATGGTCGCGACTCGCCTCGGGTAGCGACGCGGCACTGGCATACACCTCCGAGAGGGAGGAACCCATAAGATTCCCGCCATGTTCCCGCCCGTGTTAAATCGGGCACGGAGCGCGAGCGCGCGGGTGCGGGATACGCTGCTGTGCATGACGACCCTGGTGCTGCTTCGCCATGGAGAGAGCGTGTGGAACGCCGGGGGGCTGTTTACCGGATGGATGGACGTCGGCCTGTCTGAGCAGGGTCTCGCCGAGGCGCGAAGGGCGGGCGAGCTGCTCAGCGAGAGCGGCCTGCGGCCCGATGTCGTGCACACGTCGGTGCTCGCCAGGGCCATCCAGACGGCGAACGCGACCCTGGACGTCGCCGGGCTGTCCTGGTTGCCGGTGCGCAGATCCTGGCGGCTCAACGAGCGCCACTACGGCGCCCTGCAGGGGAAGGACAAGGCCCAGACCCGCGCCGAGTTCGGAGACGAGCAGTTCATGCGCTGGCGGCGGTCCTACAACGAGCCGCCTCCGCCGCTGCCGGATGGCGACCCGATGTCGCAGGCTGGTGACCCGAGGTACGCGCTGCTGACCGGAGGGTTGCTGCCTCGCACCGAGTGCCTGCGTGATGTCGTGCTCAGGCTGCTGCCGTACTGGGACGACGTGATCCTGCCCGACCTGGCCGCCGGCCTGACGGTGCTGGTCGTAGCGCACGGCAACTCGCTGCGAGCCCTTGTCAAGCACCTGGATGGCATCAGTGACGCCGACATCGTCGAGCTGAACATCCCGACCGGCATACCCCTCCGTTACGAACTGGACGCGACCTACAAGCCGGTTACGCCTGGCGGCAGCTACCTTGACCCCAAGGCGGCGGCTGAGGCCGCTGAGCGGGTACGCAACCAGGGCAGATGACTGCGGAAGCGGACCAAGGTCGCGGATGTGAACTCAGTAATGGCGCGTATCACCTCTACGCAAATTGCTCCCTGTGGCATGGCCACTCAGATGCGCTCCAGCCAGTGCTCGCTTACCATCAAAGCGTGGATCTGGGGGTGATTACGGTCAGACGGACCGGCGGGGCTGCTCCCGCAGCCAAGGCGGACGGATGAGCGTCATGGGTTCGGCGCAGGCCGACGGTACGGCTCCCGGGCCGGCCGTGCGGCTGCCAGCCGGGCTGGCCGCCGTGCTTGGCGTGCTCTCGTCGTCGGCGGTGGTCATCGATAGCGAGGACCGGGTGCTCGAGGCGAGCGAGGCGGCCAGGTCGTTCGGCTTGGTCGAAGGTGAAGAGATTGCGGTAGGGGAACTACTCGCGCTCGCCCGTCAGGTCCGCAGGGACGGCGAGATCCGCGAGGGTGAGATCGACATCTCCACCGGCTCGCCCAACCGGACGACGAGCTTCGCGGTCAGGGTGGCCCCGCTGGGAGCCGGTGTCGGCGGCGGCGGGCTCGTCTTGCTGCTGGTCGAAGATCAGACCGAGCGGCGGCGGGTCGAAGAGGTCCGCCGGGATTTCGTCGCGAACACTAGCCACGAGCTGAAGACCCCCGTCGGCGCGCTCGCGCTGCTCGCCGAGACAGTCGAGGACGCCGCTGATGATCCCGAAGCCGTCAGGCGGTTCGCGGGGCGGATGCGCCAGGAGGCCACGCGGCTTACCAACCTGGTCCAGGACATGATCACGTTGTCCCGGATCCAGGCCGCCGAGCCGATCCCCGACCCGATGCCCGTGAACCTCGACGCGGTCGTCGCCGAAGCACTCGACCGGGGCCGGATGAAGGCCAGCTCGCGTGGCATCGAGCTGGCGTCGACTGGCAACAGGCGGCTATTGGTGCAGGGCGACGAGGAGCTTCTCGTCACGGCGCTGCGCAATCTGCTCGACAACGCGGTCGCCTACAGCCCGGAGAAGACCAAGGTGGTCGTCGCCACCAAGCGCGTCAGCACAGACGAGGTCGAGCTGAGCGTCACCGATCAGGGCATCGGCATCCCCGAGCGCGACCTGGAGCGGATCTTCGAGCGCTTCTACCGGGTCGACCCGGCCAGGTCGCGCGTGACCGGCGGTACTGGGCTTGGCCTCGCCATCGTCAAGCACGTCACCGCCGCGCACGGCGGCAGGGTGACCGTGACCAGCAAGGAAGGGTGCGGCTCGACCTTTACGCTGCGGCTGCCATCCAGGTCAAGGACGGCCAGTTGACTGACCGCCAGCTGGGTCGCATCCGGGCCGGCCGGGCGAGCGCGTGGCGGGCCTGCCAGGCTGATCAACCTGCCAAGGAGGCAGCTAAGTGACGCGGGTTCTCGTTGTGGAAGATGAGGAGTCATTCAGTGACGCCTTGTCCTACATGCTCCGCAAGGAAGGATTCGAGGTGGCCGTCTGCCCCACCGGGCCGGCCGCGCTCGATACCTTCGACCGAACCGGTGCCGATCTTGTGCTGCTGGACCTGATGCTGCCTGGCTTGCCTGGCAGCGAGGTGTGCCGGGCACTGCGGGAGCGGTCGAGCGTGCCCGTCATCATGCTGACCGCCAAGGACAGCGAGATTGACAAGGTGGTAGGGCTTGAGCTTGGAGCCGATGACTACGTGACCAAGCCGTTCTCCTCCCGCGAGTTGGTCGCCCGGATGCGGGCGGTGCTGCGGCGCCGCGGCGAAAGCGACGAGCCGAACACGTCGGTGCTTGAGTCGGGACCGGCGCGGATGGACGTTGAGCGGCACGTGGTAATGGTGCGCAACGTGCCCGTCCAGCTGCCGCTCAAGGAGTTCGAGCTGCTCGAGGTGCTGCTGCGGAACTCGGGCCGGGTGCTCACCAGGATGCAGCTCATCGACCGGGTGTGGGGCGCCGACTACGTCGGTGACACTAAGACGCTCGACGTGCACATCAAGCGGCTGCGGGCGAAGGTCGAGCAGGACCCGGCGCGGCCGATGCACATCATCACGGTGCGCGGCCTGGGTTATAAGTTCGAGCCGGGCGCCTAGGCCCGCATCGGCCCGGGCCGGTCAAGCTCGCCCGCATCGATCAAGGTCGGCCGGGGCCTGGCCGGGTCCGGGTCGAGGTTGGCCTGTGCCTGGCCTGGCCTGGACTGGGTCTGGGCGGGTCGAGATCGGCCTGCGACGGGCCTGGGTGGGTCAAGGTCAGCCTGCGACGGGCCTGGCGCTGTCCTGCGCGCCGGTACAGGCTCTTCTTATGAGGTTGAAGTGACAAAGGTGACGAGACTGTGGGTTCTGGGCGCCTCCGCCTGGGTTGCGGAATCGACGTTGTCTTCTGGGTGTCAATCCTCCCGTTGAGGGTGTTGGGCATAGGGCTTGAACGGTTCGCCAGCACCCGCCAGGCAGGCAACCAGGACAACCCTGGCCAGCCCGCCGCAACGTCCTGGAATTGCGGCTCCAGCGCCGTAGATGTCCCAAGATCGGCGCCGACGGACGCGTCGGCTAATGGGAACCGCTGGACTTCGGCGAGGCTGACGGGGTCGGACTTGGCGTGACCGGTTTCGTGGGGGTCGGCGCAGGCGCCGGCAGCAGCGTGGCGTAGAACCGCGCCCGCGGCATGACCGGTACTTCTAGCTGAACCACCCCGGCCTTGGCGAAGTGCAACATGATCTTGACTGCTGAGCCGCCGGTCAGCGGGTGCAGCAGATCCTGCAGTATCACCTGCGGCCGCGGCCCGGTCAGCAGCACCGGGCGTTGAGACGCCAAGGTCACGCTGTTGCCGGGCAGCGACACCGATCGGGCGGTGCCCGGTGCGCTGATGCTGACTAGGTGGTCGGGGTGCCCGAGGTTGACCATCCCGAGGAACAGGCCCGCATTCTGGCCGGTCCGCAGGACCGTGCCAATCGGGGCGCCGAGCACGAACACGTTGCTGATCGTGATATTGCCGATCGTCTTGCCGGCGCCGTCGGTCGGCTGGTGCCAGTGCAAGGTCGGGGCGTTGCTGCCTGCCTCGCAGCCGGCTATCAGGGGAACCAGCGCCGCTGCCACCGCGATCAGGACGCGGCGCGCGTACCTCTGGCCGCTGCTGCTCCGGAGCACCGAGAGCCTCCTCGCCGTCATGTGCTTGTGGTGCCGTAAGGCACATGGTGTCCTGCCGCGAGGGCAGGCTCCGCCATCGTGATGGCGGCGCCTGCACTCTAGCCGACGTCTTCGCGGCGGTTGCAGCCTGGTCAGGCTCGGCGGTGTCGCTGAGGTAACTCGGCGGTGTCCCTGAGGTAAGCGGTGCCGCTACTTGGCTGGTCGCAGGAGCTGGAGTTGCCGTTCGAGCATGAGCCCGGGCCGAAGCCCCGACGCGACTGTGACCGAGCCATGCGCGTCGATGAGAAGGACGGTGAGGCCCACTGGCGGGTAGGCAGATGCCAGCGCGTTCGACCTGTCGGCCGCGACCCTTGCCGATTTCGTCGCGGCCGCCGAGGCTGTCGCGATGCGGTTGAGCGACGCCAGGCTAACGCCGCGGGCGCCGACCAGGTACACGATCACGCCAGCCGACTCGACCTGCCTGAGCAACTCGCGCAAGGCAGCGGTGCAATGGCAGCGGGCCGGCACCATGGCGAGGGCCGTGCTGGTCAGGCTGCGTAGTCGCAAATCCTTGCCGGCCACGCTAATCGTCTTGCCTGGCAGCCTGGTATTCACCGCTCGCGTAGCCGGTGCCGGACCTGGCAGTCCCCCGGAGGGAGTCGCGCTCGGCCGGGTAGATGAGCGAGTGGGCCGGTGAGCGTTCGCGCCAGCCGCCCCTGCCTGGCCAGAGGGCCGCTGCCCTGGTGCGCCGATGTAGGGATTCGCGGTGAACATGGCCGAGACCATCACGGCGACAAGCGCGGCGATCAAGCATCCGGCGAGCAGCGGAATAGCGATGCCAGAGCGGCGGAACGGTGCGCGCCATCGCATGCTGCGCTGGTGCCTGCGCAAGGCACGCAGCTCACGATGGTAGGCCTGCACGTCACGGTACAGTTCGCGGGCGTCATCGGGTATCTCGATGTGCACCGGCGGCAGCCCGTAGTCGTCGTGCCCCTGTTCACCGCCTTGGTTCACGCGTCTCTCCGCATTTCGCTGCAAGCTCCTGTCTTCAGTATGAGCCTGCTTGCCGATCGGCGTAAGCGTGCGGGCGGTGGTTGTCGTCATCAACCTGCGACGCTCCTGGCCGGTGGCTGTGATCGCCGCCATCAGGCGGTAAACTGAGAAGGCGCATTGCGACACTCTCGGCGGCCGGATCTGCCGCTATTGGTGGTCCTGGTGTCTGGGTTGGCCGGAGCACGGGACACGCGTCGTGATGGCATCGTGCCGTCAATCACCGCAGGCAAAAGCGGCCTTGACCTGCATCTTTGACCCCAAGCCTGGCTAATGTTCGCCGCTCGCCGTGGTACGCTAGTTATAGCGGAAGGGGTACGTGCCACATGACTTTCAAGGTCGGCGACACCGTCGTCTACCCCCACCATGGGGCTGCTCGGATCGAAGAAATCGAGATCCGTACGATCAAGGGCGAGGATAAGACGTACCTCGTGCTTAAGGTCGACAAGGGTGACCTGACGGTGCGGGTTCCAGCAGACAACGCGGAACTTGTCGGTGTACGCGATGTAGTCGGGCAGGAGGGCCTCGAGCGCGTGTTTGAGGTACTGCGCGCGCCATACACCGAGGAACCGACCAATTGGTCTCGCCGGTACAAGGCCAACCTCGAGAAGCTAGCCTCAGGAGACGTGAACAAGGTAGCCGAGGTAGTCCGCGATCTCTGGCGGCGTGATCGCGAGCGCGGGCTATCCGCTGGTGAGAAGCGCATGCTGGCCAAGGCCAGGCAGATCCTCGTGAGCGAGCTCGCGCTCGCGGAGAAGACGAACGAGGACAAGGCAGAGACGCTGCTCGACGAGATCCTGGCTAATTGACGTCGGCTGCCGGCGCCCCGCTTCGGGTAGCCGTTGCCCGCCTATTTTGATGAGGTTAGCTAGCTGGCCAGTTCGCTGGTACCCCTAGTCGGTATCGGGGTTGACGTTCATAAGTTCGGCGATGGCAGAGAGCTGTATCTCGCTGGGCTCCTTTGGCCTGGTGAGCGTGGCCTAATCGGCCACTCCGACGGCGACGTTGTCGCGCATGCGATCTGTTCGGCCCTGCTCTCCGCCTCAGGGCTCGGCGATCTGGGCGCTCAGTTCGGAGTAAGCGAGCCAGAGTTCGCTGGCGCCCCGGGCGTGGTCTTGGTCGGCCGAACCTTTCACCTGCTCACTGAGTCGGGCTTCACGATCGGCAATGTGGCTGTCCAGCTGATTGCCAACCACCCCAGGATGGCGCCGCGCCGTGACGAGGCCCAGGCAGCGCTGTCGGCCGCACTCGGCGGCTCGGCGGTGAGACTTTCAGCGACTACGACCGATGGACTGGGTCTCACCGGCCGCGGCGAAGGCGCCGCCGCCATCGCGACCGCGCTGGTGCTGCCGGAGTGAGGCAGCCACCGCCCTGAGAGTTCTCCGGACTACGGCGGCGGGCCGTTGGCTTGTCCTGGAAACCGTTGGCTTGTCAAGGAAATTTGATCGGTAGGAATGGGGCTCAGTTTCGGGTGCTTCCTGTGCGCCTGGCTCGCGGAGGCTTCTCTTCAACTGGCCGGAGTGTCGTCGTCGTATCACGGCGATGTTGACGGCATAGACGGGTGGTTGCGGAGCATAGGCGGGCTGTCGCGGGACCGGCTCAAGACCGCAGGATCGGCCGCTGGCCGGCCGGCCGGCGCCATCATGTCGGTGTGTTTCGGCCCCGGGTATCGACTGCGATGGTTAACAGCAGCGTGGTGCCACTTGCTGCTGTTGAAGCCAGGGGCGGGACCACTCATCCAGATGGTGGTGTCGGGGAACTGCGCGGGCGGTCGAAATGGGGCGGTTCAGCATCTGAACCGGGCGCCTCGTCGCGCCCGGCCTCGGCTGGCCTGACCGCGTCGTTAGCTATTTCAGCAGAGTCCGTGACGCTGATCGTCGCGGTGGTGTCGGTGGTGTCGGTGGTGTCGGTGGTGTCGGTGGGATAGGGAACTTCTTTGCCGTCCAAGGTGAGCTGGGCGTAGTTGATGGAACGGGCCAGCTCGGCCTCGCGGCGCTCAGCGAGCAGGCCGAGGTAGTCGATGCCGCTCGGTGCGGGTGCGGGTGCGGACTCAGGTCGCGCTTGGGGATGCGAGTGACGGCCGATCACCACCGGGATGCCGCTTCCCATAGAACGCCCCTGGAAGCGGATCTCGACCCTCTCCATGTCGAAGGGGTCGAAGACCACCTCGACGCGCGAACCCACCAAGGCGGCGTCGACCTCGAATGAGTTTCCGTGCAACGAGACGGTCGCGCTCTTGGTCACCGTGCGGACTTCTGACCACAAGAACGCCTCGTGCAGTGCGGCGGGGCTCGGCAGCACCGGTGCGCTCCCGGCCAGCCATCTCTCGATGGGCGCCTGGCCGGTCTCTGAGTGGACACGGCGGTGATAGACGGTCTCGACCCAGGCACTGAACAGCCGGTTGAGCCCGGCGATGTCAACGGGCGGGCGGGCCTCGACCTCGACGAGGAACTGGATGCGCACCGTCTCGAAGACCCGCTCGATCTTCCCGCGGCCTTGTGGGCGCCCGGGCTTGGAGTGGACCAAGAGGACGCCGAGCGACGCACAGGCCCGCAGCAGCTGTTTGGACACGTAGCTCGATCCGTTGTCGACGTAGATCCGGTGAGGCACGCCACGTGCAGCCAGGGCGGAGCGAAAGGCCGCCTCGAGGCGCACCGTGTCCTCGGAATGGCCCCACCGATAGCCGACGAGCGCGCGGCTGTGATCGTCGATGAACGCGAACAGATACGTCTTTCTTCCGCCGATCGTCGGCCCATGCAGAGCATCGCCGGTCCACAGGTCGTTCGGCGCCGCCGCCTCGAAGCGTCCGAACGCCTCGGGCGGTGTTCCGTCGGGGCGAGTGTTGAGCCCGAGCCGGGCGAAGTGCCGCTGGATCGTGCGTTCCGAAGGTCCGTTGCCCTCGGTGGTGCGGACGATCTGGGCCACCTGGGCGGCCGTTCGCCGAGGCACTTCGCGCTTGAGCGTCTCGGCCAGGTCCAACAATCGCTTCTCGGTCACCGGCTCGCCGGTGCGCGAGGCGGGTGCGAGCGCGTCGAACCCGCCGCCGCGATAGGCCCGGATCCAGCGGTCGAGGGTCCCGCGCCCGACGCGGACCCGCCGGCCGTTCGGCCCGACGTGCTCACGCCCGGCCAACTCGCGCACGAGCGCACCGCGTTGGCGGATGGTCAGCGACTCGTCGGCCGCCTCGCGGATGAGCGAATAGCGGAACAGCGCGACGTCTCGTTGCGCCTCGTTCATTGGGTTGAACCTCCTCATTGTCGGTGAAGAAGGCGACCCTTGCCGCTCACACGGGCTGCGCCCAGGGCCAGCTCGTGTTGCACAGCAGCCGGCCTCCGGTGAGCAAAGAGGCGAGCGACCACACAGAGCGCGGACCGAAGCGGCGGACCGCCACGATCCCGAGCACGCCGATGGCCTCGACGGCGTCGGAGAACTCCGAGCCGCCCGCCCATCGTCGGTCGTGTCCGGGGTCGAGTGCGTGGGCCCAGCGGGCGAAGTGCTCGCGCAGCGCCACCGCCCGGGCGCCAAAGGCCCGCAACCAACCCCGCACCGTCGACGGTGCTCGGCCCAGATCCTCGGCGATGCGCCGGTGGCCCACTCCTTTGGCCCTGGCCGCGAGCGCGGCACCGATGACCTCCGCGCCGTCACGCCGGCGCAAGAGGGTGTCCTCTGGGACCAGCACGTGCGTGGTGGCACAGGGCTTACAGATCGAGCGGCGTAGACGCCGGCGCTCGGTCCGCTCCAGGTGGCGCACCTCTCGCTCGACGCCGTGCCCCCAGGGCCGCAGAGCGACCTCGCAGGTCGGGCAGCCGATGCGGCCGCCGGTCAGGTCCGCCTCGACGGCAACGTCGTCAGTCCCTACGATGAGCACAGCGGAGCTCCGGCTTCGTCAGGAAGAGCCCCCTTCGCGATCCTTCGAACAGATTTGGCGAGGGGGCTCTTGCGCGTTCAGTTCGTCGTCACGCTGACGCCTGCGCGCCCTCCCGTCAAAGCCAGCTCCCGCTCCGACCCTGTGTTCAACCATCGCGGCGCCGCCAAATCGGTCACCAAACCGTGCTCACGCTCCGCGGCGAGAAACGCTCAAACCGTGCTCAACCAGCGAGACGCTCAACACCTTATAGACACAAACGGAAGTCAGATACGGAAGCACCCCTCGATCCAGTATTGAGGCTCACCGCCCGGCTCCCTTTGACTAGCCCCTAT